>DASXNX010000025.1:0-43771 GCA_036494725.1 Steroidobacteraceae bacterium
GCCGGCGGCGCCACCGGGGCCGCCTCGAGCTTCTACTTGCCGCTGACTGCGGTGGTTCGAGCGCTCCAGTACATCGAGGCCGGCAAGCCGGTGCCGCGCGGTACGCTGGAAACGGTATTCAAGTACACACCCTACGATGAGCTCAGGCGCTTGGGGCTCAAGGCCGAAACGGAAGCCAAGATGCGCCGCAGCTACCCCAAGCTCACCGGCATGCTGGTGGTGGACGAAGTGCAGCCCGGATCGGGCGCGGACGGCAAGCTGTCGCCCGGCGACATTCTGCTGTCGCTCGACGGCAAGCCCATCCCGGAATTCTTCGCCCTGGAGGACCAGCTCGACGGGCACGTCGGCGGACAGGTGAAAGTAGAGGTCCAACGCGGCGGCGATCTGGTGCAGCACGACCTGAAGGTGCAATCCTTGAGCGATATCACGGCCGACGAATTCATCGAGTTCGGCGAGGCGGTGGTGCATACGCTCTCCTATCAGCAGGCGCGCCATTTCAATGTGCCCATCAAAGGCGTGTATATCGCCAATCCGGGATATGTTTTCGGTGCGGCGGGCATTCCGCGCGCGGCCCTGATCAGTTCCTTCAACGGCAGAAAGATGGACAAGCTGGCGGATTTCGCCGCGGCCCTGGCGGAGGTTGCGGACGGCGCCAGCGTGGCGGTTCGCTACTCCACCATCGAGGATCCGCGTGCGCCGCAACTGAAGGTCATTCGCGTGGACCGGCGCTGGTTTCCGGCGCGGCAATGCAAGCGCGACGACAATCTCGGAACCTGGCCCTGCATCGCCATCAGCCCTGGACCCGACCCGTCGCCCATCAAGTCGGCTTCGACACAATTTGCCAAGACCGGCGATCCGCGCATCGATCGCCTGGCACCCTCGCTGGTGCTGGTGAATTTCGACATGCCCTATTCGGTATCCGGCGTCACCGAGAAAAATTATCACGGCACCGGCGTCGTGGTGGATGCCCAGCGCGGACTGGTGGCGATCGATCGCAATACCGTGCCGGTTGCCATGGGCGATGTGCGCATCACCTTTGCGGGTACCGTGGAAGTGCCGGGCAAGGTGGTCTTCATCCATCCTCTGCACAATCTTGCGGTGATTTCCTATGATCCCAAGGCCATCGGCGATACACCGGTCAGGGCGGCTACGCTGGCTGCCCGGTCTCTGAACGCAGGCGACGATGTCTGGGTGGTCGGCCAGCACGCCGATTCGAAGATCCAATCGCAGAAGACTCAAGTTTCCAGCATCGATGTGCTGTCATTTCCCTTGTCGCGCACGTTGCGCTTCCGCGATAGCAACTTGGAGGCGATCAGCCTCATCAATCCCCCCAACGACTACGATGGCGTGCTGGCGGACGAGAAAGGCGAGGTGCTGGCGTTGTGGTCGAGTTTTGCCTTCGAATCGCAGCGCGAACTCGAGCAAATCAATCGCGGCATACCCGCGGACCTGGTCAGTGAGATGCTCGGCGTGGTGGCCGGCGGCCGTCCCTTGTATTCGCTCGAGGCCGAATTCACGGTGCAGTCCCTGGCCGGCGCGCGCGAATTGGGTCTGACCGATGAATGGGTGCGCCGCTTGGCGGAACACAGTCCGCAGCGGCGCCAGGTGCTTGCCATCGACCGGCTGGTCGCCGGGTCGCCGGCCGCGAAGCTGCTCGAGCCGGGCGATTTGCTGCTCAGCGTGGACGGCAAGGTGGTGAATCGATTCCGCGAAGTCGAGCGCGCGGTGCAGAACGCCAACTGTCAGGTTACGGTGTGGCGCGACGGTGCCGAGAAGACCTTGCAGATGAACACCGTAGCCTTGAACGGGCGCGACATCGATCGCGTACTGATCTGGGCGGGTGCGACGCTGCAGGCTCCCCATCGCGCCATGGCCGCGCAGCGGGGCATTGCGCCCTACGGCGTGTTCGTGTCATTTTTCTTTTACGGTTCGCCGTCCACCCACTACGGCTTGTACGCCGGCCGGCGCATTGTCGAGGTTGATGGTCAGCCCACCGCCGATCTCGATGCCTTCATCAAGGTAGTGAGCGGCAGGGCCGATCGCGCGTCACTGCGATTGAAGACCATCAGCTGGAACGGCCAAACCGATGTCATCACGTTGAAGTTGGACAAGCACTACTGGCCGGCGTACGAGCTGACCCGGCTGCAGGATGGCACCTGGACGCGAACGGCGCTCGATCCGCCGGAAACCACCGCGGACGCGACCCGTCCGCTGCAGCCGGCAGGGCTCAAGCCGGCAGGGTATTGACGAGCGATTCCAAGGCCTGCAGCCAGTACCGATAGTAGGCATCTCCCAGATCCGCATCGCCGGCGCGGCGCGCCGCGTCAATCTGGTGCGCCAACGCTTGACTCCACTGCGGCCAGGTGACCAAGCCGCGCTCGTGCAACGCCAGCACCAAGGCGAATGCCTTGGCTTCCCAGGGAGCGTTGAACACGGGCCCGTCTGAAGCCCAAGGCATTCCGGGTAGTTTCATGCGGGCTGCAGGTAGGGTTCCCACGCGTCCAACGAAATGATGGATCGTTGCGCTTGCGGGCCCCAAAGTTCCGCAGCATCGAAGGCCACGTTATAAAGCCATTGTGGGGATTCGCCCTGACCGTGGGCGTTGGTATCCGGAAACACATGGACTCCGTGCACTCGCTGCACGAGGCCGATTTTTCCGCGGGCATAGCCCGGCAATCGTGTGTGATGCTTGGGCGCGCCGGAGCGGGTACGCACGTGGTCTCCCACGGTAAAGCGTGCCGCCTGCGTCGGCGGACGCGAGTAGGAGGTGCTGGTCCCGATTGCGGCCAAGACCATCGGAGCTTTGAGGACACGCCGCGCGGGAGGAGCTGCATCGCCGAGCACACCCGTCTGCGCAACCAGCTTCTCCAACGCCGACAACCAAATCTCGTAGTAGCTCGAGCCGAGGTAATTGGGCAGCGTTTCGCGGGCGGACCGGTTCATATCGATGTTCGACATTCCCGTCGGACCCATGGCGACTACCAGCGCCATGACCCGGGGTTCCCATGGCGCGTGAAACAGATCGCCCTCGGCCTCTGGAATGATGGCGCCCGGCTGCGCCGTTCCGCCCAGATCCGCATTGGAGTGGTAGCTCAAGCCGGCGCGCCCGGCAATCCCGTGCCGATCATCGAGTCCCGCGTGACCCAGTCCGCCAGCTCGCTCTCGCTCAGGTGCAAAGATTCCGCGGGCCGTTGCGGGATCACCAGGTAGCGAACCTCGGCGGTGGAATCCCAGATGCGAATCTGAGTCGATTCCGGCAATTGCACACCGAACTCGCGCAACACGCCGCGCGGATCCTTCACCGCACGCGAGCGATAGGGTGCGCTCTTGTACCAAGTCGGAGGCAGTCCCAGAACCGCCCACGGATAGCAGCTGCACAGCGTGCACACCACTAGGTTGTGCACCTGCGGCGTGTTTTCGACTGCCACCATGTGCTCACCCTGCCGGCCCGCGAATCCCATGGAGGCAATGGCGGCGGTCGCGTCCTCGAGCAACCAATGGCGAAACTTCGGGTCACACCAGGCTCGCGCAACCACCCGTGCCCCATTGCGCGGTCCGATTTTGGTTTGGTAGGCATCGATCAACACATCGAGCGCCGCAGGATCGATATAACCCTTTTCGGTCAGCAGTGTTTCCAGCGCGCGAACTCGCTGCTCGAGCGGATTCGTGACGCCGGTCTCATGCTCCGCATGATGGTGTTCTTCGCTGTCGTGCACGTGATCTAGTATATAAGAGGTCAGGAGGGCCAGTCATGATTGACGCGCACACGCGATCGGTCTATTTGTGGGCAATTTGTCTGCTGCTTCCCTGCCTGGGGCCGGTACGCGAATGCCGTGCTCAATCCGCTGAAATACGGCTCTACGCGCTCGATTGCGGACATGCCGTTTTCAAGGACTTGAGCGGGTTCTCCGATACCGGCGAGTACGACCGCAAGTCGGGCGAAATCGCCGTACCTTGTTTCCTGATCCGCCACCCGAAGGGCGATTTGCTGTGGGACACCGGCTTGGGCGATCACTACAACTTTCCCAAGGAAGGAACCGACGTGGCGCCGGGCGTGCATGTCACCGTACCCGTCACGCTGCTGGCGCAATTGCAATCGATCCGAGTGGCGCCCAAGGCAATCAACTTCGTCGCCTTCTCGCACCTGCATTGGGATCACACCGGCAATGCAAACGACTTTCCGGACTCGGTCTGGATCATGAACAAGACCGAGCTCGCCGCCTCGCTCGTCCTTCCGCCGCCCGGCGGCGTGCTGCCGGAGACTTGGAGCACGTACAAGAATGCGAAGACCGAGTCCATCGATGGGGACTACGATGTCTTCGGCGACGGCAAGGTGATGATCCTGAGAGCGCCCGGCCACACGCCCGGGCATCAAGTGCTCAAGCTCAAATTGCAGAAGAGCGGCACTGTCATATTGTCGGGCGATCTTTATCATTTGCGCGCCGATCGAACCTTCAAGCGCGTGCCGGTATACAATTCGAATCGCGCCGATACCCTGGCCTCGATGGCAAGGCTGGAAAGCATCATCAAGAACACGCATGGCCGCTTGATCGTGCAGCACGATCCCAAGGATTTTGCGCTGTTGCCCAAACCTCCTGCCTATCTTGATTGACCGGACATGATCAACGATGCCGCGCAGGCCGACCTTGCGGAAATCATGGGGATTTACAACGAGGTCATTCGCAACTCCACCGCTGTTTACACGGAGATCGAGTTCACTCAAGAGCGCGGCGCTGCCTGGTTCGAGGCGAAGTCCGCCGCCGGTTTTCCCGTGATCATTGCGCGCGATGAGTCCGGGATTACGGGCTTCGGAACCTTCGGCGAATTTCGCACGCCGCCCTGCTACCGCAACAGCGTTGAACATAGTGTCCATGTTCGCGCCGATCGCCGCGGATCAGGGATAGGCCGAAAGCTGGTCATCGAACTCATGAGCCGGGCGGCCGCCATGCACAAGCACGTCATGATCGCGGGCATCGATGCCGATAACGCCGTGTCCATAAGGCTGCACAAAAGCCTTGGATTCATCGACGTAGGACACTTTCACCAAGTGGGCTTCAAGTTCGGGCGCTGGCTCGACCTGCGGTTCCTGCAATGTCTCCTTCCGGCTACAACTCTCAAGTCTTGATATCATGCATGTGTGGTACGAGCAACGCAGACAGAAATCGAAGCCGCGGTCGAAGCTCTAAGAACTGGCGAATTGGTGGTGTTTCCGACCGAAACCGTCTATGGATTGGGCGCGAATGCTTCCAATCCCGCCGCGGTGCGCAAGATATTCGAGGTCAAGGGCCGACCCCCCGATCATCCCGTCATCGTTCATCTGGACGATCCGCGCTACTTGCATCGCTGGGTTTCGCATGTACCCGCGGTTGCCGAGCAGTTGGCCGACAAATTTTGGCCCGGGCCCTTGACGCTGATACTGCCCAAGGCCGACAACGTCAACGAAATCGTCACGGGCGGTCAGGACAGCATCGGCATCCGGGTACCCTCGCACCCCATGGCGCAGCAGCTGCTGAATGCCTTCGGTGGCGGCATTGCGGCGCCCTCGGCCAATCGTTACGGACGCTTGAGCCCGACCAAGCCGGAGCACGTGCGCGATGAATTGGGCGATGCCGTAAGGGTCATTCTGGATGGCGGCGACTCGCCGATCGGTCTGGAATCGACCATCGTTTCCTGTCTCGACAACCAGGCACGCCTGCTGCGCCCGGGCTTCATTACCCGCTCGCAGCTGGAAGCTGCAGTGGGCCCGTTGGCGGTCGGCGGTACCTCGCCCAGGGTTCCAGGCGATCGCGCCGTGCACTACGCACCCTCGACGCCTCTCGAGATTGTGCCTTCGGACGATCTCGAGGTGCGCGCCAGCGAAATCGCCGCACGCGAGGAAAAGGTGGCGGTGCTGGCCATGCGGCCGCCGCTGCATACCCAGCGCCACATCACCTGGATCAATGCCGGAAAGAAAGCGGATACCTATGGACACAATTTGTACAACAATTTGCGCACCTTGGATCACGTCGGCTGCGTGAGGATATTCGTGCAAAGTCTGCCGCAGGAGGAGAAGTGGGCCGCGATTCTCGATCGGCTGCAGCGCGCCAGCGGCATGGGCGATGATGCGTTGGAGTTGAGCGTCAGCTAGCGCATGGAGCTTGAGCCCACGCAGGATCCTTTCTCGCGCGAGTCGATCCAACACCTGGTGGCTCGTTATGGCTCGCCCCTGCTGGTCATCGATGCCGAGCGGGTGCGCGGGCAGTATCGGCGGCTGGCCGCGGCGCTGCCGGGCGTCGACCTGCATTACGCATTGAAGCCGCTGCCTCATTCGTCCGTCATCAACACCTTGAATGCGGAAGGCGCTTTCTTCGATTTGGCGACCAACGGAGAGGTCGATCTCGTGCGCCGCTTAGGGGTGTCGCCGGAACGCTGCATCCATACTCACCCGATCAAGCGCGACAGCGATATTCGTACAGCCTTGAGCTTCGGCGTGAAGCGTTTTGTCGTCGACAATCCGGACGAATTGCGAAAGTTCACCAAGTACCGCGGCCGCGCCTCCTTGTTGATCCGTATTTCCTTCCGCAGTCCCGGCGCGCCGGTCGATCTATCGCGCAAGTTCGGCTGCGACCCGGAGGCAGTCGAGGATCTTCTGCGGCTGGCCGCGGAGCTGCGCGTCGAGGCGGATGGACTGTCCTTTCACACCGGATCGCAAAATCCCGAACCGGGAATGATCATAAAGGCGATCGGTGTGTGCAGCGAACTCATGACACGCGCGCGGGCTGCGGGCCGCGCACTGAACATGCTGGATATCGGCGGCGGCTTTCCGGTCGATTACGTGAAGTCCAGCATGCCCATCGAAGAATTTTGCGTGCCCATCGTGGCGGCGCTCGAGGGTGTGCCGCCCGAGGTACGCGTGATCGCGGAACCTGGGCGCTATATCTGCGCGCCGGCGGCGATCAGCGTGGCCTCCGTCATGGGCCGGGCCTTGCGGGACGGCCGCTGGTGGTACTATCTCGATGACGGACTGTACGGCAGCTACAGCGGTCAGATGTACGACCATGCGATCTACCCGGTGAGCGCGCTCTCTTCGGGAGGAGAAACCTTTCCTTCGGTGCTGGCCGGCCCGACTTGCGACAGCATCGATGTCATCAGGGAGAAACTCGATCTGCCTAAACTCGACATAGGAGACTTCGTGGTGGGCCGCATGATGGGCGCCTACACTTGGGCTTCGGCATCCGAGTTCAATTTCTTTCCGCGTGCCACCGTGCTGGCGCTGGATCGCGGCAAGCTGCTCGACGCAGGATTCCAAGGATGATGTTGAATCGACGCCGTTTGATTCTGGCCGGCACAGCGCTGGCCGGCGCCGCCGCGCTCAATTCGCAATCGGTGATCGGCGCCGTCAGCGGCGCCTCGAAGCGAAACGACGCCTTCAGGCGAATTGCACTTTACAACCTGCATACCGACGAGCACCTGGATATCGAGTACTTTCGCGACAATGCCTATCTGTCCGAGCCGCTTGCCCGGCTGCAGGTATTCTTGCGCGACTTTCGCACCGCCGAGCAGCACACAATCGATCCCGAGCTTCTGGACTATCTTGTCGACGTCGCGCAAGAGCTGGGAGTGCCGCCCAGCTTCAGCGTGATCTCAGGCTATCGATCGCCGCATACCAACGAGCATTTGCACGAGGTTGGCTCCGGTGTGTCGCAACGCAGCTTGCACATGCAGGGCCGCGCCATCGATGTGCGGATGACGGGCGTGGATTGCGCTGTCCTGGCGGCTCGCGCACGCGATTTGATGCGCGGCGGTGTCGGGTACTATGGCGCCTCGAACTTCGTGCACATGGATACGGGCGCCTATAGAACGTGGAACGGCTAGCTACAGGGAATTGAAGGGATGAAGGGAGCCAAGGGATGGACGCTGATTCCGATATGCATCTTGGTGTTCGCCGCAGCCTGTTCCCGGCAATCGGCGCCGGCCGGCGAGGAGCGCGGCGCCGATCTGTATTCCCAGAATTGCCTGGCTTGTCACCGGGAGAAAGGCGAGGGCGTGGCCGGCGTTTATCCGAGTTTGGCGGGATCGCCGGCGGTCCTGGGCGATCCCATCGAGCTGACGCAATGGGTCTTGAGTCAGAAGCGCCCCGCATCGATTCCCGCGGGCCGTTACCCGACGCAAATGCTGCTATTCGGCTGGATGAAAGATGAGGATGCGGCCGCCTTGTTGACCTATATCCGCAATCATTTCGGCAATGCGGCGCCGCCCGTCGACGCCGCAACCGTCGCGAAGGCCCGAGAAAAGTAATGGCATCGACCTCGATACATAGGACAGTCGAAAGTTGCCGCAACTCCCGGTATGCGGCGGCAATCGCCAAGCTGAATTCAGGTTGGGTCATCATGGGCGAACGTCAGGTGTTGCCCGGGTACTGTCTGCTGCTGCCCGATCCCGTGGTGCCGCATCTGAACGCGCTGCCGCCCGCACCTCGTGCCCAGTTTCTGGCAGATATGGCGCTCATCGGCGACGTGCTGCTCGTCCTCACGGCGGCTGCACGCATCAACTACGCGATCTTCGGCAACGCCGATCCGGCGCTGCACGCACATATCTTTCCGCGAGACGGCGCCGAACCCGAGAGCATGCGCTCCACGCAGCCCTGGGCGCTGGATTGGAACGCCGCTCCGCTTTATTCCGATCGCCTGCACGGCGATTTCAAGCGGCGCATGGGTATCGAGTTGAGCAAGCGCGGCGCCGTCATCACGTTGTAAGGCGCGATCTCAGGACCCGGGAGGCATCCTCCAAATTGGTCAGCGGCGCCGAGCAAGTCATGCCGCTACAGAGGTAGGCAAGCGTTTCGCTCGCCGCGCTCTTGGCGGCCAGCGAGTCCGGCAAGTCGATCGCATCGCTGGGTATGGCGAAAATCATGCGAGTCGGCGCATACAGCACCCCCAATTCCCTGGCCCACCGATTGGCGGATGCGGCGCCGCCGCGGATGATGAGAACCTGCAGGGGGGACAGCAAATCCTCCAGGCAGTTGATCAGGCTCATGTGCGCCTGAGGGTAATCTTGAACTGCCGACCAGGAGGCGCGCAGCGTGCGTTCAGCGGCATCCAGGTAGGAGGTCTCGCCGAGCAGAATTCCCAACCGGTACAACGCGCAGGCGGCAACACCGTTGCCTGACGGCAGCGACTCGTCGGCGTAGGTTTTGCTGCGCAGTATCAGCGACTCGTGTTCCTTGGCGGTGAAGAAGAATCCGCCGTCATCGCCGTCTTCGAATTGCGCGAGCAGCACATCCGCCAGTTGCCGGGCAAATTCAAGATCGCTGCTGCGCCAGCGCGCCTGCAGCAGCTCGAGCAGCCCATCGATCAGGAAAGCGTAATCATCGAGATAGGCCGGCAGGTGCGCGCGACCCTCTTTGTAGGTGGCCAGCAAGCGGCCGTCGCGCCACAAATGCCTGCGCAAGAAGTCGACGGCGGTGGTCGCCGCTTCGGCCAAATCGGGCCGCTGCAACACGCGCGACGCGACGCTCAAGGACTTGATCATGAGCGCATTCCAGGCGGTGAGAATCTTCTCATCGCGCGCCGGCCATACCCGCAAATTGCGGGCTTTGAGCAACTTGGCGCGCGCCGATTCGATCAGCGACCGGACGGTCGCCACATCTTCATCGAGCTGACCGGCTATGGCTTCGGCGGACTCATAGGTGTGCAAATGCCATTCGCCCTCGAAGTTGGCCTCGCGATTCAAGCCGAAGTGCGGGGCAATGGCCGCATATTCGGCTGCGGTCAGCAGCGCGCGCACTTCCGCTTGATTCCAAATGTAGAATTTACCCTCGATTCCCTGGGAATCCGCATCGAGGCTGGAATAGAAGCCGCCTTCCGCCGAGCGCATGTCGCGCAACGTCCAGTCCGCGGTTTCGCCGGCGGCACGCGAGAACAACGCCTCGCCGGTGGCGAGGCAGGCGCGGGCGTATTCGCCCAGCAGTTGCGCATTGTCGTAGAGCATTTTCTCGAAATGCGGAATCATCCAGGCACCATCGACCGAGTAGCGCGCGAATCCGCCCCCGAGCTGATCGTAAATGCCGCCCTGCGCCATGCGGGTCAAAGTGAGGGTGGCCATGTACAACGCTTTGAGGTCGGGGCCGGCGCTGCTCGATGAGGCATGCCAATGGCGCAAGCAACGCTCGATGCTGGTGGGATGCGGGAATTTCGGCGCGCCGGTGAATCCGCCGAATTCGGAATCGAAGGAGCGCTCGAGCGCAGCGCGCGCCGAGGTCAGGGGAGAAGCATCAATAGCGACTCCGGGCGGCACTCGCGGCGCGAGACTTAAGAGCGCCGCTTGCAGCTGTTCGTTCTGCGTCGCGATCTGCGCGCTCTGCTCGCGGAAGTATTGTGCAACTCGAATCAAAAGCTCGCGAAACGCAGGCATTCCGAAGCGCGGCTCCTTGGGAAAGTAGGTGCCGCCGAAGAAGGGCTGTTGATCCCCCGGGGTGAGGAACATGGTCAGCGGCCAACCGCCGGAGCCGTGTGTGAGAAGCTGTTGCGCGACCTGGTAAATCTTGTCCAAGTCCGGACGCTCCTCGCGATCGACCTTGATATTGACGAACAGCTCATTCATCAGGTCGGCTGTGCCTAAATCTTCGAAAGATTCGTGGGCCATCACATGGCACCAATGACAGGCCGAGTATCCGATGGACAGCAGGATGGGCTTATTTTCGTGTACGGCCTTGGCGAGCGCCTCCTTGCCCCAGGGATACCAATCCACGGGATTCTCGGCGTGTTGCAGCAAGTAGGGGCTGGTCTCGTCGGCCAGATGATTGCGGCTCATCTAAGAGACCCCGGTCGGTTAGAATGATGACTACTATAGCTGAAGTTTTTTTCATGTCAGATACCACTCATTCGGCGCAACTGCCTGTCTTGCGGCTGAAGCGCAACGAGGATCGCCGTCTCCACGCCGGACATCTTTGGATCTTCAGCAATGAGGTCGATACACAGCAGACGCCGCTGCCTAAGTTCAAGGCAGGCGAGCTGGTGCGTGTGCTGGCGCACAACGACCGCGCCTTGGGTCTGGCCTACGTGAACCCGCACTCCCTGATCGCGGCGCGGCTGCTTTCCACTTGGACCATACCGGATGCGGCCTGGCTGAAAGTGCGCTTCGCGCGGGCGCTCTCCTTGCGCCGGCGTTTGTACACGCAGCCCTATTATCGGTTGGTTTTTGGCGAGTCCGATGGGCTGCCCGGGTTGGTGGTGGATCGCTATGGACCGGCCTGCGTCGTGCAAATCGGGACGGCGGGCATGGAGCGCCTCAAGCCGGCCATACAAGACGCACTGGTTCAGTTGCTCGAATGCGAGGCACTGCTTTTCAAGAACGACGGTTCGGCTCGGGAAATGGAGGGTCTGCCGAGCTACGTCGAAGTGGCGAAGGGCTCATTCGATGGACCGGGGACCGTGATCGAGGACGACCTCGAGTTCCGGGCGCCGCTGCTCGAGGGCCAGAAGACAGGCTGGTTCTTCGACCAGGCTCATAATCGCCGGGCATTGCTTCAGTACGTGCGCGAAGGTGCGCGTGTCCTGGATGTGTTCAGCTACGTCGGTGCTTGGGGCGTGCGTGCGGCGCGCCACGGCGCCAAGGAAGTGACCTTGGTCGACAGTTCCGCGGACGCACTGGAAATGGCCGAGGCCAATGCGGCGCGAAACGGCGTGCGCGTGATCACCCGCAAGGGCGATGCATTTCAGGTCCTCGAGGATTTGCTGGCTCACGGTGCGAGTTTCGACGTCGTAATCGTCGACCCGCCGGCATTCGCCAAACGTAAGAAGGATCATCCAAAGGCACTGGCGGCTTACAAGCGCCTAAACCAGCTGGCCATTTCGCTGCTCGCAGACGACGGCATCTTGGTTTCGTGCTCGTGTTCCTATCACGTCAGCGCGGAGGAATTGCAGGATGCGATCGCCAAGGCCGCGCGCGGCGCGGATAGGCAGCTGCAAATTCTGGAAGCGGGGGGCCAGGCACCGGATCATCCCGTGCATCCCGCCATTCCCGAGACCCGCTACCTCAAATCCTATTTCTGTCGGGTCAACGACGGTTTAAAGTAAGACATGCTGACCTACCCGCACATCAATCCCATTGCCTTATCCTTAGGTCCCCTGCGAGTTCATTGGTACGGGATCATGTACTTGATTGGATTCGTAGCCGCCTGGTGGCTGGCGCGATATCGCGCCCGGCGTCCCGGCTCGACGTGGGTGCCGCTCGACATCGACGACCTCATTTTCTACAGCGCCATCGGCGTCATCGTGGGCGGCCGGCTCGGCTGGTGCCTGTTCTACGGCCATGATGTGATAGCCGAAAGTTGGCTGAATATCTTTCATATTTGGGACGGCGGCATGTCTTTCCACGGCGGCATGACCGGCGTGGTGGTGGCCGGCATCGTGTTTGCGCGCGTGAAGCACAAAAAAATACCGGACGTCATGGATTTCCTGGCACCGCTGCCGGGCATCGGCCTGTTTTTCGGCAGGCTAGGTAATTTCATCAACGGCGAGTTGTGGGGCAAGCCGACCGATTTGCCGTGGGGTTTCGGCGTACCCGACGCACAGGGCGTATTGGTTTCACGACATCCCTCGCAGCTGTATGAAGCCGGCCTGGAGGGGTTGGTGCTGTTCACCATCCTCTGGTGGTTCACGAGTAGTCCGCGGCCCCGCTTGGCGCCCACCGGTTTGTTTTTGGTCATCTACGGCTGCGGCCGCTTTGTGGTTGAGTGGGTTCGCCTGCCGGACGCGAACATCGGCTACCTGGTCGGCAACTGGTTGACCATGGGCATGTTGCTCACCACTCCTATGATATTCATCGGGGGCGCGTTGATGATTTACGCCTATCGACGCAATGCGCCGACCGGTAATTTGAGCGCGGCGCAGGCCTGATGCGGCAGTACCTCGATTTTTTGCGCCATATCCGCGAGCACGGCGCCCCCAAGAGTGACCGGACCGGCACCGGCACGCTCAGCGTCTTTGGCTATCAGATGCGCTTTGATTTGGATGCCGGATTCCCGTTGGTGACCACCAAGAAGCTGCACCTGCGCTCCATCATCTATGAACTGCTGTGGTTTCTGCGCGGCGATACCAACGTCCGGTATTTGCAGGAGCATGGAGTCAGCATCTGGGACGAGTGGGCCGATGAGAAGGGCGAATTGGGCCCGGTTTACGGCAAGCAATGGCGCAGTTGGCCCACGCAGGACGGGCGCCACATTGATCAGCTGGCGCAAGTGGTCGAACAATTGAAGAGCAATCCGGATTCGCGGCGCATCGTGGTCAGCGCGTGGAATGTCGGCGAGCTGGATCGCATGGCTTTGCTGCCGTGCCACGCCTTGTTCCAGTTCTATGTGGCCGGCGGCCGGCTCTCCTGTCAGCTATATCAACGCAGCGCCGATGCGCTGCTGGGCGTTCCCTTCAATATCGCTTCCTACGCCCTGTTGACTCATATGGTGGCGCAGCAGTGCGATCTTGGCGTGGGGGATTTCGTGTGGACCGGCGGCGACTGTCATCTGTACTTGAATCACCTGCAGCAGACTGATTTGCAGCTCTCGCGCGTGCCCTACCCTACACCTACGCTCAATATCAGACGCAAGCCGCCGAGCATCTTCGACTACGTCTATGAGGATTTCGAGGTGGTCGATTATCGCTATCATGACGCCATCAAAGCACCCATCGCCGTATGAAAAAGAGACGGCGGCCATCGACGCCTCGGTTTGAGGTCCGTCACTCGCGCATTCATGGCTTTGGCGTGTTCGCCTCGCGGCAGATCCGCAAGGGTACGACCATCATCGAGTATCTGGGCGATCGAGTGACGCCCGAAGAGGCGGATCGGCGCTACCAAGACAAGGATCCGAAGGACGGCCACACATTCCTGTTCACAGTGGACCGCAAGACCGTGATCGACGCCGGCCTCAACGGCAACGAAGCGCGCTTCGTGAATCATGGCTGCGATCCCAATTGCCAAACCTACAATACGGGAACACGGATTTTCATCGAGGCGCTGCGCACCATACGGCCGGGCGAGGAACTCTCCTACGATTATCAAATTTCGCGCGACGACGATGACCCCGCCGATATCGACCAGGTGTTTGCCTGCCATTGCGGGGCGCACAGCTGCCGCGGCAGCATGCTGGTCGCGCCCAAGAAGAAATCACCTCGCCGCAAGCGCCGCAAGCGGTGAGCGTCGGCGCCGACCTCATCGCCCGCGGGATCTCGATTCGAGACCAGTTCGCCGCACCGTCGCAGATCGGCGCATTGCTGGAATGCGTGGAGATTCGCAAGTCGCAGGGCGGGTTCTCGCCGGCGCGGATCGGCAACCGCGGCGCCTTGCAGCTCCGCGAGAATGTGCGCGGCGACTCTACCTGTTGGCTGAGCGAACCTTTATATCCGGCGGAGCGCGCCCTGCTCGATCAGTTCGAAGAGTTGCGCGTTGAATTGAACCGCGAGGCCTTCCTCGGATTGTTCGAGCTGGAACTGCACTATGCCTGGTACCCGCCGGGCGCCGGATACAGCCGGCATCTGGATCAACCGCAAGGTTCGAGGCAGCGCCTCGTCTCCATGGTGTTGTACTTGAACAGGGACTGGGACGCCGGCGTCGGAGGTGCGCTTCGGGTCTACGACGAAGCGGAGCATGTTCTGGACATCGAGCCCATCGCCGGCAGGTTGGTCTGTTTTCTCACGCCGGGCCGCGAGCACGCCGTGCTGCCGGGCAAGCGCGATCGATTCAGCATCAGCGGATGGTTTCGCGGGCGCGACTAGCCCTTCAGCGCGCGATCGATCGCCGCCAGCAACGCGCGCTGCTGCGCCCGGGTGTTCACCGGATAACGGTCGAAATCCTCCCCGGCGCGTATATCGGCGAACATCCCGGCGGGGTCCTCGTGAAAGTGAAGAAAGGCCTTGGACTTTCGATAGAAAACTCCGGGACCTTTTTCCCTGAGGCCTTCCTTCAACCTGATTTGCTGCAGCAGATCCGACAGGGTGTCGAGTGCGGCGCTGGTTGCATGCTTCATGGTCAAATCGTAACAAGCGCGCGCTAGCATCGTGCAATGATCGCCGTGCGCTGCCCGAGAACAAGGCGCGCCGCCCGCAGGCCGTGCCCGGCCGGGCTATTTAACCGAATTGCAGCGTTGGCATGAATGTTGCTGCGTCTTGTTGGTGTATCATAGGTTGTTCGTATGCGCTTGCCGTCGCTAAAATTTCTGAAGACGTTTCAGGTCGCGGCCAGGTTGCAAAGCTTCAAAGCCGCCGCCGAAGAATTGTTCGTCACCCCGTCTGCCGTCAGCCACCAAATCAAGGCGCTCGAGGAGCAACTCGGCGTGAGCTTGTTCGAGCGCGGTGTGCGCACATTGCGATTGACCGATGCCGGCGCGAATTACCTCGAGCACATCAGCGACATCTTCTCCAAGCTCGAATCCATCACCGAGCAACTTCAGGTGCGTTATGGGCGATCCATCATCCGTTTGAATGTGCCGCCGTTCTTCGCGAACGAGCTGCTGCTGCCGCGGCTTGCTTCCTTTTCCCAGGCGCGCGAGGAGACCGATATTCGGATCGAGACGACGTTCGCAGCGCCCAAAACCCATCCGCCTGAGGCGGATCTATCAATCGTCGTGGGGGCGGGACCTTGGGAGGGCTTGACGGTTCACGAGCTGTTTGCGCAAAGCTTCATTGCCGCATGTTCGCCGGCGTTTCTGCTTGATAATCCGATCGATACCTACGGCGATTTGAACGGCAAGACATTGCTGCTGCATGAGGAGCGCCGCGAGGCCTGGGAGCGTTGGGCGCAGGGCTTGGGCATCGAGCCGATCAAGCCGAATCGATTGGTGCGTCTCGATACCATGTCGGCGGTGGTGCGGGCCGCCGAGCAGGGGGTCGGCGTCGCGCTGGTGCCGTATCGATTGAGCGCGGATCGTTTCAACGCCGGCGGCCTGGTGAAGCTGTTCGATGCCGAGTTGACCACCAACGAGAGCTACTTCCTGCTGCATCGCCCGGAAGATCGGGCGCGCGAGGACTTGCAGGAGCTGACGCGCTGGATCCTGAGCGAATGCCGCGTGGCATGAGAAAAAAATAGGTCTGATCGAATTATTTCTCGTTTGTCGCCGCTGTGTGAGCGGCCTAAGGTGTACCTGGGGTGTTGGTATTTTCGGCCACCAAGGAATACCACCATGTTCTTCCGACAATTCGCTATTGGCATTGCCACGATCGCCTCCCTCTCTCCTGCGATAGCCTTGGCCTCTCCCCAAGACGCCGCGTTGAATGCCTGCGCTAACGCGCTGGCCGCGAAAATCGCAGCGCCGGGTGCAGCGGCACCGAGCTACAAAGTGCAGTATCGCGGCAGCCGATCCGAGAGCGCCATCGTTGCGTACTACGGTCGCGACTACACCTTTTACTTGCGCGCCAACGATGCGAAAACCGGCCTGACGCTGGCTCGCGCCACCTGTTCGGTGGATCCGCGAGGCGCAATCTCATTGACCACCGATACGCTTCCGGCGGCGACTCTGGCAAAAACGCAGTAGCCCGCGCTGGCCAGTTGACCGCGGCGAGCGTATAAATCCGCTTTCATTTTTGAGAATGAACGGATGACGAATGCCGCGGTCGAGTTGGTGGTGGCGGCCGCGGAAAATGACGTCATTGGCCGCGCCAATACGATGCCCTGGCACCTGGCGGGCGATATGCGGCATTTCAGATCGCTCACCTTGGGCCGCCACGTGCTGATGGGCCGAAAGACGTATCAGTCGATCGGCAAGGCTTTGCCGGACCGGATCAACTGGGTCTTGAGCAGATCGCCGGGATTTGCGCCGGCCGATTGCCGCGTGGTGCGCACGCTTGCGGAGGCGCGCGCCGGCGCGGCGGGCGAATTTCCCTTGATGGTGATCGGCGGCGCTGAAATCTATCAACTGTGTCTGCCTCTGACCCGGCGTATTCATCTAACGCTGGTGCACACACAAATCGGCGACGGCGACACCTTTTTTGCCGAGTGGCGAAATCCTAAGTGGCGCGAGGCGCATCGCGAGGATCATGAGGCGGACGCCAAGAACGACCACGCTTACAGCTTCATTACCTTGGACCGCGTGGCGGCGGATCAAACCACCGGCAGGCTGGCGTGAATCTCGCGTTCGGCAAGCCGATAGTCGACTTCCCCAAGGGTGCTGACCGCGCCGGCGGTCAAATCGGACAGGATCTTTGCCTGGACCGCCCCGCGCAGCTGCGCGACCTTGTAGGGAATTTCATGGTGGAACATCACCATGGAATAGCGTGGAATGAAGCGTTGCGGAAAACGGCGTTCTAGCTCCAAGGCGAGCGCTTGCTGTAATTGAAATTTCGGGTCGGCCACGGAATCGCGCATTTCCAAGTAGTTCTCGATCGCCATGGCCGCGATCGCATCGGTATTCGGCTTGCGCGAAGCACCGAACTCGGCAAAGGCCGTTTCCCAGTTCGAATGCCGAGCGACGCAGCCGGCCAACTCGACGCAGTCTTCGAAACAGCAATTCATTCCCTGCCCGTGAAACGGCACCATGGCGTGCGCGGAATCTCCGACCAGCGCCGTCAATCCCGAGCGATGCCAGGGTCTTGCGGAGACCGTTCCCAAGAAGCCCACGGGGTGCGCAGTGAATTCCGAGATGCAATCCGGCATGAGTTGCCGGGCATCCGGAAAGCTGCGCGACAGAAAACGATCGATGAGCGCTGCATCGTGCAAGGATTCGAAGCTTATCGGGCCCTGCTTGGGCAGGAACAGGGTCGCGGTGAAACTGCCGTCGCTGTTCGGCAGCGCGATCAGCATGTAGCCGCCGCGCGGCCATATATGCAACGCGTCCTGCGCCATGCGATAGCCGCCGGCGGCATCCGCCGGGATGGATAGTTCCTTGTAACCATGCTCAAGATCGATCTCGCCGGCCTCGATCAAGCTGAGCGAGCTCAATTGCCGGCGTACCGCCGAACCAGCGCCGTCGCAGGCCAGCAATGGCTGCATCGGAATGTTCGTGACTCGGTCCGATTTGAGATCGCGCACCTGTGCGGTGCCTGCGGCGAAATCGGCTGTCTCGAAACGATGTTCGAAATGCAGTCGTATTCCGCCACGCCGCCCGGCGACTTCCAGCAGGATTTGATTCAGCCGGTGCCGCGACACCGAATAATTCACCTCATTGGGCCGCTGCCCATAGGGCTGGAATGCGGTATCTCCGCTTTCGGAGTGAATGAGCCGGCCGCGCATCGGCAGCAGTTCGGATCTCAACTCGTCGAAGACCCCGGCAAGCTTGAGGGCATGGATGCCCCGATCCGCCAGAGCCAGATTGATCGAGCGGCCCGGGGCAATGCGCGCCCCGCGTGGATCAGGTCGGGCCTCGTAGAGATCGATCTTCGCGGAGCCGCGCTGCTGCAGCATGATCGCCAGCAGAGCGCCGGTGGGGCCCGCGCCGACCATGCTGATCATGCAATCATCCCGCCCGAATCGCCTGCGCCAAGACATCGACGGCGTCGAACACATCGCTGAAGGAGTTGTACAGGGGCACGGGCGCGAGCCGCAGGACATCGGGTTCTCGCCAATCGCCGACGACGCCCGCGGCGCTCAGGCGTTCCTGGCAGCGCTTGGCAGCGGCGGCAGGGCGCGCAATGCGCAGACTCAGTTGACAACCGCGCTGCTCCGGCGCGCCGGGCGTGATGATGTGAATCAGTTCCGGGAGATGCTGCTCCAGGAGCTGCTGCAGGTATCCCGTGAGGGCGACGGACTTGCTGCGCAAGGCAGCCATGCCCGCGCGCTGGAATATTTCCAGCGACCCCAGCAGCGGCGCGAACGACAAGATGGGAGGATTGCTGATCTGCCATCCTTGAGCGCCGTCAATGGGATCAAATGTCGGGTCGTATAGAAATCTCTCGACCTTGTTGTGTCCCCACCAGCCCGCGAATCGCGGCAGCTTAAGGCCTCGGCCGTGACGTGCATGCACGAAGCATCCGCCGACGGCGCCAGGCCCCGCGTTGAGATACTTGTAGCTGCACCACACCGCGAAGTCGGGATTCCAATCATGCAGGCGCAGCGGCGTATTACCGATGGCGTGGGCAAGATCGAGACCCACCGCCGCGCCGGCGCGGCGCGCCGCGGCGATCAACGGTTCCAGATCCAGTGACTGTCCGGTGAGATACTGAACGCCGGGCAGCAGCACCAGCGCCAAATGCGGCCCTTCCCGTTCTATGCGCTCGATCAAATCCTCGGTGCGCAAGGTTCTCTCGCCGGCGCGCGGCGCGACTTCGATCAGGTTCTGCTCAGGGTCGAGACCATGAAATGCGAGCTGCGATACCACGGCGTATCGATCCGAGGGAAAGGCCGAACTCTCGATGAGCACGCGGTTGCGCTTCGCATCGGGCCGCAGAAAGCTGACCATCATCAAGTGCAAATTAACCGTGAGCGAATTCATGGCGACGACTTCGCCCGTCTCGGCCCCCACCAATTCAGCCAGCGCCGCCGCCGCCCTTTCGTGATAGCCGATCCAAGGCCGCTCAGCCGACCAGTGGCCCAGAACGCCGAGGCGGCGCCAGTCCTCGAGCTCCTGCTCCACGAGCCTGGCGGTGGATTTCGGCTGCAGTCCCAGGGAATGGCCGGCGAAGTACAGGAGTCTGCGTCCTTGCGAATCAAAGGGCTGGTGAAACTCGCCCGCAAAACCGGCCAGCGGATCTGCCGCATCTTGGGCCGTCGCGGCCGCGGGATTGAGTTCGGCGGCGATCAGGCGGGGGCCTGCATCACCGTACCGCAAGCGGTGCAGGTGCGGTGCTGGACGCTCGAATAAAAGCGGGCAAAGATCTCGGGTAGCTGGCGCTCAATATCGTGCACCGCGACCCGCTCGAGGAACAGCCGATGCCCGCAATTCTCGCAGTACCACGAGAATCCATCCAACTCGTCAGGGCGCCGGCGCCGCTCGACGACGATCCCGACGCTGCCCGCGGGGCGTTGCGGCGAATGCGGCACCTCCGCCGGTAAGAGGTACATTTCACCCGCGCGGATGGGTACGTCGGTCATGCGCCCGTCTTGCACGGTCTTGAGCACCATATCGCCCTCGATCTGATGGAAGAACTCGGCACCGGGGTCGTGGTGATAGTCCTTGCGGGAATTCGGGCCGCCCACGGCCATGATGATGAACGCGCTGTCCTCGAAGAGTAATTTGTTGCCCACCGGCGGTTTGAGCAAGTCGCGATTCTGTTCAATCCACCGGTGCAAGTTGAAAGGCGGAGCGGCTGGCATGGTCTCATTATACCGGCGATGAAACTTCGTTGCGCCGCGTGCGGTCAAATCCGACGGAGGAAATCATGAGAACGGTCTGGGCGGCTGTTGGGATCGCGATGGCGTTCGCGCTGCCGGGGTGGGCGGGCGGCGCCGACGTCGATGGTCCGCAACCCGCCGTGTGGAAGGAGCAGCACTTGACCTTCTTCTACGTGGGTCGCACCGCGCGCTATTCCTGCCAGGGTTTGCGCGACAAGGTCCGTTTGCTGTTGATGGAATTGGGGGCGCGCCACGACCTCAAAGTATCGGTTCAAAGCTGCGATGAGTCGGCGCCGCGTATGGCCGGGAGTTCATTGGGCCCCACTCTCGGCATCGTATTTTCATCGCCGGCGATGTCTGATGCGGGGGCCAAGCCGGCCTCCGGCAATTCGTCCGTGGACGCTCGATTCATGCCTTTCACGCTGACCAGCGACGTGTTTCGGAATATAGGTCTGGGCGATTGCGAGCTGATCGAAGAGTTTACCCGCCAGATCCTGCCGAAGATGACCACCCGCGATGTGAGGCGGGAAATTGCCTGCATTCCCAATCAAATGACAGGAAGCCGCTTCTTCGTGAGCGGACAGATTCTGAAGCCTACCGCTTCTTCGCCATAGCCGGTACTTGTACGGGAACCGCGTTCGGCACATCGAGGCGCAGCGCAGTCAGGCTGCCGCCCCATACGCAGCCCGTATCGATCCCCGTGACGTCGGCATTGTGAAAGAATCCCAGAGTCGACCAATGGCCGAACACAATGTGCGATCCGCGCCACCGGGCGCCCGCAGCCTCGAACCATGGGATGAGCGACTTCGACGGCGCCTTGCGCGGCGATCCCTTGGCGCGCAGCGCCAAGCGGCCCTCGGAGTCAAGATAACGCAGGCGCGTGAAGCAGTTCACGATGAAGCGCAATCGATCCTTGCCGACGTGCGCGTCATTCCAACGATCCGGTTGGTCGCCGTACAGATGGGCAAACAGCTTCTCCGGGTCGCGCCGCAGCGCTTTCTCGACTTCGCGCGCGCAATCTCTTGCCAGCGGCAGATCCCATTCCGGCACCAAGCCCGCGTGCACCATGACCACCCGTAATTTTGAGTCTTCGTGAAGCAGCGGCCGGCTCAGCAGCCATTCAAGCAATCCGGCGCGATCGGGCGCCGCCAGCACGGCGTCGAGCGTATCATCGTTGCGTAGACGGGCCGCCCCGAAGGCCACGGCCAAGAGGTGCAAATCGTGATTGCCCAGAATCACGGTGGCAGCCTCGCCGAGCGCGCGAATTCTGCGCAGGACTTTGAGCGAGTCGGGGCCGCGATTCACCAAATCGCCGACGAACCACAGCGAATCCCGATCCGGAGCGAACTGCAACTGGGTGAGCAACGCGCCAAGCTCTGCGTCGCAACCCTGCACGTCGCCGATCGCGTACAACGCCATGAGTTCTAGTGCAGCACTCCGGGCATCGCCAGTCTGAAGGGCGCTATCGGCGCATCGAACTGCTGTCCGTCGTCCGCCACCATCTGGTAGCTGCCCTGCATGGTGCCGACCGGAGTCTCGATGACCGCGCCCGTGGAGTAGCGAAACCCCTGGCCGGGCCTCAAGTACGGCTGCTCGCCCACCACCCCGTCGCCGCGCGTCTCCTTCACATTGCCGTTCGCGTCGGTGATGATCCAATGGCGCGTGAGCAGGCGCGCGGATACTTGCCCTTCGTTGCGGATAGTAATGGTGCAGGAGAACACGAAGCGCTTGTCGCGTGGGTCGGACTGCTCCTCGATGTAGGAAGTCTCGACCTCGACCCGGATTCGGGGATTTTTGGGTCGGGTTGTGGTGCCCGGCATGGCGCTACTTCAAGCGTACCGCAAGCACGTCGCAGTGCGCCGCGTGCAGTACGGTATCCTCGGTAAAATTCACCATGATGGCAAGGCCATGGCGTTCGCGGCTGCCGAGCACGATCAGATCGGCAGCCTCTTCCTCGGCAACTCGCAGAATTTCCGCCTTGGTATTGCCGGTTTCCACGCGGGTGGTGGCGCGTGGCAGCGCCAATCGCGCCGCCAGATCGGAAAGCTTGGCGGTGGCGCGCCGAGTCAAATCATTCTCGATTTGCACCGTCGGCATCATCGACTCGCCCATGGGCTCGGCGGGAATAAATTCGACCACATGCAGCACAACCATCTCGGCGTTTGAGCGCGCCGCCATGTCCCGCCCGGCGACGGCGACTTTTTCGCTGTCTTCGGAGAGGTCCAGCAAAACCAAAATTTTCCTATAGGCCGCCATCTGTTTTCGAGTATAACTGAGAGTGATGCGCCGCGAGCAGGCCGAATTGAGCCGGCGTGAGCGATTCGGGACGCAGCTGCGGATCGATGCCGCAGGATTCGATCTCCTCCGCTGCCAGTAGTCCTTTGAGTCCATTGCGTAAGGTCTTGCGCCGGTGAGAAAACGCGGCCGTGACCAGGGTGCGCAGTGTGCCATCGTCGCCTATATCGAATCGCGGCTTGAGTGATGGGCGCAAACGCACGATCGCCGACCACACCTTGGGCCGGGGCTGGAATGCGCCGGGGCCCACATCAAACAGGCGCTCGACCTCCGCGACCGCCGCGAGCATCACCGTCAGCCGGCCGTAGGTTTTGTTCGCCGGTTGGGCCGTCATGCGATCCACCACTTCCTTCTGCAGCATGAAGTGCATGTCCGCTATGGCCGCACGCTGCGACAGCAACTTGAACAGCAGTGGAGTCGATATGTTGTAGGGAAGATTGCCGACGATGCGCAGCGGCGCGCCGTGTGCACGCAGTTGCGTAAAGTCGGTGTCGAGCGCATTTTCGACATGCACGGTCAGGCCGTTGCCGGCGCGCGAATCCAGCGTCAGCGATCGCGCCAGGTCGCGATCGATTTCGATGACGTCCAATTTTTTGGCGCGGCGAAGCAGCTCCCAGGTCAGCGCTCCGCGGCCGGGCCCGATTTCTACCATGCGGTCGCCGGCGACCGGTGCGATACCGTCGATGATGCGTCTTATAACGGCGGGATCGTGCAGGAAGTGCTGGCCGAAGCGCTTACGGACCTGCATGAACGACACGCGCGCTCGCCAAATCGATCGCCAGACTCAAGGCGGCGCTCAGGCTTCCGGTGTCCGACTTGCCCGAGCGCGCCAGTCCCAGCGCGGTGCCGTGATCGACGCTGGTGCGCAGTATCGGCAATCCCAATGTCATGTTGACGGCATTGCCGAATCCGACGTGCTTGATGACCGGCAGGCCCTGATCGTGATACATGGCGACGATCACATCGACGGTTTTGAGGAAGCGCGGCGTGAAGGCGGTATCGGCCGGAATGGGGCCTACCAGATTCAGCCCTTCCGCCCGAAGCTCCTCTATCACCGGTTGAATGATGTCCAACTCCTCGCGGCCCAAATGTCCGGCCTCGCCTGCGTGGGGGTTGAGGCCGAGCACCGCGATCCTGGGCGCAGCCAACGAGAAATGCCGCTCCAAATCCATCCCGACGATGCGCAAGGTCGCGCGCAGGCGCTCCTTGGTGATGGCGCGCGGCACGTCGGCGAGCGCCAGGTGGGTGGTGACCAACGCGACTCGCAATTGATCGTTGAGCAGCAGCATCACCGGCAGCGCCGCTCGAGTCCTCGCGGCGAGGTATTCCGTGTGTCCGCTGAACTCATAGCCGGCGTCCATCAGCGTGCTCTTTTGAACCGGGGCGGTCACCATGGCGGCGAATTCGCCGTTGCTGCAGCCGTCGCAGGCGCGGTCCAGCATTTCAATCACGTAAGCGGCGTTGCGGGCATCGGGCTTACCCGGGGTCACCGACTGGGCAACGGATATGTGCATGACTTGCAGAATTCCGCCCCGATGCGCATGCGCCGGGCGGGCCGGGTCGTAGCGCTCTATGGTCAAGGGCAATTGCAGGGCCGCGGCGATCTCCATGAGCAAATCGGCATCGGCTGCAACCACCAGATCGGCTTCCCAATCCCTTTGAGCCAAAGCGACGCAGGCGTCGGGCCCGACACCGGCCGGTTCCCCGGACGTGACGACGATGCGCGGTATGTACACTACATCTTGAGTTCGATGAAGGCGTCGTCGCGCAGCCGGCGCAACCACAATTCCGTCTCTTCGTCCGCTTTGCTCTCGCGGATCGCGGCATAGGCCTTCTGGCGCCGCACGTCATCGGTGCTGTCGTAGGTGCGGGTGCCCAGCATCTGCACGATGTGCCAGCCATAGCGGGTCTTGAACGGCTCGCTGATCTCATTAACCTGCAAATCCGCCACCGCCTTATCGAACTCGGGCACGAAAGTGCCGGGTCCTGCCCATCCTAGATCGCCACCGTCCGGCGCCGAGCCTGGATCCTCCGAGGTGGTCGAGGCGATGCCGGCAAAACTTTCACCCTTGATGATGCGGTCGCGAAGCTTGGCCAGCTTTTGGCGCACGGTCTCATCGTCGTCGAGTTCATTCGGCTTGACCAAAATATGACGCAGATGGACTTGATTGATGATGACCGGGGCTTCGCCGCTGCGGCGTTCGTTGAGCTTCACGATATGAAAGCCGCTGGGCGTGCGCACCGGCTGGCTCACGTCGCCGGGCTTCATTTTGACCACCAGGTCCAAGATGAATTGCGGCAGTTGCGAACCCTTGCGCCAGCCGAGCGAACCGCCGTCCAAGGCCGTCTGACTATTGGAATTGGCGAGCGCCAGCTGGCCGAAATCCTCGCCCTTGGCGGCGCGCGACGACACATCTTGCGCTTTGCCCGAGATGTACTCGAGCTGTTGCGGTGTGGCGGCCGCCGGCAACGACAGCAGAATATGCGACACGTTGAACTCGTCATTCGCCGCCACGTTTTCCTGGCGTGCGATGTACTGTTCCAATTCGTGCGGCGTGACGATGATATGGGCGATCACATCGCGTTGCCGCAGCGAGCTCAAGACCAGTTCCTTGCGCATGGACTCGCGGTAGATCTTGTAATCCACGCCTTGTGCGGCCAGCGCGGTGGGCAGCTGGTCAAACGGGATCTTGTTTCGCGCCGCAATGTCCTGCAGCGCGCTGTTCAATTGTTCATCGGAAACCGTCAGGCCGACGTGCTTGGCGCGCTGCATTTGAACTTCCTGCAGCACCAAACGATCGAGCACCTGCTGGCGGAGCACGCTCTGCGACGGAAGTTCGACCTTTTGATCCTGCAGCCGCTTGGTGACCGAATCCATCTGGGCATCCAGCTCGCTCTTGAGGACCAGACCATCGTTTACGATGGCCGCAATTCGGTCGAGAAGCTCGCCGTGAACGCTGATGTCGCGGGTCTGGGCCGAGGCCGTCGAGGCCAAGAACCATTGCACGATGGCAAGCGCGCAAATTGGGGCAACTTTACGCAAGACCAAAACCATAATTTGACTACCTGTTTACTGGGTGTTCGGGTCGCGGGTCGAATACCCACGTATCGATTGTTCGAGGAAGGAATCCTCACGCTTTCCGACCGAACTTAAGCCCGTCAGTTCCAATTGTAATGCAATCGAGGTATCCAGTGTGCCGCCGCCGAGGGTGGTCGTGCCCGGACGGATGCTGAGATAGCGGCGCTGCACCAACTGAATGCGGTAGCAGCAGCTTTTGTACTCGAATCCGGCCACCTGCTCGATGGTTTGCTTGTCCTGCAGGGAATACACCCAGCGTCCCACGGTGTTCCAATGATCGGCGATGGGCCATGCAAAGGAACCGTCCCACTGCTTGAAAATGCCTTCCTGGAAGCGATAGCCGATATTCACCACCCGGGTGGGGTCCGGACGGTATTGCAGGGAAATCTCGGACTTTTCGGTTTGCGAGGTGTAGGGATTCCATTGGTAGTCCAGATTCACCCCGAGGTGCTTATAGCCCGTCAGGGCGACTTCCGCGACGATATCGGACGCCGGAAATGCGCCGCTGGTTTGCGAAGGGTCGATCGCCGACGGCTGCAGGAGGCCGTTCCGGTACTGCCCGTATGCATAGGCGCCGGGGTTGATGGCCGCTCCGGGGTAATAAGGTAAGAAGGCTTGGCCGTTCGGCAGCGTCAGTGCCTGGCCGGGGAGCTCCAGCGGATTGAAGAGCGGCAGGGTCGCATTCACCTGCCCCGCAGGGGCCGCCACGGGATCCGTGGGCAATGTCACCCTTGGGATCGAGAAATAGCGTATCTGCCCGATGGTGGCGGAGAGGTACTGGGCCCCCGATACGGTGTCGAAGAGGCGGGTCGTCACGGCCAGCGCCACTTGGTTCGCGTCGCCGATGCGATCCGATCCTACGTAACGATTGGTCCGGAAGAGTTCGGTCAAATTCAGGTCGGGCAGTCCGCTGTCGAAGATCGGCAGCTCATCCTGATTGCGGTACGGAACGTAGCTGTAGACCACACGCGGCTCGAGAGTTTGGGTGCGCTGGCCTTGCGAGCCGGCATCGCGCTCGAACACCAGACCGGCATCCAGCCTGGCGTACGGCAGCGCGCGCGTCGGCGCGCTGGGCCGTCCGACGCCCGGATCCTGCAAATCGTACTGGGTGATGTCGTAGCCGATCGCCGGCTCGAAGAAAAATCCCGGGGCGCGATACGAATAGCGGATTTCCGGAGCCAGGTTCACGCGCAGGCCGGTGGGATTGGCGAGGCCCGATTGCGCCTGGGGATCGTCGGGATTGATGGAGCGCACGAAATTCACCGCTTCGCTGTCCAGCGCGAACTCGAAATGGCTGTCCCCGATGGGATACAAGCCATTCGCCTCGATGCGCGGCACCCGGGAATAGGGCCGGTTGTAATCGTCGATGGAGGTATCGATGGTCTGAAAATTCTGCAGCTGCGCGCGGATGCGCCACGCGTCGTCGTAGTAGAGCAAATCCGCGCGGCGTTCCAGGAAGGTGACGCTGGTCTGCTCGGTGCCCACCGCGAAACTCTGGAAGTAGTTGCTGTCGCTGACCGAGGCGGCGTCGATGTCGAGACGTAGTCCGTTCCTGATGTCGGTGATGTCGGTGATGCGAAAATAACTGCGATTGGAATGTTCCTGCTTGTCATCGGGCAGGAAGGTGGCATCTACCGTACCGTGCGAATTGTGCGTCAAGTAGCGGAAATCCTCGGCCAACTGCACGCCGCGGGCGGTGAGCAGCCCGGGCGTCAGGGTCAGGTCATAGTTCGGCGCCAAGTTGAGATAGTAGGGCACCTCCAATTCGAAGCCGCTGCTGCCCGAATGTCCGATGTTCGGAAACAGCAGGCCGCTCTTGCGCTCATCTGCGAGAGGAAACGAAAGATAGGGCGTATAAAAAATCGGTATATTCTTGAAGCGCATCACCACATCGTGCGCAACGCCCTCCTGCAGATTGGTGTCGAGGTTGATGTCGGATGCCTTCAGCTCCCAATCCTGGTTGCCGACCGGGCAGGTGGTGTAGCGCACCTGCGACAGATCCATGGTGCCGTCCGGCCGGATTGCAACGTCCTTGGCGAATCCGCGGCCGCTGCGGTCAAAAAGCGAAAAATACGCCTCATTGAAACTTGCGCGTCCCACCGTCTCGTAGCTGCCGCTGTCGCTTTGCACCCGAAGCTTCGGGTCGAGAAAATCGACCTTGCCGGTCACGGTAATCTTGTCGTTGAGGTAGTCGTAGGTGACCGAATCGGCCACGACGCTGCGCATGTCCTGCCTGACGGTGACCCGGCCGGTCAGCACCGCTCCGTCCGCGCCGAGGATGGCGTCGTCGCTCTCGATATGAATGCGATGATCGTCGGGCGCGATATCGTCCGGGCGAGTGGCCGTATGTTTCGGAGGCGCGGGACAGACATCCCCGGCACGTACCATCGAGGCCGCGAGGCAGAGGAAAGGAAATGCCGCCCAAACACGAAAAGCCGTGGACAAAATGCGTCGCCTTAGCCGGTATACTTAAATCGCCGCACTTGCGGTCTCTCGAATGGTCAAGCATGGATGTATTGGATGCAAGCGATTCCCGACTGACGGAGTTGTCGCAATGGCTGCGCGAGGATCTGGGATTCGCGGGAAGCTCGATCGTCCCCGCGTCGGTCGACGCGAGCTTTCGCCGTTATTTTCGCCTGACTCGCGGCACGCATGCCTACATCGCGATGGACGCGCCGCCCGAAAAGGAGGACTCGGCGCCATTCATCAAGATCGCGAGATTGCTGGGCGGCATGAACCTCAATGTGCCGTTGGTGCTGGCGCGAGATCTCAAGCGCGGCTTTCTGCTGCTCACCGACCTAGGCAGCCGTCAATATCTGGATGAACTGCCGGCGCCTGGCGCGGCCGACAAATTGTATGCCGACGCGCTGGCGGCGCTGTGCACCATGCAAACCGCCGACGATGGCATCGCAGCCGACTTGCCGAAGTACGACGAAGCGCTGCTCGTGCGGGAGATGGAACTGATGCCGGAGTGGTTTCTGCGCCGGCATTTGGGACTGGCGCTCGAGGACCAGGATCGCGGCATGTTGAATCGATTGTTCGAGTTGCTGGTGCAAAGCGCGGCACTACAGCCCGCCGTATTCGTCCATCGCGACTATCATTCGCGCAATCTGTTGGTGACTGCGGAGAATGGTCCGGGCATCCTGGATTTCCAGGATGCGGTATGGGGCCCCGTGACCTACGATCTGGCCTCTTTGCTCAAGGACTGTTACATCGCATGGCCCCGGGAGCGCGTGCGGGCCTGGGTGCTGGATTACCGCGCGAGGTTGCTCGAGGCCGGATTTCCCTTGCGAGCCGATGCGGCGGAATTCCTGCGCTGGTTCGATCTCATCGGCCTGCAGCGACACATCAAGGTATTGGGAATATTTGCGCGTCTTTACTATCGCGACGGCAAATCGCAGTACCTCAACGATCTGCCCCGTGTGCTCGATTACGTGCGCGACACCGCGGGCGCGTATTCCGAAACTTCGCGGCTCGCTCATTTTCTCGAGCAGCGCATCGATCCAGAGTTCAAGGACGCGCAGCGGCGCGCACTCGCGTGAGCGCGGCGCCGAAACGAGCGCAGGCCGCCATGATTTTGGCGGCCGGCCGTGGCGAGCGCATGCGGCCGCTGACGGACCATACGCCGAAACCGTTGCTGCGCGTGCGTGGTCAACCGCTGATCGAACGCCATGTCATGCGGCTGACCGACGCCGGGTTGACCAAGATCATCATCAATCTCGCCTGGCTGGGCTCGCAGATCCGCGATTATCTGGGCGACGGTGCGCGCTTTGGCGCATCGATCACCTACAGCGAGGAAACGCCGCGAGCGCTCGAGACGGCCGGCGGAATTTATCGAGCGCTGCCGCACTTGCTGCCCGGGCCGTTCGCGGTGGTCAACGGCGACATCTACACCGATTTCCCCTTTGCGAGCCTGGCGCTTGCGGACGATCGCGACGCACACCTGGTGCTGGTGCCGAACCCGAGCTACTTGCGGGGCGATTTCGGATTGGACCGCGGCAGCCCCTTGTCCACGGCCGCCGAGTTGTACACATTTTCCGGCATTGCGGTCTACCGGCCCGCATTTTTCGAGGATTGCGCGGACGGCGTATTTCCCTTGAAGCCCTTGCTGGTGCGTGCAATGGACGCCGGGCGCTGCTCGGCGCAGCTTTACACCGGACTATGGGAAGACGTCGGCTCGCCGGAGCGGCTGCATGCCCTGAATCGCTAGAAAACGAGGGGGTTGCGCGGCGTAGTACAATGAGGCCTATGTCCGACTTCAAAGGCATCCCCATCACCCCCGAACGGCCGGCGCGCAGCGGCGAGAAATATACGACGTCGCAGGGCTTCACTGCCATCAAGGACGGCGTCAAGCAGTCGCACGCCGCAACGGAGATGCAGCGCAAGCCCTCCTGGCTGCGCGCGCCGTTGGCCGCGGGCGCAGGCTTCGGGGCGGTAAAGAGCATCGTGCGCGAGCATCGCCTGAGCACGGTGTGCGAGGAGGCGAAGTGTCCGAATATCGGCGAATGCTGGAACGCGGGTACCGCGACCATCATGCTGATGGGATCGGTGTGCACGCGGGCTTGCCGATTTTGCGCGGTGGATACCGGCAATCCGCACGGTTGGCTCGATGCCGACGAACCGGAAAACGTCGCCAAGTCGGTTGCACTGATGCGGCTCAAGTACGTGGTGCTCACCTCGGTGGACCGCGATGACTTGAGCGACGGCGGCGCGGCGCATTACGCGGCCGCGGTGCGCGCCATCAAACGATTGAATCCCGGCACGGCGGTCGAAGCGTTGACGCCGGATTTTTGCGGCGTACTGCGCGACGTGCACACCGTGCTCGATTCAGGATTGGATGTCTTCGCGCAAAATGTCGAAACGGTGCGGCGCCTCACTCATCCGGTTCGCGATCCGCGCGCCGGCTACGACCAGACCCTCGAAGTGCTGCGCGCGGCGAAACGGTATATCCCCACCGTGTTGACCAAGACCAGCCTGATGCTGGGCTTGGGCGAGAACGAAGCGGAGATTCGCGAAACCATGATCGATTTGCGCGCGGCGCAGGTCGACGTGCTCACGCTCGGACAGTACTTGCGCCCCACGCCGAATCATCTGAACGTCGAGAGATTCGTCACGCCGCTCGAGTTCGATCAGTACCGGGCCTTCGCGCTCGAGCTGGGATTTCTCGAGTGTGTATCCGGCCCCTTGGTTCGTTCGAGCTACCGGGCGGAACAGGCGCTGGCGCGCAACAACGCCGGGCTCGACAATGCCAAGCTCGCCGCCCGTTGAGATTCGGCAGCTGGGGCTGGCGCCATACGAGCCGATCTGGCGCGCCATGCAGAAATTTACCGACGAGCGCCAAGAGTCGACTCGCGACGAGATATGGTTCGTCGAGCATCCGCCCGTGTTCACACTGGGCATGAACGCCAGCCGTGAGCATCTGCTCGCCCCGGGCGACATTCCCGCGATACAGATCGATCGCGGCGGGCAGGTGACCTACCATGGCCCGGGCCAGCTGATGATCTATCCCTTGCTCAACTTGCGCCGGCTCAAGCTGGGTGTCCGGGATTTGGTGGTGGCGCTGGAGAATGCCGTCATCGACTATGTGGCCGGGAAGGGAATCGGCGCGCAGGGATCGCGCCAGGCGCCCGGGGTGTACGTCGATGGTGCCAAGCTCGCCAGCATCGGCCTGCGCATACGCCGCGGCGCCTGCTATCACGGCATGGCCCTCAACGTATCGCTGGACCCGCAGCCCTTCGAGCGCATCAACGTGTGCGGATACAAGGACCTGCGCGTCACGCGCCTTGCGGATCACGGCATTCGCGCATCGGTGGAATCGGTCGCGAGCGACCTGACGCCGCATTTGCTACGGCGGCTGGGGTTGGCCAGTGCCGGCTACAGCGCCATCAACACGGATTTGCAGGCAGTCAACTCTCGGTAGATGGTATCCAGCTGCTCGCGGCTGGTCGCCTGCACCACATAGGTCAGCGCCAAAAAGTTGCCGTCGGCACTGGTGCGGGTCTTCACGCTCGAGTCGAGCAGCGGTCCCACGTGGCGTTCCACTATGGCTTGCGTCAGCTTGCGCAGTTCGCTGTCATGGCGCCCCATGACCTTGATCGGAAATTCGCTGGGAAATTTTTGAACCGTGCTGCTGCTCATAGCGGCGGCGTACCCGCCAACTCCAGGATGTAAGCGGCAAAGGCGCCGCTCATCTGCTTGAACAACGGGCCGGGACGTCCGCTGCCCACGGCCGCGCCATCAAGTTTCGTCACGGGCAACAGGCCCCGAGTCGCCATGGCCAGCCACACCTCGTCGGCGCTGCGCAGGGCGGATTCGGCAATGGGCGCGGTGACCTTGCGCACGGCCAGTCGCCGGCTCAGTTCCGTGACGACATCGCGGGTGGTCCCAGGCAGAATCTGATGCCCGTTCGGCGGCGTGAAGATTACGCCGTCCTTCACCACATGAACCGTGGTCGATGAGCCTTCGGTGAGCTCGCCGTTCTCCACCAGGATGGTCTCAAACGCGCCGGCATCAGCGGCGAGCTTTTTCAAGAGGATGTTTCCCAGCAACGCGGTGGCTTTGATGTCACGGCGCGCCCAGCGGATGTCGGTCGCGGTCACGGCTGCGACGCCTTGTTCCAGAACCGCGGCGGCCAGCGGTTCTTGACCTGTGCAGTAGGCAAACAGCGTCGGCTTCAGGCCTTCGGGCCAGACGTGATTGCGGCCAAACTCGGCGCCGCGGGTCACTTGAATGTAGATGTGCGCATCCTGAGCGCCATTGCGGGATATCAATTCCTGGCAGATCTCCGCCCAGGCGCCGTGCGGCAGCGGAACCGGCATGCGTATTGCGCCCAAGCTGCGATCCAGCCGGTCCAGATGCTGCTGCAACCTGAAGGGGCGCGAGCCATACACCGGCACGACCTCGTAGACCGCATCGCCAAAGAGAAAAGCGCGATCGAGCGGCGACACCTTCGCGTCCTTGAGCGCAAGGTAGGCGCCATTCAAGTAGCAGGTCGGAAGCGGGCCGCTCATACGAACCACAGGTGGATGGTGTCGATGAGGCGGCGCCACCAGCCGCCGGCCGGCGCCGCCTGCAACGGATGCAGCGGCATGCTGAGCAAGTTCTGGCTGCCGTCGGTGATGCGCAACGTTCCGACGCCGGCATCCAGTGCCAGCGGCGCGATCAGGCGGGGTTGAACGTCGACGATGGTCTTCACGTCGCTCTTGCCCCGCGGCAAGGTCAAGTACAGATCATCCTTGATGCCGACGGCGAGTTGCGGTTGCGCCGCCTTCCAAACATGCGTCGTGGCAAGGGTACTGCCGCCTTTGACGATCAATTTGGTTTCGTAGAAGGTGAACCCGTAGCCGAGCAGGCCGGCGCTGGCATCCTCGCGTGCCTTCATGCTCGCGGATCCCAGCACCACCGAGACCAGGCGCATGCCGTTGCGCAGGGACGAGGTGACCAGACAGTAGCCGGCGGAATCGGTGTGTCCGGTTTTCAAGCCATCCACGGTCGGGTCCTTCTCCAGCAGGCCGTTGCGATTCTGCTGCTTGATGCCGTTATGTTCGAACTCGCGCACCGAATAATATTTGTAGTACTGCGGGAAGTCGCGAATCATGGCGATCGCCAGCAACGACATGTCGCGAGCGGTGGTGTAGTGCTGCGGCGAGGGCAGTCCGGAGCTGTTCTCGAAATGCGTGCCGGTCATGTTCAATCGCTGCGCATTGGCATTCATCAGCTGCGCGAAGGTTTCCTCGGTGCCGGCGATGCGTTCGGCCAGCGCGATGGTGGCATCGTTGCCGGACTGCACGATCATTCCGAGGATGAGATCCTGCACCGACACGGGTTGGCCCAACTCGATGAAGGTGCGCGACCCTTCCGAGCGCCACGCATGCTCGCTGACGTTGACCATGTCCTCGAGCTTGAGTTTGCCTGCCGCCAATTCCTGAAAAACGATATACGCCGTCATCAGCTTGGTGAGACTGGCCGGTTCCATCCGGGCTTCGGCGTCCTTCGCGGCCAGAACCTTGTCGGTACGGTAGTCGACGAGAATATACGCGCGCGCATCCACCGCGGGTGCGGTCGGGACGCCGTTCGCGCCAATAGTTGGGGCGGGCGCCGCGGACGAGACGGCGGCCGGCGCAGATGCCTTTGCCGCATGGGTTTTGTGCGAGGCCTTATGCGCGGCGGCGCCAAAGCAGACCGTGGCCGAGAGTGCCGCGAGGATGAGACTCGCGATTAGAGAGCGAAACATAGGTGTGGATGCCCTGAAAAATCGATTAGTGTACGACAATCGCGCCGCGGCGTTGAGCGTTAGTCGAGCGCGAGATGCGCATCGCCGATGCCGGCTCGTTCGAGCGCCGCGACGATGCGGTCGAATTCCGCAACGTCCGGGACGGGCCCGATGCGTACGCGAAACATCTTGCGTCCCGCGATTTCATTTTCGCGCACGAACACGGTGCCGTAGCCGCCGCCCCTTAGTTTATCCGCCAGCCTTTGGGCATTCTTGGGATCGCTGAATGCGCCTGCCTGGACGAACAGGGCGGCGGTGCTGCCGCCGACCGATTCGGATACGGCGGCCGGCGCTTCGGTGATGGGCTCCAGCGTCGCGGCGGTGACGATGGGCGCCACCGAACCATCCGAAACCACGTCAATACTGCGCACTTCCACCATGGCGGTGCCGTTTCGCAGCATGTCGAGCCTGGAGGCGGCCGTGTAGGAGAGATCAATGATGCGATTGTCGACGAAGGGGCCCCGATCATTGACGCGAACCACCACACTCAAACCGTTTTGAAGATTGGTCACCCGCACGTAGGCCGGCAGCGGCAAAGTCTTGTGGGCCGCCGTCATGCCGTACATATCGTAGAGCTCGCCGGTCGAGGTGCGGACCTTGTGAAAGCCGGGGCCATACCAGGAGGCAACGCCCCGCTCCACGTACCCGACTCCCGATGACAGCACGTAGTAGCGCTTGCCGAAGACATCATAAAAAGGCGGATTGCCATTGCGCGAGCGCGGTTCGGCTCGGGGCACGGCGTCCGAAGCGACGCCGGGAGCCGGTGCCGGTGCCGGCGCGGGCGGTGGCACAACGATGGCGGTGCTCGCGGGGTTGGGGCGTGGCGGCGAACTTCCGCACGCAGCCATTCCGAGGGCTGCCAGCGTGCAGATCGGAATGGCGAAGGTGCGCGTGAAGCTCACGGCGATGCGGCAGGCGAGGTCGGCGCGGGTGCAGCAGCCGGAGCGGGCGCGGCGAATTCCACCGCATCATTCAACAGGACCCGTTGCTTGAGGGCCGCGGCCAGTTCATACACGGCCATGGCATACAGCGCGCTGTGGTTGTAGCGCGTTATCACAAAGAAATTATTGTATCCGACCCGCCACCGTATGCCCTCCTCCTCATCGGCGGCGATCAGCAGCGCGGGCGCATCGCCGGGGAGCGAGGGTTCGAAGTTGACCCCCTTGGCGGCGAGCGAGGCCACGCTCTCCGACAACACCAGCTTGCGGCCGTCGAGGTCGGCGGCTTTCTCCGGAGCGATGGTCGCCTCGCTCAACACCGGGCCGCCGGCATTCCAGCCGTGTTCCTTCAAGTAGTTGCCGACGCTGGCGCAGACATCCGCCCAATTACTCCACAAATCGATGCGGCCGTCGGCATCGGCGTCGATCGCGTAGCGGCGGTAATTCGAGGGCATGAACTGCGGCGCGCCCATGGCGCCGGCATAGGACCCCTTGATCGTCGTGGGGTCAATGCCCGAGTCGCGGGTCAGCAACAGGAACTGCTCGAGTTCTTCGCGGAAGAATTTCTCTCGAGCCGGATAATCAAATGACAGCGTAACCAAGGCATCGAGCACGCGATAGTTGCCGGTCTGGCGGCCGTAGAAGGTTTCCACGCCGAGAATCGCCGCCAAATACTCAGGCGCCACGCCGCTACGCACGCTGGCTCGATCCAACGCCTGGCGATGCGCGATCCAGAACTCCGTGCCCTCGCGGATACGCCGTTCGGTGAGGAAAATGGCGCGGTATTCGTACCACGGCTTGGCCTTTTCCGCCGGCTTGGCCATGGCATCGAGAATGGCTGGCTGACTGTCCGCGGAATGCAGCAACTTGCGCAACGCCCGCTTCTTGAAGGAATAGGTGTCGGCCATGTGGTCAATAAAGTCTTTGACGTCGCCGCGCCGCGTGTCGATCGCTGCGGCGGGCTGTGCGATGAGCGTGATCAATGCCGCGACACTGAGCAGTTGCCGGGTTCTGGAAGTGCCGGACACGCTCAACTGCCGATCAGCTTGCGATGGGAATGCAGCGACATCAATATGCCGAAGCCCGCCAACAAGGTCACCATGGATGTGCCGCCGTAACTGATCAGCGGCAGCGGCACGCCGACCACCGGCAGGATGCCGCTGACCATCCCGGAATTGACGAAAACATAGACAAAGAAGCTCAATGCGATGGCGCCGCCGGTCAGGCGCGCGAAGGTCCCTTGGGCCTGCATCGCCAGATACAGTGCACGGCCGATCACCACGCCGTACAGCGACAGGATCAAAAGCTGGCCCAATAAACCGAATTCCTCGCCGATGACCGCGAATATGAAGTCGGTGGAACGCTCCGGCAGGAACTCGAGCTGCGCTTGGCTGCCATTCATATAGCCCTTGCCGAAAACTCCGCCGGAGCCGATGGCGATTTGTGACTGGATAATGTGGTATCCGGCACCCAAACGATCGGTCTCGGGATTCAGAAAAGTCAGAATGCGTTGGCGCTGATAGTCGTGGATGAAGTGCCAGGCCCCCCAGGCCGCGCCGCCCAGCAGGGGAATCGAAATCAAAATGAGGCGAATCTGCAGACCGGCCATGAGCATGACGATCAATCCCGAGGCGGCGATCAACAAGGCGGTGCCCAGATCGGGTTGCGTGACGATCATGGCGGTGGGAATTGCGATCATGATTCCCATGACGATGAGGTCCAGAAATGTCGGCGGCAGCGGGCGCTCGTGCATGTACCAGGCGCAGCACATCGGGACCGCGAGCTTCATGATCTCGGAGGGCTGAAAGCGCATGAAGCCGACGTCGAGCCAGCGTTGCGCACCCTTGCCGACGTGGCCGGTGACATCCACCACCACCAGCAGCAGCACGCCGATGACGTAGGCAAACGGCGCGAACATGCGCAGGTATTGCGGAGTGGCGAACTTGGCGAGCGCCACCATGGCGGTTACCGCGATGGCGATGTTGACCAGGTGGTGCTGCACCATTTTGATGTTTTGACCCGAAGCGCTGTACACCACCAGCAGGCCGATGACCACGATGATGGCGAGCACGCCGGTCAGGGGGCCGTCCAATCCCAGCGCGCGCAGGGTGCGGCCGCCGGCCGTCAGCGTGCGGCGGGTGCGAGATGGGGAAAATTCATCGTAAATCACGTGTCAGCGCTCATGTAGTTTGCCCATGATGTTGACCAGTACCGGCCACAGCAAGGCGCCGATGAAGGGCGCGAACCAGCGGCTGAACGTGGTTACCGGATTTCCGGTTGCGCCGTCCACCCAGAATAGAACGAATTGATAGCCGGTGAGTAGCGCGAAAATGGTCAAGCATTGCGACAGCACGGAGAAAACCCGGATACGCAACCGCAGATGCGTGGCCCAGGCGCCCATGAGAGTGAGAGCGAGGGCGTGCTGACCGAGAACGACGCCGCTGATCACATCGAGCGCCAAACCTGAGGCAAAGGCCAGGGTGAGTCCGCCGGCGCGCGGCGATTCGATGCACCAATAAAATACCACCAGCACCAGAAAATCCGGGCGCAAGGGTTCCAGCACGGCGGGCAGCGGCAGCACCGCGAGCGCGAGGGCGACCAAGGCCGACAAGGCCATGGGCAGCCGGCGGATTCGCGTCTCGCGCATCATTTGGTGCTGACCACGGATTTGGGCGCAGTGGCAGCCTTGGCCGGCGGCGCAGCCTTGGGCGGCAGCAGTTCCGCGGCCTGGGGTTTGAGCCACACGAACAGCAATTCACGCGAGCGGTCGAGCGCCGCGGCGGGCTTGACGTCGACGTCGGCCAGGGACTGCGCCGGATCGCGCTTGACCTCGGAAACGGTGCCCACCGGATACCCCGGGGGAAATCCGCCGCCCAACCCGGAGGTCACCAGCAAGTCGCCGGCCACCACATCGGCGCTGGTGGGCAGATAGGGCAACTTCAATCGGTTGGTCTCGCCGGTGCCCACGGCAACGGTGCGCAAGCCATTGCGATTGATCTGCACCGGGATGGCATGCGCCGCATCGCTGATGAGGATGACTTCGCTGGTCAGCTGCCCGACCCGCGCGACCTGGCCGAATACACCGCCTGAATCCAGCACCGCTTGCCCCACGTAGATATCGTCTTTGGCGCCCTTGTCGACCAGCACCCGTTCGCGGAAGGCATCGAGATCCACGTCCATGACATCGCCGACCAGAAATCGGTCGGTCACGCCGACGGTGTTGTCGCGCAGGGCACGCAAACGTTGAGTTTCCGCTTCCAGAGCCTCGTAGCGCTGCAGCCGAAATTCCGCGAGGCGCAGCTCTGCCTCGAGCTGGGTCTTGTCGGCGCGCAGCGCGTCGCGGGTGGTGACGCTGTCGCGAAACCAGTTCCAGCCCTCGAAGGGCGAGGCGACGGCTACTTGCACGGGGTAGGCCACGACGGACAGGAGCCTGCGAATTTTTCCCAGATGATCGTAGCGCTTGTCGACGATGATCAGACCTAAGGCCAGCAGCGAATACAGAACGCAGCGGAACAGCAGTCCCGTCGTTCGACCTGAGGTGTCGGTGCTACGGAAGGCGACCATGAGCGAATGAATTCACGCGGAATACCAGGGCCAGGCTCCCGGTCGCTCGCATTACTCCAGTCCGAAGATGCCGGGTCCGTGTTCCTCGGTGAGTTCGAGGATTCGCCCGCCGCCGCGTGCCACGCAAGTCAACGGGTCGTCCGCGACCACCACCGGCAGGCCGGTTTCCTCCATCAGCAATTTATCGACGTCGCGCAGCAGCGCGCCGCCGCCGGTGAGCACGATGCCGCGCTCCGCGACATCGGCGCCGAGTTCCGGCGGAGTCTGTTCGAGAGCCTGCTTGACCGCGCCGACGATGCCTTGCAGGGGTTCTTGCAGCGCTTCCAATATCTCGTTGGAGTTCAAGGTGAAGCTGCGCGGCACGCCCTCGGACAGATTGCGTCCCTTGACGGAGATTTCCCGCACCGATTGCCCCGGATAGGCTGAACCGATTTCCAGTTTGATGCGCTCCGCCGTGGCCTCGCCGATCAAGATACCGTAATTGCGGCGAACGTAATTAGTGATCGCCTCGTCGAATTTGTCTCCGCCGATGCGCACGCTGGCGGCGTAAACAATGCCGTTCAAGGAAATCACCGCGACCTCGGAGGTGCCGCCGCCGATGTCGAGAACCATCGAACCGCGCGCTTCTTGGACCGGGAGGCCGGCGCCCACGGCGGCCGCCATCGGTTCCGGCACGATGTCGACGCTGCGTGCGCCCGCACCTTCGGCCGACTCCTTGATGGCGCGCCTTTCCACCTGAGTGGAACCGAAAGGAACGCAAACCAGCACCCGCGGACTTGGACTCAGGAAGCGGTTGCCATGCACCTTCTTGATGAAGTACTGCAGCATCTTCTCGGTATAGGTGAAATCGGCGATTACCCCATCCTTCATGGGCCGCACGGCGGTGATGTGGCCCGGTGTGCGCCCCAGCATATTCTTCGCCTCGACTCCCACGGCGACGATGATCTTGCCGCCGCGAGTGGGTTCGTCTTGCACTGCGACGACCGAGGGTTCGTTGAGAACGATGCCCCGCTCACGCACGTAAATCAGGGTATTCGCGGTTCCTAGATCGATCGAGAGGTCATTCGAGAAATAGCCTCTAAGGCGTTTGAACATGGGGGATTTTTCTTGACTAAATGGGGGTTAAAAAAGATCGGCTAATGTAACAACCGACACGACATATCACAAGGCAACGTGTATCATTGCCGGGGCTTATTTTGCGTGAGTTGCTGCGCACTTTGAGCACTCAACCTATGAGCCTAACCCGTCAAGACGTCGAAAAAATTGCGCACCTTGCGCGGCTGTCCATCACTGAGCAAGAGATGCCGGTGTACGTGACCAGCCTGTCGAGCATCGTTGACTTCGTCGACGAGTTATCGCGTGCGCAAATCGGCACCGTGGTGCCCATGGCGCATCCTCTGGATGGCCAACACCAGCGACTGCGCGACGACGTCGTGTCGGAGACGGACCGGCATGAGAAGTACCAAGCCAACGCGCCGGCGGTGGCGTCGGGACTGTACGTAGTACCGCGAGTGATCGAGTAGCTTTGAGCTTTTGTGATGCTGCACAACCTTTTTATCGGCGAACTCGCCGAACACCTCCATAAACGACAGATTTCCAGCACGGAACTCACCCGGCACTTCCTGGAGCGGATAGAGCGTCTCGGCCCTGCGCTTAACGCCATCATTACCCTGACGGCGGAGCAGGCTCTCAAGGATGCGGCCGCGGCCGACGCCCGGATCAAGGCCGGTGAGCACGGGCCGCTGCTCGGCATCCCCCTCATTCATAAAGACATTTTCTGCACGGATGGGGTACGCACCAGCTGCGGTTCGCGCATGCTCGAAAATTTCGTGGCGCCCTACGATGCGACCGTGGTCGCCCGCCTGAAAGCCGCGGGGACGGTGATGCTGGCCAAGGCCAACATGGACGAGTTCGCCATGGGTTCCTCCAACGAAACCAGCTACTACGGTCCGGTGAAGAATCCCTGGGATACGGCCAAGGTGCCGGGCGGCTCCTCGGGAGGATCTGCCGCGGCGGCCGCGGCCAGACTGGCGCCCTTTACCACCGGCACCGACACCGGCGGATCGATACGCCAGCCGGCCGCGTTGACCGGTGTGACCGGGTTCAAACCCACCTACGGGCGCGTGTCACGCTACGGCATGATTGCCTTCGCATCCAGCCTTGATCAGGCGGGGGTTTTTACGCGCAGTGCGGCCGACGCGGCGTCCGTTTTGCAGGTGATGGCGGGATTTGATCCCAAGGACTCCACCAGTGTCGATAGGCCGGTGCCCGACTACCCCGCGGCGCTCGAGGCGCCGCTCAAGGGATTGAAGATCGGTCTGTTGCGGGAGTTCTTCGAGGGGCTCGAGGAGCGCAACGCCGCGCTCATTCAGGATGCGCTCAAGGTCTACAAGGCATTGGGGGCTGAAACGCGCGAGGTGAGCTTGCCGCATCTGCCTTTGTCGGTGCCCACCTATTATGTGGTGGCGCCGGCCGAGTGCTCCTCCAATCTGTCCCGATTCGACGGCGTGCGATTCGGTCATCGCTGCGATAGCCCCAAAGATCTGATGGATCTTTACAAGCGATCGCGCGGCGAGGGGTTCGGCGCCGAGGTGAAGCGGCGCATCATGACCGGTACCTATGTGTTGTCCGCCGGATATTTCGACGCATACTACTTGAAGGCTCAAAAAGTCCGCCGCCTGATCACCGATGACTTTCGCGCGGCGTTCGAGCAGGTGGATCTCGTGATCGGTCCCACGACCCCCACGCCGGCTTTCGACATCGGCGCCAAGATCAACGACCCGGTCAACATGTATCTGAACGACATCTATACCATCGGCGCCAATCTGGCCGGCTTACCCGGCGTGTCATTGCCCTGCGGTTTCGTCGACGGTTTGCCCATGGGCCTGCAGCTGGTCGGGCCGCACTTCGCCGAGTCCAAGCTTCTGAATGCGGCGCATCTTTATCAGCAAGCCACCGAATGGCATCGAAGCGCGCCGCCGGGGTTCGCGTGATGAGTAATTGGGAAGTCGTCATCGGCCTGGAAATACACGCCCAGCTGGCCACGAAATCCAAGATCTTTTCGGGCTCTGCGACTGCCTACGGCGCACCGCCCAATTCCCAGGCCAATTTGGTGGATTTGGCTTATCCCGGCGTGTTGCCTGTGTTGAACGCGCAGGCCGTGCGCATGGCGGTGAAATTTGGCCTGGCAATCGGCGCCACGGTGGCGCGCCGTTCGGTGTTCGCGCGCAAAAATTACTTCTATCCCGATCTGCCCAAGGGTTATCAGATCAGTCAGTTTGAACTTCCGGTGGTCGCGCGCGGCTCCATGCAGATCATGCTCGACGACGGCGCGGTGAAAACCGTCGGCATCACACGCGCCCATCTGGAGGAGGACGCCGGCAAGTCGCTGCACGAGGGCCTCGCCAACGCCACGGGCATCGACTTGAATCGGGCCGGCACGCCGCTGCTCGAGATCGTGTCCGAGCCGGATATGCGCTCCGCCAAGGAAGCGGTCGCGTATATGAAGAAAATTCACACCCTGGTGCGCTACCTGGAAATATGCGACGGCAACATGCAGGAGGGTTCGTTCCGCTGTGACGCCAATGTGTCGGTGCGGCCCAAGGGCCGCGAGAAATTCGGCACGCGCGCCGAGATCAAGAATTTGAATTCCTTTCGATTCGTCGAGAAGGCGATTCAATACGAGGTCGCCCGCCAGGTCGAGCTCATCGAAAGCGGCGGCACGGTGGTGCAGGAAACGCGGCTGTACGACTCCGACAAGGATGAAACCCGCTCGATGCGCTCCAAGGAAGAGGCGAACGACTATCGTTACTTCCCGGATCCGGATTTGTTGCCGGTGGAAATCGACGAATCCTTCATAGACGCGGTGCGTGCAACGCTGCCGGAGCTGCCGGATGAGAAAGCGGCGCGCTTCGCCAGCGAATTCGGCCTGTCGGCCTACGATGCCGGTGTGCTCTGCGCCAGCCGCGAGCTCGGCGCCTATTTCGAAGCCGTGGTGTCGGCGCTGGGTGCGAGTCACGCCAAGCTGGCGGCGAACTGGGTGATGGGCGAATTATCGGGAGCACTCAATCGCGAGGGTCTCGATATTGAACGCGCGCGGGTCAACCCGGCGCAGTTGACGGGCCTGCTGGCGCGCATCGGGGATCAGACCATCTCCGGCAAGATTGCCAAGGACGTGTTCGAGGCGATGTGGACCGAGGGCAAGACGGCCGATGCCGTGATCGAGGCGAAGGGCCTGCGGCAAATCACCGACTCGGGCGCCATCGAGGCGGTGATCGATTCCGTCATCGCCGCCAATGCTGCGCAGCTCGCTGACTATCGTGCCGGCAAGGACAAGCTTTTCGGGTTTTTCGTCGGTCAGGTGCAGAAGGCGACCGGGGGCAAAGCCAATCCCGCGCAGCTCAATGAGTTGCTGAAAGCGAAATTGGCCGGCAAGTAAATGCGCGACCGCGATAGCCTGCATCGATTCCTGTTCGAGCAATACCCGATCCGCGGGCACCTGGTGCACCTGGACGCGGCGTGGCACGCGCTCATCGAGCATCGCGACTATCCCGACGCGATTCGCGACACCCTGGGCGAAGCCGTGGCCGCTTCGCTCTTGTTGGCCGCGACCATCAAGTTCGAGGGAGTCCTGTCATTGCAGATGCAGGGAGACGGCCCGGTGCATTTGATGCTCGTGCAATGCACCAGCGGTCTGGGGGTGCGAGGCTTGGCGCGCTACCGCGATGATGCCGCCGGCACTTTGCGAATCGGGGATATGATCGGCGCGGGCAATCTGACCGTGACCTTGGAGACCGACGAGGGAGCGCAGCGCTATCAAGGCATTGTGCCCATTGCGGGCGAGCGCCTGGCCGAGTCGTTGCAGGTTTACTTCGAGAATTCAGAGCAATTGCCGACGCGGCTGTGGCTGCATGCCGACGCGCAGGGCGCCTCCGGCATGCTCTTGCAGAAACTCCCCGGTTCAGGCTCGCTGCCGGCCGCCGATGCCGCCGCGATCGAGGACGCCTGGCGGCGCGTGCAGATCATCGCCGACACGCTGACGCCGGTGGAACTGCGCACCCTTGCCGATGCGGAGATTCTGCACCGGCTGTTCAACGAAGACGATCTGCGCTTGTTCGAGCCCTCGCCGGTCTATTTTCGCTGCCGCTGTTCGCGCGAGCGCGTTGCCGGAATGCTCCAGGGACTGGGCGAGGTCGAAACGCGCGGCGTGATTGCGGAACGCGGCAAGGTCGAAGTGCACTGCGATTTTTGCAATCGCGCCTACGTCTTCGATGCGGTGGATGTCGAGCAGCTGTTCAAGGCGCCGGTTGCCGCCGACAGTGGCAGTCGCGCGGGCACGCGCGTTCACTGACATCACGGCAGCGCCGCCGCAATTGACCGTAGCCGCAGCGG
>DASXNX010000026.1:0-7222 GCA_036494725.1 Steroidobacteraceae bacterium
TCGAACCGCCGACCAACGGATTAACAGTCCGTCGCTCTACCACTGAGCTACCGGGGAATACGGAAGAGGCGCGGATTGTCGGGAAGGCGAGGGTTTAAGTCAAGAAAACTGGGTGACGGATTCCACTATTCCTGACTGAAATCAGGCATGTCCGCTGATGGCATGGGGTACGTACGGGGTTTCCAGTCGGTTGATTTCTTCCGGTTCGAGCTTGAGCGACAGCGCGGCGATGGCATCCACCAGATGCTGCGGCTTGGAGGCGCCGATGATGGGCGCGGTGACAAAAGGCTTATGCGTAATCCACGACAGCGCGACTTGCGCCTTGGGTACCCCGCGGGCGGCAGCGATTTGGGCAACCTGTTCGATGACCTTCCGATCGGAGTCCACGGCCGACACATATAGAGTGCTGCCGTACTGGTCGGTTCGAGTCCGATTGGTCTCTTCGTTCCAGGCGCGGGTCAGGCGTCCGCGGGCCAGCGGACTCCAGGGCAACACCCCGATCCCTTGATCGGTGCACCAGGGCATCATTTCGCGCTCTTCCTCGCGGTACAGCAGATTGTAATGGTTCTGCATGCTGACAAAGGGGGTCCAGGCGCGTTGCCGCGCGCCGTACAGGGCCTTGGCAAATTGCCAGGTCCACATTGAGGATGCGCCGAGATACCGGGCTTTGCCGCTTTTCACGACATCGTGCAGGGCCTCCAAAGTCTCTTCGATTGGAGTGCGGTAGTCCCAGCGATGAGTCTGGTATAGATCCACATAGTCGACGTCCAGGCGCTTTAAGCTGGCATCGATCGCCGCGAAGATTGCCTTGCGCGATAGCCCCATCGCATTGGGTCCCTTGCCCATCGGGCCGTAGACCTTGGTGGCGATCACGACGTCTTCGCGACGCGTGAAATCCTTCAGTGCGCGCCCGAGGATCTCCTCGGACGTGCCGTCCGAGTAAATGTTGGCGGTATCGAAGAAGTTAAAGCCTAAGTCCAGCGCCTGGCGAATCAGGGGTCGGCTCTGATCTTCGGGCAGCGTCCAGGCGTGATCGCCCCGGTCCGGTGCGCCATAGGTCATGCAGCCTAAGCACAGCTCTGAAACTTTCAGGCCGGTGCTGCCTAGGTTCTTGTACTTCACCGTATCAAGCGCGCTTTGCCATCGGCGCCGCCGTCACCACGCGCTCGATGCGGGACAGTGCGTCCTGGAGCGTTTCCATGCTGCAGGCAAACGAGATTCGCATGTGATTCGGTGCGCCGAATCCGGATCCCGGTACCACGGCCACTCCGGCGTGCACCAGCAAGTACTCGGCAAACTCGTTGTCATCCTTGACGCCGAGCGCGTGCATGGCTCCTTCGACCTGTGCAAAGGCATAGAAGGTGCCGGCGCCGGCCAGGCAAGATATCCCGGGAATGGCATTGAGGCCGGCGACCACGAAGTCGTGGCGCGCCTTGAACGCCTTATTCATCTCGGCGACGCAGCTTTGATCGCCGTTCAATGCAACGGCGGAGGCTCGTTGCGAGATGCTGGAGGCGTTCGAAGTCGATTGACCTTGGATGGTCGACATCGCCGCAATGATTTCCTTCGGTCCGCCGCAATAGCCGATGCGCCAACCCGTCATGGCATAAGCTTTCGAGACGCCGTTGATGGTGATGGTGCGCTCATAGAGCTGCGGATTCGCTTGCGCGAAAGCCGTGAAAGGTTCCGGTGCCCAGTAAATGTGCTCATACATTTCATCCGAGGCGATGATGATCTGCGGGTGCTTGGCGAGCACGGCGCCAAGCGCCTGCAGCTCCGCCTTGGTGTAGGCGGCCCCCGTCGGATTGCTCGGGCTGTTGATGATGAAAAGCTTGGTACGGGGGGTGATGGCGGCGGCAAGCTGCGACGCCGTGATCTTGTATCCCTGCGCGGGGCCCGCATAAACGCTCACGGGTACTCCGTCCGCGAGCAATACCATGTCGGGGTACGACACCCAGTACGGCGCGGGAATCACGCACTCATCGCCCGGATCGAGCAGCGCTGCGCACACATTGAAGCAGGTCTGTTTGGCGCCCGAAGACACCAGTATCTGCGCCCGATCGTAGGTCAAGCCATTGTCGCGTTTGAACTTGGCGATGATGGCGTCCTTGAGTTCTGCGGTACCATCGACCGCCGTATAACGAGTCACCCCCTTGCGAATCGCCTCCACGCCCGCATCTGCAATGTGTACCGGCGTGTCGAAATCAGGCTCGCCGGCGCCTAAGCCGATGATGTCCTTGCCCTCGGATTTGAGCTTGGCGGCCCGCGCGGTTACCGCGAGGGTTGGAGAGGGCTTAACCTTTTGAACGCGCTTGGAAAGTACGGCAGCCAAGGGAATTTCCTATGTTAAATGGGGTCGGTTCAGTGTACGGAAAAAGGCACAGTGGCGCCAGGCAATGCCGCTTGCGCAGCCTTATGACAGATGTTGTTTATTCGCTGCGGCGCACGCCGCGAGGACTGGCAGCGTATGCCGTGCAAGCCCGCAACGTGCGAGAATGGACAAAATGAGTTTCGAACTCTTTTCGGATTACCTGCCTGCCGGTGATCAGCCTCAAGCAATTGAAAAGCTTGTGGACGGACTCAGCAGCGGTCTTGCGCACCAGACGCTATTAGGTGTCACCGGATCGGGCAAGACCTTCACCATCGCCAATGTCATTCAGAAAGTGCAGCGCCCGACCTTGGTGCTGGCGCACAACAAGACGCTCGCGGCGCAACTCTACGGCGAGTTCAAAGAGTTCTTTCCGAAGAACGCGGTCGAGTATTTCGTTTCCTATTACGACTACTACCAACCCGAAGCCTATGTGCCGGCCTCGGATACCTTCATCGAGAAAGACGCTTCAATCAACGAGCACATCGAGCAGATGCGCCTGTCCGCCACCAAGGCGTTATTGGAGCGTCCCGATTCCATCATTGTCGCGACGGTCTCGGCGATTTACGGCCTGGGCGATCCACAGGCTTACCTGAGCATGGTGCTGCACATGTCGCGTGGCGACACGCTGGAACAGCGCAAGCTGCTGCGCCGTCTAGCCGACATGCAATACACGCGCAACGAGCTTGATCTTCATCAGGGTACTTACCGCGTGCGCGGCGATGTCATCGACATCTTCCCCGCGGAGTCCGAGCGCGAAGCGGTCCGGGTGGAGCTATTCGATGATCGCGTGGAAGCCCTGAGTCTCTTCGATCCCCTGACGGGCGAGGTGCTGCGCAAGGTTCCGCGGCTGACCGTATACCCCTCCACTCACTATGTGACGCCGCGCGAGCGGGTGCAAAAAGCCGTCGATGAGATTCGCGATGAGCTGCGTTCGCGGCTGCTCGATCTCAATGCCGCCAGTAAATTGGTGGAAGCGCAGCGTTTGCAGCAGCGCACTCTCTTTGATCTGGAGATGATGCAGGAGGTCGGTTACTGCGCCGGCATTGAAAATTATTCGCGTTATCTTTCCGGGCGCGCAGCCGGCGAGCCGCCGCCGTGCCTGTTCGACTATCTGCCCAAAGATTCGCTGTTGGTGATTGATGAGAGCCATCAAACCATCCCGCAACTGGGTGCCATGTACAAGGGCGATCGCTCGCGCAAGGAAACGCTGGTCGAATACGGTTTTCGTTTGCCCTCGGCGCTCGATAATCGGCCGTTGCGCTTCGATGAGTTCGAACATCTGGCCCCACAGGCCATCTACGTCTCGGCGACGCCGGCAGCCTACGAGAAGCGAGTTTCCGCACAGGTCGTGGAACAGGTGGTGCGTCCAACAGGGCTGACCGATCCTGCGGTGGAGATTCGTCCGGTGCGGGCGCAGGTGGACGATCTGTTGTCGGAGATTCGCCTGCGCGCGCAAGTGAACGAGCGTGTCCTGGTCACCACGCTGACCAAGCGCATGGCCGAGGATCTGACCGAATACTTGAGCGAACACGGGGTCAGGGTCCGCTACCTGCACGCCGATATCGAAACGGTCGAACGATCGGAAATCATTCGCGATCTACGCTTGGGCAAATTCGACGTGATTGTCGGTATCAACTTGTTGCGCGAAGGCCTCGACATGCCGGAGGTGTCGCTGGTGGCCATTCTGGATGCCGACAAGGAAGGGTTCTTGAGATCCGAAGGCTCGCTGATTCAAACCATCGGCCGTGCCGCGCGCAACATCCAGGGGAAGGCGATTCTATACGCGGATGTGCGTACCGGCTCGATTGAACGCGCCATCGCGGAAACTGATCGGCGCCGCAGCAAGCAGATCGATTTCAATCAAGCGCACGGCATCACACCGCGCAGCATCGTGAAAGCCGTGGCGGACGTCATGGAAGGCGCGCGTGCAGTTCAAGACAATGAACGCTACGGGAGCGCCGACGTCGCGCCGTTGGCGCCCGAACAAGCAGTCAAGCGCATCAAGAAGCTCGAGGCCGAAATGACCAAATTGGCGCGCAATTTGGAATTCGAACAGGCCGCGCGAGTCCGCGATGAAATCCAAAAGCTCAAGGCATCGGCGTTCGGCTTGCCGAACGCCCGAACGGGGTAGGGCATGGCTACTGAAAATCACACCCAAGAATCCGATCTCGATAAGACCGACAAGCTTCCCATTCTCGAGGGAGTAACGCTTGATCCGGATGTAGCGGATGACGCGGTACGAATGGATCATGGCCCGCGCCCGGTTGCACTCAGTGTCGGCGCTGCTTCGCCGGACTTCATTCGAGCACCCATCGATTTGCCGTCCCTTGCGGAAAGCGTGCGCTCGGTGGAAGAGCGCATCGCGCGACAGAGCGCCGAACTGCACATGATGACGCGTGCCTATGAGCGCGCGCATGATGCCGAGACGGCTGCCAATCAGCGCGCTGCTGCGCTGGAGAAGGATTTGACGGCGAGTCGCGTCGCCCTCGAATCGGAACAATCACGCTCGCGAGACATCGAGAAGGCATCGACGGAGCGAGCGGCCGCCGCCGAGGCCGCCCGTAAGCGGGTGGAAGAGTCTCTGCTCGAGTCGGAACGTCATCAAGCCGAGGCCCGAACCTTGCGCGAGGCGCTGGCGGCGCGCGAAGCGACCATCGTGCAGGTGCTTCATTCGCTGGGCGAACGCGACGCGCAGCTCGCGGCGCTGCAGCAGGAGCACGCAAAGGTGGTGCCGGCGCTGGAGGAGCGCGCCAAGAGCGGAACACAATTGGAAGTGGAATTGACCGCGGCTCGTCGGCAAGTCGAGGCCATGATCGCGGAGCTGAAGGCCGGCAAGGAGGCGGTTGCTGAACTGCAATCTCAATGCAAGCGCAATGAATCGGATATCAGCAGTACGCGATCCGATTTGGCCGTGGCGAAGTCCCAGGCAGCTTCGCACTTGGAATTGCTGCGCAGTCGCGATTGGCGTCGCGGCTTTGATCTCAATATGTTCCGCGAGTTGGACGCCCGCGCCGGCGCCGCGGACAGCGGGCGTGAAGCGCTTCATTCCCAACGCGATCAACTGCAAGCCCAGGTGGCGAAACTCGAAGCGCAGGTGAGTGCGCACGCTGCCACGATCGAGCAATTGCAAGGCGCGAGGGCATTGCAGGCTTCCGCGGTCGCCCAGCAGGTGAAGGAACTGCACCAGGTCGAGCAGCTGCGAAGCGAATGGGCATCGACACTGGCAGCCGCTGAAAACGAGCAAACACGCCTGAGCGCAGAGCTGGCAACACGAGACCAGGCATTGATCGAGGCGCGGGCGAACGCCGGCGAGGATCGGCAGCGCATTGAGCAAATGCAGAGACAGCACGCGGCGCAGATCGCCGAGTATCAGGCTGAGGCGGAGACGCACGATCAGGAAATGACTGTGCTCATGGCGCATTTGAAGGAAGCGCGCCGCCCGATCGAAGCGATCGAGGGGGACGCGAAGCGCGTGAGCGAGCAACTCGCCGCCAAGAGCGCCGCGCTGGACGCAATGCACGAAGAGACCGGCAAGCTGCGTGCGGCGCTTGAGCGAACTCGCGGCGCACTGGAGGAGCGCGAATTCCTCATCCGGCGCCTGGAGCGCAGCGAATCCAATAACGCAAACGCCTTGGGCCGCATCCAGACCAGCATGGAGAGATTGGGATCGCCCGCCGCGCCGCCTGCCCCTGCGGCCGAATGGGCGCCGGAAATGGTCCGAATCGATGGCGATCGCAGCATCAGCCATCCGTTGGGCCGGCGTACCCGCATCGGTCGCGCGCCCGGCTGCGAATTGCACATCGACTCCTCATCGGTGAGCCGCCACCATGCCCTGATTCTGGCCGGTACGCGCGAGGCCATCATCGAAGACCTCAATAGCACCAATGGCGTCATGCTGAATGGCCGCAAGGTGACCCGTCAGGTGCTCAACGACGGGGATATCGTGACGATCGGCGAGATCCAATTCCGGTATGTCGCAAAACCGGTGCCGGCGCCCCAAAAGGGGTGACTTTCAACGAATTCCGCTAGTTTTGCTTTATTGGCGGCGGTGAATCCGGTATCTTTCGCGCCCTTAAAGCGCGCTTAGCTCAGCGGTAGAGCATCACCTTGACATGGTGGGGGTCAGTGGTTAGATCCCACTAGCGCGCACCATCCCTTGAAGATATGGGAAATAGGCCCCTTATACGTCTTTATGCCCGTGATTACTCTTCCCGACGGTAGCCAAAAACGCTTCGACCATCCGCCCACGGTGGCGCAGGTGGCCTCAAGCATTGGCCCGGGACTCGCGAAGGCGGCGCTCGCCGGCAAGGTCAATGGCAAGCTCGTGGATACCTCGGCAGTCATCGACGGCGATGCCACGTTGAGTATCGTGACGGACAAGGATCCGGAAGGCTTGGAGATCATTCGGCATTCCACGGCGCATCTGCTCGCGAACGCCGTGCAGGATTTGTTTCCGGATGCGCAGGTCACCATCGGACCGGTCATCGAGAACGGCTTTTTTTACGATTTTGCCTACAAGCGGCCCTTTTCAACGGAAGATTTGGCGGCGATCGAGAAGCGCATGGCCGAGATTGCCGCCAAAGACTTGAGCGTGCACCGGCGGGTGCTGCCGCGCGATGAGGCGATCGAGCACTTCAAGAAAATCGGCGAGCACTACAAGGCCGAGATCATCGGCGCCATTCCGCCGGGTGAATCGATCAGCCTTTACGGCCAGGGAGATTGGGAGGATCTGTGCCGCGGGCCTCATGTCCCGAGTACCGGAAAGCTGAAGGCGTTCAAGCTTACGAAGGTGGCCGGCGCCTATTGGCGCGGCGATTCGCGCAACGAGATGCTGCAGCGGATCTATGGCAC
>DASXNX010000027.1:0-5594 GCA_036494725.1 Steroidobacteraceae bacterium
CACCGCGCAGGAAGATTACGACTTCCACACGCAGATTCTCGGCCTCAAAAGCGTCAAGAAGACCGCGCTATACGATGGCGACAAGCCCGTTTACCATTTCTACTACGGCAACGACACCGGTGCGGAGAGCACGCTGATTACGTGTTTTCCGTTCCGGCAACTTGGCCGCATGGGCCGCAAGGGCACCGGTCAGATAAAGTCGATTGCCTTGTCGGTGCCGGTGTCGTCGCTGTCCTTTTGGGCGGCTCATCTGCGCAAGCACGGATTTGCGGTTTCCGAGGCCGAGCGCTTTGGCGAAAAGCTGCTGAAACTGCAGCATCCCTGCGGCATCGAATACGAATTGGTCGGCATTGCCGACGATGCCCGCCGCCCGTATTCGAACGGCAAGATTCCGGCCGAATTCGGCATTCGCGGCACCCATGGCATCACCGTTTCGGTCCGCGACGCCGAGAATTCGGAAGGATTCATGGACAACGGTTGGAACGGCCATCGGCGGCGCACCGACGGTGCCTACATCCGCTACGAAGTCGGCAAGGGCGGCAGCGGCACCTTGGTCGACTTCCTGTGCGAGCCCAATGTACCGCAAGGTTCTTGGGAATACGGCGAGGGCGTGGTTCATCACTGCGCCTTTCAGGTGGAAAGCCTGGATGTGCAGAGCCAGGTCAAATTCCATCTCGAAGGCTTAGGTTACACCGACGTATCGGATCGCAAGGATCGTGGCTACTTCGATTCGGTGTATGTTCGCACGCCGGGCGGCGCTCTATTCGAGGCTACTGTCTCCAAGCCCACGGGGTTCCTGGTCGACGAGCCCTATGATCAACTTGGCCGCAGCGTGCAAGTGCCGCCATTCTTCGCCGACCGCAAAGCGGAGCTGATCGGCTTCTTGGAGCCGCTCCGGTATTGAATGGCATTGGGCGCCGCCGCCGGTTCTCAGTGGCGCATGCCCTTGACCCGAACCTTGAACTTCATGCTCGGTCCCGGCGTCGGGAGCACCTTGGTTTCGAGGATGTAGTCCGGCGAGTCGAGTTCCAGATCTAGCTTGTAAAACAGACGGGCCATCGTCAGCGCCATCTGCACCTCGGCCAGGGTTTTGCCAAGGCAAGTATGCGTGCCACGTCCGTACGGGGAGTACACGCCCGGCTTGAGATGCTCGGCGCGCGGCTTCACGAAGCGATCGATGTCGAATTTGTCCGGGTTTGGGTAGTACTCCTCCATGTAGTGCGGCACGGCCGTCGCCACGAACAGGAGTTCACCCTCGCGGACCTGGTAGCCCAGGAAGCCAAAGTCGCGGGTCGCGGTGCGCATTTGCGCAACGGCGATCGTGTAAACCCGCAGCGCTTCCATGATGGCACCGTCGATGTTGGGCAGGTCGTTGCGCACATCGGCCTCATCGATGCTGCCCTTGGCGAACAAGGCGTCGGCGTCCGCCTGGATGCGTTCGAGTACCTCGGGATGCTTGAGCACCGCATAGATGAATCCGGATACCGTGTTCGCCACGGTGTCGAGGCCTGCCACGAACGGCCCTATCAAGCTCAGAATCAGATTGCAATGCGGAATCAGGTCCGGGTCGCGTGCGTGCGCCTCCATGATGTCGTCGACGAGGTTGCGGCGCGCCGGATCCCGTTCGGCCTTGCCGGTCTCGTATTCAGTGATCATGCGTTGGCCGAGCTGCGCGACGCGGTTCTTCGCCTTTCTGTAGCGCGGGTCCTTCAGCATGAACTTCGGGCGCTGTCGCGTCACCAGGATGTTCAGGATGTAATGGACGGTGGTACGGATGTCCGACACGTACTCGCGCGGAGAGGTGCCGGCGAGCATCTGCCCAAGCTGTTCGGTGACGATGAACTGCATGTTCCGCACGACCGGCACCCTCTGCCCGATTGGCCAGTCGCGTGCGATCACCTTGTCGGTGATCTCGAGCAGTTCGTGGTAGCGGCCCTTGAGCGACTCCTTGGAGTAGCCGTGCTTCAGGACAGCGCGCAGCTTTTGGTGCCTCTCACCATCCTCGCCGGTGAGAACGCAGGTGGCGCCCCACTCATCGACCAGCCCCTGCCAAAACTCCTTCGAGCGCAACGAATCGCGGCCCTCGCGGGTGCCCATGAAATTGGCGGCCTCCGCGCCGGCGATCACGGTGTAGGTGTTGCTCATTATCTTGAGCTTGAAGACCGGTCCGTACTTGCGGTAGCACTCATAGAAGAACCTTCCCGGGTTCTTGGCCATGTCCAACGCATTACCGACGAAGGGCAGCCCCTTGACCAGCGGCGGCTCCTTGAGGGGAGCCGATGCAACCGTGTCCATTTTGGTCGCCGTCATGATCGAATATTGTGGCAGCGCCCATGGTTATGCAAACGAAAAACACACCCGCAAGATTTGCTGCCGAGAGGCCGGTGCTACTGGCTCGCGTAGAGCTTCACAAGTCGATACAAGAATGTCCGCCCCTCGTACACGGACCTGACGCGAACCCGCTCGTTGAGACCATGGATGCCACCGCCATCGGGGTCGACAAATATGCCGCTAATTCCGTAAGTGGGTATCCCCGCAGGATTTAAGAATTGCGCATCGGACGCACCAGGCTCGAGCGCCGGCACGATGGGAACGCCAGGCCACATCTGGTGCGCGACGATCTCCACCGGCTTGAGGATTCGCGGCGTCAACGGTGAAGGGTTGGCCAACGGTCCTCGAATCTCCGGAATACTGACAGTTACCGCCGAATCATCTGCGACCCTAACCAGTTGAGCGAGAATTGTCTCCCGCGACACGCCCGGGAATATTCGGCAGTTGATGTTTGCCTTGGCGCGCTGCGGTAACGCGTTGGTCGCATGGCCGGCAGAGAGCATCGTTGCGACGCACGTGGTGCGCAGCATGGCATGCCAATTACGGTCCTGGTCGAGGATTGCCACCGCGGCAGTGTTCTCGGGGTTTGCGACGACCGCCGCCATCGCAGCGCCTTTCTGTCCACCGACGATCTTCGACATGCCGGCAAAGTAGCCACGGTTCGCATCGTCGAGCTGCACCGGAAACTCAAAGCGGCTTACCCGATCCACGGCTCTGACCAGATGATAAATCGCGTTATCCGCAATCGGCCGGGAGCTGTGGCCGCCTGGATTGGTCACCTCAAACACGAAGTTTTGCGAAACTTTCTCAGCCGCCAGCACTTCCAGCGCAATACGATGACCCTGCTCATCAAGATCACCATCGACGCCCTCCGTCAGCGCAAACTCCGCATCAATGGCATCACGGGCGTTCGCGGCCAGCCACCCAGCACCGTTGAGCGCGCTGTTGGTTTCCTCTCCGCAGGTGAGCGCCAGTTTGATAGTGCGCTTGGGTTTGAACCCTTCTTCGCGATAGCGAACCAGATTATCGACCCAGATCGCAGCCTGGGCCTTCATGTCGCTCGTTCCACGACCATAAAAGTAGCCGTCTTCCTCAATCAGGCTGAACGGATCCCGGGTCCAGTCCTCGCGCTTCGCCTCGACAACATCGATGTGCGCGAGCATCAGAATCGCCTTCGCTTTGGGGTCCGAACCATGCAGGACGGCCAGCAATCCGCCCTCTTTGGGATGTCCCTCCGGCACGAATATGCGCAGCTCCGCTTCGGGATAACCAGCCGCCTTCAAATGCGCCGCCATGCGCTTGGCGGCCAGCGTGCAGTCTCCAGCTGACAATGTGGTGTTGGTCTCTACGAGTTCCTTGTATGTCTCGCGAAACCGCGTTAACCCGTCATCCCCCGCGGTGGCGGAGGTAACCCCTGCCGCACCCAGGGTCATCATTACGCTTAGCGTTATCGTCTTATTTGCGAAATTCATGCTGCTCCGGTGATCAAATCTTCTGGCATGTTCAAATGGCAGCTTAGCCGATTTTGAATGACTGCCAACAAATGCGCCGGCTGGCGCATCTCATTTGAAGGCGGCGGGAATTCGGCCTACTACAGTGGATGATCTGGCGTCGACAGGGAACGCCACATGTGCGCCACCGGACTGTTGTCGAAGCCCAAACCTTCCTTGGGCTGCTTGAAGTGCCGCCCAACGATGTCGGTGAACTGATCGAACGTCGGATTCACGCTCGGCTCGAAAGCGTATAAGTCGTTCACAGTGACCATCCGCGGCTCCAGATACCACTTGTGCCTGCGGACCATCTGGTAGGTTTGCTCAATATAGGGTTCCGGAGTGTAGTCCGAGCCGAAGATGCGCCGGTAGAGATCCGGATATTCGTAACCGTGCTCCTTATCCTCGTAGAAGCGAAGCGCTTGATGGTAGCGAATAGCGAAGGTGACCTTGTCGGAAACGTAAGGCTCGTACATCTGCGCGCCCCACCAGCCGTGGTCCACCCTGATCATCTCCTGCACGGTATCATGCAGGAGACACGCCAGGATGATCTCCTCTGACATGCCACTGTGCATGGCATGATTCGCGCTCTGCAGGCAGTGGTTGGACATAGCCATGAAGCGCAACCTGAAGTAGTCGGCAAGCGCCGGCTTGTCGGGCATTGGAGTCAACCGCTGCACGTTACCGGTATTCGAAACGAAGAGGGTCCCGGCACCTTTGCGGTTCGGCCGCGTGTCGATCTGCGCCTCGATCTCGTTCATCGTGGGATACTTCGCCGCGGCGCTTGTCTGGGATATCTGATGCTGTTCCAGCGCATCTGCTTTTGCCTCATCGGTCATAAGCGCGACCGCGGCGGCACCACCCAGTCCCGCAATGAACGTCCTGCGATCAATTTCCATGATTCTCTTCCTTCATGAAGGTCACGCCGTCTTCTTGGGGACTACGCAGAGCCCCATCTTATCTTCGAGAGTTGCGAAGGACAAACGGGCTGGGTTGGGCTAGAACTACGACCGCAAGATGTGCTCGAATATGGCCATGGGCGTACGGCGCAAACCCTCCCCGATCGACGATTATCTCAAGAGCGTTCCTGAGGAACGCCGCCAAGCGCTGGAAGACCTTCGCGCGAAAATCAGGTCCGTCGTTCCCAATGCAGAGGAGTGCATCAGTTACCGGATGCCGGCCTTCCGGCTCGACGGCGTCGTGGTTGCTGGCTTCCTCGCGACCGCCTATGGCTGTTCGTATTTCCCTTTCAGCGGCTCGACCTTAAAGAGCCTCGCTCGCGACATCAGTCGCTACGAGAGCACGAAGAGTTCGCTCCATTTTTCCGCGGATAAGCCGCTACCGATCACGCTAGTGCGCAAACTTCTCAGAACCCGCATTGCAGAAATCAAGGAATGATGGTATCTCCCGCGGGGGCAAGCGAATCTCATCACTAGGCGGCGGCCCCATTCTCATGGCGCTTGCCCGGAGACATTCTTACCCCCGAACATCGTCCAGACGACCGCTGCATCCGGTACCGCCGACCTCGGCCGCGATCGACAGCTTTTTCGATTTCGGCCGACTATCTTCGGAGGCCTGTTAACAACTGTAGTTGAAACTTAGCGTCGTTGGTCCTAAAGGCCGTGTATATCTCCGGGCAAAACCGGCGGGTGATCGCGCACAAATCGCCTGCTTTCCGCCGTGAAATCTAGGCCTGAAAGCTGCCGCTGCGATTAGTTTTAGCGTCATCGTGGATGTGCTTCTGCGCCGCGCGTAAGCTATCGATCAGACGCG
>DASXNX010000028.1:0-13694 GCA_036494725.1 Steroidobacteraceae bacterium
AAAATAGCCTGCACCGCAGGCAACTCGGTGACAGCGCAAGCGACCAGCAAGCCGCCCGATGTTTGCGGATCGGTCATCAGCGCTTGCAGCGATGCATCGAGATGCGGCGCAAGCCGTACCTCGCGCCCGTAGGACTGCCAATTGCGCGCGGAAGCGCCGGTCACGATGCCGGATTGAAGCAGCGCGCGCACTCCGGGCAGCTGGGGCAGATCGGCCGCACGGATATGCGCGGCCAGTCCGCCGGCTCGGCACATTTCCAGGAGATGTCCCAGCAAGCCGAAGCCGGTCACGTCGGTCATGGCATGCACTCCGGCGAGACTCGATAGCGCCATTCCGGGCGTATTCAATTGCGTGGTCGTTTCAATGAGCGCGCGATAGCCATCTTGGTCCAGCACGCCCTTTTTGAACGCCGCCGCCAAGATGCCGACGCCCAGCGGCTTGCCGAGAATCAGCACGTCGCCGTCACGTGCGCTGCTGTTGCGCTTCACCTGCTTTGGATTGACCACGCCGGTGACGGCGAGTCCGTAGATCGGCTCGACCGAATCGATGCTGTGGCCGCCGGCAATGGGAATGCCGGCTTGCTCGCACACGGCTTCGCCGCCGCGCAAGATATCGCGAATCGTGGCACGCGAAAGAGTGCTTATCGGCATGCCGACGATCGCCAGCGCGAGCAGCGGCCGGCCGCCCATCGCATAGATATCCGACAACGCGTTGGTCGCGGCAATGCGGCCGAAATCGAAGGCATCATCGACGATGGGCATGAAAAAATCCGTCGTCGCGACGATCGCCTGCTCATCGTTCAATCGATAAACGGCAGCATCGTCGGCGGTGTCATTGCCCACCAAGAGATCGGCATATTTGTGCGCCGCGACCGAACCCTCGAGCAATTCGGCGAGCACGCCGGGGGCGATCTTGCAACCGCAGCCGCCCCCGTGCGAAAGCGAGGTCAATCGTGGGGCCGGCCCACCGGGGCCAGACGCATCTATGATTTTTTCGGGCGACCACACGTGGTACGACTCCGTGACATCGAATTAGGGCTCAACCGTCGATGAATGATTCCGTAATTTTCGATTCAGCGCAACTTGGCCCTAGGGTCAAGTTGCGCCGCACGGCTCATCCGATAGTGGTCGGCGACCCGGGCGCGCGCGTTTTGCAGCGTGGACACGCGCAGCACCTGCACTTCGAATCCGAGTCGCTCGTAGAGCAACTGGGCGCGCGGATTGGTCGCGGCGACATCGAGCACTGCGCATTGATGCCTATTGACATCAACACCCTCGAGCAGATGGCGCATGAATTGCGCCCCGATGCCCTGTCCGCGCAACTCCGGCCGGACGCCCACGTGGCCCAAGTAGTACTCCTGCGCTCGCGGCGGACGAATGACTCCTTCGGTGCGAAGTCCGCGCACCAGAACGCCCCAGGCGCGTATTGGACCGAAAAATCGCAAAATTTGGAGCGCGCCCGCAATGGTGAAGCCCAACACGGCGCGGCTATCGAACGCGGCGGCCGCGGCAACAACCTGCCCTTCCAGTTCGACGACGCGATGATTCCGCCATCCGAACTCGCCGCCGCCTTGCAGGAATGCGAAGCGCAGGAATTCTTGCGCTCCTCGCGGAGCGCCGCAATCAAAGACATAGTCAAAGGCCGCCGGCCCCGAGCTGTAGATGAGCGGCACGGCATCGGCGACATCCGCGGGCGCTGCGGCACGAAAGCTCAGTGCGGCGGCATTGAAGCCCATCGTCTGACTAGATCCCATTGAGGTGAATCGTTCCATCCCCTGTGTGGATGTAGAGGGTCAAGCCCCCGCCGTTGATCGTGCCGCGAGCCGCTTTCTTGCCGAGGTCGCCTTGAACCAAGACAGGAACCCCCAGCGAAATGTGGCCGTCACTGGTGCTCGCGTCGAGATTGGCCTGAAGGGTCTTCGGAATCGCCACGTCCACATCGCCATCGCTAGTGGTGATGGTCCAAGTGGAAGCAATCGTGGAACCGGGTTCCGCGCGGGCCGTCACGGCACCATCGCCGGATTTGATGTTAAGGGAATCGAATCGACCGGCGACGTGAATCGAGCCGTCGCCGGTGGAAACATCGCATTTGCCATCGAGGCGCGTGGCATTGATCCTGCCGTCGCCGCTGTGTAATTTGACGGTCCCTGCCAGGGTGTCCGCGATGATCTCACCGTCATTGCTACGCAGGTCGACGGTACCCGAGAGCTGCGATGCCTTGATGGCGCCATCCGATGTGTGGACCACGATGTTACCCGTCACGTCGGACAGATCCACGCGGCCGTCGCTGGTTTCAAGTTGCAGGTCGGCATTCTTGGGCATGCGCACGACGGTGGTGATTCGTCTGTTATTGAATCCCAAAGTGACGCCCGCACTCAGGCGCACCGTCAGTTGCACCTGATTACCGTCTTGCTGGGAATCGATGTGCAGCTTCTGGCCGAAATCGACTGCCGAGAACCCTTCGGATGTCACCCGAAACTCGACTTCATGAGTGTCCGAAGCCAGGACTTGCACGCTGCTGTCATCGACTCGGACGTGAACAACGGCTTGACCGGTGACAGGGTAGGTCTTTACGTACTCCTCGGCATGGGCCTGGGAGGCGTACGCTGTCGAGAGGAGCAGTGAGCAGAGCGCGGCATTTTTCATGCCTCACATGCTACCAGCCGCCGCCCATCCGCCAAAGCGTGGTATCAGGACGGATGCCTCATGCGGCTTGTCTGGGTCTCATCGTTACCTTCGCGGCAACCTTGGCACGACCGGTTGACTTGCGTGCTCGAAGCGCAAGCTGGTTGAAGTGTTGCGCGGCCTTCTCCTGCACGGCGCTCTCGAAGGATCGATAGGCGAGAATGACGTGGTGGCCCCATGGCGTCAGTGTGACTCCGCCCCCTCCCTTGCCGCCGGTACTCGCCCGGGTAACAGGCTCGCGAAACAGCTCATTCAGGGACTCGACCAGCAGCCAGCCACGGCGGTAGCTCATGCCCAGATCGCGCGCTGCCTGCGAAATGGAACCGCTCCTATCGATTTGCTCGAGCAGCGCAATCTTTCCCGGGCCGATGGCGCTGTCGGGCCCGAAATCGACGCGAAACGTGATACTTGGCTTGGCCATGGAACGTTCCTATACGGCGTGAACATACCGGACAGTACCTTAACTGGCCGATCATGCCAGGTCGCTTGCATAAGAAGTATTAAGTCCAGCGCGATCCGCTAACGCGCGACGCTCATAGCGCCTGTCATCGGGATGAAAGGCCGGCGAGCGACTGAGTTGAGCGCGCGCCGCCTATCGCGTCGTCGCGAAGGGAGGCGCGCCCGCTATTCGATTGAAATCGCCGCCGGCGCTATTTCAAGCTCGAAAGATAGGCCGCGACGTTGGAAACGTCGTCAGCGCTCAAAGTGAGCTTTTTGGGGTGCTTGACCGTGCCACCTTCGATGCCCTTGATGGTCGTCTCGAGATCAGCCGCTGATTTGCCGGCGAACACGTCCATCTTCTTTGCATGGCAGCCCTTGCAGGTCTTGTTGAAGGTTGCCTGCCCCGCAGCAGCATCGGCCGCATACGCGGGAATGCCATAAAGCCCGGCAACGAGAGCCGCAGCCGCCACTACTTTAATTGCTTTCATAAAAACCACCTCTGAGGTTTCGTCAAATGGGTTAGCGAGACATCAATCTGGAAGTACATCTCGTTCAGCTACCCTTCGGCAGCGTGTGCGCAATTCCCTTGTGGCAATCGATGCAGGTCACACCGCCGCCCGGCGTCAACGATGAATGCGCTTCGGCGGCCGCCTCGGGCTGTTTTTTGAACGCCATGACGGCGGGATTATGGCAGCTGCGGCACTCGGCGGAGTCGTTGGCTGAAAATTCCGCCCAGATTTTCTCCGCCATCTCGAGGCGATGCGCTTCGTATTTTGCCGGTGTGTCGATTTTGCCCGTCAAGGTGCCCCAGACCTCTGTGACGGCCTTCATATGCCGCCACACGCCCGCGACAAAGGTCGGCGGCACGTGGCAGTTGGCGCAACCCGCCTGAATACCGTAAGGGTTGGATTCATGCGCGGTACCCTTGAGCTCCGACAGAGCGGTCTTCATCTCATGGCAGGACACGCAGAACGTCTGCGTCTCAGTGATGTGCAACGCCACCAATGACCCGCCGGTCAACACGATGCCGACAAAGAAGGCGATGAATCCGCCGATCGGAATGCCGAGCAAGAACCATCGCTGCGGACGCTGCCACAGCCAAGCGGCCATTTTTCTATACCACGGCTGAGTCGAATTCACTTCTTACTTTTCCCATGGCAATTCCCGCGCCGACGTCGGTGCGAAACCGCTCACTTAGCATTACAGCCGAGGATAACGGGAAACGCGGCAACCGGGTGTTGTACCAAGGTCCCATAGCCCGGCGGCAGGCTGCTTTGCAGACTAGAGTTCAGTGGACCCGCGCCTCAGTTGCGGTAGCGGCCTTATCCAAGCTCGGTGAGGATGCCGGGGAGAAATCAGTATGAAGCATATGGGTGACAGTCGCCGCCTCCCTCGCGCGACCCTGTCCGCGAGCCTCATCGCCGGTTTACTTTTGAGCTCTCTGCTAACCGCGTGTAGCGGAAGCACGGGACCTGCCGGCCCCGCCGGCTCGCCGACTCCCGGCCCTCCGGGCCCGCCTGGACCGAGTTCGGGCTCGGCGATGGACGTCACCACAGCGACGGCCCTCGTCGGCACCATCACCAGCGTGACCGTGGGCGGACCACCGGTCGTTAAATTCACCGTGGCCGACCAGAACGGCGCCCCGCTCAAAGGATTGACGGCGAGCAACATCAGCTTCGCGGTGGCGCAGCTCGTTCCGGGCCTCAATGGCTCGCCAAGCCAATGGAGGTCCTACATCTTCAGCACGGTCAGTCCGGGCAGTTGTCCCGCCGGTGTAACCGCCTGCGCCACGGCACCCCAAACGCAAGCCGGCACCGAGAGCGCCAGCAACGGTATCCTGGTCGACAACGGCGACGGCACCTATCAATACACGTTCAAAATCGACATCACCGCGGTGGCGGCTGTGCCGTATGACGCGACCTTGACGCACCGCGTCGGATTCCAGTTTTCCGGTCTCGCGCAGGGCAACAACGGCATCTACACCTTTCAACCCTCGAGCGGGGCGACCACCGGCATCTTCACCCGGGAAATCGTCACGACCGCGACCTGCAACAATTGCCACACGATGATTGCGGAACACGGGGGCGGACGGGTCAACACTCAGTATTGCGTGATGTGCCACAACCCCGGCACCGCGGATCCTGAGAGCGGCGATAGCCTGGACATGACCGTCATGATCCACAAGATCCACAGCGGCAACACGCCGTTGCCGAGCGTGGCCGCCGCCGGCGGTGACACCACGCCGACTCTAGGCGTCGGCTACTGGATCGTCGGCCGGAATGCGGCGCTGTATAACTTCAATACCGTGCTCTATCCCCAAGACACGCGCAATTGCACCACCTGCCATGTGCAAGGAATCCCGACGCTGCCCGACGCGGCTAATTACAACACCGTGCCGACGATCGAGGCCTGCGGCGCCTGCCACGACACGGTCAATTTCGCCACCGGTGCTGGCCATGCCAGCGGCATCATCGCCAACGACTCGCAGTGCACGACCTGCCATAAGGCGACCGGCGGACTGTCGGCGATTTCCAAACACGTGATTCCGGAAATCACGGAAGCGGCCAAATTCCAATTCATCATCAACAAAGTGAGTTTCGTTATCAACGCCGGCGCCACGTATCCCGTCGTAAATTTCTCCGTGGTCGATCCGACCAATGGCAATGCACCCTACAACATCCTGACCGACGCCCCATTTGTAGGCAATGATCCGGGTACCAGCACTCCGGTGTGTACATCCGGCGCGGCAAAGCTGGCTTTCGACATCGCCTGGGACAGCCGGGACTACACCAATTGGGGCAGCGGCGCGACAGCCGATGATTGGGGCCAGCCCATTAGTGTGAGTGTACTTTGCGGGGCCGTGCCGCCCTCCGCGCTGACCGGACCCGACGCCACCGGCGCATTCACGCTGACCTCCCCGACGGCGCTGCCGCCCCCGCCGGCCGCCACGTGTCCGCCCACAGGCCCCGCCTGTCCCGCGGTCAGCAATGTCGGCGTCGTCATGGAAGGTCACCCAGGCGTGGTTACCACCGGGCCGAAAGCCGCGAAGATTCCCGTCACGAGCGTTGTCGGCTTCGGGAATGCCAGCGGCGCCGCGCCGGTTGCGCGGCGTATGGTCGTCGACAGCGCCAAATGCAACGTCTGCCACAGTCTGATCTCACAGCATGGCGCAAACCGAAACGGCGACGTGCAGGTATGCACCGTTTGCCACAATCCGGCTTCCACCGATGTGAGCGATCGACTGACGCTCGGACCCACGACCCCGGGTATCGATGGACTGTGGGAGCAATCGATCGATTTCAAATACCTGATTCACTCGATTCACGATGGCAGCGCGCGCGGCGCCGCCGGCTCGCCGTTCGTGATCTGGTCCACCGACTTCACCAGCGTGGTGTACCCGGGCCAAATCAATCGCTGCGACATGTGCCATGTTCCTTCGGGCTACTACCCCGTCGACACCACGGCGGTGCAAGCAACGACGTTCCTGACGGGATTTTCCACGCAGGTACCGCCCCTGACGGCGCCGGGCAATCCAATCTCGACCTCCGCGAATATGACGGTGTGCTCGAGTTGCCATGTGGACTCAGCGGCCAAGTCCCATATGGCGCAAAACGGCGGGAGTACGACGGTCCTCAAGGACGCGGAAGGCCGCACGATCCCCAGTTCCAATCCCGCGAACAGCGAGACCTGCAGTCTCTGTCATGGTCCGGGGGGCGTCGCGGACTTACAGGTGGTGCATAACGTCCCCAAAGGAAACTAAGTGAATCCGTTGCTGCGCAACGTCGTGATTGTTGCGTGGATGCTATTGATAGCGGGCCTGGTACGAGCCATCGCGGCGGATCAGACACCATCGTCGGCGCAGCCGCCGGAAGTGCCGGCACCCGCGCCCGCGCCCGCAACGGCGCCCGGCGCAGCGGCGCCCGCCGAACCCGCGGCGGCGCCGGCGCCGGAATCCGCAGTTCCTGCGAAACCGCATTACAGCGATTCCGGCGCGGATACCTGCTTGAGTTGCCATGCCGAGCCCAACATCACGAACATCTTCCGCACGAAGCATGGCAGCCCCAGTGATCCGCGAGGTCCCTTCGGTCATGGCGGCCTGCAATGCGAGGCCTGTCACGGACCGGGCGGCGTTCATGCGGATGAAGGCGGCGGCCCGCTGTTGGGGATGATCGATTTCGGCAAGAAAGCGCAAACACCTGCCGCCAAGCAGAATGCGCAGTGCTTGACGTGCCATCAATCGAATACGGCCCACGATTGGGCGACGAGCGCGCATGCCGCAAACGATGTGGCCTGCGCCAGTTGCCATACGCTGCATACCGTAAAGGATCCGGTGCGCGAGGCCAACGCGCAAATCGAGGTATGCGGAAGCTGCCACAACCAAGAACACGCCGACCTCAACAAGCTATCGCGCCATCCGCTGCGCGAGGGGAAGATGGCCTGCACTTCGTGCCATTCCCCGCACGGATCAACGGCGCCGGTGCAACTGGTCAAGAACACCGTCAACGAAACCTGTACGTCCTGTCACAGCGAGAAGCGCGGGCCGTTTCTGTGGGAGCATCAGCCAGTCGCGGAGAATTGCGCCAACTGCCACAACCCGCACGGTTCGGTACAGCCGGCGCTTCTCAAGCTGCGGCCGCCGTTCCTTTGCCAGACCTGTCATGAAGGTACGGGGCACCCCTCCTTCGTGAGCACGCCTCAGTCGCTGCCCGGGGGCTCCAATCCCAGTGCATACCTGCTCGCGGGGGGCTGCACCAATTGCCATTCGCAAATTCACGGCTCGAACCATCCCTCGGGCCGCGCATTCATGCGGTAACGGACAATGAAACATCGCCACCCTCATCCCGCTCGACTGCTGCTGACGGTCCCCGGCGTTCTTGCAGGCGCGACCGCTTGGTCGGACTCACCACCAGCTGCGGACACCAGCTCCTGGAAGTGCGAGATGTGTCCCTTCACGCAAAGCTACAGCGCCGAAGCGGAGGCCGGTGTGCTGGGCGCCAGCGGCGCGAACGCTACGTCGGGGCGCTACACGGGGATCGACCGCAATGGCGTCTACGCGGACGTCTCGGCGTCTGGGCAGTATCGCGGCGGCGACGGCTCATTCGCGGACTATGACCTTCAGAATCTGGGGCTCGCTTCGCGCGACGGTACCGTGAGTGCCGGACGCGCCGGCCAATACGATGTGCGCTTGAGCTATGACGGGCAGCCTAATCGGCTCTACGACACGGGTGCCAGCCCCTTTCGAGGGAGCGGTCCGAATCTCTTGCTGCCCGGAGGTTGGGTGCCGGCGGCCAGCACGGCCGGCATGAGCGCCCTCAATGCCAATCTCGCCGGAGCGGATATTGGATCGGATCGGCAAACGGTCTCGCTGCTCGCTCGATATTTTGCGACTCCAAGCTGGACGGTGTTCGGGGAGTTTCGCCACCAGGAGCACGACGGCACGAATCTCACGGGAGCCAGTTTCCTCACTGAGGCGGCGCAGCTCGCTCAGCCCTTCGACTATGTCACCGATTCCATCGAAGCAGGCGTGGCCTGGGCCGGCCGAAAGGCCAGCTTTCGCTTGAGCTACTTGGGCTCTTGGTTCCAGGACAACAATGACTTCACGACGTTTGCAAATCCCTACATACCGATCGCGCCGGGCTCGACACAGGGGCAGCTCGGGACGCCGCCGGGCAACGACTTGCAGCAGCTTTCCGCGTCGGGCAACGTCCAGCTCCCATTGCACTCGACCCTGACTTTCGCCGCCTCATTGGGCACGCTCAAGCAAAATACCACCTTCTTGCCGGACAGCACTCTGCCCGGTTCGCTGCCTCCGGCGCCCGGTTCGCTCGATGGCGATGTTCATCTCTCGCACTACACGCTGGGTCTGGGTTCGCGGCCGGCGCCGAAGTTGAGCCTGCGCGGCAACGCCGCCTATGACGGGCGCGACGATAAGACCCCGGCACTCACCATTCCCTATGTGATCACCGATACGTTTCCCGCGGGCTCCTTGGTGACAACTCCCCGCTACAGCGAGGATAAGACACACCTTGACGGCGGCGCTGATTACGCGTTGTTTCATTGGATGAAAGTCGGTGTGGCCGGCAAGTTCGATAACATTCACTACGGGCCCGGACAGGTGCTCAGCTGGTCGCAAGATGCGGAAAGCTGGGGTCATGCCACCTTCACACCCATTGAAACTTTGAATTTCACCCTGAAAGGCGGCAATGCACTGCGCAAGGTTTCTTCCTTTGATGCAGCGGCGCTGCCCCCGGCCGAAAATCCGCTGATACGCATGTACAACTACGCACCGCGGGATCGAGTGTTCTACTCGATGACCGGTGCCTGGAATGCGACCGATAAACTCACCTGGTCGCTGGAGGGTTCGGTCAACAAGGATGACTATCGCAATTCGCCGCTGGGATTGCAGGCCGTGCACGAGCAGCGCGGCTCGACCGCCCTGACCTGGACACCGAGCGAGACCTTGAGTGCCTTTATCGACGGCGGCTATCAGCGGTTGTCCAATCTGCAGAGCGGTTCGACCGGATCGGCGGTGCTTCCGCCCTGGCTGGCCCAAGATAGCCAACGCTTCTGGAACTTAGGTGTAGGAGGACGCTGGGTTCCGCAGGAGCGCTGGACCGTATCGCTGGACTACCTGTTGGCGCCCTCCTACGACAACATCGAAACCACGGCCTTGGGCTCGCCGCAGGCTTTTCCGGAAAACTGGACCAAGCTCAATATCGCGAAGTTGGATGTGGCCTACCGCTGGACTTCGGCCTTGCAAGTGCATTTTCGGTACACCTACGAAACTTACAATTCAAGCGATTGGTGGCTCAGTGGCGTAGGACCTCAGACGCTGCCTAATTTGCTTGCCTTAGGGATTGCCCCCCAGCAAGATCATGTCAACTTGTTCGCGGTCACGGTACGCTATCAGTTCGGGCGGGATCACTCCGCAGACAAGTCGCCATAAGTTAAGGGGAACGCCCATGCTGCTCGCCAAGTACGTGAAGTTCCGTGAGGAAAAATTCGGAGGCGTCCTGTTCGAGACTCGATCCGAGAAAGTGTTTACGCTCAACGCGGCGGCGGCCGCCGTGGTGCGCGAGATCAACGCCGGCGGCGGTGAACAACAGATTGCGGCCCGGCTCAAAGAGCGTTTCGATGATAGCGACGCAAAGATCGAATTCGACGTGCCCGCGTTCATCGCGGAATTGCGTCAGAAGGGCTTAGTCCAGGACTAGCCGCTTGAATGCCTCGACACAGGATCTGACGGGCGATGCACCGTCGCCCCCCGAATCGGCTGATCTTAGCGCGCCTCTTTACGTGGCTTGGCAAGTCACCAATGAATGCAACCTGGCGTGTCTGCATTGCATCGAGGAGAGCGGGCCGGGCAAGGCATTCAAGGACGAGCTCAACGAGCAGCAGATCTTCGGCGTGCTCGAGCAATTCATGGATTTGGAGATTCCCTACCTGTCCTTTTCCGGCGGCGAGCCGATGGTTCATCCGCTGTTCTTCAAAATGGTGGAATACGTCTGCTCGCGCAACGGCCAGCTCAAGGTCGAGACCAACGGCCACTACCTGTCCGACGAGAACTGCGCGCGTTTGAAGGATCTTGGCGTCAAGGCCGTGCAGGTGAGCCTGGACGGCGCGACCCGCGGCACGTTCAATCGCATGCGTGTGCGCGGCGAATTCGATCTGGTCACGGCGGGCATGCGCAATTTGCAAAAGGCCGGCGTGCCCATCGAAGTCAATTACTCTCCCACCGGCTTCAACGTGCATGAGATCGGCACCGCCATCGACCTGGCCTACGAGATGGGTGCCTATAGCTTCTACACCGGTCGCACCATGTACACCGGCAATGCGGTGAAGGCATGGAAAAAGATCGCCTTGTCCGAGGCGCAGTATGTTGAGTTCTTCGAGACGCTGCACGCCAAGGCGGCGGAATACCGCGGCCGCATGCATGTGCATTTTCACGAAATGGGACTGCTCGAGGAATTGCGTTATCGCCTGCTGCATCCTGCGGCGCTTCTGATCGTGCTGCCAAACGGCTTGGTCAAGCTGATCAACGCATTGCCCTTCATCTGCGGAGATCTGCGCCGCCAACCGCTCGCAGAAATCTGGGGTAACTTTCAGCGCGCCTGGCGAGATCCCCGCGTAGCCGGCTTCATCGAGGATCTGGCGAAGGACCCCGGCAAGACTTCATCATTACACCGCTGGGTGTTCGTATGATCGCGCCGGCGGCGGAGATGGACAGGGGCATATCTCCTTTGCAGCGCCTGCTGTCGATCTTCTCGATGGTGCGATACCGATTTTTTCTGTATGCAGGCCTCTTGCCCTATCTTCTGGGCTCGGCGTGGGCCTACGCGAGCAGCGGCGTCCTCGACTCGAGAATCTTTTTGAGCGGCTTGGGCGGAGTCGTGCTGTCCGTCATCGGCGTCGAGGCCTTCAACGAGTATTTCGACTCGCGCATGGGCACTGATCGCGTGTTCAACCCCGAGGACGTGCCGCCGATGTCGGGTTGGGTCCTGTGGCTCGGCATTGGTGCATTCGCTGCTGCGCTCGCGGTGGGGGTGTATTTGACGATACGCGGCGGGTGGCCGATTTTCGCGTTCGCCCTGGCAGGCGGAATGGCGGCGATATTCTATGTGGCTCCGCCGATCCGCTGGGCCTATCGCGGCTTGGGTGAACTGGTCATCGCTCTGTCCTACGGACCGTGGATGGTGCTCGGCAGCGTGTACCTTTATACCGGCGCGCTTTCGGGGAGCGCGTTTTTGGCGTCGCTGGTGCCCGGCCTTCTCATCATGGCGCTGGCGGTGGTCAATGCCATCCCCGATTTTCATCAGGACCGCTTGGTAGGGAAGCGCAACCTGGTCGTGAGGCTGGGCCGCGCGCGCGCAGTGCGGCTGTATCTGGGGCTGGCTGCTGCAGGGCTCGCCGTGGTTCCCATCGGCGTAGCCTTGGGGCTATTTCCGTGGTCGAGTTTGGCGGTGCTTCTCGCCACGCCGCTATTGGTGTTGAGCGCGCGCCGTGCCAGGCATACCTTCGAAACACCCCGGCTGTTCGTGCCGGCCATTCGCAGCATTGTTCGCTGCTATCTCGTTGCATTGCTGCTGTTCATCGGGGCGGTTCTGTTATCAGCCCCGACGTTGCGCGGATGAACTCACAAATCCAACGCTTGCGCGGACCGCTGCTGGTTTCCTGGCAGCTCACTCGCGATTGCGACCTGGCCTGCCTGCACTGCTGCACGGACTCGGCACCGGGAAAGCGATTGCCGGGTGAGCTCGATGCCGAAGAGGCGATGAAGCTGGCCGAAGATATCATTCGCTGCGAAGTTCCGTACGTGATGCTATGCGGCGGAGAGCCCTTGGTAGTACCGCATTTCTGGGCACTGGCCGAAGCACTGGGCCAAGCAGGCGTATTGCTCAAAGTCGAGACCAACGGTCAACGTTTCGATGCCGCGGCCGCCGAACGGCTGGCGCGCTTGCCCGTTCGTTCGCTGCAAATCAGCCTCGACGCCGATACGCAGGAAATCTACGCACGGCAACGCCCAGGTGGGTCGCTCGCCAAGGTGCACGCCGCCTGCCGTGCCGCGCGCGCGGCCGGCCTGCCGCTCGAGGTCACTTTCGCTCCGACCCGGCTCAATCTGCTTGAAGTGGATGCGGTCATCGAGCGGGCGCGCACCTTGGGTGCCTTCCGCTTCAATACCGGAAAGCTGATGCGCATTGGCACTGCGGCGCGGCTTTGGGGCAAACTCGAACCATCGACGGCCGAGTACCGGCAGTTTCGCCTCACCTTGGATCGCCAGAGCAGCCGCGTAGGCTCTGCTATGGAACTTTGCTATAGTCCCTTTGAGATGATCGAGGCATTGGGGCAGAATCTTACGGAGCCGCCGGCAACGCTCCTGGTGCTGCCCACCGGATGGGTTAAGGTGGCTGCCGCTCTGCCGCACATTTGCGCCGACTTGCGGCGCGACACGATCGCCGAGGCCTGGGCCGCATACTTAAGGGCTTGGCAGAGCGATGCGGTGAGTGAGGCGATTCGCCGGGCGATCGGCGATGAATCGCTTCACGCGGAAGCGAATTTGTGGAATTCAATGTCTGCTGTTCAAGTACGGTCAATGTTCATGGAGGTAATGTGAGCGACTTAAATGTGAAGTTGGACGACAAGAAGAGTGCCACCGCCAAGTCCGCTGAGCCCACCGATGCGTCCCGCAAGTCCGCGTGGGAGACGCCTAAGATGGAAGAGGTCTCCGAACAAGTGATGGCGCAGCCCTACATTCGCTTTACCTGAGTACCCGGGTAGTTGGGTTGGGAAGCACGGTCGATGAGTACCGTGCACCGCTTTTTTTCGCTTGGCAGCTGACCAATCGGTGCGGCGCGCGGTGCCTCGCCTGTTGCGAGGAATCAGGGCCGGATAAAGCCTGGCGAGACGAGCTGACCGCGGCTGAGGCGCTCATCGTGGCGCAGCAAGTGGCTGATTCGGGTATTCCCTATGCGGCATTCGGCGGCGGCGAACCGCTGCAATCAGCGCATTGCTGGGAAATTTTTGATGTTTTAGCCGCCGCCGGAGTGGGGATCAAACTGGAGACTGACGGCA
>DASXNX010000029.1:0-4045 GCA_036494725.1 Steroidobacteraceae bacterium
AGCCTTGCCGAACTGCAGACGATGAAGACCAAAGTCGCCATCCTTGGTTCCGGAAATATCGGGACGGATCTGATGTTCAAGGTGCTCCGGACCTCCAAGACCCTGGAAGTGGGAGTGCTGGTTGGAATTGATCCGGATTCCAACGGTCTGGCGCGAGCCCGCCGCATGGGCGTTCCCACCATCACGGGAGGTATCGACGATCTGATACGAATGCCGGGCGTCGAGGACATTCGCATTGTCTTCGATGCGACGTCAGCCAAGGCGCACGGCCGCCACAGCGAGATGGCGCGAACTCACAGAATGCGTATGGTGGATCTCACGCCGGCGTCAGCAGGACCTTTCGTCGTGCCCGTCGTGAACATGGGGGCGCACTTCGATTCTCCGGACATCAGCATGGTGAGTTGTGGAGGCCAGGCTACGATTCCGATCGTCGCTGCCGTCAGCCGCGTCGCGACTGTGCACTATGCCGAGATTGTCTCCTCGATCGCCAGCAAGTCGGCCGGACCGGGTACCCGGGCTAATATCGACGAGTTCACGCAAACTACCGCCGCCGCCATCGAAATCGTTGGCGGCGCACGCCGTGGCAAGGCCATCATAGTCCTGAATCCTGCAGAGCCGCCGATCATGATGCGTAACACGATCTTCTGCCTGAGCGATGAGGCGGACACCGCGGAAATCGCGCGCTCCATCGAACGCACAGTGGATGAGGTGCGAGACTATGTGGGCGGATACCGCCTCAAGCAGGAAGTGCAGTTCGATCGAATCGGCGCCGACAACGCCATGATCCTGCACGGCGTCGGAGTCTTCACCGGTATCAAGACCTCCGTCTTTCTCGAGGTGGAAGGTTCGGCGCATTATCTACCGTCGTTTGCGGGCAACCTCGATATCATGACATCGGCGGCGCTCAGCACTGCCGAGCGGTTAGCCGAACGAAATTGGAACTGATATGTCGAAACTCTACATTCAGGACGTAACCCTGCGCGACGGAATGCACGCCGTTCGACATCGCTATTCGATCGAGCAGGTGGTGCGGATATCCAAGGCTCTTGACGACGCCGGTGTCGATGCCATTGAGGTCACTCACGGCGACGGACTGGGGGGATCAAGCTCTACGGCGTGGGCGCGCATTCCGATGTGGAATGGATTGGCGCGGTGGCGGCAACTGTTCGCAGGGCCAAGGTCACCGCTCTGTTAATACCGGGCATCGGCACTATCGAGGATCTGGAGCGCGCTGTAAGCGCGGGGGTGCGCTCGGTGCGGATCGCCACCCATTGCACCGAAGCCGACATTTCCAGCCAGCACATCGAGCACGCGCGCAAGCTCGGTCTGGATGTCGCCGGCTTCCTCATGATGGCGCACATGTCGCCGCCGGCGGAGTTGGCACAACAGGCCAAACTGATGGAACAGTATGGCGCGCACTGCGTCTACGTCGTGGATTCCGCGGGCGCTCTTCTCATGCACCAGGTCGCCGACCGCTTCAAAGCCTTTGGCGACGTTCTCAGGCCGGAGACGGGCAAGGGGATGCATGCGCATCACAACCTGTCGCTGGGTGTGGCTAACACCATCGTAGCCATCCAGGAAGGCGCCACCCGAGTGGATGCATCGTTGGCGGGCATGGGAGCCGGCGCGGGCAATGCTCCGCTCGAAGTGCTGATCGCGGTGCTGGAACGGATGGACATCGAGCACGGCTGCAACCTCTTCGCCTTGATGGACGCGGCCGAGGAATTGATCCGCCCGATGCAAGATCGTCCGGTGCGGGTAGATCGCGAAACGTTATCGCTCGGCTTCGCGGGGGTGTATTCCAGTTTTCTACGCCATGCTGAAGCGGCCTCGCGGCGATATGGCGTCGATGCGCGCGCGATTCTGGTTGAGTTAGGACGCCGGCGCATGGTCGGAGGTCAGGAAGACATGATCGTGGACGTGGCGCTCGATCTCACAAAAACGCACCGGACGGTGGAATTGGAGGCGAAGCCGAGTGTGGCAGGCGCTGCAACGGAGTCTCGCTCCTGAGCGAGGGTTATGGCACACAAAGGGGTACTTACAGCGATTTTTGCATCCTTATTGAGTCTCACGGCAATGCAGGCACAGGTTCAAGTGCCGCCGGCTCCATGGCGGGGCGCAGGCACGCCGCCGTGTGTAGGCTCTGACGGTGGCGTCTATCAATGCCCTCCGGCTCCTCGATTCCTCGCGGTGCGCGCCGGCAGCTTGTTTGATAGCAACACCGGAAGGATGTTAACCCGGCAGGTAGTGATTGTGTACGGTGAGCGAATCATTGAGGTTGGCTCCGAATCTCAAGTCAAAATTCCGGCCGGGGCGCAAGTGATCGACCTGAGCGGGTTGACAGTGCTACCGGGCCTGATCGACGGGCATTCGCACATGTTCAATTCGGGCGGACCAAAGACGACGACTGAGGTCGCCCTGCTGATCGCGGTTCAGAACGGAATAGCGGACCTACGGGCAGGTTTCACCTCGGCCCGCGATATGGGGTCTCACGGGAACGGCTATGCCGACGTCGAGGTTCGCAATGCGATCAACGAAGGCCGCTTTGACGGCCCCAGGTATCAAGTCGCCACGCGGACGATCGGTTGGAGCGCTTTTGCTCGGAACTCAGCGGCTCAGGCCGATCCACTTGCCCGCGCATCGATTCACACGGTGGAGGAAGCGCGCGCCGAGGTGCGCGAGCAGATAAGGCGAGGCGCGGATTGGATCAAGCTGTTCCCAACGGGAGACTACTCCTTCACCGTAACCGGTCAGGACCAATACGAAGTGACGTACCCGTTGCCCGTCCTGCAGGCCCTGATTGACGAGACCCACCACCTGGGCAAAAAGGCCGCTTGCCACGTCTTGGGTGGCGAGGGGCAGAGAAATGCGATCGTTGCCGGCTGCGACTCCATCGAGCACGGATTTGGCCTGCATCAGGACGAGATCGACATGATGGCCGCGAAAGGGATATATTACGATCCAACTCTCGTCCGCTACACAGAGCCTTATATGGACGATGTGGATGAAAGGAATACGGGTGGTAAGTATAGAATCATGCCAATTTTTGAAAAGGCCGTATCCATGGCGGGCTCGACGAAGGGAATCAAAATCATGGTGGGTGGAGGAACCGATGGTTCCACCAATCCTCACGGCACGCAGACCCTGGAGTTTGAATGGCTGGTGAAGCGTGCGGGTTTGACGCCTGTAAGAGCTATTCAAGCGGGAACCAAGACCAATGCCGAAGCGATGGGCTGGCAGGACCGAGTTGGATCGATTGAGAAGGGGAAGTATGCCGATCTGATCGCTGTTTCGGGCAATCCCCTGGCTGACATCACGGAACTCCAACGGGTTCGATTTGTCATGAAGGGCGGCAAGATCATCAGGCACGATGAATAGGGGGCTGCTGCCGAGGGGCAGCTCGTAGTCCAGTGTGATTGAAAGGAAATATGGAACTTACTATCGAAAACATGATCGGCCAATTCGAACGCGGCGCGATGACGCGCCGCCAGTTAGCGCTTTCCATCACTGCGCTGTTCGCCGCAGAGCGATCCGCGTCCGCTGCACCCGACATGAAGGCCGTAACACTAAACCATGTCACGCTGAAAGTCGCCGACGTTCAGCGCACGTCGAAATTCTACCAGGATGTCTTCGGGATGCCACTAAAGCAGCATTCGGACAGAACGCATATCCTGGGCGTTGGAAAGAGCTTCCTCGGTATCGAACAAAAGCCGAACGCCCCTGCCATGGATCACTACGATCTTGGAATCGCCAATTTCAACGCCGATGAAGTCACGGCGAAGCTCAAGGCACGCAACCTGAAACTGGAGCCTGGTGGGACGAAGGAATCTTTCAAGTTCTGGGACCCTGATGGTTTCCTGGTTCAGTTGAATGGGCCGGAATATGAAGGCCACGTAAGCTAAGGACGACCCGGCACGGCGGCCTACAATTGTCGGCATGTCCCCCATCGAACAGATCCCTGGAGTCCGCGGAAGAATCGCGCTGATCACCGCTAGCGGTCTGGGCCTGGCGGAAAAGGGCGCGAGACCGCAGTGGGGGGACCGAA
>DASXNX010000030.1:0-23119 GCA_036494725.1 Steroidobacteraceae bacterium
TGATCCACTGACCAAGCCCATGGAGTTCAGCGGCCTGTTTTCAGGCCGCCTTGATTTCACCGTGAACAAGATGGACATGGACCTGAACATCACCCTGTACGAACTCCTCGCCAACGGCGACTACGTTCGTCTTTTCAGTCCTACCTACGAATTTCGCGCGAGTTACGCGCGTGACCGGGTTCATCGCCATCTGCTCAAGGCGGGCGAACGCCAGGAGTTGACGTACAAAAGCGAGCGGCTCACAAGTCGGCAGCTGCAAAAAGGCAGCCGGCTGGTCATGGTTCTCGGCATCAGCAAGCGGCCGGATCGGGAGATCAACTACGGCACGGGAGGCGATGTGAGCGAGGAATCCATCTCCGACGGGCGAGCTCCGCTCAAGATCGAATGGTATGGCGACAGCTATGTGGAAATCCCGGTGCTAAGCCCGGGCCGCTAGGTCACCGCGCGCGCCAAGACAATCAGCGCGAGCCCGGCCAGAAAACTGGTGAACATCGAGGCCAGCAACGGGGAGGTACCGGCGGGTGCCGTGCGAAATTCCTTCCAAATGAAGACCCCCCAAAACGCCGCGACCATTGTCGCTCCCTGGCCGAGCCCGTAGGAGACAGCGAAACCGGCCCGACCCGATGCGATGAGGTTCAAGGACATGCCCGTTCCCCAGATTACGCCGCCGAACACCCCAGGAACGTGAGTACGAAAATTCGCCGCGAAGTAATCGCGGAAGTCGACTGGGGCGCCAACCACGGGCCTTCTCATCGCGATGACGTTCCACACGAAACTGCTTAGAAAAATGCCGATGGCAAACACGAAAACTGCGGCGTAGGAGCCCATCTTGCCGCTCTCCGCATGCGCCGGATCCGCATACATCGCCGCCGCCACAAAGCGATAAAACATTCCCATGAACACGCCGCATGCCACCGACAGCAGCAGACCCCGAGAGCTGCTTCCCTTGGTGCCGGCGCCGCTCGAGATACCGGCCAAACGCCGATAAGCCAGGGCATCCAGAATGATTGCAATGATGACGAGCGAAACACCGGCCGAAAGCAGCGCGACATTGCCCACTGGCGCGGCGACGTAGTTCATGATCACGCCGATGATCAGCGCCAATCCGATTCCCACCGGGAATGCAACCGCCATGCCTGCGATCTCGATCGCCGCGACCAGAAGGATGTTGGCGAGATTAAAGATCGCGCCGCCCAGCAGCGCCGACAGGATTGAGGAGGTCGAGGCTTGCGATAGGTCCGGGAGAAATGCACGGCCTTCGTCTCCGCTGCTGCCCAGTGTGGCTCCGAGCGCCACCGTGATTAGCAGGACTCCCAGGGTGTAGTCCCAGTAAAAGAGCTCAAAGCGCCAATCGGGGCGCGCCAGCTTGCGCGCATTTGCCCACGACCCCCAGCAAAGCATCGTGACCACACAGAAAGCCACCGCCAACGGATAACTGTGTACAACAAACATGTTATTTCCTTATTGTTCCGCCCTGCGTCGCTCCCATTCCTTCTCGAAGTCCGCGCGCCGCGGGAATGACTTCTGAGTTCCAATCCGGGTCGTCGATAGAGCTGCGTAGAGGTTCGCGCGTGCGAGCGCTTCACGCTCGGCTGCGCCTTCCGCGAGAAATGCCGCAAGACTCCCGATGAAGGCGTCGCCCGCACCGGATGTGTCGACGGAAGCAACCGGAAAGGGCCGCACGAGAGTATTCCCGGCGGCGTCGGCCGCCAGCGACCCGCGGGCGCCCAGGGTGATTATCACTCGGTGAAACCCCTTCCCGAGCAAGGCGGCGGCGCATGCCGCCGCTTCTGCCTCCGAACGAACCGGCTGGCCGGTGAGTTGCTCGGCTTCTGATTCATTCGGAATGAACAGACTCGCATCCGCCAGCTGCGTCAGATCGGCTGGAACTGCCGGCGCCGGGTTGAGAATGCAGCGGATCTTGTTGTCACGCGCAAAACGGATGGCGTGATAGATGGTCTGCAATGGAATCTCGAACTGAAGGATGATCGTGTCGACCTGGCGCAAATCCTCGGCCGCCGCGTCGACATCGGCCGGCAATAGTCTGTCATTGGCTCCCTTGACCACGATGATGCGGTTTTGGCCATTGGGTTCGACCAGGATGGGTGCTGCTCCAGTCGCTGCGTCAGCGACGATCTGCACGTGCTTGGTGTCGATGCCGAAGGATGAAAAATTGTCGATCGTGGCCTGGCCAAACAAATCGCGACCGACCTTCGCCACCATCATTACATCTGCCCCACAGAGACGCGACGCGACGGCTTGATTCGCGCCCTTGCCGCCGAAGCCGATCTCAAAAGTCTTGCCAAACACGGTTTCGCCGGGACGCGGGAACACGTCGACGAAAGTCGTGAGGTCGGTATTCGCACTACCGATCACAGCAATGCGAGGTGGCGTGCTCAATTGGCCACCGCGTCCAATAGTTCCTTGAACAGCGTGGACGCGCCTATTCGAAAGCCGGCGGGCGAGGCACGTCCGGAACCAAAGCGGCGCTCGTAGAGAGCGAGATAGACCCAGGCATCGCTAATCGTCCGAATGCCGCCGGAGGCTTTGAAGCCGATCGGCCGGCCGCGCCGTCCGGCCGCCCCGATGACCTCGAACAAGATGCCCGCAGCCTCGGGCGTTGCACCGGGTTGAGTCCTGCCGGTTGAGGTTTTCAAAAAGTGTGCGCCGCCATCGATCGCAATGTCGGCAGCGCGGCGGATATTGTGAGAATTTTGCAGCTGACCGGTTTCCAAAATAACCTTCAATATTGCCTGACTTCCGCACGCTTCGCGGCAAGCTCGAACCAGGTTCAGTCCGGCGTCCAAATCCCCGGATAGCAGTGCTCGATAGGGAAAAACGACGTCCACCTCGGTCGCCCCCGACGCGACTGCCGCGGCGGTCTCAGCGGCAGCGTCCTCGGGGACGGCCGCACCGTCCGGGAAGTTCGCGACCGCGCACACCGGGATGCCGGTGCCCTGGAGCGCTTCCAGGGCGACGGAAATGAAGCGCGCCCAGATGCACACGGCTGCGGGTCTGACCGGTGCGGCGCGTGCCAGTAAGGACAAGGATCTCACCGATGCCGCATCGTCCGCGTCATTCAGGCTGGTCAAATCGGTCACCGAGATCAGCCGCAGTGCCTGATCCGTCCGCGATAGGCTCGTTGGGTCGTTCATCCCGATCACGATGAAATTCTCGCCATATTCGAATTCTAACGCCGTGCGCGCCGGACGCTGGCATACTTGTGAAATACTATGAATTATTGCATGGGCGCCGTTGAAAGGTCGTACCCCTTGATTCTGGATACTCCGGACGCGCAGTGGCATGCCAATCTAGACCTATCCTTTGCCCGCCGCGCAGATCGAACGCAACTGATAGCCAGGGCGCATCGCGGGCCACTGCAAATCCAGAAAGCTCTCTATCCGGAGGGTCCGGGCGTTTGCCACGTGACTGTGCTGCATCCACCGGGCGGCATCGCGGGCGGGGATTCCTTATCGGTCTCGGCGCGTATGGATTCGGAGTCTCATGTTTGCTTGACCACGTGCGGCGCCAGTAAGTGGTATCGCTGTCCGCGAGCCGAGGCGCAACAGAAATTGCACTTTTCGATCGCCGCGGGGGCCTCTCTGGAATGGCTGCCCCGAGAGAGCATTCTCTTTGACGAATCGAGGGTACGGATGCAGCTCGACGTGGATTTGGCCCCCGAGGCGCAGTTCCTCGGTTGGGAGATACTCTGCTTCGGCCGAAGAGCCTCCGGGGAAGCGTGGCGCTCCGGCAGCTTGCGTCTGCGCAACAGTATTCGGCAGGCCGGGCTCCCGCTCTGGTCCGAGCGCGCTCAAATCCTCGCCGGCAACGGATTTGACTCCTCGCCCGTGGGACTTGCGGGCTATAGCGTGAGCGGTACGTTTGTGGCGGCGGGAGCGGATGCGGGTTCAGAATTGCTGGCTGCCTGCCGTACCCTGTTGCCGGGCGAGCGCGACGCGCGGGCCGGTGTTACCGTCATGCCCAGGGTCTTGCTGGCGCGCTACCTGGGCCACTCATCGCAGGATGCATTCAATTGGTTCACCTCTGTGTGGAGCGTGCTACGTCCGGCGCTGCTGAATCAGCCGGCGAGACCGCCGCGACTTTGGGCTTGCTAATCCTCGAGTGATGCATGGAATTGACGCCGCGCGAGAAAGATAAATTGCTCATTTTCACCGCCGGGCTGCTGGCCGAACGCCGTCGGGCGCGCGGCTTGAAGCTTAATTATCCGGAGACGGTAGCGTTGATAACCAGCGCCATCTTGGAGGGTGCGCGCGACGGCAAGACCGTTGCGGAGCTCATGAGCTACGGCAGCACCATCATTTCGCGCGCGCAGGTCATGGAAGGCATTGCGGAAATGATTCCTGAAATTCAAGTCGAGGCGACGTTTCCCGACGGCACCAAGCTCGTCACCGTGCATCAGCCCATTCTCTGAAGGGGAGCAATCGGAGTGATTCCAGGCGAAATGATCGTAACAGCAGGAGAGATCGAGATTAATGCCCATCGCGCAACGCTCGAAGTGCATGTCGAAAACACCGGCGACAGGCCGATTCAAGTGGGCTCGCACTACCACTTTTTTGAGACCAACCTGAGCCTTCGATTCGATCGAGAGGCGACCCGCGGCTACCGATTGGACATTGCGGCGGGAACGGCGGTGCGATTCGAACCCGGACAGGGGCGCAAGGTGCGCCTGGTTCGATACGCCGGACTCGGGCGGGTGTTCGGGTTTCAGGGAAAAGTGATGGGGACTCTCTGAATGGCCCTGAAAATGTCGCGGCAGGCTTATGCAGAGATGTTCGGGCCGACCGTTGGCGACCGAATCCGGCTTGCCGATACCGAGCTGTTCATTGAAGTCGAGAAGGATTTCACGGTGTATGGGGAGGAGGTGAAATTCGGCGGCGGAAAGGTGATCCGTGATGGGATGGGGCAGGGGCAGGGAACGAGCGGTGCAGTTGCTGATACCGTCATCACCAATGTCCTGATCGTCGACCACTGGGGCATCTGCAAGGCCGACGTCGGCCTCAAGAACGGCGCCATCTGGGGCATCGGTAAGGCAGGCAATCCCGACGTTCAATCGCAGGTGAGCATCGCCATCGGCGCGGCGACTGAAATCATCGCCGGCGAGGGAATGATATTGACTGCCGGCGGCATCGATTCGCACATCCACTTCATCTGCCCACAGCAAATCGAGGAGGCGCTGACCTCCGGCGTGACGACGATGATCGGAGGCGGTACCGGACCCGCCGCCGGTACGAGCGCGACAACCTGCACCCCAGGGCCGTGGCATATCCGCAGCATGCTGTTGGCGGCCGAGGCATTTCCGATGAATTTGGGATTTCTTGGCAAAGGCAATGTGAGCGTGCCTGAGCCCGCTCGCGAACAGATTCGCGCCGGCGCGGTGGGCCTTAAACTGCACGAGGACTGGGGTACGACCCCCGCGGCGATCGATAATTGCCTTCGAGTCGCCGATGAGATGGACGTTCAGGTCGCCATTCACACCGATACGCTAAATGAATCCGGATACCTCGAGGCCACGCTGGCGGCGATTGCCGGACGCACGATTCATACCTACCACACGGAAGGGGCGGGAGGCGGCCATGCCCCCGACATCATCAAGGCCGCTTCCCACGCCAACGTACTGCCGAGCTCCACCAATCCAACGCGTCCCTACACCATCAATACCATCGATGAACATTTGGACATGCTTATGGTGTGTCACCATCTGGATCCTGCGATCGCCGAAGACATTGCGTTTGCCGAATCGCGCATTCGGCGCGAGACCATCGCGGCCGAGGACATCCTCCACGATATCGGCGCCTTTTCCATGATGTCCTCGGATTCGCAAGCCATGGGACGCGTGGGCGAGGTCATCATTCGGACCTGGCAGACCGCTCATAAAATGCGCGAGCAGCGCGGCAGCTTGAGCGGCGATGCCGCAGGCCACGATAACTCTCGTATCAAGCGCTACATCGCCAAGTACACGATTAATCCCGCCATCACGCAGGGAATTGCGCATCTGGTCGGGTCGGTGGAGGTCGGCAAATTGGCCGACCTGGTACTGTGGAAGCCGGCGTTCTTCGGCGTAAAACCCAGCCTCATTATCAAAAGCGGCATGATCGCCGCGGCGCCGATGGGCGACCCAAACGCATCCATTCCTACACCGCAGCCGTCGCATTATCGCCCGATGTTCGGGTCGTTCGGCCGCGCGCTCGAGAAATCGCTGACCTTCGTCTCCGGCGCATCCTTGGAAACGCCGGAATTCAAGGAACTGGGCCTGCGTAAGCGCATCGAATCGGTGCGTGCGACGCGAGCCTTGAGAAAGTCCGACATGATTCACAACCATGCGCAACCGCATATCGAAGTCGACAGCGAGACCTATGAGGTGCGCGCGGACGGCGAGTTGCTGACCTGCCAGCCGGCGACGAGCTTGCCGATGACGCAACGATATTTCTTGTTTTAGCACCGATGACCAAGAAGCTCGAATCCGTTTGCTTGAGTTTCGATGCGCGCAGCAAGAGCCGGCTGTTGCTGAGGCTCGACAGCGGCGATCAGGCGGCGCTGGTCGTGGAGCGCGGCCGCCTGTTGCGCGGCGGTGATCGGGTGCTGACTCAAGATGGCCGCGAGGTCGAGATCATCGCGGCGGAGGAGTCGCTTCTGGAAGCCTTTAGCGATGATTCCGCGGCGATCGCCAAGGCGGCATTCCATCTGGGCAATCGTCATGTTGCAGTCCAGGTGATGGTCAACCGACTACGATTCCTGAACGATCACGTGCTCGGGGACATGGTCAGGGGGCTGGGTCTCAAAGTGACCGCGGTGACGGCGCCCTTCGAACCGGAGGGAGGGGCGTACGGACACCATCATGCCTATGGCAGTCAACATCCATTGATCCTTCCTAAGATTCACGAGTTCTCGCGGCGATGAAGCTCATTGCGCTCGCCCGGTTACTGCAACTGAGCAGCCAAGCTTTGCCGGTAGGCGGATATAGCCATTCTCTAGGGTTGGAATCCGCCATCGATCACGAACTCGTTAGGGACGAAGTCTCCGTATTGCGCTGGATCTCGGACGTGCTCGAATTCTCCCTGAAGTCATTCGAGATTCCCTGCATGCTTTCCATGGCAGGCGCATGGACCCGGGTCGATCCCGCGGCCATCTCATCATTGAACGACGAATTCCTGGCAACACGGGAATCTGCCGAACTTCGTGCCGCCGCTGTGCAGATGGGCTTCTCGTTGCGCGCATTGCTCTGCGTCCTGCCGGACTTCCCGGCCGGTGCCGTCGAGACGTTGCGTTCGATTCGAGAACCGAGTTTGCCCTGTGTCTGGAGCGCGGCGATGGCGGCATGGGAGATCGAACGGCGGGAGGCGGTGGTCGGTTATCTGTGGACTTGGGCCGAAAACCAGGTATTGGTTGCGATGAAGATCGTCCCCATAGGCCAAACCGCCGGACAACGCATCTTGCTGCGGATAGGGCTTAAGATCTCCGAGATCGCCGAACAAATGATTTACCCAGGAGGGGCTTGCGAATTCGGCGAGCACAGTTCGAATTTTTCCCCCGGGCTGGCCATTTTGTCTTCGCAGCACGAGACGCAGTATTCCCGGCTCTTCAGGTCGTGACGTGACTCAGAAAATATCTCCCTTGCGTGTGGGTATAGGTGGACCGGTGGGTTCGGGCAAGACCGCGCTGACGCTGGCGCTGTGCAGAGCGATGCGTGATCGGCATGAAATAGCCGTGGTCACCAACGACATCTACACCGAGGAGGACGCGCAGTTCCTAGTCCGCAACGAAGCGCTGTCGGCGGACCGGATCCTGGGCGTGGAAACCGGCGGCTGTCCGCACACCGCAATTCGCGAAGATGCCTCGATCAACCTGGAGGCCGTATCGCGTCTGTCGCTACGCTTTCCGGCCTTGGACCTGGTATTTGTCGAGAGCGGCGGCGATAACCTGGCTGCAACTTTCAGTCCGGAGCTTTCGGATCTGACGCTTTACGTCATCGACGTCGCGGCCGGCGATAAAATTCCGCGTAAGGGCGGCCCGGGCATCACCAAGTCCGATTTATTGATCATCAACAAGATCGATCTTGCGCCCATGGTAGGTGCCTCGCTCGAAGTCATGGATCGGGACGCGCGAAAAATGCGCGGCGATCGACCGTTCGTGTTCACGAACTTGAAATCCGGGCAGGGGCTCGCAGAGGTCATCCGTTTCATCGAGCGCGAAGGCTTATTCGAGCTTACTTGAGCTAGGATCAGGAACGGGCTAGTTCCGCTCGAACAAAATATCCTTGGCTCCGCCCCAGAGTACTTCCACGCCCAAGGGCCGCAGGTTCTCCATTCCCTCCACGACGGTGAGAAAATGGTTGCCGGCAAGCTGTCCTACCTTGCTCGAAAAGCAGCAACTTCCATAGGCGATCAGAATCTCGGTTTCGCTCAAGCCGCCCGGATAGAACAGGATGTCGCCCGCCGAAGGGTGGCTGGTGTGATTCTCGAAGCCGACTTTCAAGTCAAAGTCGCCCAGCGGGATCCAGCAACCCTCGCCGCTCCAACGCACATGGATGATCTTCTGTTTATAAGGCAGCAGCGCGCTGAAGGCAGCCACGGTGCGCGGCGCAGCTGAGTTGGTGAGCGCGACGAATTGGTAGTTGCCGGCGGTGATGCGGATTGAACTCATGCGCCAAGCTTAGCCGATCTCAAAGGGCTGTGGTAATGTCCCAACGCATGGAGAAGTTCATCCGCGGGCTGCCGAAGGCCGAACTCCACGTGCATATCGAGGGCACGCTCGAACCCGAGTTGGCATTCGAGCTGGCCGCGAAAAATCAGGTGAGGATTCCGTATGCGACGGTCGATGATCTTCGCCGCGCCTATCAATTTTCCGATCTGCAGTCCTTTCTGGACATCTATTACGCGGGCGCCGCCGTCTTGCGCGATGCCGACGATTTCTACCTGTTGACCAGCGCCTATCTCATCCGGGCGCGCTCGCAAGGAGTCGTGCACGTGGAGATATTCTTTGATCCTCAGACCCACAGCGCACGGGGCGTGGCCTTGGGCACCGTGCTTGCCGGTATGCGCCGGGCATTGCTCGAGGCCGAACGAAATTGGGGCATGACGTTTCGACTGATCTTGTGCTTCCTGCGTCATTTGAGCGCATCGGACGCGATGAAAACGCTGGAGGAAGCGTTGCCTCACCGCGCCATGATCGCCGCCATCGGCCTGGATTCCTCGGAAGTCGGCCACCCGCCATCTAAATTTCGCGAAGTGTTCGCTCGGGGCCGCCATGAGGGCTGGCCGGCGGTCGCGCATGCCGGAGAGGAGGGTCCACCCGCTTACATCAGCGACTCCCTGGATATCCTGGAAGTGCGGCGTATTGACCACGGCGTGCGCTGCGAGGAGGACGAGCGGTTGATGGCGCGTCTCGCGCGCGAGCGCATACCCTTGACCATGTGCCCGTTATCGAACGTCAAGTTGCGCGTCTTCGATAGGCTTGAATCGCACAATCTGAAGCGCCTGCTCGATCGCGGTCTGTGCGTGACCGTGAACTCCGATGATCCGGCGTATTTCGGCGGCTACGTGCTCGAGAATTATCTCGGAGTTTCACAGGCGCTTGACCTGTCGCGCGGGGATATCACGCAACTGGCCCGAAATTCCATCGAAGCCTCGTTTCTCGCAGATGCCGACCGGCGCCGCTGGCAGAAGGCCATCGACGACTATGTTGCCATCAACGGCGCCGCCTGAGGACGCGTGTGCACCGGCCGGTTTGCCACCCATACCTCGCGGATGTCCGCGCGGGTCGCGTGATAGACTATTTTCTGCAACTTCTCGCTTGGCGTTGCATCCTCCAGACGCAAATTGCTTCCCGGTAGTTGGCCGTCGAGTACGATGGCGTCGAATTGGTACCCTTCACGGAACAATCCGATGGGGAGATCGAGCGCGATCCCACCGCCCGCAGTGGCCAGCCAAAATGCCGTGGCCGCATCGATGCGCGAGCCGGGCGAGCGCCTCTGTTCTCGGCGCAGCGTCGGGTTAACGCCGGATTCGAGAGCGCGGGAAGCAATCACGGCGTGGCGGGCGTTTTCCAGGATCGACGGACTGGCGCCGCCCGCAATGTCGGTGCCGAGGCCCACATGCACGCCCCTCGTTAACATGCGTTGCAGCTGGAAAACGGCGTCGGAAAAATAAACATTCGATAGCGGACAGTGTGCTATGCCTGAACCCGATGTGAGCAGTGTTGCAACATCGGCATCGTCGATAAAATTCCCATGCGCCAGGATGGTGCGCCTCGACAATAATCCAAATTCCTGCAGGGCGGCGGTATCCGTCATTCCGCAACGGGCCAGCACGTAGCCATGTTCCCAATCGCTTTCCGAACAGTGCGTTTGCACGTGGCAGGCCGTCTCGCGCGCGAGCCTCCCCAATCCCATCAACAACTCATCTGAACAGGCTGGAATGAAGCGAGGTGTGATCACCGGCAGGATCAGCGCGTTCTCGTTGCCCGCCATCGATCGGACGTAGTTGATGAAGGACCGGGTTTCCGCCTCAGCAATGCCGGCGGAGGGATCTCGATAAAAGGGCGGGCATTGCTTGGGATCATCCATCGCGACGCGGCCAATCAGGGCGCGCTGTGATCGCCGCAGGCAGATATCCGCCAGTATCTGGGTGGCGCCCAAGTGAATGGTCGCAAAATACATCGCAGTGGTCGTGCCATTGGCGAGCAGTCCGGCGACCAAGGACTCGTAGATTGCTTTTGCATACTCGATATCGGCATAGCGCGCCTCGAGCGGAAAGGTGTGCGCCTGCAACCAATCCTCAAGAGGAAGGTCCAACGCCAATCCCAGTTGCGGCCATTGCGGCGCGTGGACATGAAGATCCACCAGTCCCGGCAGCAAGTATTGACCTTTCTCGAGCACGACCAAGGATCCCGCCGCCCGGTGGCGTGCCGCCAGGGTTGCAGTCTGCGACGAGTCATTACGATGAACGCCGCTGATAACGCCCGTGCTGTCTGCCTCGATCAGGACGTCGTTGAGCAACTCAACCTGGCCGCGCGTGGGTGTGTGCAGTGCGCTGCCAAGAAATGCCCGCGACGATTTCAGGGCCCCAGGCATATCTGATAGTGCCTGCACAAGAAACCGTAGCTCACGGGCTTGGTGTCGTTCAAGGAACTCCAGCCCTTGCGCTTGAAGCCCTCCGCGAATGCCGTCATGCGCTTGTCGTAGTTGGCGAGCAGCCGCTGCTTGGTGGGCTCGTCCAGGAAGGAGTAATAGAGCGAGTTTCGGCCGAGCTTCACGATCTCCTCCCAGGAGAGATTGAACTCCTTTACGGCGACGTAAAACTCGTCGCTCATGTTCGAGTCCCACATGCCGCGGTCGTCGGTCGACAGCGCGACTGGAATCCCGATTCGCAGGTACTCCGGAAATGGATGCTGGGAGTAGTCTCCCACGTACTCGAGCAGCAGATTGCTGATGAGATTGATCTCGACCATGTAGGGGCCATAGCGCATCAGGACCATGGTCTCGGGATCCGTGATGAGGTTGACGCCATGGCCGATGCGCTGTGCGCCCAGCAGCAGCGTGTCGCGCACGTGGTAGTTCGGTTCGTCCACTTCGCCTGCGTGAATGGACAGATTGATGTCGGGATATTTGTGGCGCAGCTCGCGCAGTACGGGCAAAAAGCGCAGCGGGTAGCCCTTTTCGTTGTCCTCCCTACCTACCATATTGATGCCCACATAGAGGTCGCGGTAGCGATCGGTGATGGCGTATAAATCCCTCAGCCGCTGTTCGGCGTCGGGCAGGTATCGCAGCAATGCGTTCTGAAATCGGACCTCCACCCCTGTGGCCTTGGCGCGCGGCGAGGCGAGACACTGGCGGTAGATGGCGACCACATCGTCCACTTTGTACGGCGTGCCATCGGGATGAACCAGACCCTGCACGCCTTGTTGAGTCTCCAGGTACACGAGGCCTTCGCGGCCGAAGGCGTCCATGTTGCGCAATAAAATGTCGCAAATAAGAAAGGGATTTTGCAGCAGATCGTTAATACGGTCCCAGATCGCTTCAAAGAATTCGTTGCGGCCCTCGTAGCTTTGGTCAAGACGCATGCTGTCCAGCCAAGCCTGCTTTTCGCGCGCGTCCAGATCTTGCAGCCGTTTAAATTCGGACTTCGCGCAAGAGTCTAGCGTCTCAAACTTGCTGGATTGAATATTCTTGAACAACAGCAGTGCCTTGGAGCTGCCGAATTCGTTGTTCCCGTAAGGCGCGCAATTCTCGATGCGCACGCGCGTGTAGTAGACATAGCCGCGCTGCTCCGCGGCCATCGCCGCGTCCCAGAACCATTCAGAACGCACAGCACCGGTCAGATGGTTGTGTAAATCCCCGCCCTTGGGAATTGCGTAGAGAAACTGGTATAGCTGCGCGGGGGTCGCAGTGGCTTTGACATCCTCGAACCAGCGATCGGCCGCCCAGCTCGCGCGCGAGCCGCCGAGAATCAGGCCGATAGCGAATGCGCCAAAGCAGAGCATGCTCGATCGCGTCGTCATGGGGACACCTGAAAATGCAGCAGAAAATCCTGGAATACCTGGGCCGCGATATGGGCGTCCGGCGCGCTTAGCGTCTCATCCGGGTGATGGCTGATGCCGCCATTACCGCAGCGAACGAACAACATGCCGACATCGGTGAATGCCGCCATCATCATCGCGTCGTGGCCGGCGCCGCTCGGCAAGCGCTTGGCGGGCGCGCCGGTGGTGCGCTCGATGCTGGAGGCCCAGGCGTCCTGCAGCGCCAAGGAACAGGGTACGCTGGCTGCTTGCAGCACGCGACGCTGGTCGATCTTGACGCGGCGGCGCGCCGCGATGTCTGCGATCGCGGCGCTCACATCGGCATCTGCCGCGTCTCGCACGGCATCGCTCCCGGAGCGAATGTCGATGCTGAACGCGCAGCGGCCGGGAATGACGTTGATCGCACCGCCAATCACGTCGAGTTTACCCACCGTGCCGACTAAATCCGTTTGGCCGCTGCAACAGCGCTCCACGGCGAGCACCATCTCGGCGGCGGCGGCGGCCGCATCGCGCCGCTGCGCCATCGGCACCGTGCCTGCGTGGCCGGACAGTCCTTCGACGGTCACGATACTGCGGACGCTGCCCGCGATGCTGGTAACGACGCCCACCGGCAATTCCTGCGCGAGCAGTACAGGTCCCTGTTCGATATGAACTTCGACAAAGCACGCCACTTTCTTTGCATCGCGCGCAATGGCAGGAATGGCCGCGACATCGTGGCCCGCTGCGCGAATGACATCGGATAATGTATTGCCGTCGGCATCAATGCTCTTCAGCGCGCTCGCGTCGAAACGCCCGGCGACGGCGCGGCTGCCCAAAAATGTGGACTTGAAGCGCACCCCTTCCTCTTCTGAAAACCCGATGATCTCGAGCGAGTAGGGCAGCTTCGATCCCGCGCGCCGCAGCGAACCCGCCACGGCGATGGGCAAGACGATCCCGAGACGGCCGTCGTACTTGCCCGCGTTGATCACGGTGTCGTAGTGCGAACCGGTGAGCACGCGCTTCGGCGCGGGTCCGCCTTCCAGCACTCCTACGACATTGCCTAAATCATCGATGTGCACCGCAAGACCTGCCGCCATCATGAAATCGCGAATGCGTGCGGCGGTGGCGCGATGGGCGGGCGTTAGGTAGGAGCAGGTGAGGGTGCCGCTGTCTTCGCTGAAGGACGCCAGGTCCTCGGTCATGGCGATGATGGCATCGCCGAGAGGCTCGTCCACCAGATCCGCCAAACGAAAATGCGCAATCCGGCAAATCTCCCTCAGCGCGACGCTGCATTCTTCATGCGAATCATGGGTCACACGCTGCGCAAGGTTCGCGATCACGCTATCGGGCGTATGCCCCTTGACGGAGAGCACGAAAGGGAAGCCGAAGCGGTCGGCGTATTGCGCATTCAGCGCCTGCAGACGCGCCAACTGGAGCGGCGTGCAGGCCGAGAGTCCGGCGCCTTTCTGCTCGCTGATCGACGCGGCCGTCAGATCGCCGTGCAGCGCGGCGCCTCCGGCAAGTTCGGGATGGGCTCGAATCAGCGCCAGCTGCGACTCGTCGCCGGACTGCATCACCGCTTCGGACATGGCCCGGTGCAGGGCAATAATGCTGCCAAAGGGCCTTAAATTCGCGACGCGCTCGGGAACCCAGCGTGAATGCTCGAATATGGAAGCCAACTCGGCGGCGAACTCCGGCGCTGAAATGCTGTTGAGTCGCTCGAGAGGGATCATGGCTGAAACGGATGCGCGGCGACCCAATGCCGGGCAATATCGATGCGCCGGCAAATCCACACTCGCTGATGCCCGCCAACGTAGTCCAGAAAGCGCTCCAGCGCCGCGATGCGTCCTGGCCGGCCGCTGAGCCGAGCATGCAATCCGATCGACAGTATCTTGGGTGAGTCGAGGCCGATGGGATCCCCTTCGCGATACAAGGTGTCGAAAGAGTCTTTGAGGTAGTCAAAGAACTGGGTGCCGGAGTTGAAGCCCTGCAGGGTCGCAAAACGCATGTCGTTGCTGTCTAATGTATAGGGGACCACGAGATGAGGTTTATTGGAGATCTGAGTCCAGTACGGCAGATCGTCGGCGTAGGAATCGGAGTCGTAGAGAAAGCCGCCGTGCTCGACGATGAGCTTCCGAGTATGGGGGCTGTCTCGCCCCGTATACCAACCGAGCGGCGCGGCACCCGTTATTGTTTTCAGAATCTCCACGGCTTGCGCCATGTGAACACGCTCGGTGGCTTCATCGACCTGCTGATAGCTGATCCAGCGCAATCCGTGTGCGGCAATCTCAGCCCCGAGTTCTCGATAGGCTGCAGCCGCCTCTGGATGGCGCTGTAGCGCCCTTGCGACGGCGAACACGGTAAAGGGCAGTCGGCGCTGCTCGAAAGCGCGTAGAACGCGCCATAGTCCGGCGCGCGACCCATACTCGTACAAGGACTCCATGCTCATGTGGCGCATCGGAAATGCCGTGGCGCCGATGATCTCGGAAAGAAAAGTCTCGGAGTGCGGGTCACCGTCCAGCACGCAGCTCTCGGCACCCTCCTCGTGATTGAGAACGAATTGGACTGCGATTCGAGCGCCGCCGGGCCAGCGCGGATGAGGCGGTGTGCGGCCGTAGCCGCGCAGGTCGCGAGGGTAGGCGGGCGGGTCGTCGGAATCGGTCATTGCCGCGCACCGAATACTGTCTGCAGATCGACTCCGCTGCCGTTGCGGTCTTCGAGCGTGAGATCCGCGAAAACCTGATCTAGATGCTGCGTCATCATTTTGATCGCGCCGCGTTCACGCCGTTCCAGCGCAATCGTCAGCTCGCGATGAGCGTGTGGCGGGCAAGGAGCCGCGCCAGGGGATTGGTATACCGCGATGATGAGCGATGATCGGGAGACCAAGTCACGCAACAACTCGAGTAGGATGCTGTTGCCCGCGGCCTCGGCCAGCAGCAGATGGAACTCACCCGAAAGCTTTAAGATGGTGCGCCGCTCGTTGGCCTGCCAAGCCTCCTCCTCACGCGCAAGGTGCTCTTGGAGGCGTTTCACGTCCTTGCGCGTGGCCGATTTGATGAAGGTCTCTACGATATTTGCTTCGATCAAGCGGCGCGCGGCAAATACTTCGCGAGCTTCGCGCACCGACGGTTTGGACACCATGGCGCCGCGATTGTGCATCAACGTCACGACCCGTTCGTGCGCCAGCCTCTGCAGAACCTGGCGCAACCGTGTCCGGCCCACCCCGAAAATCTTGCAGAGTTCGCCTTCCACCAGCCGGGTTTCGGGCGGCAGGCTATGATCGACGATGGCACTCCAGATGCGCTCGTGCACCTGCGCCGTGTCGACTGCCTGTTTCGCAGCGCGCGGCGGGCGGCCGCCGTTCGCGCCGTTCGATGAGCCTTTAGTGAGGTGCGCCATCTCGTACCCAATCAAGCAGTTGATCGCGCTCCCTGTCTGTCATGCCGGTGAGATTGCCGATCGGCATCGCCCGGGTTTGCACCTGCGATTCAATTGCCGCCGCATGGGCGAGAATTGCCGCGGGCGTATCGAGCATCAACCCTTTGGGCGCGGCGGAAAATCCCGGCTGGGTGGGGGTGCCGGCGTGACAAGGCACGCAACGCTCGGCGACGATGCGTTGCACGGCCGCGAACCTGGCCGCCGGCATGGATGCCACGGTCATGGCCAACGGTGCGGCACGCGGTGCCAAGGCACCGGCAAGCAGCGCGAGAATGAGCACGCCGAGCAAGGCCGGCCAGAGCGACGTTTTACCGCCGCGAAGATGGCGTTTGTGGCGATCCACGAAGAACACGCGGATCAATGCGCCCGCCGTGCAGATTGCGATCAGCACCAGCCAGTTATAGCGCGCGCCGAAGGTTAGTGCATAGTGGTTGCTGATCATCGTAAAGAGTACAGGCAAGGTGAAATAGGTGTTGTGCACCGAGCGCAGCTTGCCCCGCGATCCAGCCTGAGGATCCGGTTCGCGGCCCTCCTGTTTTGCGCGCACCATTTCACGTTGCGCGGGGATGATGATGAAGAATACGTTGGCCACCATGATGGTGCCGAGCATGGCGCCGAACTGAATAAATGCCCCGCGTCCGCTAAATAGACGGCACAACCCGAAGGCGGCCGCGCACAGGAGCAGCGCGATGACAATCGCGAGCCAGGTCGGCCGCCGTGCCAGCGCGCTTCGGCACAGTGTGTCGTACGCCAGCCAACCGCTGATCATGAACCCCAAGCTGATCGCGATGGCCGCGGATTTGCTGATTGCCGCGACGCCGGGGTCGATGAGATAGATCTCGGCCTGACCGTAATACAAGAGGCACATCAGAAAGAAGCCCGACAGGAAGGTGGAATACGCTTCCCAATAGAACCAATGCAGCGATTGCGGCAAGACTCTCGGTGCGACGCGATATTTCTGTGCGTTATAGAAGCCGCCGCCGTGCACCGCCCACAGTTCGCCGCCGACTCCCTTGCGCGACAGTTCCTCGTCGATGGGCGGCAGCAAGTGATTGTCGAGCCATACGAAATAGAACGAGGCACCGATCCAGGCGATTCCAGTGATGAGGTGCACCCAGCGGCCGAGCAAGCTCAAGAATTCGACGGAAAATGCGCTCATGAACGCGAGCCGCACGACCCGCAGTCGCCGCTGCAGCCCTGCGGGTCGGTCTCCGTGGACTTGGGCGTAGCCTGTTGCAATAGCTGAGCGGTGATTGCGATGGCAATCGCCGCAGGCACTTTGCTAGAAATGCCCGATATGCCGATCGGACAAGTCAGCCGCGACACAGTCTCGCGGTCCAGTCCGTCGCGCCGCAAGCGCGACCTGAATCGCGCCGATTTGCTCGCGGATCCGATCAGGCCCAACCAAGACGCGTCGGCGCGAGCAAGGATCAGGCGGCATAGGTCATAGTCGAGACCGTGATCGTGGGTCATGACCACGAAGCGCGTGCCTGGGGGCGCAGTTGCCGCAACAGCAAGCGGTGCGGCGCAAATCTCCGGAGTGACTCCTTCGGGCAAGCACGCCGGCAGCAACTCGGCGCGCGAATCGATCCAGGTGATCTCGAATAGCGCCAGTTCCGCGAGCAGCCGCACCAAGGCTTGACCCACATGACCCGCGCCGAATATCCACAGATTTTGGCGTCGCGGCCGCAGCGACTCGATCAGAGTCACACGATCTCCGGCGTGGCGCCGCAGATCCAAGACGGCAGATAGCGCAAAGGAGTTTTGCAGCCGATGAGTTACGACACCGTCGGCCGCCTCGCTCGCAAGACTTAAACCGGCGGCTGCGCTCGCACTGCCGCGCTCCTCGCGCATGCGGCGTGCGGCATCGTTTAGCCAGGGGAGATCTTGACGAGTGAGGCGTTCCAACCACAGTTCGACGCGGCCGCCGCAGCATTGGCCCAGTTCGGGCCCCAGTATCAGGTCGGCGGCGCGTACGGATACCGCGCCCGATTCTAAGAGCAGCTGACGCGAGAGCATCGTTGCGTGCCATTCGAGTCGACCGCCACCAATGGTTCCCACGGTGCCGTGCGCATCGACCAGCATGCTTGCGCCCGGCTCGCGCGGCGCCGAGCCGCGCAATGCGGTGACCGTGACGCGCACCAGATCAGCGTGGTCGGACAGGTGAGTTCTTGCTGCCTCGATCCAGTGGCCGGACATGGGCTTGAGCCAGGTGCCCGCGGAGCGCACCGCCACTTGCCGTGACTTAGGTTTGGCCCCGCTCATGCGGCGTGCCTTCGATGCAGCGCGTCGATCACGCGCAGAACCGCTTCCGGTGTCGCGGGCGCCGGCAGATTCGGCAAGCAGCCCGCCGGACCGCAAGCCGCGCAGGCATCACGGATCGCATGAAAGACCGAGAGTGCCAGCATCAGGGGCGGTTCGCCCACCGCTTTGGAGCGGAAGATCGCATCTTCGGAATTCGGTGTGGCCGGTAGCATCTCGATGCGGGCATTCGCAGGCCAATCGCGCACGGTGGGAATCTTGTAGGTCGACGGTGCATGCGTGTCGAGCTGACCGGCGGCGTTCCAGTACAACTCCTCGGAGGTGAGCCAGCCGACCCCCTGCAGAAATCCGCCTTCGATCTGACCCAAGTCGATGGCCGGATTCAGCGAGGCCCCCACATCGTGAAGGATATCGATTCGCAGCAATTGTGTTTCGCCGGTGAGCGTATCCACCGCCTCCTCGGCGACCGCGGCGCCGAAAGCGAAATAGAAAAAGGGCCTGCCGCGCTTGGCTTCCTTATCCCAATGAATTTTCGGGGTGCGGTAGTACCCGGTAGCGGACAGAGACACGCGCGCTTCATGGGCACCGCGCGCCAGCGCGGCAAACGGCATTCGATGCGTGCCGGCTTGAACGTGGCCTTCGGCGAAGCGAACCTCTTGCGGCGCAACCCGAAACCTTTCGGCGGCCACGGACGCGAGGCGTTCGCGAATCGTGATCGCCGCCGCCTGCGCCGCCTTACCATTCAGATCGGAGCCGGCCGAAGCGGCGGTGGCGGAAGTGTTCGGCACCTTACTGGTGTCGGTCGCCGTGATGCGGATGGCGGAAAGCGGCAAGCCCAGTTCGGTGGCGACGACCTGCGCGACTTTCACGTGCAGCCCCTGGCCCATTTCCGTACCGCCGTGATTCAGAAGCACCGTGCCATCGGTGTAGACCTGCACCAGCGCGCCGGCCTGATTGAACATCGTGGAGGTAAAGGAAATGCCGAATTTGACCGGCGTCAGAGCCAGACCGCGCTTGACGATGGGCTGCCCGGCGTTCCAGCGATGAATCTCGCCACGTCGGCGCCGATATTCGCTGCTGCGCTCAAGTCGATCAAGGATGTCGGGCAGCAGGTTGGCTTCGAGCACCTGTCCGTAGTGCGTGACATTGCGCGAGTGCGTGCCGTATAGATTGGCGCGCCTGACATCGAGCGGATCCAGGCTCAGCGTCCGTGCGATGTCGTCCAGCACCGCCTCGATCACCATCATGCCTTGCGGCCCGCCAAAACCTCGAAACGCGGTGTTTGAGACGGTGTGAGTCTTGCAGCGATGCGAGATGATCTCCACGTGCTCAAGGTAGTAGGCGTTATCGAGGTGAAACATCGCGCGGTCGTTCACGGGCCCGGAAAGATCGGCTGAATATCCGCAGCGCGATGCCAGCATGATCGCGAGCGCGAGCAATCGTCCGGTGTCATCGAAGCCGGCTTCGTAGTCGGCGATGAAGTCGTGGCGCTTGCCGGTCATGACCATATCCGCGTCGCGATCCAGCCGTAGCTTGACCGGTCTGCCGGCCTTGCGTGCCAATACGGCCGCGGCGGCCGCAATCAGCGCGGCCTGACTTTCCTTGCCGCCGAAGCCGCCACCCATGCGCCGGCACTGTACGATGACTTGGTTCGAAGATAGCCCTAGCGCATGTGCGACGATGCTCTGGACCTCGGTGGGATGTTGCGTGGAGCAATGCACCAGCATGGCGCCATCTTCCTGCGGGATGGCCGCCGAGATTTGTCCTTCCAAATAGAAATGATCCTGGCCGCCGATGACGACCGTGGAGCTCAAGTGCCGCGGTGCTGCGGCGAGCTGCGCGCGCGGATCGCCGCGGCGCATGCTCTGGCTGGGGAGGACGAAACTCTGTGCGGCCAGCGCCGCACGGATGTCGAGCAGCGCGGGGAGCGGCGCCACCTCGATCCTGGCAAGCCGGGCGGCCGCGCGTGCCGCGCGCATGGATGTTGCCGCGACCGCGAATACCGGTTGTCCGACATGCTGCACCAGCTCTGGTGCGAATATAGGATCGTCATGCACCGCACCGCCGTAGTTATTTTCGCCGGGAATGTCTGCCGCGGCCGCGACCGCGGCGACACCGGGCGCGGCCGCAACGGCGGAAAGATCGAGCGCCGTGATTCGTCCGTGGGCGACCGGACTCATTCCGAAGGCGCCATGCAAAGTATTGGCCGGCAGTGCAATGTCGTCGCAGTACTGCGCCTGACCGCTGACATGGAGCGGTGCGCTGTCATGAATTTGCGTCGTGCCGGCAATCATTGGGAGAGGCTGCGCAAGGCATCCGAGGTGCGCAATGCCCGCGGTGTGGGCGGTTTGGCGTGGCTCAGAAAGAAGCGCCGCAACAGGTTTCCGGCGGCTTGCAAACGGTACTCGCTGCCGGCCCGCAAATCCGATAAGGGCTTGAAGTCCGCTGCGAGCGCGGCGCTGGAGGCCTCGATTCCGGCGGTGGTCCAGCCATGCTCGATGAGCGCGCACTCCGCTTGACGCGCGCGGCAAGCGGTACCGGCCATGCCGCCGTATGCGAGCCTGGCACTGAGTACCTGTTCGCCCTCGACGTTCACGCAAAAAGTGGCGCAGACAGCGGATATATCCTGATCAATGCGCTTCGCCAGCTTGTAGCTTCCTATCAATCGACCCTGGGCTGCCGCCGGAATGGCGACGCCGGTCATGAACTCGCCCTTGTTGAGGTCTTTCTTCTGGTAGCCCAGGTAGAAATTCTCCAGATGCAGCCTGCGAACGGCGCTGCCTCTGCGAAGCTCAATCTGCGCGTCGAGGGCGATCAAGGCGGGAATCGAATCGCCGATGGGGGAGCCATTGGCAAGATTGCCGCATAGGGTTGCGGAATTGCGAATCGGCGGCGAAGCGAAACGCGCGGCTTGTTCCTCGAGCTCGGGAAACTCCCGCAACAGGGCCGGCCACGCATCGGTAAGCGTGACGGCGGCGCCAATCCACAATTCTTGCCGCCGTTCCTCGATTACCGTTAGTTCCACCACATCGCCCAGGTACACCAGCGCCGGCAGTTCGCGCAGTTGCTTCGTAACCCACAGGCCCACATCGGTGCCGCCGGCAAGCACCACCGAATCCGGCTGCGCCAGCAGCACCGCGCTCAGTTCATCGAGCGTGCGGGGCGCTTCAAAGCCGGCATAGTGCAGCGGGGCGCCGGCATCGCGTTCGGCAGCAAGGCGCGCAAGGCTCTCGAGCCGCTCGGCGGATTGAGCATCTTCGCGGCTCCAGCGGCCAGGCGATGGATAGCTTCCCTGTCGCATCCCGGCCTCGATGATCGGTCGGTAGCCGGTGCACCGGCACAAGTTTCCGGCCAATGCTTCGACCACTTGCTCGCGGCTGGCCTGGCTGTGAGTCAGGTACATCGCGAACAGGGACATGACGAATCCCGGCGTGCAAAAACCGCACTGCGAGGCGTGATGATCGATCATCGACTGCTGCACAGGATGCGCGGCGCCGGAGGGTTGCTGCAGGCTCTCGACGGTGACGAGTTCCTTGCCGTCCAGGGTTGGCAGAAACCGGATGCAGGAATTCACCGCGCGATAGTCGATGCGTTGACGGTCTTTTGACAGTTCGCCCACCACCACCGTGCACGCGCCGCAGTCGCCTTCGGCGCAACCTTCCTTAGTGCCGCGCCGGCCCGCGACCTCGCGCAGATAGTCGAGGATGGTCATCGTCGGCGCGGGCCGGTCGATGCACACGACACGGCCGTCCAGAACGAATCGCAATGTCCGAGAGTCGCTGTTGGGGGCCGACATCGTCAACTTCCACGGTAGGTGGAGTAGCCCCAGGGTGAGACCAATAGCGGTACGTGATAACTCTGATTCGGATCGGCGATGCCGAAGGCGATCACGACCTCGTCCAGAAAGGGCGGCTCAGGCAGATTCTGACCGAGCGCGCGAAAATATTCGGCGACGTGAAAAGTCAGCGAGTAGCGGCCGGTACGAAAAGCGGCCCCCTGCAACAGGGGCGCTGCGCAGCGGCCGTCGGCATCGGTTTGCGCTGCGCCGATCAGCGTCGCGTCGGTGCGCAGTTCGATGCGCATGCCGGCCGCCGGAATGCCCGCCGCAACGTTCAACACGTGTGTTGTCAGCTTGCCCATCGCACCTCCAGGCAATTACAGCACGTTCGCGCGAGGTTTTGTACACAATGCGCTGCACTGATTGTGTTCACTGCAGCTCTAAGAATGCCCCAAAAAAGTGCCGTTGCCGGTATGCGCTCGATGCGAAATCAGCTTGTTTGAAGGTCAGATGTAACGTAAAAGAAGCGCAATAAAGAACAAGGGATGGCCAATGCTCAATCGCTTCTTTGGTCTTGAATCTCATGGCACGACGGTTCGCATCGAGCTGCTGGCCGGCTTCACCACGTTTCTGACGATGGCCTACATCGTGGTCGTCAATCCCGTCATTCTGGGTGCTGCCGGCATGCCCGTGGCCGGGGTTGCCGCTGCGACCTGTTTTGCGGCGGCATTCGGCAGCATTCTCATGGGATTGGTGTCGAACTATCCGCTGGCGCTGGCGCCTGGAATGGGCCTCAACGCGTACTTCACGTTCACCGTGGTCAAAAGCATGGGTGTGCCCTGGCAGACCGCGCTTGGCTGCGTCTTCCTATCGGGATTCGCGTTTCTCATCCTGACCCTGTGCGGTGTGCGCCAATTGATCATGAGATCCGTACCTCGTTCCCTGTTCGCCGCCGTGGCCGGCGGCGTGGGACTGTTCATCGCCTTCATCGGCTTGGCTGATGCCGGCATCATTGTCGCCAAGCCCGGCACGATGGTCGGTCTCGGCAGCCTCACCACGCCCACGGCGGCCTTGTCGCTGCTGGGTCTCGTGGTGATTGCCTCCCTGCAGGCATGGCGAGTCAAAGGC
>DASXNX010000031.1:0-1966 GCA_036494725.1 Steroidobacteraceae bacterium
CCAAGTTTCAGCAGCTCGCCATGAATGCGTGGCGCACCCCACAGCGGGTTGTCGCGGCTGATTGTCCGGATCAAATCGCGGATGTCGGCCGGGACCGCAGGCCGGCCGACACGACGGCGCGACTTGCAACGCCAGTACAGATGGAAGCCGCTCCGATGCCAGCGCACCAGCGTCTCAGGCTTGAAGACAACCGCGGCTTCGAGCAAGGAGGGGAACAGCCGATAGAGCCACACGAAGATCAAGCGATCTGCAGTGCGCAGCCTGAGCCTCGTCGGCGCGGACCGCTGCAGGACAACAAGCTGCTGGCGGAGAAATGCCATCTCGGCTTCGCGGGCCGCACGCGATCTGAATAGTCCGACGAGCAATCCGCCGAGCAGCTTCAAGAGGTCGATCATCCCGAAACGAGGATAGCCCATCGCGGCATCTGCGCCAGCCCTTGATGTGATTTTCGGTAGCCACAGGTATCATCCGAGCAGTCGTCGGCCTCGGCAAACCGATAGAGCTGTTGCGGTGTCTCGAGGAGCCATCGTTTACCGCCGCATGAAGGCGCCCACGCTGTTGGCGGCTGCGAGGCATCGCGGAACTGACAGTTCGAATCCATTCCCCTCCAGCGGAGAGTCCACGAACCCATCGGTTCCGACGCCCCTCGCAGTCAGCCGCTTGTCCGCCACTTGACCGAAACGACCGCTCGCCCCTTCCATCCGCACCCGCGGCTCCTTCGAGATGCGCCTCAGTGAGGTTGGCTCCTTGGAGTTGCGCGGTATCTCACGTTCACCGTTTGTGTTTAATTTCTGGACACTTTCCGGCCAGCGAGTTCAACGCAGATTGCTGCGTTGCAGAGCCAGCTAGACTAGGGGAAATTCACGAGGCTGCCGTAGAGCGGATGGGTGCTGACGGAGATCGGCGCGAAGTGGCACGCCGACCAGGAGCGCCAGGCGGCGGAACGCCACGCTCGCGGGGAATACACATTCGTGGAAATAGTCCTCAACGGAACCGCCCTCCGAGAAGGCAAGCCGCTGCCGTTCCTCAAGGGCGCCCGCCCGAAGCTTTTCGAGCACGAGCCACCGAAAGACGAGGACGTATAAGAGAAGCTCAGCGCGGGGCCTCCCAGGGCACGCCCCTTGAAGCGGGTGTAGAGCGCGTTCAATCTGGCCATCGCAACCCTCGGGAGAATACGATGCGCCGTTCATACTTTGTGCTTGTTGCAGCCATGTTGTACGCATTGCCGGCTTCGGCGGAGTGCACGGCCATCGGCGCGACGGTGTCTTGCGATACTGTCGACGAAGCCCAAAGCATCGCCCCCAGCAATTCGTTCGAGGCGCAATGGCGACGCGAGGAACAAGCGCGCGAGCAGCGGTTCCGCGAAGAAGACGCCCGCCAGCGAGGCATTCTCGAAGGAATGACCTTCTTTGGCGATGACCCGCCACCATCTCGGCCGGTTCGCTAGGTCCTTGACGAGCCCGACTGAGCGTAGGAAATCAGCGGAGTGCCAAGTACCGGATCATTCGGGAAAGCCCCGCCTCGCGACGGGGCCTGCCATTATCCTCGCGGCGACATCCTCAGCCGTGCGAGCCGGTGGCGCCCCCGGGGAGACGCTTGACGCCGGTGATGATCGTCTCGAGCAGAGCATGATCAGCGAAGCTTTCGCGCAGGACTTCAAGCAATCGGTTACGATCGCGCAGCCCTGACTCAGGCGATCTACCGGCAATACGCCGCCGCGCAAAGGGGAATGCCATACGACACGACCACGCATTCGGCGTTTTTGATCCAGAAGGAATTGGTGCCACGAAGGTCTTGGCGGCGGCGGCGCGTCCGGTATATTAACCGCGGCATTGTGTTATCTTCCCCGTGCTGCGTGATCCGACGTAACTCGAATGACGCGTGGCATTTTTGCTAACGTATTTGTGAATTCGGAAAAGGGAGGAGATCCGTGCTTTTCATCTGCTACCTGAATTGGACCGACCAA
>DASXNX010000032.1:0-25715 GCA_036494725.1 Steroidobacteraceae bacterium
ACGAGATGCATATCGTGATAGCTCCCACCGTGCTCGGATCGGGCGAGGCGCTTTTCGCCGAACTCAACATTGCTCAACTGGGTTATCGTTGCGTTGAGCATGTGGGGACTCCCGGTGCGACGCATATCGTAATGGCAAAAAACGCTTGATTCCGTGGCGGTGGCCACCGCGGCGGCGCCGGCCTCAGTTCGTGCGGGGCGCGTCGCTTGCTTTGACGTACACGGTGTCGGTGGGACCAACGATTGCCAGTAGTCCAAGGGCCATTGCTGCGATTCGCGCTCTCATTTGCTCAAGAACTCCGTGACCAGCTTGATGGTGGCCTGAGGATTCTCTTCCATGATCCAGTGACCTGAGTCCAGAACGATCCCAGCGGTCACATTGGTCGCAACGAACCGCAATTCAACGGCCATGCCATTCCCGAAGGATTTCTCCGCTCCTAGAGCCAATATCGGCATGGTGAGTTTTCCGCCCTTGTCGAGCAGCGCCTTGTTATCGATCGCGTCTTGATTAAAGGCGCCGAATTGCTCGAATGCGTCATGCATGGCATGCGGGCGCGCGTACAGCGCCGCGTAATGCTCGCGGGTGGCCTCATCGATATGCTTCGGGTCTGCCGATAGCTCATTATAGAAGCGATCGAGATAGATTCGTTCGCGCCCTTGCACCAATCGCTCCTCATCGGGGCCACGAAAGTTGAAATGCCAGAGCAAGGGACTGCGCAATATAGTTTCCCAGTTTCCGATGCCGGGGAGCGGAGCGTCGATGACGACCCATTTGGTGATGCGCTCCGGATACTGCGCGGCAAGGGCGTAGCCCACCATGTTGCCGATGTCATGGGTGACCAACTGCGCCTTCTGCACCTTTAAGGCGTCCATGACGCCTGCAATGTCGACGGCCTGATTTTTCTTGGTATAACCGGTGTCAGGATGATCGGAAAGGCCCATACCGCGCAGATCGGGCACGATCACCGTATGATCTTTCACAAGTACTGCTGCCAAAGGCGACCACATGTCACCGGTATCGCCGAATCCGTGCAATAAAACTACGGCCGGACCGTGACCGCCGATGCGCACGTATAAACGCGTACCGTTCGACTCGATGGTCTGAGTGTGAAAAGCGGCCGGGAAGGGCGTTACGGCGCACAATGCAGGCGAGACCAGAAGTACGGCAACGGCGGTGACCATTATTTTATGCAAGGCCTCTCCCATAGAAATCTCGTCCGTGTATCCGGAACACCAATATAGTCTTCCCGGGGACCTCTTTGATAGTGATAATCGCCTGAGTCGTTATTCGGAAAAACCGAACAATGCTGAAATTCGAGTCCATGGTTGCATTCATCGCAATCGCGGAAGCCGGTTCCATCACAGGAGCGGCTCAAAAGTTGGATTTATCGAAGTCCGTGGTGAGTGAACGGCTGACGGATCTCGAGCGGGCGTTGTCCGCAAAGCTCGTGCATCGCACGACGCGCAAATTGGTGCTGACAGCCGACGGACGCGCGTTCTACGAGCGCGCGAAGGGAATCATCCGGGATCTTGACCGCGCGGCGTCTGAGTTGGCCGAGAACCGGGGCGCGCTGACAGGCTCACTGCGCATTTCCGCGCCCGTGAGTTTCGGAAAGCTGCATTTGGGGCCTGCGCTGTTCGGTTTCCTGGCAAACCATCCGGAAATCGAATTGACGCTGGAATTAGACGACCGCTTTGTCGATATGCTCGCCGAGGGTCATGACGCCGTCGTACGCCATGGTCCGCTGGACGACAGGCGTGTCATCGTAAAGCGCCTCGCGCCGAGTCGACGCCTGCTGGTAGCATCGCCTGAATATCTCAAGCGGTGCGGTCGCCCGACATCTTTCCAAGAACTTGCAGGGCACCGCGGTATCATTTACAGCAATCGAGGTGTTGACGATTGGAAGTTCCGCTCAGGCAGAAAATACCACACTGTACGACCCGGCTCGGCGTTTCGCGTCAACAACGGGTTGCTGATGATGGACGCTGCCGTTGCGGGATTGGGTATAGCCCTTTTGCCGACCTTCTTTCTGCAAGAATCGCTGAAAGCGCAGCGCTTGACGGTGCTCGATATAGGAGCGGAAGCAGAAGACGCATCTATTTACATTGCCTATCCGGATACCTTGCGCTCGTCCGGAAAAATCCGCGCGTTGACGGCGTGGCTTCAAAAATCCTTTGGTAAGCCCCCCTACTGGGATGCGAGTCTATGAACACACTCAAGCCTTTCGACCCTGATGAAATCGATGAGACATTGTCTCGCGTCGTGACTCATGGTGCCCATACCTATTTGATGTTCCCATACATCAACGCAACCGGTGAAACGCCGATATTCCATTCAATCAGTTATGTGATCGAAGGCCCGGCGGCCACCGTCGAGGATTTTGTCGCGCTCTCGGCGTTGGTGAGGCAGGCGGCAGAAACTGCGAAGTGGCTGATTTCCTTCAGTACGCCCTGGCTCATGCCGCCCGCGGACGCCGTGACCGCCGAGCAACGCCCGCGGCAAGGAAGAACCGGACGCCAGTAGTTTCGTCCTAGGGCTTAGGCGATTTTTCCGGCTTTTGATTCTTTGGCGGCGGCAGGCTTTCCTGCTGGTGCTTTTGTTCCTGCTGCCTGGTTTGCAGCTGTTGCTGCTCCTGTGCGTGTTGTTGCGCCAGTTGCTGCGTTTGCGCTTGATGCTGCCGTTCGAGTTCTTGCTGACGCGCTCGGTCGGTGGCCTCCTGGGCCGCTCGCTGGTGTTCGGCCTCTTGTTGTTGCTGCAGTTTCTGCCGGGCCGCCTCTTGCATGGCTTGCTGCTGTTGTTGCTCTTGCAGGTGCTGACGCTCGAGCACGGAGTTGGCGCCGGCGGGAGAAGGCGGCGGGGGCTGCGGCGGCAGATCGCTCGGGTGAATGACGGGTGCGGCGCGTGCAACCTCGGAAGGCGCAGCGGGAGCGTGCGACTCTACCGGACGAGCGGCCGCGATAGGTGCCGCGGGCTGCGCGGGCGTGCGAGCAGGCGCGAGCATTCGCGCGGGCGGTGCAATATTGACCGCGGCCCGCGTGGACGCCGCAGATGAGATTTGCCGGGCCTGATCCGGCGACAAAGGCACGCCGCCGTTGCTCCGTATGGCTTCCTGCCGACGCTCGAAGGCGGGCGGGGCGGCGGGAGCAGCGGTGCGCGCGACAACGGCGCGCGTCTGTATGGCCGCCGGCGGTTGCCTCGCGCCCAAACGGCCGGAGCCGAGTACCGCTTGCTTTGTCGGTACCATGGCCGGCGTCAGAGTGGCCGCTGTCGCAGCGGCCGCCGCGCGCGGATCGACTCGCACGACATTTCTCGCGACCGGCTGCGCAGAGACAAACGCCTGGGAGGTAGTCGCCGCAATTGCCCCGGCGACATTGCGATTGACGTAGGTGATGTTGTTGACGACGGTCTTGTTGACAATCGTCGTGTTGTAGACATTGGTGACAACCGTCCTATTCACCGTCGTATTCGAAATATTGATGTTGTCGACGTAGCGCGGGCTCACGTGATACGAGGGGACGTACACTTCCCGGGGACCGAGTGCGAACCAGGCGACGCCCGATCCGACGCCCACCCACGCGACCAACGCGGGCGCGTAAACCGGACGTACATACAATACCTGCGGTCGACGCGGCGGTGCCGGAATCCATCCCCACGCACCTCTTACCGATGCCCAGCGGCCATAGTGAAAGGGTGCGAATCCCCAAGGACTATCGTCGACCCAGGTGTAGCCCCACGGCGGAACGTACGCCCAATGACCGAAGTGGTATGGAGCCCAGCCCGCTTGTACGGCGCGGGGAAACCAGATGGGGCCGTACTGAGGATCCGGGGTCCAAGTTCCCTGGCCGTCGAGGTCCGCGTAGCCGACCACATCGGGCGACACATAGCGAGCGGATTCAGAATTATCCCAGCGCGCATCGCGCTCGTCATTCCAGGCTTCAAATGCGTCGGGATTCGGATTGTAGCCCAGTGCCACCTGGCTCAATTCGTTGGTGCCGGAAAAGCTGTCGTATTCGCCTTCTTCCATCGGATACTCAGAACCGCCGCCAGTGACCTCGCCCTGTCCACGGCGAACAAGGATGGCCGTGCTGTTCCCAGATGTATCGACGGTCAGTCGATAAAGTCCCGGGCGCAGTATTGAGAAAGCCAGGTTTGGCGTGTCAACCTCATAAGTCTCATCGTCGTCGAGCCGGCGCACATCCAAGAATAAGGTACCCGAGGACAACTGAATCTGAGTGACGGTGTCCGAAATGTTCAACAGCGACACGGCGGTATTGGCCGAGAGGCGCAGCAACGAGCCGTCGAGTTGCAACTCTGCTCGGCTGTTTTGATCGGACCACAGCTGATCCCCCGTGGTTAGCGGCCGATTGATCGGCGGCGTGACCCAGTCGCCGCTGCCGGCGGGTTGAAATGAGACCGAGCCGTCAATGTAGGCCAGCCGGGCGACGCGCGTCGGAGGATCGCCGTTATCGGCGAAGGCGCGGGTTGTCGCAAACGCCGACATTGCCAAGCAGGCGAATAGTGCAATTGCGAATCGCGGCGAAGTATTCATTGTCGGATCGCTCTCAGGTAGCCAGCAGTCAAAATCAGTCTAACGCTTCGCGCCTTGCGTGCGAGACCTTATGGGCGCGGCAGGGTTAGTAATGCGTAATGATTACGGGCAATTTAGACTCGCCGGCCTGCGGAGCCGGCAAGCCGGAATGTGATGTGCCGCACACTCGTTCTTCCTACATGAATACCGTGACCGGCTATACGGTAGAGACACTTGGCCTGTCATAAGCTGCCCGGAGAACTTTGCCCCGACCGGGGCTCCGGCGAGGGTTGCGGTCCTGAAAACGAAGCATCGTCGAGGCTTGCCATGACGCGCGCGAATCAGGCGGTGTCCGTGGCCGAGCTGTTCGGAGAAGAGCCGCAACCGGCACACGCACCGACCATTCTCCTTGATACCGCGAAGCCCGGCGTGGATCCGGTCTCATCCGTCGCCGCGCGATTGACGGAGAAAGGCAATGTCCTGTTGGGTCGCTTCAAGCTCCTGGAGGTGATCGGGGAAGGGGGGATGAGCCTCGTGTACAAGGCGGTCGATCTGCGCAAGGTCGAAGCCGGTGCGGCGGATCCGCACGTCGCTGTCAAAGTGCTCACGGTTCCATTCGCGAACTACGCCGACGCGATGGCGGTCTTGTCGCGCGAAGCCCAACATCTCCAAAGCCTGACGCATCCTAATATCGTGCGCGTGATCGATTGCGATCGCGATGGCGAGATTGTGTTCATGACCATGGAGCTGCTGGCCGGCGAGTCGTTGTACGACAAGATGCGGGCGTCCAAGGCCAGCGCGATACCACGCGATTTTGCGATGCGCCTCATCGAGTGCATTGCCCGGGCGCTGGAATTTGCGCACAGCAAGAATGTCTTGCACGGCGATCTGAAGCCGGGGAATGTCTTTCTGACCAAGGCCGGAGAGATCAAGGTCATCGATTTTGGTCTTGCACGCCTCATGGTTCAACCCGACGGTGCGCAGCCGAAAACCGCGAACAATGCGGCGGACCGGATGAGAGCGCTGACGCCGGCGTACGCCAGCCCTGAAATGTTGGAGAAGGGTGAACCCGACCCTCGCGACGATGTGTACTCGCTGGCATGCGTGGCGTGGAAGATCATGACGGGCGAGCACCCGTTCAAGGGCAAGGATCCCACGGCGGCGCGCAAGGCCAAGACTCAACTGCTGCGTCCGCGCCAGCTCAATCGCCGCGAATTTCGAGCGCTTTGCCATGGTTTGGAATTCGACCGTGAAAAGCGCACGCCTTCGGCGCGGCAGTTTTTCGCCGAGTTCAGCGGGGCGGGCACCGGCGGGTCGCGGCGAATCGTACTGGGAGTTGCCGCATCGATCGCGCTCGTGGTCGCCGCGGCGATTTTGCTGTCGCTGAGGCCGGCGGCTAAGACCGATCGTTCGCCGGCCGCCCCGCAGGTCGAAACTGCGCCACCCGCGCCGACTTCGGGGCTGTTGTTTCGCGATTGTCCCACCTGTCCGCTGATGAAGGTGCTGCCCGCCGGAGAATTTCAGCAGGGTACGGCGGCGTCCGACGCCGCCGCGCTGCCATTTGAAATGCCTCAGCACAAGGTATCGATCGGCTATGCATTCGCCGCCGGCGTCTACGATGTCACGGTCGGCGAGTTCGAGGAGTTTGTCGCTGATACGCAGGTCGACCCACACAGCTGCACGGCTTACGACGGCGAATGGCACGTAAACCCGGCTGTCACGTGGAAAAACGCGGTCGACTCACAGACCGCGGCGCACCCGGTCAGTTGCGTTTCATGGCAGGACGCCAAGGACTATGCGGCCTGGCTCTCCCGCCGCACGCACCAAGCGTATCGGTTACCGAGCGCGTCGGAGTGGGAATACGCCGCGCGTGCCGGCTCCACCGCGCAGAGCCCTTGGAGCGACCCGGCCGGCGCCTGCAGCTATGCGAACGTCGCCGACCAAACGGCGGCGCAACGTTATCAAGGCTGGGCCGCATTTCCGTGCACCGACAAATTCGTGCAGTCGGCACCGGTGGGTTCGTTCGCGGCCAACGCCTTCGGTCTCTACGATATGCTCGGCAATGTATTTGTGTGGACGGAGGACTGTTGGTCGGAAGACTACCAGGGTGCGTCCGCGGACGGATCGGCTGGCACGGACGGTGATTGCACTCAGCGCGAATTAAGAGGCGGTTCCTGGTTCACGCATCCGGATTACGTTCGCGTATCCTATCGCAATCGCTTTCCCAGCGACTACCGTAGCACCAGCGTCGGCTTCCGGTTGGTCCGGGAGATCAGCAAGTGAGCCTGCGCGGTGGACGGGCTCTATCGACGTTGGCATTAATGCTGCTGACGACGATCGGTTTCGCGCAGGGTCGATCGGGTCCGGCCTGTACCAATGCCGCGCAACAGAAGCCGGACATCGCCGCCGTTCGGGCCGCGCTTCAGCGCACGCCAAGTGCGCTGGCCACGCGCTTGAACCTTGCCGGCTTGCTGTACAAAATAGAATGCTACGACGCTGCCGTGCATGTCCTCGAAGAGGGTGAAAAATACAATCCGCACAATCCCTATCTGCAGTACTACCTAAACCGTGCGCACAACATGCAGAAGGGCGAACAGTACCTTGAAGGTCTCGATAAGGCGGAGGTCGCGGGCCGGTTGTCCCGGAACAAGCTGCGCTGCACCCGCTTCGGCGAGCTTGCCGCTTGCGACGTGGTGTTGAATGAGCAGCCGGACAACGTGGAAATCGTCTTGGCCAAGGCCGATGCATTGGCGAAAGAGAATCGCACCGAGGAAGCCATGGCGGCATACAAGCGCGCCTCGCAACTGGCACCCAACAACACTGTCGTGGCGGCCAATCTGCAGGCGTTGCAATCACAGCGCCAAGCTCGCTGCACCTCTGGAAACGGCGAGGAAGCCTTGCAGGCTTGCATGGCGTCGCTGGTGAAGGGTGCGCCAAACGAATTCGATATCACGCTGCGCATTGCCATTCTTGAGCAAAGCACCAATCAGCCGTTACAAGCCTTGGACTCTTACATAGCCGCAAACTCTTTGCGCCACGGCAACAAGGAAGTGGCGTTGGCCACCCTCGCACTTCTCGATAGCACAAAACGCAAGGACGCAGTTGCGCTGGCGGCCCGCGGCTCGTCTCTGGTCACGTTGGGCCGCGCCGGCGAGGCCATTGCGCCCTTGCGCCAAGCGTACGCGCTGGCTCCGGACCTGCCCGACATCCGCAGGCAAATCGGCTCTGCCGAGGCGCTGGCGCGAGCCGAAGAGGCACGCAAAGAGACTGAACCCCGCATCGCGGCCGCCAACCTGGCGACCGAAGCCGTGGCCGAGGCCGTGCCGGAGCCAAAGGCTTTCTCCAACGCAGCGCCGGCCAGCCGATCCAACTAGACCGCCGGCGGGGCTGCGCCTCGCGAGACTAGGTGCAAGGTCGGCCCTGCGCATCAAAGTAGGTCTCGTCGCTCAAAATGAGGCCCTCTCGAATTGTAAAAAAGGTCGCGAGCCGAATTTCTTGAGTCGGCGCGAAACCCTGGCTGTGCGAGATGAACTGCACAGCCACGCGATCGCCGCTGGCGACGGTTGCGACCACCTGATCGCTGACGTCGGGAAACGAGCGAAATAGCTCGAGATAAGTGCGACGAACCCCTTCGGGGCCGAGTCTTTTGCGACAGAAATCCGTCGAGTCGAGTACGGCGTCGCCGGCATATAGTTGAACGAGGGCCTCAAGATCGTGCCGGTTGAATGCCGAAAACAGGCGCCGCACGACCTCTTGTGCCGGCAGGCCCCTGCTGTGGGGCGTTGCCGGCGAAATCGTCATCATGGTCAACAGGAGCGACAGAGTCAGCCGGAATGTATTCAAAAAAGCACCTCCTTTGGCAGCCAGCCGTAAGCTACCCGCTCATAAGTCAAAGGTCGTTCCCGATCTTGCGATTTTTAACTCAGCAAGATCGGATACGCCGATATCAAAGAGTCTCGGGTAAAGTGCGTGAATCGGAGTGTCCGTGAAGCCATCCCAGCAACTCATTTACGCCGCGAGAATCGACAAGGTGTTGACGCATCTCGTTTCCCGACTTGCGGAGGGCGTTTCGCCGGGACTTGAGGAACTCGCGGGAGTAGCTGCACTTTCCGAATACCATTTTCACCGCGTATTTCGCCTGATGACGGGCGAAACATTGTCCTCCGCGGTGCAGCGCTTGCGGCTTGCGAATAGCTTGTCCGCATTGACGTCGCCTCACGCGAAGGTCGCCGACGCGTCGGCGTTGGGCGCGTATGCCACTTCGCAGAGCTATGCGCGCGCGCTCAAGGCGCGGACCGGCTCCGTACCCACCGATGCTAGGTGTCACGCAGCTGAAATTGACCGGATACGTGAAAACCTGCGTCGCCCGGCGGATGCGAGGAGTGCCGGCGATAGCGCAGCCCCTCTCAGCGTAGAAATCGTCGCTTTCGAGCCGCTCACCATCATTGCCCTGCGCAATGTTGGCGATTACGCCGGTCTCTACGACGCGTACGCCCGCCTATTCGGCCTGCTCACGGATGTTTCGGCTGTTATGGGAATTTATGGTGTGCCATACGATGATCCGACGGAAATACCCGCTGCGGAGTGCCGTTTTGACCTTGGCGTGTCGCTGACCGATTTCAACGTGGCTGCGGGGATTCTGGAGCTGCGCGAACTACGGATCGAAGCGACCTCTTGTGTCCGCCTTCGGCAGGCCGGGTCCTACGAGCGCACCTGGAGCAATCTTGATTCGCTGTACTCTTATGTACTGTCTAACGGCGAATGGTCATTTGGGTCCTCTCCCCCCGTTATCCATTATCTCGATGATCCAGAAGTCGTGCGAACGGAGGATTTGCGCGCGGATTTGTACTTGCCGGTACGGGAAATCGCACCCGACTGTCACAGAGTTGTAATTAATCGCCGCTAGCTTTGTTGCGCAAAGGGAGCAGGTGACGCGCTACTGCTCTCCCGAGCCCGCCATGCCGGCTCATTAGCTTACACAGCGTTTGAGTTCAACCTAAGGGGTCACCATGCATATGCTCTTTCCAATCCGGACTACTTCCAGACTGCTCGCAGGCTGCAGCGTGCTGTGCTCGCTGAGTGGCGTGGCTTTTGCGGACCGGCCGTTCGGACCTTTTCTGATTCCCGGCACGTTGGTTATCAGCAGCAGCACCTACGATAGGACTCAAGGCGCAGTCGCTTCGCTGACGATAGGCACGCCGCTCGCAGGGTCGGCCACGGCCACCACTCCGGCAATCGCCGACAACGATTACGTTAACGTCTGGAACAACGACACGGCCGACGGCAGTTTCGGAGTGACCTCGCTGATCCGGCTGACAGAAGTGGATGCGTACAGCGGCCGCCGCTTCGACTCGATCGTCGTTCCGACGAACCAGGTCGTCACCAGTTTCTCATCCAAGTCCGAACTGGGCCTCCACTTATCCAGAGACAGAGACGGTGCCCACCTGGTGTTCGTCGGTTATGGCGGCGCCAATGTCGGCGCCTTGGATGTGTCGAATTCAGATGCCGTGGCGGGACAGGATCCGACGAACCCGGTTACTTTTGCGTTCGGGCCGCAACATGCCTTTCATCGCACTATCGTTTCCCTGGATGAGCGAGGCAACATTTCCTACACGCCCACGATCGACTACGGCGGCAATAATGGGCGATCTGCGCTCTTGGGCTCGAACGGTCTTTATTACACCGTCGGCAATGCAAACAACGGAAACGCCTCGACCTTCGGCGCCAACGGCACCGATCCCGATGTGACCGAGACCACCGGACTCGAGGTCGTGAAGCCGATCAATGCCCGCACGTCGAGTGTGACCATTCCGACCGGCAACTCGTCCGAAGTCGATCCCTTGGTTCAATATCCCCTGGGCAAGAATGGCGCACCGGATAAAGCCGGCAAGGATGACAATTACCGTGGCGTGACGGAGTTTGAGGGCGCGCTCTTTTTCACCAAGGGCAGCGGCAGCAATGGCATGGACACGCTGTACACCGTCAGTTCCCTGCCAACCTTGAGCAATGCGGCCGCGGCGATGATCAGCGTGGTACCCGGATTCCCCACGGATTCAGCCCGATCGACGGGCGGCAATTTCACCCCCTTCGCCGTGTTCTTTGCCAACGCGAACACGATGTATGTGACGGACGAAGGGAGCGGCTCAAGCCTCGACGCGACACAACATGCCGGCCTCGAGAAATGGACCAAGGTAAACGGCACTTGGCAACTCGACTATGTGCTTACCAACGGGTTGATCGGAGTCGTCGACAGCAATCTCTTCGGTCCCGATGGCCAATATCCCGATGTGACGACGACCGGCTTGCGCAACCTCACCGGCACGGTTCATCGAAACGGGACGGTGACCTTGTGGGCCACCACCTCGACATCGAGCGCTTCGGGCGACAATGGTGCGGATCCCAACAAGGTGGTGCGGATCACTGACGAACTGGCGGCCACGACCATGACGGATCACGTGATACAGGAGAGCTTCAGGACAGTGGCCGGACCCACCTACGGCACGGTCTATCGCGGAGTCGCATTTGTCACGGAGGAGTGCGACGCGCATGGCGACCATGGGGACGATTGCCATCATGGCTTCGATGCGCAGGATCATCACTAGAAGACAAATGCTCAGCGGTTGAAAAAAGGCTCTGGCTTCGGACTGTCCCGAGCCAGGGCCTTTTAGGAACTAGTTCTTACGCGGCCCCGCCCGCGTTAGCGGAAGCACGTCCTCGACCAGGGTCACGAGCATCTTGCCCTGCTCCTCTTCATACACCAAGTGGGCCGAATCCTCGAACCAAACCAGCTTCTTGGCCGGCGCGTGAATACGCCCATACCATTGCGCCGTTAGCCCGGCATTGACATTGATATCGTGTCTTCCCGCGAGAAGCACAATCGGGCAGCGGAATTCCGTGGTGTTCCAGAAACTGACGCGGCCTAGTGCGCCCCATAGCGCGGTCAGGCTGAAATCAAGTCCCTTATTTCGGTCCACCCGATCCATGGGAGTGACGTCGGGACTGAAGTTGGCAATGTCGCCATACTGATCTTCGGTTCCACGCCACGTCGCGCCGCGGAAATAGGCCAGCCAGCGACGCTCCTTCTGCAGATTTTCCAGGTTGCGCTCGGGATGCTCTGAGTCTGGAAATGGCGCGAGCGACTCGAGTTCAGAGATCGCTTGGGCGTTACCCGCTTTGCGCGCGGCGGCCAGCGTGGCTTCGTAGCCCAAAGCCTCGCTTTGCTGCATGTCCACAACCTGGCCGATTCCCACATAGGCATAGAGCCAATCCGGGCGGCGTTGCGCAAGTTCGACGCCGAGAAAGCTGCCCCAAGAATGACCGACCAGCAGGATTTTGTTGCGATGGTAACGGCTGCGCAAATAGGCGGCGACTTCCTCCGCGTCCGCCAACAACCGATCGACCGTCATCGTCGGCCGGATTTGCGCCGGATCATTGGCGCCGTAGGTCTGGCCGGCGCCGCGCTCGTCGTACTGCGCAATGGTGAAGTACTCATCCCAGCCCGACATGAAATAGTAGCTACTGGGAATGGAGGTGAAGCCAGGACCGCCGTGCACAAACAGCAGTATTGGTGCGTCCTTGTGACGACCGCGTACGGAAATCCATTGCTTGATACCACCGATCGTGACGAAGCCTTGATCATCGATGCCATCCGCGAGCTGCGCGCGGCGCAGATCGCCGAAAACGGCACTGCTAGGCGAATCAGCCGCGAAGGTGGGTGCGATGAACGCCAACAGACTCGTTTCAATCAGCAGCAATGCTGATAATCGGTTCATGTTCTCCTCTCGGAGTAGCCCACTACGACAACGCGATAATGGCTCCAACCACGAACAAAGACGAGAACATAATCGCCGTTGAGGTCCACTTTAGAGTCGGAAACGACTTCTGAAGCGGCTTTCGGATGAGCATCGTTATCCCAAGGAACAGGTTCGCGAGAATGCTCACACCCATGAGAATCCAAAGACCTTTAGAAATCACAAATAGGGTGGCGCTTAGTCTGGGCTGGGCCAAGGCCTGAAGGTTGTACAGACAAGATACCCATCCCGCCAGGACACCGGCGACAAGCATGATGTGCACCGTGGTTTTGATCCACCCATAGGGTCTCCTCACCCGGCTCATCCAATATCCGATGGCGCTGGCCGCGAGGATGTAAAGACCGGTCACGACGATCTGAATGAGTAGGGTTTTCATGTTTTTGACTCGGTTAGGTGAGTTCGGCGACAACGCGTTCAAGGTTGCCCAAGAACTTCCGCCAGCCGTAAGTAGCGCCCTGATAGTTAGCCTCTTGATCGGCTCGGAAGCCCGAGTGCTCCATGCGCACCAGCGTTCCGGCGCTTGTCGCAGCCAAAGTGAACACGACGACGGTTCCCATCCCCATGGTGCCCCAGCTATAGGAGAGCTTCTTATAAGGTTCCACAATGAGCACTTCGCCATCGATGATGCCGTTCCAATTGGGCACGGGCTTGGAGCGGAGCTTGAAACTATGACCCACGACCGGTTCGAAGTCGTTGTCCATCAGCCACTCCTTGATGAGCGGGCTTTGCGTAAGGGCACGCCAAACCTTTTCCGGCGCGTGAGGAAAATCTTTTTCGATCACAACTGAGCGGGTTGCTTCTGTAGTCATTGGTCCATCCTTTTAAGTAAGTCTTCGAGGCGGTCAAACCGGTCGTGCCAGAATCGGCTGTAGTAGCTCATCCAGTCCACGAGCGGTGCGAGAGCTTGCGGCTGGGCGCTGTAATGGGTCTCGCGTCCCATGTGTCGAGCACGCACCAAGCCGGCATGCTTCAGTACTCCGAGATGCTTCGATACCGCGGGCTGCGAGACGCCCGAGCTGTCGGTGAGCATTCGGACGGTTTGTTCACCGTCGCGGCTCAGCCGCTCGAAAATCCCGCGGCGCGTGGGATCCGAAAGTGATCTGAAGATGGCGTTAGGCGCAGTACGCATATATACCTATAACTAAATGGTTATGGATCAAACCATAGCTGAACGGTTATGCGTTGTCAAGCATCTGAACCTTTTATGGGAACGAGTACTCTTGTCGGACAGATCCTATAACCCGATTGGACCAAAGACCGCTGACGATGCCGCGAGAGGCTGTGCACACTAACGTCCAGCGCAGTTTCTCCAGCATGAGGTGTCCAAGATGGATATTGAGGACCGCTTAAAGCAGCTCCAATCTCTGTTCAGTCACGCACTCAGCGCCGCGGTCGCCGCAAAGGCCCAATACCTCGCACTCGCAGCAGAGCTTGCCTCGACGCCGATGGCTCTTGCCCGCGCGAAAATTAAATGGCAACAACTCGAAGCGCAAAAGGCGGCGATCATTGCCCGAATGGTGGCGTTGGAAGAATTGGAACAGGACGATGATTCATCGGAAGGGAACGCCCGCGGTTCCGGACCGCCATCGCGTTCCTCGGGCTTCACTTGGCGAAACTATCTGAGAAGCTGGACGGAGAGAGCCGGCCCGTTTTCCGCGAACGATAGGCCTTGGCACACCAGCCGGGCTTGGTGGGTGCCGATTTAGGACCTTCCGCCTGTTTTTTCAGGCGGAGGCCTAGGATATTGCTTGGCGGGAGTAATCTGCTTAGCGGCAGTATTCGCTGTGTTCGCCGCAGTCGTGCCAGCCGTTTTCGTGCCAATACCGATGGTGGTCGCGATCATAATAGCCATCATTGTAGGTGCGATGCGGTTCCGCGACGACACACCCCGACGCAAGGGCGATCAGCCCGAGCAAGAAGGCGCTCTTTAAAATAACCTTACTGTTTGTCATGAATTGCCTCACTGCGATTAGGTCACTACGACGTGACTAAGCGTAGTGCACGCCACGAGGCGGACCCGTCAGCATTCGCCAAACATTGTTGTAGGAACTGCGGCAATTGAGGATTACGCCATCAGTGCCTGTGCTCAGGAGGTCGATTCGAGCACAGTCTGCCGGCTGACCGCGTAGCCGTTCGCGGGCGGCGTCCCGCTGTCAACGAAAGTGCTGCTCTGCTTGACGGAATGAAATGTCGCTATGTCCAGCCAATTGGCGACTGTTTGCGTGTGCGTGGTTCCGGAGGCGTCGGTCCAGGTAACCGTGCTCTGCAATTTGAGCGCGGTAAAGGTGCCCGCCGGCACCGTGACGGCTTCGACATCCGCGATATTTCCTTGCTGCGAATAGCTGATCGGTGCATTGCCGTTACAGACCTGTGTGTAGTTGATCTGCCAGCGCTGACCGACCGTCAGCGGCGGGGTGGGGCCGCCTTCATAGGGCGAGTACGCACATGACCCTACGCTGTTGTTGGATTCTGTATACGCATACGCGGTCTCGCGTCCGAATGAATTAAAAGTTTGTGTTTCAGTGAGTGCCGAGTAATCGGTGCCGTTTACTGTGTCGCCAATACCCGAGGTGCTTTGCTGCTGTTCCGTTATGGTGCCGTCGGCGGCAACCGACACCACCGCAACCATGTAGCCGATGTTGATGGTGTTATTCGAGTTGTCGATGATGGTCTCAGAATAAACCCGGCTCGAATTGACAATCGGGGCGATGAACGGATATGCAGTTCCAGTACCCGAAGAATTGGTGGCGCCGCCGCTCCCGGCACCATTTCCGCCGCACGCCGCGAGACCGGCCAGCGCCGCTATGCACACTCCGAATGCCCTCATGCGCTTCGACATCGACCGCTCCCCGAATCCAAACAAGGAGAATACGCGATCGGCGTTATAATCGAACCACAAATTGATCCAAGGAAATCTGTATGCCGCTAGACCATTACGTGACGCTGGGCCGGTCCGGACTGAGGGTAAGCCCGCTCTGCCTGGGAGCAATGACCTTTGGAGAAGACTTGGGCTGGGGGTCCACCGTCAAGGAGTCCGAGCAGATCATCGATCGCTATCTTGAGCTCGGCGGCAACTTCATCGATACCGCCAATTTCTACACCAAGAGCCACTCGGAGAAGATCATTGGCGATCATATCGGCCGCTTCAAGGAAAAGCGCGACCGTCTGGTCATCGCGACCAAGTTCAGCGGCAATCTTTACCCGGGTGATCCGAACGGCGGGGGTTCGAGCCGAAAGTCGATCGTCGCAGCCTGCGAGCAGTCGCTGCGCCGGCTGCAGACCGAGTACATCGACCTGTACTGGCTGCATAACTGGGACGTGCACACGCCCATCGAGGAGACGATGGCGGCGCTCGAGGATCTGGTACGCGGCGGCAAGGTGCGTTATCTCGGCGTGTCGGACACGCCCGCGTGGAAGGTCGCCGAGGCCAATGTGACCGCGCGGTTCCGCGGCTGGTCGGCGTTTGTCGGGCTGCAGATTGAGTACTCGCTGCTGGAGCGCACCGTTGAGCAGGAACTTATCCCGATGGCGCTGGAACTCGGGCTCGGCGTGACTCCTTGGTCGCCGTTGAAAAGCGGACTGTTGAGCGGCAAATATACGCGCAAGAGCGAGCAAACCAAGGATGGACGCGGGGCCTTCATGAGCCACCTGCTGAACGAGCCGACCTTCGCGCTGGTCGATGAGCTCGAGAAAATCGCCAAGGCTCGGGACACGACGGTCGCGCGCGTCGCGCTCGCATGGTTACGCATGCAGCCCGGTGTCACCTCCACGATCATCGGCGCGCGTCGCCTCGCGCAGCTCGAGGACAATGTCAAGGCGCTCGATGTAAAGCTCGCCGCGGAGGATCTTGCGCGCCTCAACCAGATGACCAAGCCGAAACTCGGCTTTCCGGCCAACATGCAGCCTATTTTTCCGGCAATTCATAATGGCGGCACCACCGTGAACGGCGTCTTCGCGGAGCCATCATCCTTCGGCGTAGTGCGCGGCGAGAAGCCCTACTAAGCAACACTCCGGCGTACCAATTCGACAAATATTATCTTTGGGGGAGAGTCATCCGTGCGATCAAAGTGGAAGTGGCTATTTTGGGTAGCCGGTGCGCTGCTGCTTGGGGTTGTTGCCTTTGCGCTCTACGTTCAAGGTAGAGGAGGGCGCTATCCTAATTATAGCGTTTCCAGTTTCGCGCACCTATCGGCACCGGTCACGAGCACGCCACCGACCGGCGATGCGATCGTGCAGATCGACGCGGGATCGCTGCGCGGAAGTCGAATTGGATCGGCGATCGCATTCAGAGGTATCCCTTACGCGCAACCCCCGGTCGGAGAGTTGCGATGGAAACCTCCTCAGCCGCCGATGCCCTGGCAGGGTGTGAAGGAGGCGACGCAGCCGGGAAGCGCCTGCTCACAGCGCGCATCGGGACTGGTCCCGTTCTTCGCACCGATGGCTCAGGCGTATGGTTCGAAGTTCGAGCAACCTCCCATCCAGTCGTCCGAGGACTGCCTTTATCTCGATGTGTGGGTGCCGCAATGGCCTGCGAAACGGGCGCTGCCCGTGATGGTGTGGCTGCATGGAGGCAGCAACACCGTCGGCAGCGGTACGCAATCGACGTATGACGGTGTTTCGTTGACCCAGCACGGTATCGTGCTGGTGACCTTGAATTATCGACTGGGAGTGATGGGGTTTTTTAGTCACCCTGAACTCACGGCAGAATCACCGCATCACAGTTCCGGCAATTATGGATCGCTGGACCAGCTCGCTGCGCTCAACTGGGTCAAGCGAAACATCGCGCAGTTTGGCGGCGATCCTGAGAATGTGACGTTGTTTGGCGAGTCGGCAGGGGCGATCGATTCAGCCCGGCTCATGGCCTCACCGCTCTCGGCCGGGTTGTTTCGGCGCGTCATCTCCGAGAGCGGCCCGGCATTCGAACCGGCGCGAACCTTGTCCGAGGCGGAAGCCTTCGGCAGTGCGGTGAGTGCTCTGGCGCCGGCGGACCCGCAATCGACGGCGCTGCAAAAACTTCGCGCGTTGCCGGTCTCCGAAGTGGAAGGCCTGGTGGTCAAGGCCAAGGAACATTTCCCTGCCGATATCACTTCCGCTACCGCGGATGGATGGGTATTGCCGCAATCCCCGCAACAAGCCTTTCTGACCGGTTCAATCCAAAAAGTGGATCTCCTGATTGGGCTCAACGGCCGGGAACTGAGCGCCTTTCGACTTTCTGCCGCGGCAGCTTCCAAATCCTCAGGGAGCGAGAACACAATAGCGAATTCCGGAGGGCTGAAGAAGTTCACTGAGGCCGCGCGTCCCTATTTTGGAAGCTGGACCGCTCCGGCCATCGCACTCTATTTTGGCAATATCCTATTTCACGGAACCGCGGGAATTGATCGGGCTGCCAATGATCTGATCGGCGCCTGTCCGGTCGGCGCCATGGCGAGCCTCACCAACGCTGCCGGTCAGCGTGTCTTCGTGTACCGCTTCGATCGCTCGATTCCCGGGAAGGGCGAGACCGAACTGGGCGCATTTCACAGCCTGGAGGTTCCTTATGTTTTCGGCAGTCTGCACGACCGAGAATGGCAATGGTTGCCATCCGCCCCCGATGACGTGGCGCTCTCGAATCTGCTCCAAACCTATTGGACCAATTTCGCCAAAGCGGGCGATCCCAATGCCTCGGGACTGCCCGATTGGCCCGTGTGGAGCGATGACAAGAAGGAGTTCTTAGTCATCAATAAAGATGCCAGCGTTTCGGCGCAACGCAATTTCCCTCCCTTGTTCAGCCGTCTCGGAGCAGGTCAGCTGCGAGAGAGTTTCAAAGGTAAATAAAAACGAGCCCAAACGCTCTTCGCTGCCGGCGATCAAGCTGAAGCCTTTTTCGCTGCGAGGATGGTCTCGCCGGTTTCAAGCAAGGACTTGAGATTGGAGAGGATGCGAGGCCAGCCGCCGGACACCGCCTGAATTAACTTCGATTCAGGGCGCTCAATGCTATGGGTAACGGAGAGTTTCACCGCCTGTGGGCTGGCGTTGGGGACGGCTTCGATTTCGAATGTACACAACGAATCACCTTCGGCCTTGAGCTCTTCACTCCACTCATTGCGCCATTTGATGACCAGGCGCTGCGGCGGGTGGGCTTCCACGATTTTGCCGGCATCGGCGAGGCGTCCGTCCTCGAACACGAGCTTCCACGGTGATCCGGGCTTCCAGTCGCTCTCGCAGTGCGCGCCTAACCAATACTGGCGCGTGAACTCCGGGGTGGTCAGTGCGGACCACAGACGCTCAGCCGAAGTGCGGATGTAGGTCACGTAAACAAAAGTTGATTTGCTCATTTCTCTTTACTCCTCCAGACGTCGTTTCAGATCGTGCAGCGCCTTGAGGCGCGGCTTTTCGAATTTGGCTATCCATCGCTCGTAAATGTCCTGCAAGGGAACCGGATTGAGGAAATGCAGCTTTTCGCGGCCGCGCCAACGAGTGGCCACCAGATTCGCAGCCTCGAGCACGTCTAGGTGCTGGGTGACGGATTGTCGGGTCATATCCAGGTGCTCGCAAAGCTCAGTCAGCGTTTGTCCGTCGTGTGCATAGAGCAGATCCAGCAGCTTGCGGCGGCTGGGATCGGCCAGAGCCTTGAAAAGAAGATCCGATTGATTCATGCAGTCATTTACCTGCATAAATAATATGCAGTTATATACCTGCATGTCAAGCGCTGGTTAATTGCGGCGACGAAATCGCCTCTAGATCAAGTCAGGATGCCGCGCGCAGGATCGCCGCGAGACTTTTTTCGACGTCCGCCTCCGTGGTTGCCCATGAGGAGACGCTGATGCGCATCGCTACCGTACCTTGCCAGACCGTTCCGCCGCACCAACAGGTGCCGTCCTGTTGAACTCGTGCGATCACCGAACGGGTGTGTTCCGCGCTTCCAAACGACACCAGGACCTGGTTCAGCAGCACCTCGTTCAGTATACGGTGCCCGGCGACAGCCAGGCCCTCGGCAAATCGCCTGGCGTAGCGACAGGTGCGATCGACCAAATCGGCGAGGCCCTGGCGTCCGAGTTGGCGCAGTGCCGCCCAGACTTCCACGCCGCGCGCGCGGCGTGAAAAATCAGGCGTGTACTGATAGGGAATGCGGTCTTCCTCTTGTGCAAGGTAGGCGCCCCCGGCGGACAGCGCCGCCCGCAGGGCACTCGCGTCGCGGGTAAAAACCAAGCCGCTGTCGTAGGGGACATTGAGCCACTTGTGAGCATCGGTGGCCCAGGAGTCGGCTTGCTCGATGCCACGAGTCAACATCTCCTTCGCCGGTGAGGCCGCAGCCCAGATGCCGAAGGCGCCGTCGACATGGACCCAGGCACCTTGCGAACGAGCCAAAGCGCAAATCTCGGCCACCGGATCAAAAGCACCGCTGTTCACGTTGCCCGCCTGCACGCAGACTATGGTGCGATCGTCGACCGACGGGAAGCGATCAGCGCGCATTCTACCTTGCGAGTCGACGGGTACGCGGACGACTCGTTCGCGCCCGAACCCGACCATGCAAAGCGCCTTCTCGATGCTGGCATGAACTTCATCCCCAACCACCAGCGTGAGCGGCGGGGCTCCGAACAGTCCTTGCGCCTCCACATCCCAGCCGGCGCGATCAAGCAGCGTATGACGTGCCGCTGCCAGTGCCGAGAAGTTCGCAGTTGTCGCACAGGTGACAAACCCGCCCGCGCATTGCGCCGGCAGACGAAAAAGATCCTTCATCCAGCCCAACGCGACTTTCTCGAGCATCGCGTTGACGGGCGAGGTGACGACAAGACCGGCATTTTGGTCCCAGGCAGTGGCCAGCCAGTTCGCCGCCACTGTGACCGGAAGCGAACCGCCGATCACGAAACCGAAGAAGCGTCCGCCGGCCGAGGCCATCGTGGCGGGCGACCCACATTCATCCAACTCTGTCAGTACTGACTCCGCGCTCGATGTCTGTTCGGGGAAAGGGCGTTCGAATTTCGCCAGTGCGGCCAGAGCTTCTTTGGCGGGAGCCACTGACCGGGTGCTGAGAGTATCAAGGTAGCGGCCGGCACGGCGCGCTGCATCATCCAAAAGATTGCTCATGGGTTACTACGCCGATTTCAGAAGCGACGAAGTTGCTGTGAGCTTTTCCAAGCTGCGGATCGTCGCGGCGCATGCCTCAGCCGCCTCCGCGCCCTTGATCAGAAAATGATCGAGAAAGAAGTCGCGGTGCTGCTCGTGCTCGTGAAAGCGTTGCGGCGTAAGAACGATGGAGATGACGGGTATGCGCGTGTCGAGCTGCACCGCCATCAACGCGTCGATGACGCTCGCCGCGACAAATTCGTGACGATAAATGCCGCCATCCACAACAAAGCCGGCGGCGACTATGGCGGCGTAGCGCTCGGACTCCGCGAGCAATTTCGCATGCAAGGGAATCTCGAAAGCGCCGGGGACCTCGTAGCAGTCGACTTGCCTGCGCTGAAAGCCGTGCGCCGCGATGTTCTTCAAGAAAGCATCGCGTGCTTGATCGACGATCTCGCGGTGCCAGCACGACTGAATGAACGCGATGCGCGGTGCCGGGTGACGATGTGGGGTGTCTTTACTCATTGCGACTCCTGAATCTGCTTTCAGAATCGGGGCGCAAAGGCGTTGGCCGCCCGCAAGGGACGGCCGTAGACCTTGTGCTCTCGTACATCCGGACTTTCAGGAACCCTGCAATGGGTTTCCTACCGTCGGCTCTGGGTTCGAACCAGATCTGCTGCCTTGTCGAGAGACAAGCGCCCGCGGGCTCATGCGATTTCTCGCCTTCACCGCCGGTGGAGACTTTCACTCCGCCCCGAGAACACTGTAATCATGAATTGTCGCGGGTCGGTATGCAATAGTCAGTTCATCACATACGGCCCATCCCCCCGAGGAATCCGGGCATGATATGCGCCAGCCAAAAACCTACAAATTCTCCCTGATGGCGGTATACACATGAAAATAGGCAGAGTAATAGCCTTGACGGTTCTCTTTGCAATTTCAGCGCCGCTCGCGGCGCAGGTACCCACAGCCGAGTTGATGAAACCTCCGGCCAACGCGCGTCACTTCATCATCGAATCAACGGGTGGCAAACACGGCGACTCCTATATGTGGGTCAGCACGGACGGCGTGCGCATGGGCCGAGAAAGCATGAACCTGCGTGGTCAAGTCTGGGAAATTGATTACAGCGGCAAATCCGGACCGGACGGCATGCCGGCCAATCTCGCGGTTCGCGGCATCAATCCGCAAGGCGATGTGGCAGAGACCTTCGATATCAGCGGCGGCACAGCCCGGTGGAAAAGCCCCATCGATTCCGGAACCAAGGCGTACACCACCCCGGGCTTCTACGCATCACTGAATTCGCCCATGGATGCCACCGCTTGGTTCTTGGAACGACTACTCGCGATGCCGGAACGTGCGTTGCCGTTGCTGCCCGGCGGCGCGGCGAGTGCGGTCAAGCTCACCAGCTTGGAGGTGAGCGGCAAGGCGCCGGCCGACAAGATCAAAGTGGATCTTTGGGCGATCAGCGGGATCAATAACTCGCCCATCCCGATATGGGCTGATCAGAATGGCCGGTTCTTCGCGCTCACGTCTGGCATAGGATGGCTGCCAGAGAGCTACGCCGGCGAACAAGCGAAGTTAGAGAAGGCGCAGACGGCCGCCATGGCCGCGCATTCCGCGCGCTTGGCCAAAGAACTGGTGAAAACGCCCGCGGCGCCGGTGGTGTTCGCTCACGTTCGTCTTTTTGATGCTGACGGCGGCCGTTTCCTGGCCGACCAGTCGGTCGTGGTCGATAAGGGCGAGATCGTGGCAGTCGGTCCTGCAAGCTCGATCAACACGCCAGCGAATGCACAAATCATCGACGGGCACGGTAAGACGCTGGTGCCCGGCCTGTGGGATTGCCATATGCATGTCGGGGATGATTACACCGGAGTGCAGGAGCTGTCGCTCGGCGTCACTTCGGTGCGCGATCCCGGCAACGACGACTTGCTGACGATGGATCGGCGTAAGCGGGTCGGTGCCGGCCAATTGTTGTTCCCTCACGTCTATCCCTCCTCGCTCATCGACGGGAAGGGCCCATATACCGCTCAAGTTGCCAATGTGGCAACCAGCCAGGCGGAGGCCATTGCGCTGGTTGATCGCGCCAAGGCCAATGGTTTTACCGGCGTGAAGTTTTACGGCACGTTCAATCCCGCCTGGCTGCCTGCGTCCATCAATGAGGCGCACAAGCTTGGACTTCACGTGCATGGGCACATACCGGCAGGCATCCGGCCCATGGATGCGATCAACGACGGCTATGATGAAGTCACGCACATCAATTGGATCATCATGCAGGCAATGCCGGACAGCGTCATCGCCGTGTCCAATGGCATCATGCGATTCGAAGGTCCCGGCCGATTCGCCAAGGATGTCGACCTCGATGGCCCTGCAATGACCCAGATCGTGCGCACCATGGCCACCAAGCACATCTACAGCGACCCGACGATGGTGGCCTTCGAGAGCCTCTACGTTCCGGACAATGGCGATCTGTCTCCTTCGTACGCGCCCTTCATCGGCACGCTGCCGCCGACCCTTGAACGAGGATTTCGTACCGGAGGCTTTGCAGTCCCCAAGGACCTGACGCGCGCCGATTACCGTGCGAGTTGGGCCAAGATGATTGCGCTATTGAAGAAAATGCACGAAGCCGGCGTTCCCATCGTGGCCGGAACGGACGGCTCGGGCATTGAAATCGTGCGCGAACTCGAGGTCTATCAGCAAGCCGGCTTTACCGCTGCGCAAGCCTTGGCCGCGGCGACCATCGTGCCCGCTCGTCTGGTTGGTCAGGATCAGCATACGGGTTCCATCAAGGTCGGAAAAACGGCCGATCTTTCGCTGGTGGAGGGAGATCCCTCGGTGCGTATCGGTGCCTTGCGCCAGACGAGAGTGGTCATGCTGGACGGCAAGATGCTCGACGCCGATGCACTGCGAAAAGCCGCCGGATATTCCGGTCGACCGCAATAGCGGTCAGCTCGAAACATTCATCATTCGGTAAACTAACTGGAAGGATTAGCCCATGCGAAGTATTGCACTCTCTTTATTCCTGGCAGTGTCAGTCGGTGCCGCCACTATCGCGTTGCCGCAGGTTCCGTCCGGCGCACCGGCGCTCGATCCCGCCTGGAAAGTGCCGGAGGTCATTGCGTTCATCGGTGTGAAAAAGGGTGACAAGGTGGCCGATGTCGTCGCAGGCCGCCTGACGGGATCGCTGGCGCAAGCGGTCGGCCCTTCCGGAAAGGTTTACGCGGTAGAGACCGCCGAACTTGTCAAAAGGCACCCTGAAGTGTTGGATATGATGAAGGGACTGGCGGCGCAGTCACCCAACGTCATTGTCAGCGATGACCCTGTTGCCACGCCTCTGCCGCCGGGACTCGATGCCGTGTTCATTCGGCAGAATTATCACGACCTCTATGACAAGTTCATGGGGCCGGCCGATGTGCCGGCCTTCAACAAGGCAGTCTTCGACGCCTTGAAGCCGGGCGGCGTGTACGTGGTGCTCGATCACGCAGCTGTCGCCGGCTCGGGAATTGATGCAACCGAGACACTGCACCGGATCGATCCCGCGAGAGTCAAGGCGGACGTGCTGGCTGCCGGCTTCAAGCTGGATGCCGAGAGTTCGATTCTTGCAAACGCAAGCGATGATCACACCAAGAAAGTGTTCGACCCCTCGGTCCGCGGCCACACCGACCAGTTTCTGTTTCGTTTCAAGAAGCCGAAGTAATTCACACTTTCGGCAAATAGCCGCCCAAAATCGCCCGAACTGGCGCAATGTCGGGGTAACTAGGGAGGGTTACTCCGTGTTCGACAGAATCTCTCGCAGTTGGTCGCTGGCCGGGCAATGCTGGAAGGTCCTCAAGGAAGATCCAGCATTGCTGGTGTTCCCGCTGCTGTCATCGATTATATTGCTGCTCCTGCTCGGATCCTTCGTACTGCCGGTGATCGCGCTCAGCCACAGCGCCCGACAGGCGCTGGCGGACGGCAGCACGGCGCACAACGCCCGCTTGTCGTTTTACGTCATGATGTACGCGTTCTATTTTGTCAGTTACACCGTGATGATGTTCTTCAACGCGGCCCTCATCAGCGTGGCGCTCAAGCGACTCGACGGCGAATCCGCCACTGTCACGGAAGGGCTGGGAATGGCGTTCGCTAAACTTCCGGCGATTCTGGGCTACGCCGTCGTTGCGGCCACGGTAGGTACCATTCTGCGGGCAATTGCAGAACGGGTGGGCTTCCTAGGCCGTATTGTCGTGGCCATCATCGGTGCGGGCTGGACGGTGGCGACGGCGATGACGCTGCCGGTGCTGATTGAGGAGGATGTCGGTCCGATCGAGGCGATCTCGCGGAGTTTGGATTTGCTGCGGCGAAACTGGGGCGAAAATCTCATCGGCAATGGCGGCATCAGTCTGGGCGTGGCCGTAATTGCGATTCCGGTCGTCATCCTCAGCTTGTTCCTGCTGTTCGCGGCGATATCGACCCACGCGACCGGATCAATCGTTTTGGCGGTGGCGATAGTCATGCTCGCGATGATTGCGCTCGGTCTGGTGAGTACCACATTGCACACCATTTACACCGCTGCGCTATATCGCTTTGCGACCGGCAACAAGGAAAACTCCGGGATCGATGACGATCTGCTGGCGGCTGCGTACCGGCAGAAATAGCCGGCTCGTAATTATTACCCGGATCAAAACAAATTAGGCATCAGCGGATGTCCCCTGAAAGCCTGGATGAACAAGCCTAAGGCGACTGCGCTATATATCAATGAGCCGCCGATCAACGCCGGCCGCCGCAGTCGCGGCGACAAGCCGCCGATCAGCAGGCCGAGCATTGGCAATGCTTGCTGTGCGTGGATTCCCATGAAGTGAGCGATTCGAAGATCGCCTCCGGCGCGATTCCATCCGAATATCGGGGCGTGGCCCCCGACGGGGCCTACAGAATGGCCAGCCTGTTGCGCCATGTAGATGCCGAATCCGCCACCCAGAACGAAACACAGCACCAGACCGGTGACCACCGCTGCCAAATAATCGGGACTGAAGCCCGGAGCGGGGCGACGCCCGATTTCCCATGCCAGCAGCAGCGAGGTAGTGACTAAAAGCACCGCGCCCAGGCCCATCAGCCCGTACATGACCTCGAAAAATACACTCGATTTGTTGAAATGAGACGCGAGGCCATGGCCGGCTTGCCACGAGATATAAATAATCTCGAAGCTGCCCGCCAAGATGATGACGGCGACGATGGCGCGCAGGCTCGGCGAGCTACGACGAGCGGGCTGCACGTACCCGAAAAACCATGCCGTCGTCAGTGCGAACACGGCCACCGAAAACACAAATTTAGTGGGTTTGGCCCACACTTCCACATCG
>DASXNX010000033.1:0-28279 GCA_036494725.1 Steroidobacteraceae bacterium
CGCCAGCACGATGCCGACGTAGCCATCGGGCGTCGGCAGCAGCTCGCCCACCAAGTAAGCATCCATGAACGGAATCGCCCAAACGCGCTCCTGCCATTTTCTGCCGTAAGCATCGGTATAAGAAACGTCCGACTTCGCCGGACCGAGGGATGTCACCCGAACTTGATCCGCGCCCACTTGGCGGCGCAAGTCCAGCCCCTTCAGCAAAAGATCCATGAGGGACTTGGAATCGCCGTAAAAGGCATCATCGGAAGCACCTCCCGGGCGCACCACCCTGAACAGCCGCACGCCCGCCTCATCCGCGTATCCAACTGAGCCGTCATCGGACAAATCGACTTCATGAAATACCGAGGTTGCGACAGTCCAAGTCCCGTCGGCCTGCTGCGTTATGAGCCGCGGCTTGCCGTCGTTGGGGTTTGGCTCGTAGAGAATATTCTGGGCGCCGGGACCCTTTGGGAACAAAGTATCGGCGTATGTTTTCAGGAGCAGCGCGCGTGCCTCGTCGCTTTGGCGTTGGGATACCTTTTGAAACGCATCCACAAATGCGGGCCACGCCAAAGGCAACGCGAATTCATCCTTGTACGCGTGCGTCGCCGTACCGTGCAGATACGGAAGATTGACGAGGGATTTTTGGTCGAAGCGGGCCTTGTTTGGCTCGCCATCCAGCACGCGCGCGATGGGAAGCGAGTAATTGAGATTTTCGTTGGGCGACTTTCCGATGACGATCCCGATAACCTTGGCATCGGCGTCGCATAGCGGTCCGCCGCTGTTCCCGGGGGACGCCGCGGCGGAAAAGCGAATCCATTTCCATCGCCCGTCCTGGGCTTCGGGTGTTTCAGAAGTAAACAGGCCGTCGCGAATCACTATTCCTTCACCCAACGCATTGCCGACCGCCAATACCGGCTCGTCCAGTTTCGGATTCCTATTGATCGCGAATCCAGCCGGAGCCGGATCGTTCTGCAGCGAGAACACGACGAAGTCCTCGTAAAAGGAAAATTTCAAGATGCGATCGATTTTGAAGACCGCGCCGTCGCTTCGTCGCAATTCAGGGGGGCCAAATTGACTGGCAATTCCCGCCGCGAACACGTGTCCGGCGGTCACATAGGTATTGCTTCCCAGCGCAAAGGCGGTACCGACCGATCGGTAGGCATCCGTTCTCTCGATGAAGGGCAACAAATCGAGCGGCAACGGCTTCTCGTAGCTGACCGGATCATGCTCCGGCTTCTTCATCACCACTTCGAAGGTATTCCCGCGGATGACCGCCTGCATTTCCGAGGTTACGCCGGCGCCTGCGTGATACGCGACACAGCAGCAAACGATGGTCAAACAAATCCAGAATCTCATCCGCGCGGTTACTTTATATCTTCCCTGGGGATTCGTTCGTGCAGATGGTACCGCAGGACCGCCCCTCAATCATCCACTATCATGGCGGCATGAGAAAACCACCTAAGTTGCACGCTGCGGTGCCGTCGAACAATTTCGGGGAGGCCTTTTTTCGCAAGTTCTACCTGAATCCGGCGACGCGCGTCGTCACAGCAGCCGAGATGCGCGCGCGTGCCTCGCTCATCGCGGGAGCCCTGCAGCATTGCGAGATTCCCGTGCGCAGCATCCTCGACGCCGGCTGCGGCATCGGTTTGTTGCGCAAGCCCTTTGCGCGCGCATGGCCGCGGGCGCGCTACACCGGGCTCGAATTCAGCGCATACCTATGCCGGCGCCATGGCTGGACGCAGGGTTCCGTCGCGGATTTCCGCCCGCGGCAGCCGTTCGATCTCGTGGTGTGCTACGACGTGTTGCAGTATCTGTCGGACGCCGAGGCCGCGCGCAGCATCGCGAATTTCGCAAAATTGACGCGAGCCGCATTGTATGTCTCGGCGCTGACCACGCAGGATTGGCGCGAGAACTGCGATCGCAGCCGCACCGACAGCACCTCGGTACGCATACGTGCGGGCGATTGGTATCGGCGGCGATTGCGAAAATCATTCCGCTATATTGGATTCGGCGTGTGGCTGCGCAAGGACACGACCGCCATTCTTTGGGACTTGGAGCAGCCGCGACCCTAGGGTTTGTCCAAAATCCACGAGACCAGTGCCGCATGCACCGGCTCGCCGGCGCCGAAGTCGGCACGGCCATGATTGACCAGCGAAACGAGCACGTAGGTTTTTCCGCCGGGCGTGGTGACATAGCCGGCGACGCCGCTGACGCCGTCGATATGCCCGGTCTTGAGGCGAACCGAGCCCGCCGGGGCCTGCTTCATGCGCGAGCGCAGCGTGCCGTCCATGCCGGCCAACGGCAATGAGGCCAGAAATTCCGGCGCAAATGGGCTGTGGTAAGCGGCACTCAACACTCTGGCCATTTGCATTACGGAGATTCGCGTGCTGCGCGAAAGTCCCGAGCCGTTGTCCATTTCCGCGCCTTGAAAGTCGAACCCCTTCTCGCCCGCCCAGTCGGCGATGGTCGCAGCGCTCTTCTCCAGGGTCGCCGGGCCGCCGAAGCGCTCCGAGCCCAAGGTCAGGTACAGATGGCGCGCCAGCAAATTGTTGCTGAATTTATTGGTCAACCGGACGATCTCGGCCAGGGTCAGAGAATCGTAAGACAGCAGTAATTTCGCGTCGCTCGGCGTCGGTTCCATGCGCAATGCACCGTTGAATTCGCCGCCCGATTGCCGCCACAGCTCGACAAAGGTGCCGAAGGCGTAAGTAGCCGGCTGCAGGAGCACCCGGGCGATGCTCTGCGGCGCGCAATGCGGGGATAGCGCGCCGGAAAACACCACCCGATCCCAGCCCGACGAAGCCACCTGGAAATCGACCCGACCCGATCTGCCGTTGCAGCGGCCGTCGGCGAAACGCACGTGATTCTCGATGGCGAGATTGACCGGCATCGGGCTGGCCAGCAGCTCAACTTGCCGCGATTCGGGATCCGCCGAGAGATGGAATTCCACCGATTGAAAGTTCACCATCAACGCATCGGGCAGGACGTTGTAGGTGCGATTCGGCCGGCCGTCGAAGGCGCCGGGATCCTCGCGCGGCAGGGAAAACGCGGTGTCGTCGATGATGATGTCGCCGGCAATCGACCTCGGCTGCGAATTGCGCAGGTGCTGCACGAAGCTCCACCACCGTTCCAGCGTGATGTACGGATCGCCGCCGCCCTGCAGAATCAGATCCTTGCCGTGCGACCAGGCGCGCGTCTGCCAGGTGAAGGTCGGTCCCAGCATGTCCAACGCGGCAAAAGTCGTGACGGTCTTGATGGTCGAAGCCGGGCTTCGCTGCGTGTCAGGGTTATGGCTGAGCAGCACGCGGCCCGAATCCGGATCCACGACCACGAAGCTCACCGCGCTCGGCGGCAACGACCCGGCAGAGATGGCTTGCGCGACGCCGGGTGGAATGGACGAGGCGGCTTGAAGCGCCAGCGGGGCACAGCACAGGCACGCGAGGAAGGCGCGCCCTGCTGCGAAACATACGACTTGATGAATGCTGCTCATCAACTGATCGGCAGCTCGATGCGCCGCCATGCACCCGAGTACCAGCGAAGAAACAGCATTACACCCAAGAATAGAATGTAGATCAATGCCGCGAACCACCCGCCGACCGCGCCCAGCCCAAATTGCGGCAGCCAATCCACCCAGCCTTGATGCGCTGCGAACGATAAGCTATGGGCCAGCGGCACGAACACCAGCCAGGACAGGGCAAGCACCATGATCGCCGGCAGCCGCACATCGGCCGCGCCGCGCAAATTGGCGCTGCTGCTGATGTTGAGTCCGTCGAATAACTGATATCCAGCGGCGATCCACAGCAACGTGCAAGCGCGTTTGACCACTTCGCCGGCTTGGCTGTCTGCGGCATTCGTGAAAAACGGCAGTACCCAGGGCCCGACTGCGGCCAGCAGCACCCCGATGGCGCCCATGTACAACACGCAGATCAGTATGATCCCGTTGCCGACCTTGAACGCCCAATCTTTGCGTCGCGCTCCGATGGCTTGGCCGACCAGCGTGGTGCCGGCCATCGCAATGCCCACCGCCGGCATGTAACAAAAAGAAGTGAGCATCATGACGATCTGCGTCGATGCACCGTCGATCGTACCCAGTCGAACCTGCATCAATTGAAACAAGGCGAAGCCCAGAATGTCCGCGGCAATGAGCAGGCCCATCGGGAAACCCAATTTCACCTGGCGCCACAGCGCCCGTCCGTGAAATCGCCAGGTCAGCCTTGATCGATACTGCTGGTGCAAGCCGCCGTTCAGGAACCAGCCCAGTGCCACGGCAACTCCCAGCAGCTGCGCAGCGTTGGTGGCCCAGGCGGATCCGGCCACCCCCATCCCGAGCTCGAACATGAATAGTTGGTTGAAAATCGCGTTGATCACGGCCACCAGGACGAAGACGCGCAGGGTGACGGTGGGGCGTCCTATGCCGTTGAAGAATCCGAGAAGCGCCCAGACGGCGACGCTCAAGGGGCCGCCGAGCATGCGCGGATACCAATACGTCAATGCGATGTCTTCGATGCCTCGCGGCAGGCCAAACGGGCGAAAAATCTGCTCACCGGTCACCGCCAACAGCACGAATAGCGGCACCGTGAACAACGAGGCCCAGAGCGCGGTCCAGCTTGCTTGAGAGGCACGCGCATATCGACGCGCGCCGAAAGCCTGTGCCACCAAGGTCTGCACCGACAGGCCGACGCCGCCGAACAGCAATCCGAACACCAGCACCGGCCAGTACACCGCACCGATGGCCGCGGTGGCGGCCGGAGACACCCGGCCTATGAACCAGGTGTCAGTGGCGTTCAGTACCGCTTGTATGGCGCTGTTCACCATGAAGGGAAACGCCAGCGCTGCCACCGCCGCGTAGTTCAGGCGCGGCCTGCCGCTCTTGCTCAGGGCTTGTCCGGGAAGAAGGTTAATCGGTTCGTCCATGCAATCGATCCTGATGTCGGCAGCGCGATTCCTTAGGTAGGATGAAGCAATGTACGCCAAGATGCGACGCCAATTCTCCGGCGAATTTATCGCGACCGATCGCGGCAATGGCGCCTGGCAACTCGACAGCGCAGTTCCACACGAAACATCCGTGTATCTTCAAAGTGCCGAGCCGCACGCCGCCCAAGCCTTCGCCGCGACTCCCATTCACCATCTCGACATTGAATGGCGGGAAGACTCAGTGCGGATGAGTTTCACTTCGGGCGACGGGCTTAAGACCGTGAAGGCGGCCGGCGCCATCGTCCACGAACCCTTGCGGCGTCTCTACGACGGCTTGCCGCTGCAAAGCATCGACGACAATGCACGGCGTTTTTGGCGCAGAGTTTTTCGCTTGGTGCGCATGCCGGGCGGCCGATTTCTGCTCGGTTTGTTGACGCGTACGGGCAAACATTGACGCGATAATCCGGATCTGCATCACAAGATCCGCCTCTTATTGTCAATTTTCCAGGCATTTGCCCGAAACCCTGGAAACCGGCGCCGCTACTCTTGGTTGAACTGCGACGCTCGTCAAGGCTGCTAAACAGCGTTTGCAGCACATTGATTCGTGAATTCAAACCCACGAACCGCTTAGTTGGCATCAGTGCTGGATATCAAGCCTAACGCTGTAGAGACTATTGCCGCGGACGCGTCGTTCGAGCCCTACGGCCGTCTATTGCGCATGCTCATGCCGAGTCTGCGCGGCGTGGTCGTGCATGACGGATATTCCAACCTGGTCTGGGCATCGGATGATCTCGATCTCAGCGATGAGCCCGAGATCATCAACGATGCGATCGCCAACGCGCTGTCGGACACCACCGAGTTTGCCGGCGTTGCGAGAACCATCGACGCCGACCGGGTGGTGTACGCCTTTGCGGTGCGCGGCGAGCATATCGAGCTCATGGGCGTGGTCAGCCTCATCGTTCGATTGTCGAGCACGCAACTGGAACCGCGGCCGTTGCAGACCGTGCGCCAGCTGGTGCAGCCGGCGCTCGAGTGTCTGCGCCGGGAACTCGCCCTGCGCGCAAAACTGGGTTCGAGCGAACGCGACTTGAACATCAAGGAGCGCGATCTCGAGCTGATGATGGAGATCTCGTCCAATCAAGCGGTGGCGGGGGACACGGACGAATTCTCGGTCATATTGAGAACCGGCCTGGACCGCATGGGTTGCGCCCTGGCCGCTTTGTGGGTGCCGGACAAGAACGTCTCCGTATCCATGACGCGCAGCGGTCAGCCGATGGCCCCCGAGCCTTTGATGCGCGCGCAACATCACCTGATGGCGTGGATGCAAATGCAGCAACGCACCATCGTGGTCAATCACATTTCCAAGGTCGCGAGCGATGTCGCGGCGCCCTACAAAATACTGGCTTGCCCCATACGTCACCATTCAGAGCGCGTCATGGGCGTGCTCGCGCTCTTCAATCCGCCCAGCGCGCCGGACTTCGACACCCAGCAAACCCGGGTCGCTGAAATGCTGGCCAAGCGCTCGACCAGCATCATCCAGGCTCAGTACGACACCAGCACCGGACTCATGACCCGCCAGGCTTTCGAGCGGCAAGCCACCAACTTGCTGTCGTCCTCGGGTGCCAACGATGCCCACACGATCCTGTATCTCGATATCGACCGGTTGCACGTCATCAACGAGACCTTCGGCATGCACGTCGGCGACGATGTCATCGTCAGTGTGGCGGACCGCATGGCCAAAACGCTGCCGCCGGCCGCACTGTCGGCGCGCATCTCTGGAGACAGGCTCGCAGCCTTGATCCCCAATTCCAACATGGAGTCGGCCGCGCGTGTTGCCGAGCAGATTCGCGGCGCTGCCGAGGGAATCGTGCCGCGCGCAGGCCAGGGTTCATTCGAAGTGTCGGTTTGCCTCGGCGTGGCGCCCATCGGCCGCTCGGATAACCCGCTCGCGCACGCCTTGGCTACCGCCGAGATTGCCTGCAAGGCCGCGAAAGACCGCGGCCGCAACCGGGTCGAGATGTTTCAGGACTCTGACCAAAGCATCATCCGGCGTCACACCGACATCTTGGTGATCGGAAAATTGCGCGACGCGCTCGACAACGACAGCTTCCGCCTGGATGCACAGCCGATACTGCCGCTGCGCGGCAACTACGGCCGTCCGCGCTTCGAGCTCTTGATCCGCATGCTCGGAGATCGCGGCGAAGTCATTCCACCCGGCAAGTTTCTCTCCTCAGCCGAACGCTACCAGCTCATGCCCACGGTGGATCGCTGGGTGGTGCGGCGGGCATGCGAACTGCTGGGCGAACACAGCGCCGCTGTCGGCGAGGAATTCGCGCGCTTCGCCATCAATCTCTCGGGGCAATCACTGCAGGACGAGACCTTTCTGGGCTTCGTCGTCGATCAGCTCAAGGCAAGCAGCCTGCCGCCGAACGTGCTGTGCTTCGAGCTGACCGAGACCGCGACCATCGGCAATCTCGAGAAGGCGCAGAATTTCATGCGCACATTGCAGGAACTGGGTTGCCAGTTCGCGCTCGACGATTTCGGCACGGGAGTCAGCTCCCTGGCATATCTCAAGGACTTGTCGGTCAACTACATCAAGATCGACGGCAGCTTCGTACGCGACGCCATCACCAACGCACGCTCCGAATCGATGATCAAGGCGATCGCGCAACTCGCCAAGGTGATGTGCCTGGAAACCATTGCGGAATACGTCGAGACCGATGTGTTGCGTGTACGCATGGCGGATCTCGGCGTCGACTACGGTCAGGGCTTCGCCATGGGCAGAGCGCAGCCTCTCGAAGATCTGCTGCAAGAACTCGCCATCTACGAAGCGACGGTCAGCAACTGGGCCGTGACCGAGATCGAGGCCGAACGGGCAATCAGCGAGCGCTAGGGGTTCCACCCAGCGCGTTTTAAGGTTATCTTTAATTAAAACCGCTGAAAGGAAATGCGCGCCCCGGTGTGCAATCGGGCCAGGCGTTCTCGTGACTTATGACTACCCAGACGAATTACGCGCCCGAGCTGTTGGTGCAGGCCTGGTTCAACACTGATCGTCCGCTATTGCTCGCGGGGCTGCGCGGCCGCGTGGTGGCATTGGCGGCATTCCAGGTGCTGTGCCCGAACTCAATTGCCTCGGGCGTGCCTCAGGCGCAAAGAATCTTCGAAACTTTCGCGCCGAGCGACGTTGCCGTCATCGGTTTGCACACCACATTCGAACATCACGACGCATTCAACACGGCGGTGCTCAGGGCTTTCATCCACGAATATCGCCTGAAATTCCCGATCGGACTGGATCAACCCAATCCGAACGGCCCGATACCGCACACCATGGAGCGATACAAGATGCGCGGCACGCCCAGCCTGGTATTGATCGACAAGCACGGAATGGTGCGCAAGCACACCTTCGGCGCGGTCGATGATCTGCGATTGGGCGCGGAAATCGGCGCGCTCACGCAGGAATCGATGTCATCCGCCGCCCGCAGTTCCGCAGCTTAGGATTCCATCCTCAAGACAGCGCGAATCGAATACGAATCTCGGTGCGCACCGGCACCGGCTTGTCGTCGCGCAAGAACGGCTTGTAACGCCATTGCAATACTGCCTTCAAAGCGGCCTCATCGAATGTGATCGGGACGCTGCTCGAGCGGACCACGGCATCCTGCACCTTGCCGCTGGCTGCAATGGTGAATGCCACATCGACCCAGCCTTCCATCTTGGCGGCGAGAGCCTTGGCGGGATAGATCGGCTGCACCGATTTCAACAGCGTGAGCTGGCTCGTGGGAATCAAGGTGGTCATGAAGTTTTGCTTGACGAGCGCGGCTTCCAAATCCCGCCGCACCGCGGCTGAGTCGCCCGAGACAAAACCGACGGCGGTTGCCTCATCAAGCCAGCTCTTCGCGGCGTCGGCCTGCGCGAGGATCAGAGCGCGGCGCGCCTTGGCGATCAAGCGGCTGCCGAGATCCTGCTGCAAGGAAGCCAGCGCTGCGTTGCCCGGATCGATCTGCCGCAGCGTCAGGTAGTAGTACTTGGCGCTGTCGTTGGCCGGTTCGATCAACCTGTCCTGCAACAGGCGTTCATTGGCGCTGGTGAGCAGCTGTGTCCATGAATCGGTATCGGCGCGGCGGCGGGCGGCGACGAGCAATCCCTGCGCCGCTTCGAAACTTGCCGCGGATGCGATGCCATTGGCGGCTTCGATCAAGGAGGCCGCGCGGGCGAAATCGCGGCGATCGATGGCGCTGCGCGCCTCGCCGAGCAATTGCGACGCCAGCTGCGTCTTGGCATCGAGCGCGGAGTCGCTGTTTGCATCGAGGCTCAATGCCTGCTCTATGTAAAAGCGTGCGTTGTCGCGATCCGGGTCGATCAAGTGCCCTTCGCTCATGCGCTGCTTGGCGAGAGCGAGCAACGTCGTCGCCTTGTCCGGAGCAGCAGCCTCGACGTGTGCGCGCGCCTGAACTTGAGCCTGCGTCTGCGCCTGCGTTTGAGCCTGGATCTGCGCCTGCGCCGCCTTTACCTGCTCGCGCGATTTCGCCAGCTGAGCGGTCATGAACGCGATGCGTCCGCCTTCAACGCCGGAGTTGCGTGCCGTTTCGATGGCGGCGGCCGCCTCGTCCAGTCGCTCCTCGAGCAGCGCATTTTCGGCACGGGCCAGGAGCCGCTCGTGAACTTCAGCCAGTCCGGCGCGGGCGCCGGGGTCGGCAGGATTTTGCGCCTGCACGGCCAGATAGAGTTCCAGCGCATTGTCGCCCTTGGGCTCGGTCAGTCGGTTGGCAGCCAGGGCGGCGGCGGCGCGCGCCAGCAGCGGCGATTCCGCCGCCGCGCTCTTGGCCGCATCGGAAGCCGGCAGGCTGGTATCCGCGCTCCTGTTCAGCATCCACGTGACCGCGGCAATCGCAGCCAATATCCCGGCGCCGCCGCCGACCAGCCAAATGCGGGTCCCCCGCGCTGCCCGATTGCTCGCGGGCGACTCCGCGGCGCGGCGCCGCTGCTCCTCGAATTTCTTGATCGCGGCTTCCGCGAACAACTTTGCGCGCGCCGGGGACATGGGCTTGTGGATGAAGCGATAGATCATGCCGGAGCTGATCAAGCTCGCCAGCGTGGTTTCATCCTCGCGGCGGCCGGCGACCACGATCACGAGATCGGGAAACTGCCGCTTGACCTGCGCCACAAAAACATTTGCCGTTTCGCGCAGCGATTGAACGTCGAGCACGGCGATGCCCACTTCGCCGGCGAGCAACAGGTCGCTGACCTTGTCGGGAGAGGGGACGTGCCAGAGGCGCCGCGCCGGGCCGACGGCTTCGCGCAGCGTTTGCAGAAATGTTTGATCGGTGGTCAGCACCACCAGCTCGACGATATCGCTCGCGAGGCTGAATTTCAGCGCATCCAAAGCGTCGCCGTCTTCGTCAGAAGCTAGCACCCATTGTTTCCTTCATAGTCACGAACATCGAGGGACAAGGACCGCAACGTGTACTGCAGTGCAGCAACCCAGGAGACGCACCGGATTAGGCTAGTGTCATTCGGTGAGCGACGCTATACGATACGGAGTCTCAGGCTGCAGACAACGTCTGTTGCACTGCGTCAATTCAGTTCTGTGACTGGCCGCTCAATTGACGAGCGGGATGGGGGATCAGTGGGCGGCGCATCGATCGGCATCACCTCCAAATTAGCCGCGGAATTAAGACCTGCCCTCGAGCAATTGCTCTTTTTCAACATCAATCAACACCGTGTTCGGCTGGGAATTCAGCAGTCGATAGACACCTATGGCGTGCCCGAGATCTATGAACAGGACGGCGGCTTGCGCATCCGTGTCGGCGACATTGAAGGCGTGCAAACCCTTTTCGCGGTTTCCGACGAGGGCAAGCCTATCGGAGTGGCTGTGTTCGTTCGCTCGGCGCATGAACGGTTTGCGGTGCTGCATCTGGGTCTCGACCCGAGATTGAGCCTGACGCCTGACTTGAACACCCGCGTGCTGCTAAAGCTCATGCACGAAATCCGCAGCACGGCGCGCCGCACCCGCGGCGTCGATTGCATCGAATTGGTTTACAAGGTGCGCCACGCCGTGCGATTGCATGTCTGAAGCGCCGCATGCGATGCTCCAGCCACCAACCACTTAGGGGATACGATGTTAAGTACGAGCAAAGGGCGTAATTCGTTTCTGGCGTTGATGGTGTTGTCATGGGCGGCCTGCGGCACTGCGCCCGCAGCCGATTCGCCGAAGGTCGTGCGGTTGCCGCTGCCGGACAATAATGACTTCCCCATTGTGTCAGCGGTGACGGTCAAAGCCGGAGCCGATACCTATTTCTTGAGCGGCGCCCTCGCGCCGGTCACCAACAAGGATGCACCGAAGGGCAGCGTCGCCGCCTTCGGCGACACGGAGACTCAAACCGTGGGTGCGCTCAATGCGATCAAGGGCACGCTTGCACGGCTCGGGCTCACCATGGGCGATGTCATCAAGATGACCGTGTTCATCGTCGGCGATCCCGCGAAAGACAACAAGATGGACTTCGGCGGCATGATGGCGGGCTACAAACAGTTCTTCGGTACCGCCGAACAGCCCAATAAGCCGGCGCGCAGCGCGTTCCAGGTGGCCGCGCTGGCGGCACCGGGTGCTCTGGTGGAGATCGAGGTCATCGCCGCCAAATCGCGTTGATGGCGAGCGGCGAGGACCGTCGAACACTCAAGGCGCGGCGGCACACGGACGGCAAACTGCGCTGTGCGTGGTGCCCCGAGGATCCTTTGTACGTGGCATACCACGACAGTGAGTGGGGCGTGCCCGTTCGCTCGGACCCGCGACTGTTCGAAATGCTATGCCTGGAGGGCGCGCAAGCGGGATTGAGCTGGATAACGGTGTTGCGCAAACGCCAGAGCTACCGCGCGGCCTTCGACGATTTCGACGCAGAAAAAATGGCGCGCTACAACTTAGGCAAACGCCGGCGCCTGCTGCAAGATCCCGGCATCATCAGAAATCGACTCAAAGTCGAGGCTTTCATTGCCAATGCCCGCGCGTACCTCGAGATCCGCGCCAGCTTAGGATCTTTTAGCGATTACCTCTGGCAGTTCACCGATGGTAAGGTGTTGCGCCGCCGGCCCCTGTATCTCGGTGACATTGCTGCATCGACGCCGCACAGCGACGCCATGAGCAAGGACCTGAAAGAAAAGGGCTTCAAGTTTGTCGGTTCAACGATTTGTCATGCCTTCATGCAGGCCGTGGGGATTGTGGATGAACATCAACGTCGTTGCTGGGCTGGCGCTAAAAAATAGGTTTTTGCCCGCAATCCTGCTGCTGTGTCTGGCAGCGCCCGGATTCGCGCAAGCACCCAAGCCCGCGTTCAAGCCGCTCGATGTTTTTGATCTTCAGTGGGTGGCGGATCCGGAGATCTCGCCCGATGGCAAGAGCATCGCCTACGTGCGCATGACCTACGACATCAAGACGGATAGGCCGCGCGGCAGCGTATGGCTGGTCGGCGTGGACGGCAAGAATGAACGCCCGCTGTCCAGCGCGCCTTCCAGCGGTTCGCCGCGCTGGTCCCCAGACGGCGCGCGCATCGCTTTCCTGGCGCGCGCTGCGGATGGCTCGTTGCAGCTGTTCATGTACTGGATTGCCGGCGGCGTCACCACGGCGATCAGCAATTTCACCGAAACCCCCAGCGCGCTGGCGTGGTCGCCGGACGGGCGGTGGCTGGCCTTCACCATGCCCGTGCCGCAGGAACGCAAGCCGCTGAAGGTCGAACTGCCGGAAGCGCCCAAGAACGTCAAATGGGCGGATCCTCCGAAACTGATCGACAGAATGGTGTTTCGCGCCGATGGCGAGGGCTATCTGCCGAGTACCTACAGCCAGCTGTTCGTCGTTTCAGCGGACGGTGGCGCCGCGCGGCAACTGACGCACGGGGACTTCGACACCCTCGGGCCGCCGGCGTTCACCGCGGACGGAACCGGAGTGCTGATCAGCGCAAATCGCCGCCCGGATGCGGACTACGATCCGCTCGACAGTGAGATTTACCGTGTGGATCTGTCGGATGGTTCAATCCACGCGCTCACCGACCGGCGCGGACCTGATCGCCGTCCCGTGCCCTCGCCGGACGGCAAGCACATCGCGTACCTCGGCTTCGACGACAAGCTGCTGGGCTACCAGGCAACGCAGCTGTACGTCATGGACAGCGATGGCGGCCACTCGCATTCACTCACCGCCGCCCTCGACCGGGATGCCGCGTCGCCAAGATGGTTGGGCGATTCGAAGCAGATAGTCTTTCAGTATGACGATCATGGCGCCACGAAGATTGCAGCGACTGATCTACAAGGCAAGATGCGTACACTTGCCGAGGGCGTGGGCGGCAGCGATGTCACGCGGCCCTACTCCGGTGGATCGTTCTCGATTGCGCAGAACGGCCGGTTCGCCTTCACCAAGGCGAGCGCCGCCGCCCCGCCGGCGCTGGCCACCGGAACCTCGCCGCGCGATATCGCAACCTTGAGCTCCTTGAGCGACAACCTGATCGGCCAGCGCACCCTGGGTTCGCTCGAGGAGATTACCTTCGCCTCATCCGCCGATCATCTGCCGCTGCAAGGGTGGATCGTCAAACCGCCGGGCTTCGATCCAGCCAGGAAGTATCCGTTCATCCTCGAGATTCACGGCGGCCCCTTCGCCATGTACGCACCGAGCTTCGCGGCGGAGATACAACTGTACGCGGCTGCGGGTTACGTGGTCCTGTACATGAATCCACGCGGCAGCACGGGCTACGGCGAAAAATTCGCCAATGAAATTCATCACGATTACCCGGACAAGGATTATGACGACCTCATGTCCGGCGTGGACGCCGTGCTCGGGCGCGGCTATATCGACACGCAGCGCTTGTTCGTCACCGGCGGCAGCGGCGGCGGCGTGCTCACCGCCTGGATTGTCGGCCACACCGACCGGTTTCGCGCCGCCGTCGTGGTGAAGCCGGTGATCAACTGGACCAGCTTCGTGCTGACCGGCGACATGAACAACTATTTCTATCGATACTGGTTCGGCGAATTTCCATGGGAAGATATGCAGGCCTACTGGAAGCGCTCACCCCTGGCCTATGTCGGCAATGTGAAGACCCCGACCATGCTCATGACCGGCGAAGTGGATTACCGCACGCCCTCGAGCGAGGCGGAGCAGTTTTATCAGGCGCTCAAACTGCGCAAGATCGACACGGCGCTGGTACGGGTCCCGAACGCCTCGCATGACATCTCCGCCCGCCCCAGCCTGCTCATCGACAAGGCGGCGTACGTTCTGGCGTGGTTCAAGGCGCACGACGTGAAAGCTCCGTAGGAAGGCCCGCTAGCCTTTTGCGACGGTCTGCGCCGTTTGTCCGAACAGGACCTTCTTCGCTTCCTCGCTCAGGGTCGTGGCGGTGCTCACGCTCCTGCCCCTCTCATATGCGCGCTCGGTGGCCGGGCGCTGTTTGATGGCTTCGAACCAGCGCTTGAGATTGGGAAAATCGTCGAGTTTTTGCCCCTGCAGTTCATGCGGCACGATCCAGGGATAGCACGCCATATCGGCGATGGAATAAGCGCCGGCCACAAACTCGCGGTCCGCCAGCCGTTTGTTGAGCACACCGTATAGACGGTTGGTTTCCTTGACGTAGCGCTCGATGGCATAGGGGATCTGCTCCGGCGCGTATCTGGTGAAGTGATGATTCTGCCCCAGCATCGGGCCCAATCCGCCGATCTGCCAGAACAGCCACTGCAATACTTCAACCCGGCCGCGCGGTTCATTCGGGATGAACCGTTCGCTCTTGTCAGCCAGATACAGAAGAATGGCGCCCGACTCGAATACGGAGATCGGCGCACCGCGCTCGCGGGGAGCGTGATCGACGATCGCCGGCATGCGATTGTTCGGCGAGATCGCCAGAAATTCCGGCTTGAACTGTTCCCCCTTGCCGATATTCACGGGCAGCAACGTGTACGGGATGGCCGTCTCTTCGAGAAACATTGTGATTTTATGGCCGTTCGGCGTCGGCCAGTAATACAAATCGATCATGGCGGGTTCTCCGTCGGCTCAAGGGATATCTTGCGACCGCGCAACAGCGCAATGCAAACATCTTCCTCGCGCGGCCTCAAGCGCATTTCAGTCAGCCGGGTGCGGACCCGCGCGTTCTGCGTCCACGGTAACATCGCCTCGTCCAGCTTGCCGGCGGCGGACACGCGATACTCGAGCAGCCGGCGGCGCTCGGCCAGGCTGCGGCCTTCCTTGCTGTCCGGCGCGACAAAATGCTTCTCGATCCTGAAACCCGCCAATTGCACGATAACGGTGTCGCCTCTTTGCATGATTTTCGCGAGCTTGAGGCAATCCTCACGACGCTCGGCCCCGGCCCCCGATTCGCGGCAGGCATCGATCAACGGCGAGAAGGCCGGAGTGATTTCCGTGCTCACCACCGCGGACAATGCCGTCAGCGTCGCCAGATCCGAGGAAGCCACGCTGCCCGGGATCTCGCGCCGCGCCGCGCTCAGGGCGTCGAACATCAGCACGATGAGCTGGTTGTAGTAAAGATCGAAGCGGGAACCGCGCGCCATATCCGCGAGCACCCGTTCGACTTCAACCGTATCTTTGTCCTTGCGGGCGGTAGCCAGCTGCGCCAGCCACGCGGCGCTGTTGTCCGGATCGACCCAGCGCAAAACGGTGGCGATGTCGCGCGTGTCGCAACTCAGGGTCTCGGCACAGAGTTGCAGATGCAGCCAGCCGATGGCTGCGCTTTGCGGTGCGAGATCAGCGGCGCGGGAGATCAACTGCAGCGCCGCAAGCCCGGTGGCGGGCGCCGCATAGCTATTGGTGAAGCTGAGAGCCGCGGCGGTCGCCAGGGAGTTCGCGTCGGTTCGAGAGCCGAGAGCGCGCACGGCTGCCGTGCGCCAGATCTGATATTTGTCGGACTTTGGACCGGCATGCGCCGAAGGCGCCGCGGTTGCGTAACCTGCCGCAGCATGCGACAACGCAAGCCCCACGAATAAAACCGTTGATGCGCGCAGACCCACGAATCAAACCCGTACCTTACGAATCTGACGATTGCCGGCTGGTCAGACCCGCGGTGATCGCCAGACGCATGGCGTCCTCGACGGAAATATCAAGCGGCTGGACGCGGTCCCGCGGCAGGTAAATCGTGTAGCCGCCAAAGGCGTAACTCATGGGAAAGTAGACGGTCACCCAATTCTGGCCACCGTGCGCAAGCAGCACAGTGGGTACATCTTCGCGGGTAACGAAGCCGATGGCATGGACATCGGCAAATCGCGCCAGCACAACGCGCTGCAAATCCCGTTTCTCGCCGCTGCCGGAAGGCAATAGACTCAAGACGTCGCGAAAGCCGCCATACAAGGTCTTCACGAACGGAATCCGGCCCAGGAAATCGTCCCAGTACTTCAGCAGTATTTTGCCGGCGTAGGCGTTCACCAAGCTGCCGACGAGAAGCAGCAATACAAATCCGGCGATCAATCCCAGTCCCGGCCAATAATGCTCGGGGCTCACCAAGCGCAGCGCAATCAAGACGCGGCGCAGCCATCCCTCGACGGTGTTGACCAGCCACCAGATGACATACACGGTCAGGGCCAGCGGGAGAACGGTTACCAACCCGCTCATGGTCAGCGTTAATATCTTACGCATGGGATTATCATCGCATGATCGGGCCCGACGCGCCCAGTTCGAGGACTCATGACGCACGCTGACGCTGCCGCCGCGGTTGAAATCGCACCCGCCACGCCGGCGGACGTGCCGCTGATTCTCATGCTGATCAACGAACTCGCCGACTACGAAAGACTGCGGCACGAAAGCGTGGCAACCGAAGCGTCGATTCGTCAGGCGCTTTTTGGCGCCACGCCCCGGGCCGAGACGGTGATCGCCCGGCTTGGCGGCGAGCCGGCCGGGTTCGCGCTGTTCTTTCACAATTTCTCGACTTTTCTCGGCAAACCGGGCCTGTATCTGGAGGATCTATTCGTGCGCCCACACTTTCGCGGCCGGGCGGTCGGCAAATCTCTGCTGCGCCATCTGGCAGCGCTGGCGGTGGCGCGCGATTGCGGGCGGTTTCAGTGGCAGGTTCTCGACTGGAACCGGCCGGCGCGCGACTTTTATGAAAGCCTGGGCGCGCAAGCGGACAACGCGTGGGTCAACTACCGAATGACCGGCAGCGCGTTGCTGCATTTCGCGCAAACCGAGGAATCATGACTGGCGCGGCAGGACGAAGCGCAATCCGTGAAAGTTCAATACCACCCCGTCGCGCCGGATGCGCTCGACGACCGGTCCTTCCTGCAGGGTGCCGCCCTCGCGATACTTGCGCATGTTGATATAGACAAAGCGGTCAGCCGGCTTGGTCGCAAAAACGTGTACATCCAGGTGCAATTCGGGTAGCGACTGCGCGCCGCTCAAACTGACCTCGTTGATCGTCGGCAGCACTTCCTCGTTCTCGTCTCTGACTTCCGGATCGCTCAAGAGGGGGTCGGAGCGATGGGGCGCGGCGCGCGGCCCCGCATGTTGCGCTGAGATGCGCGCCGGGCTTTCCGCGCCGTCGCCGGGCGGCACCGCAATCTCCGGCGCATACACCGGCGCTGCACCTAAGGGGCTGAAGTGTTCCGGCTCGGCCGCCTTTTCGTCCGCGGCGCGCGCCGAGGGCGCCGGCGGTTGCGGCGCAGCGGGCGCGCCGTGCCGATTCAGCAGGACCAACATGACGATGATATTGACGGCGAACAGAGCCGCGAGCAGCACCGCCCAGACGGGCAAGCGATTGCGGCGCGCCGGGCCGCCGCTCTCCATCAAGCCCGGGATGGTCTGCCGTTGCCGCTGGATCTCCGATTTCTTCAATGCGTCGAGAATGAAGGACATGTTTTCTCACCCGCCTCGCGGCGCGCTGGTCTGAAGCAGTGGCGACCCGGGCTCAGCCAGCGCCGTGTCGAGCACCACCTGGGTTTGTACCCCTGCGATCCCGTCGACATTGAGCCGGTGTTCCCGCTGGAAATTCTGTACCGCTATCGCCAGCTGTTCATCGTACACATCGGCCTGCTCGGGATCCGAGGGTCCGCCGCCCAGGGCGTTCAAGCTGCGGCGCAGCCAGCGAACCTCATCGCCCTTCATTCCCAACGATAAAAGCCGCGTGGGGGAGGTTTTCGGTTTCCACACCACCGTGAAATCGCCGAACCAGTCCCGCGACAGATCATCGAGGGCGACCTTCTCGCGGCGCTCACCCACGTCCAGCGTAGCCGTGCCTTCGTCCAGTGCCGACAGCACCACCCGGTGGCGCTGACCATGATCGTCGAACAGCGTCAATATCGCCGGCCGATTGAGCGCCCGAACCTGAGCCCAGGAGCCGCGCTGTTCCAGGCAGGACAGCCCGGACTTGGCGGCTTGTCCGCAGGGATCTTTGTCATCGGACATGGCCTTACCCCACAGCGACAACAGGCGCCGGAAAGCCGCGGCATCCGTGGTATCGGTTTCATTGCCGGCGAGCAAGGCATTGACCGGCGTCAATTTTGGCGCGGCGGGCTTCGGCGTTTCCGGCGTCGCCGCCGCCGCAGCGGCGGGAGGCGGCCGCTCCGAAGTAGCGGTGCTGCTTTTTGCGATACTGATCCCGCTGCCGGACGCGTGTTGCCCGCTCCACAGCCGCCAGCCGGCAACGATCGAACCTAGGAGCGCCACGACTGCCAGCGAGCCGGCGAGCCATCCGATCCAGCGGGGCGCGAAATGGCGGCCATACACCTCGCCGGCGGCGCGGCGCACCAGCGAGGATGTTATCTTGCGCTGCTCTTGAGTGTACGCACCGAGCAGGGCGCGATCGCAGGCCACGTTGATGACCCGGGGCACGCCCGAGGAAACGCGGTGCAATTCCTTGAGCGCCGCCGGCGTGAAAATCTCCTCGGCCGATCCGGCGACTCGCAGCCGATGACGCACATACCCTTGGGTTTCCTCGCGCGACAGCGGCTTTAAGTGGTAGCGCCCGGTGATGCGCTGCGCTAGCTGGCGCAGATCCGTGCGGTCGAGCAGCTCGCGCAGCTCGGGTTGGCCGATCAGAATGATTTGCAGCAGCTTTTGTGTGGGCGTTTCCAGGTTGGTCAACAACCGAACTTGCTCCAGCACCTCGATGGAAAGATTCTGGGCCTCATCCACCAGCACGATGATGCGCCTGCCTTCCGCATGCGCGCTCAACAGGCGCCGATTCAACGCATCCACCACCAGCTTCACGCTGCCGCGATCGGCATCGCTGAGGGTCACACCCAGTTCCTCGCAAATCGTGAGCAGAAATTCCAGCGGCGTCACACGCGGGTTCAGAATCACGGCGACATCGGCATGATGCGGAACGCGCGACAGCAGGGTGCGTACCACGGTGGTTTTGCCCGTCCCGACTTCCCCGGTCAGCTGGATGAAGCCGCCCGACTCATTGATGCCATACAGCAGATGCGCCAGGGCCTCGGCATGACGCTCGCTCAGATAGAGATAGCGCGGATCCGGGGTGATGGAGAACGGCTTTTCACTCAGACCGAAGAAGCTTTCGTACATGGGACCTGGGATGATACCAAGGGCCGGGCTAACGCGGTTCGCCCCTCGGCAGGAGGCTGGCGCGGGTCAATAGGGCATCGCCAAAGCGCTCGCGAATGCCGTCCACCGCCGAATCGAGCCGCGAGCCGGCATTCTCCTGCGGCATGGAAAACAAGTCCGATTGCAGCAGCGACTGCAAATCGCTGACGCCCACGCCCAGCAGGCGCACCGGGGCGTGCGGTTGGGAGGCGAGCCAAGCCTTGAGCAGGGCCAGAGCCGCGGCCGATACGACGCCGGTATCCTGGGTGGGCGGCTGCAGCGCGCGCTGCCGCGTGTAGGTCTTGAAATCGGCGCGGCGAATCTTGACGTTCACGCAGCCGGCGACCAGCTGGTGCGCCCGCAGCCGGGACGTGGCGCGATCGGCCAGGTGCGTCAACTGCGCTTCGAGCTCTTGCGCCGCCCGGATATCGACGGCAAAGGTTTCCTCCGCGCTGATGGACTTCTCCTCGCGATCGGGCTCAACGGGACGATCATCGAGCCCGCTGGCGCGATCGCGCATGACGTGTCCCTGTTTGCCGAAGGCGCGCCACAACGTTTCATCGCCGGCGGTACGCGCATCGCCGAAGGTGCGGATTCCGGTGGCGAGAACCGTGGGCAGGGTTTTTTGCCCGACCCCGAACAGCTTGTGAATCGGCAATGGATCCAGTATCTGCCGCATATTGCCGGAATCGATGCTGCACATGCCGTCGGGCTTGTGCAGGTCCGAGGCGATCTTCGCCAGCAATTTGTTCGGTGCAATTCCCACCGAGGCTGTGAGTCCGGTCCGCTGCGCGATCAGCCGGCGGATCTCTGCGCCGATTTCCTCAGGTTTTCCCAGCAGCTTCTCGCCCGCCGTCACGTCCAGAAAGGCTTCATCCAGAGACAGGCCTTCCACCAGCGGCGTGAATTCCCGGAAGATCGCGAACACCTTCGCCGAGATTTCCTGATAGCGCGCCATACGCGGCTGCACGACGATGGCTTGGGGGCACCGGCGCAGCGCCTCGCGCATGGGCATCGCGGAACGCACGCCGAAGCGGCGCACCGCGTAGCTGGCGGCGGCCACCACGCCACGGGCGCCGGTGCCCCCGACGATGAGCGGCGAACCTTTCAGCTCCGGGCGATCCTGCTCCTCAACGGACGCATAGAAGGCGTCCATGTCGATATGCAGGATCGCGCGCATCGTTCATTCCACGGTGATGGTGATTTTCTTCGAATGCAGCGGCGGATCGAATGACTGGTGCAGATAATCCGCGAATACCAGCTGCAGCGTATGCTTGCCGGGAGCCAACGTCAGCGATGTCTCGGTTTGGCCTTTGCCGAAATGCAATATCTTGTCGGTGGCCGGCATCGGCGCATCGAGACTGAGTTCGCTGATATCCGTGTCGACCAGGAGATGGTGGTGCCCGGTATTGTCGAACTTGATGCCCGCCGGGGCGATTCCCATCCCCTTCAAACCGAACTGCACGGTGACCGGGCTGTGGAGCTTCGCGCCATTTTGAGGCGCAATGAAATACACCTCGGCGCCCGCCGGGGCCGCCATGCGATCCGCCGCCATCGCAACCGCCGCCGCCAGGCACACTCCCAACGCGAGAATAAGATTTTTCATGCGACTCTCCTTGTTGAAAAGCAAATTTTACAGCTGCAGTGACGCGTACACGAATACCCCGGCTACGGTCATGCCGAATACGACCATGTACACCAGGAATAGTGCGATCGCCTTGAATGACGTGGCGGTCCAGCTGCGCTTGAACACCCGGCGCAGGGCGACGAGGGTGTAAACCGGCAAGGTCCAGCCCAGCAGCGTCTGCGCAACGCCGGAGATCCCCTGCAGCGCCGGCCAGGCGCGCGCAGCCTCGATGGCCGCGATCAGCAAGATGGCAACGGAAAAGAAGAAAGCGTGCAGGTGCACGAAAAACAGCAAGTGTTCGGCGTAGCGATGCCGCGGGCGCCAATACAGGAGCATGTTCAGAAACGCGATCAGCGGCAAAAAAATGAACATGGCTTTCGACATGGTGCTGACGGCGACATGCAGCAGGTTATTGCCGTTGTCGCGCACGATTTCCTCGCAGGCATGCCGGATGCGCTTGTCCCAGTCCGGGTCTGCCCCGATCGTAAGGCTCACTTGCTGGCAATTCATCGCCCGCGCTGCTTGCTTCGTGCCGGCCGGCAGCGGCGCTGCAGTCGGGGCCACGGCTTCGTCGAATCGGATGACCTCGACGCTGTCGGTGTGCAGAAACGAGGCCATCAGGAAGAAGACGACGCTCAAGACGAGATAGAGCCGAAACGGCGGCAGGTATGCGACCCGGCGGCCGGCGACGAACTCCTGCGTCAGCTTTCCGGGGCGAAACCACAGATACTTGAGCGTGAGCCACAATCGCGAATCCGAATGCGTCAGCCCCTCGAGCAACTCGTGCAGCAGCTCGCGCGTGCTCGGCACATGCACGTCGGCGGCCTGGCTGCAGTACGCACAAAATCGCCCTCCCAGCGCGGCCCCGCAGTTCTTGCAACGTGCGACGGGCATCTCTGCGGTTGGGGTCACCGCGCCCTCGTTCATGGGGCGGCGTCCGCGCCGATGCCCAGTTCCAGCGGCGCAAAGTCATCGACGTTGGTGATGTCCATGACCTTCGCGTCAAAGGCCCGCAGCGCCGCGGCTTCCTCGTTGTTGATGATGCCCTGCGCCAGGGCCTGGGAGATCTGTCCGGGCAGATCGAGAGCGGTGACGCGTCCGGTTTTCACTCCTTCCACGCGCAGACGCTTTTGCAGCGGCTCGAGGTTCACCGACAGCAGCAACGCCTCCTGCAGCCGGCCCAAAGGATTGGGCACGGCGTTGGTCTTGTATATGTAGCGGCTCATGCGCTCGCGCGCTTCGGTGGGATTCATCACCAGTTCGCCGATGGCATGGCCCAGCCGATCGCTGGGCGGGGAATAGGCAAGACCGCGCGGAAAAATCGCGAAACGCATGAATGCCGCCAACGGTCGGTTGGGAAAGTTGCGCAAGAAAAGATGCAGCTGCTCCTGCGCCTGGTACAGCAAGCTGCGGCAGGCCCACTCGACCAGCGGCAGATCCTCGGCTGGGCGCCCTTGATTTTCATGATGCTTGAGCACCATCGATGCCAGGTACATCGCGGAAAGCACATCGCCCAAGCGCGCGGACAGGGTCTCCTTTTTCTTGAGATAGCCTCCGAGCGCGAGCATGGCGACGTCGGTGGCCAGGGCAAAGGACGCGCTATAGCGATTGACGTGCTGGAAGAAGCGCGCGGTGGATCCGGTGCGCGGCACGCGGGTGAAGCGTGCCGAGGTCAACCCCAGAATGAGCGAGCGCGCCGCGTTCGAGATCGCAAATCCGATGTGCCCGATGACGGCCGCGTCGAATTCGCGAACTCCCGCCTCGCGATCCGGATTCTTGGCGGCGTTCATTTCCTTCAACACGAAGGGGTGACAACGAACCGCACCCTGGCCGAAAATAATCAGGCTGCGCGTCAGGATATTGGCGCCTTCGACGGTGATGGCGACCGGCACGATTTGATAGCCGCGACCCAGATAATTATTCGGGCCCAGGCAAATACCCTTGCCGCCGTGAACATCCATCGCATCGTTCGCGACCATGCGGCCGATCTCGGTCGCGTGATACTTGAGCATGGCGGAGGGCACGGATGGCTTTTCGCCGCCGTCGATCGCGCCGGCGGTCACGGAGCGCGCGGCGTCGATGATGTAGGTGCGGGCCGCCATGCGCGCCACAACCTGCTCGATACCTTCGAAGCTGCCGATGGGCGTATTGAATTGCCGGCGAATGCGCGCGTACGCACCCGAGGCATACACCGCCGCTTGCGCTCCGCCGGCGGCGCTGGAGGGCAGCGAGATGCAGCGGCCCACGGACAATTGCTCCACCAGCATGCGCCAGCCCTGACCTGCCATGGCGAAGCCGCCGATGAGGGCATCCAAGGGTACGAACACATCCCGTCCCTGGATGGGGCCGTTCTGAAACGCAATGTTCAAGGGAAAGTGCCGCCGGCCGATCGCGACTCCGGGCGTGGCGCGCGGAATCAGCGCGCAGGTGATCCCCAGATCCACCTTGTCGCCCATGAGATGATCCGGATCGTAGAGGCGAAAGGCCAACCCGATCACCGTGGCGATGGGCGCCAGCGTGATGTAGCGCTTCGAGAAATTCAGGCGGATGCCGACGATTTCCGCGCCTTGCCACGGACCCTTGCAGATGACGCCGGTATCGGGAATGGATGCGGCATCCGATCCCGCGCGCGGCCCCGTCAGCGCGAAACAGGGGATGTCCTCGCCGCGCGCCAGCCGCGGCAAGTAATGATCCTTTTGCTCCTCGGTGCCGTAATGCAACAGCAGCTCCGCAGGTCCCAAGGAATTTGGCACCGCGATGGTCGAGGACGCCGTGCTCGAACGCGACGCGATCTTGATCAGAACGCAGGAATGCGCATAGGCCGAGAATTCCAAGCCGCCGTAGCGGCGCGGAATGATCATCGCGAAAAAGCCGTTCGACTTGATGAACGACCAAACGGCGGCCGGCATGTCGGCGCGCACGTGGGTGATGTCCCAGTCGTCGAGCATGGCGCACAGATCTTCGCAGGGGCCGTCAAGAAATGCCTGCTCAGCGGCGGTCAGCGCCGGCGCTTTTGCCGACATCAGCTTTTGCCAGTTGGGGCCGCCGGAGAACAGCTCGCCGTCCCACCACACCGTGCCCGCGTCCAGTGCCTCGCGCTCCGTCGCCGACATGGCAGGCAGCAGTTTGCGGTACTTCTTCATGAACGGCCGCGTCAGTAGGCGCATGCGCAGCGGCCGAATATTGAGCAGCAACAGCAGCGCGAACGGGATCGAAAGCAATCCCTTCCACCAAGCCGGCGCAGTGCCCAGAATCCAGTAGGTCGCGAGCAGCAACAGCAGCAGCCCGGTGCTGAGCGCGAGGCTGGAGCGGTTATAAGCAAGAATCAGGGTGGCGCCCGCGAACAGCGCCAGCCAGCCGACGATCACGCCCGCATCCGAGAGCAGGCTCTGCATGAGTCCGCCCCTACTTGATCAAGTCTTTGACGCCGTCGCGCTCTTCGAGCAGCTCGCGCAGGGTCAGCTGCATTCTCTCGCGGCTGAAATCATTCACCGGCAGACCCTGAACGATGCTGTACTCGCCATTCTTGCAGGTGACCGGATAGGAATAGATGACGCCTTCGGCTATGCCATAGCTGCCGTCGGACGGAACCGCCATGCTGACCCAATCGCCCGCCGGCGTGCCCAGCATCCAGTCGTGCACGTGATCGAGCGCGGCAGCCGCCGCGGATGCGGCGGACGAAGTGCCGCGCGCTTTGATGATCGCCGCGCCGCGCTGTTGCACGGTAGGAATGAAGGCGTCCTTGAACCAGGTTTGATCGACCAGCGACAGCGCCGGCTTGCCGCCGACGGTGGCGTGGTGCAGATCAGGATACTGTGTGGCGGAGTGGTTTCCCCAGATGATGACTTTTTTGACCTCGCTCAAGGCGGCGCCGGTTTTTTCCTGAAGCTGCGCGCGCCCGCGATTGTGATCCAGCCGGGTCATGGCCGTGAAGCGGTTCGCGGGCAGGGACGGCGCATTGCGCTGGGCGATGAGCGCATTGGTGTTGGCCGGATTGCCCACCACCAGCACGCGTACCTCGCGGCTCGCGACCGAATCCAGCGCCTTGCCTTGCGCCGAAAAGATCTTGGCGTTCTCCAAGAGCAGATCCTTGCGTTCCATGCCGGGCCCCCGCGGTCTGGCTCCAACCAGCATGGCGAAATTACAATCCTTGAACCCGACCGTGGCCTCGGACGTCGCCGTGACCTTGTTCAAAGTCGCGAACGCGCAGTCATTCAACTCCATGACCACGCCGTTGACCGCGGCGCTGGCCGCCGGGATCTCGAGCAGATTCAAGTTGACCGGTTGATCCGGCCCAAGCATCTGGCCGGACGCGACGCGAAATGCCAGCGCATATCCGATATTGCCGGCGGCGCCGGTGATGGTGATGGTGACTGGCTTCTTCATGACGAACTCCCGCGCAAAACCAAGAATGTTAGCCGAAATTCCCGCGCGGCGTCATGGCTGCACGGTCAGCGGCGCGAGCGTGGCCGCGGGCAGACTCACCTTGAGCAACTGCGCCACAGTGGGCGCAATCTGCCGCATGTCGATGATGCCGAGATCGCGATGCGCAGCGATTCCCTTCCCTGCCATGAAGAACGATGCGCGCATCTCAGGGTATTCCGGCGAGAAGCCGTGGCTGCCCGGCGTGCCTTGCACCTCGCTCACCAACGCGCTGTTCGCGTCGCCGATGATGGAATAGCCGAGCTGCATCACGACCAGAAACGAGGCGTCCGGAAACGCGCCGCGCTGCTTGATCGCGTCGCCCTCGAGAATCGCAGCGATGCCGTTGCGCGTGTCGGATTTGAGTCCCTGGAGCAGCTCGCGCACCTGCGACTTGGTGCGCTCGTCGTCGGGCGCGTTGAGCATGATGGCCGCCATGCCACCGCCGCTCCAGGGAAACGCCTTCCACGGCCCGCCGCTCTTGGCGAGATCGGCGCGCAGGAAGGCCGATAGGAGGTTCACGCGGTGAGTGATTTGCACGAAGCCGTGATCCGATACGACCAGACTGATCGCATTGGAATCGTTGGCCAGAGCAGCCGCGAACAGCTGCGACAGCTGCCCGTCGATGACCTCCAGCTGCTGATTGGCTTCGGCGCTGAACGGCCCATGCAAGTGCTCCACCTCGTCGAGCGAGCTCAAGTGAATGGTCATGAATTCAGGCTTGTGCCGGCGCAGGATATCCAGGGCGAATCGCGTCTTGATTTCATCGCCCGGCGGACTGGGGTCATTCCCCAGCATGTAGGCGCCCAAGTGCTTCTGCATCTCTTGCAGCATTCCTTCGGGACGCGATACCGCTTCCATGAGGTGCGCGTCGGACGGGTTGAGATCCTCGGTCGGACGGAAGATTCGCCAGTATTCCGGAATGAGAAAATCCACCGCGGTCGCGCCGACGCTCACCGGCCAGCCCACGCTGGCGGTGGACAGGCCGGCCTCGTGCGCGGCTTGCCACAGAGTCCGCCCCCTGATCTGCTGCGCATACCAAAACCAGCTCTCCGCGAAATTGTGCTTCGGATCGAACTCGAGATTGTTATAGATGCCGTGCTGCGCGGGCGTTAATCCGGTCAGCAGCGTCGTGTGGCTGGGATAGGTCACGGTGGGCCAAACGCCGCTGACTCCGCGCGCATACGAGCCTGCGCGCAGCAAGCTGCGCAAATACGGGATCTTCAAGCCGCGCGCGTCCGCTTCGAGAATATATTCGGGCTTCAATCCGTCGACCGAGATCATGAGCACGGATGCGGCGCGGACCATGCCGCCCGCGGCGCCGCACAGCACCAGCATCAGCAACGCGAGGAATCGCCGGTGCTTCATGGCTTGGCGGGCGTGTAGTCGGGATAAATTCTTCGAAACAGGCGCATCTCCGCATCCGCTTCGCTGTCGCGGCCGGCCCGGCGCAGCGCTTCGATGTCGGCGAGCCAAACGTCCGGCGTGCGCTCGCGGGCGTCCGTGACGGGCCGCGGCGCGGCGCGTGGAACAACGCGTGCAGCGGCGGGCGCTTCGGCGTGATACGAGCGCACGCGGACCACAACCGGCGCATCGACGGATTTTTTGGCCGCCTGCGGGCCGAAGATGATGGCGAGCACCAGCGCCACCGACAGGAAAACGGAGGCGGCGAATGCCAGCGGCGCCAAGTATTGAGATTTGGGTTGAGACGGGCGCGCAGCCGTCAGTACGCGGCGATCGAGCGCATGCGGCGGTGCCGGGGCGAATTCACGCCGGTACTCGCGCGACAACGCGCTTGCTCCGCTCAAATAGTCATCGAGTTCGTCGGGCATGGGCTCGTCGGATTTCCGTTCCTCAGGCATTTCGGTCCGCCATGCGCAGCGGCAGTGCGGGCGTCTCCTGTGCCGGGCTCAATGACTTCTTCAACTTGCGGACCGCATATCGCAGCCGGCTCTTGACGGTTTCGGCGGACACGTCGGTAACGCGCGCGATCTCCTCGATGCTCAAGCCGGTTTCCTCGTGCAACAAGAATGCTTCCCGCTGTTCCTGCGGCAGCGCCGCCACGGCGGCGAGCAGCGCGGATTGCTGTTCGACGAATTCCGCGAGCCTGTCGGGACGCTGATGCTCGGGAACTTCGGGTTCCGGCAGCGGCGCGTCGGAATCGGATGCCGGCATGGCACGCTTGAGATTCGAATCGCGGCGAAAAAAATCGATCGCGCAGTTATGCGCGATATGAAACAAGTAGGTGGCGAATTTTGCGCGCGGTTCGTAACGCGCGCGCGTGGCGATCAGCCGCGACCACACCTCTTGAAATAGATCGGCCGCAGAGCCGGCGTTGCGGACATGGCGCAAGAGATACCGGTACAGAGGGCCTTTGTACTGCGCATACAGCGCTGCAAATGCGTCGGCGTCGCCGTTCCGGTAACGCAACATCAACGAAGCATCCTCATCTCGGAATTCCATCCGCCGCAGCATACGTGGGGCTTTGCGCTCGGCGCAAAAAGAAACACTTATCGCTCAATTATTTTGCATCGAAATTGTGATCTCTTTATAAAACAATAGGTTAGGAGCAAAAATATTTTCACAAGGTGCTTGCATGTAGTGGTGTTGTATATTACTATACCACCAAGTCACCGAAACACCTCGATGACGGACTGAAGACCGATTTAACTCAAGGAGAGAAACATGAACACTTCAATCTCAACAAAACTCGCGGCCCTTGGCCTTGCCCTGATGTTCAACAGCGTGATCATGGGTGGCATCGCCTACTTGTTCAACGCCGAACTGCAGCACACTGCGGCGGTCATCTCGGTCGCCGGCGC
>DASXNX010000034.1:0-4147 GCA_036494725.1 Steroidobacteraceae bacterium
GGACTTGACCCGGTTTCGAAGACGGTGTTGGGGAAAAAGGAAGAAGGAGGCCCCCAATGCCAGGAACACATCCACCGTATGCGCCGGAGTACCGGCGACGAATCATCGAGTTGGCCCGCGCGGGGCGGTCGTTTCAGGAGTTGGCGCGGGAGTTTGAGCCCTCGGCCAATGCGATCCGCAAATGGGTCAAGCAGGCAGGGCTCGATGAGGGTCTGCGCAGCGACGGCTTGACGACGACCGAGCGTGAGGAGCTTAAGCGTCTGCGGCGGGAGAACCGGGTGCTGCGCGAAGAGCGGGAAATACTTTCAAAAGCCGCGGCCTGGTTCGCTCAGGAGACCGGCGCGACGCCGTCGCGGCGTTCGCATTCGTAGGGGCTAACCAGGCCATGCATCGGATTGTCACCATGTGCCGCGTGCTGGGCGTCTCCCCCGGCGGTTACTACGCGCGGCTAAAGCGTCCGCCTTCGCCACGGGCCCGGGCGGACGTCGAGCTGAGCGCCAGGATCGTCGCGATTCATCATCACTCGCGCGCCACCTATGGCGCTCCACGCATCCATGCCGAGCTTGCGGAGCAAGGCATTAGGGTGGGATGCAAACGCGTGGCGCGGCTGATGCGCGCAGCGGGGCTTTTGGGCGCTAGCCGGCGCAACTGGATAATCACCACGGTGCGCGACCGCGATGCGCGGCCCGCGCCCGACCTGGTCGAGCGCAACTTCACCGCCGCGGGGCCCAATCGCCTGTGGGTGGCCGACATCACTTACCTTCCGACCTGGGCCGGCTTTCTCTATCTGGCGGTGGTGCTCGATGCCTTCAGCCGCAAGATCGTGGGCTGGGCAATGGAGACCTATCTGCGCACCGAGCTGGTGCTCAAGGCGCTCGACATGACGCTCGGACAGCGCCGTCCGGCCGGGGTAATCCATCATTCCGACCAGGGCAGTCAGTACACTTCATTGGCCTTTGGCAAACGCTGTCGCGAGGCCGACGTGCGGCCGTCCATGGGTTCGGTGGGCGACTGTTTCGACCACGCCATGTGCGAGAGCTTCTTCGCCACCCTCGAATGCTGCTTAACCGGCGTCCTTTCAAGACCCAGGTCGAGGCGCGCATGGCGGTCTTCGATTTCATCGAGGGCTGGTACAACCCTCATCGCCGCCATTCGGCGCTCGACTATCGCTCGCCGATCAACTACGAAAGGAGCCATTCAACAGCGACTGTTTACCGCAGCCCAACACCGTCTACTGAATCGGGGTAGGTCCACAGCACCACTGTAGCCCGGTGCATCTCGACCTGTTGGCGCACCGCGCGTTTCAACTCGGGATAGTTGAGTCGCTTGCGGAAGACGTGCAGCAGATAGATCCGTTTGTCCTTAATTCCCCATGTCGTGCACACCGAGTAATCGGCCATTTCCGAAAGCTTGTTGGGGTGCACTTCTCTTTCCGCTAATCTATTGGGGAGTGCAAGGCACATTTCCGGTCTTCTATTTCGAAATAATGGGAATGTGCCTGGTCAGTGCTCTCGGCCTCGGTTTGCTTTGGTCGAGCGATTGATCGTGCTCACTCTTCTCAGAACACTTCCGACGAAAACCGCGCTCAGTATAGAAGGAGAACACGAAGCTTGAAAGGAACGCGGCAAGGTATACGAGGCAGCTATCGGATTGTGGTCGCTGGGCCATATCTGAGCTCATGGTATGACATCTACAACAGCAAGCTTGATTTCGTTCGCTTTCATTTTTTGCGGCGCGCTTGTAGGCATACTCTTACGGTCGATTCTTCCAGAACGCTACTTCACGAATGAAGAGAAAGACGTCCTCAGACTTGGGCTTGGACTAATTACGACTCTGAGCGCTCTTGTTCTAGGTCTGCTGGTTTCCACGGCCAAAAGTTCGTATGATGCCAAGCGTAGCCAAGTAACGCAGATAGCCACAGACGTGATTCTGGTCGATCGCTCGCTCGAACTGTATGGCTCTGAGACCGGGAACGCCCGACGTGCCCTCCGTGACCAGATCGCCGCTTTGATCGCTCAGATGGACTCCCTCAGCACCAGTACCCCCAAGCTCCAACCTCCATCGGAGGCCGACTTCAGCGATTTCTATCAAATGGTAAGGCGACTGTCCCCACGCGATGACAGCCAGAGAGCGCTCAAGGGCGAGGTGCTTCGGATCAGTCTTGAAGTCGGGCAGATCCGCGCATCGGCATTGGCGCGGGAGAGCAGTTCGATACCAAAACCGTTCCTAGTGGTTCTCGTGTTTTGGCTGACTGCTCTGTTCGTCGGCTTCGGGCTTTTTGCGTCCCGGAACCCCGTCGCAGTGGCCGCATTGTGCGTGTGTGCCCTCACGGCCGCCACTGCAGTTCTTCTGATTCTTGACATGGATCAGCCTCTGAGCGGGTTCATTAAACTCTCCGTCGAGCCCCTCCGCAAAGCCATGGGGGTAATTGGTGAGCTGCGGTGAACGGTTAATCTCAACGATTGTGTCGGCGCCTCAAGGTCAATTACGTAAGTTAGCGCTTGTGTTGAGCATACTTGGTGTGCGAAGAATCGGGCGGTGGCGGCTGCAGGACGCGAGCGGCGGGGCGGCAGGAGCGGAATTGTGCGAGATCGGACTTCGCGCATACTCACTTAGGTCCTCGGTTAGAAGGGCGCTTTTTCACCGAAGGTCGTGCGTTCATCGACCGCACTTGGCCTCCACCGAATCCGCCGCAGCCCATTAAGCCGCGAGTTTTCGCGCTCTAGTTCCTTCGAGCCTTTGGACTGTCCCGAGCTTGAGCCCGCCGTATTCTTTGCGTCTCAATGCAAAATCGTGAATTTTCTCATTCCAGCTTTTCGAGCAAGCGCAAGAGAGCGTGATCCGCTCGCATCGGGGCAGTTGGGCCGCAATAATCCTGTATGTCCCCCGGCCGCACCGCCGTGATAGCTGCCCTTGTGATCGCTCTGACTATCAGTGCCGCGCGTGCCGACAGCAGTGGCGTCCGACTGATTCCGATCCGATCTCGACTGATCGTCCGAACACGGTCAACTCCACGGTCGTAGTTCCCGCGGGGAGCCTCCAGGTGGAAAATGGTGTCACGTGGACTCAGCGCGAACGGTCGCAGGTGCTGGACGGAACCGAAACCCTCATGCGCCTTGGCCTGGTGCGATGCACCGAATTTCAGCTGCTAGTACCTAACTACGACTGGTCGTTCGGCCGGCGTGCCGCATCGGGCTTCGAAAATGTCGGACTCGCGTTCAAGCACCAATTCGATCCGCTGCCCGGCGGGTTCGAGCTGGCGGTGGCGGCCGGACTAGAGTTCCCGAGCGGTGCGAGCGCTGTGTCGGGGCCCGGATACAATCCGTTCATCTCCCCTTCTGCGCACGATTTGCGATCACGCGTGGACCCGGAGAACGCCCGGCGGCAGAATACGGAAAGGTATCCGGGTTCCATATTGCTAATGCCATTGAAGTTCCCCCGAGTATCGCCTTCGTTCCGGTCGGCGATCGACATACACCCGCCGGCGGCACAGGCGATGGACCGAGACGGCCAAACATGCCAGGGCGGCGTCACGTTGGCGAAAGTTTTCGGAAAACCATAGATCTCTCGTCCGCCGGTCAAATCGCATCTCCTCCACACCTCAGTCTCGGGGTTTCGCGACTATCGGAGAATGTCTGGAAAATCGCGCATGTGCACGCCATTTGTGCTTGCGCATGGACCCGGAGAGCGGCGCCGGCGGTGGTGATACGGCGGAAGACTGGCAAAACCTATCCGGGCTCGATTCTGCTGGGTCCATGCATGTTCGCTCGCACTTCGCATTCATCGATCAAGCGAAGCTAAGGGGAAGATGCGAGTACAAGTCACTCGGTCTTTCGCCCCGAGCTGGGCAACTTTAGCTGGCTTGGCAGGCCTCTGCTGTGCGGCCGGGAAGGCGAAGGAACATTCCGGAAACGAACCGTATCAGCGGCTCCCTCTTTTCAGACTAGATTGGTCGTGGAGGTCGCGCCGCTTCGGCTTCAGGCGATTCTGCCATCAGCGTTCGGTAAAGCGATCCGCCGAGAATCGCGCCTGCGATCGGAGCCACCCAGAACAGCCACAGTTGCTCAATCGCCCATCCGCCGATGAACAGCGCCGGCCCTGTGCTGCGCGCGGGATTAACCGAAGTGTTGGTGACCGGAATACTGAT
>DASXNX010000035.1:0-1614 GCA_036494725.1 Steroidobacteraceae bacterium
GCGCCGTCACAATTGCAGGTGATATTGCGCGCGCCACAGCGCCAACGCCGTTTTGCCGTCGTTCCACTCGCCGCGCAGCACCCGGTCCACGGCATCGGGCATCGGCAGCCACTCTATTTCCAATTCTTCGTCGGCGTCAGGAGCGGGCGGCCCGACCTCGAGATCGCGCGCCAGGTAGAGGTGAATCACTTCGGTGAATATCCCGGGAGCCGGGAGGAACGTCCCCAAGGAGGTCCAGCGCCGCGCCGTCACCCCCGTTTCCTCGGCCAATTCGCGCACTGCGCAGACTTCCGGCGCCTCGCCCGGGTCGAGCTTGCCGGCGGGAATCTCCCACAGAAAATCCGCGACGCCGTGCCGATACTGGCGCACCAGGCAGACGCGCATCATGCCGTCCACCGCGACCACGGCCGCTGCGCCGGGATGACGCACGAAGTCGAGGTCATGTTCGCGGCCGTTCGCGTAGCGCAGCCGCTCGCTGGAGACCTCGATGATGCGGCCGCTGTAAATGGGCTGGGTGGCGATCGGCGTTGGTTTTTTGAGCATGACGCGAGTCTACCGGGGGCCGAACCGCCAGGAAAAGCTGGGGCCTGTGATCTGTCTCCTCGCGCTCGAGGCTTGCAATGCGCGATCCTGCAGGCTGTTTTTAGCGTATTGCATCGCGATCTGGATATACGTACAGTACCCCACAGCGTCATGATGAAAGCCAAGACAACCGCGTTTGATTCGCTCAATTCCTCGCAGCGCCGTGCCGCCACCTTTGGCACGCCGGTTCCGGACAAGGGTGTCGATGCGGGTCCGATGCTGATACTGGCCGGCGCCGGCACCGGCAAGACCAACACCCTGGCGCATCGCACCGCGCATTTGGTCCTGAACGGCGTGGATCCGGCGCGCATCCTGATGTTGACTTTCACGCGACGCGCCGCACAGGAAATGATCAGGCGTACCCAGACCATCGTCGCCGAAGTGCTGTCGGACCGCGGCCGAGCGGGCGACCGCAGCGTGGTGTCGCGATTGCTGTGGTCGGGGACCTTTCATTCGGTGGGCAACAGGATCTTGCGCCTGTATGCCAAACACTTGGGGCTGGATCCCAATTTCACCGTGCTGGACCGCGCGGATGCGGCTGACTTGATGGACGTGGTGCGCCACGAATTGGGATTCTCGGCCAAGGACAGGCGTTTTCCGCGCAAGGATGCGTGTCTCGCCATCTATTCATACCGGGTCAATACCCGGCTGTCGTTGAAGCAAACCCTCGAAGAACAGTTTCCGTGGTGCCGCGAATGGGAGGCGGATCTCACGCGCCTGTACCGCGAATACGTCGGACGCAAGCAGAAAAATCGCGTGCTGGATTTCGACGACTTGCTGCTCTACTGGCATGTGATGATGCAAAACCCGACGCTGGCGCAAAGCTTGTCGAAGAATTTCGATCACGTGCTGGTCGACGAATACCAGGACACCAGCACGTTGCAGGGCGAGATCGTCCATGCGCTCAAACCCGACGGCAAAGGCGTCACCGTGGTCGGCGACGATGCCCAGGCCATCTATTCCTTCCGCGCCGCGGCAGTCGAGAACATTCTGGGATTCGCCGAGCGCTTCAAGCCGAAGGCCGAGATCGTG
>DASXNX010000036.1:0-47243 GCA_036494725.1 Steroidobacteraceae bacterium
TCATGTTCATGTTGGCCATGAATCTATTTCCGTTCCTGGCGCATCAAGGCCTGTTGCCGTTGCAGATTCTGCGGCATCTCCTTGAACACGTCCTCGAACATGAGATCGGGATTCAGTCGCGGTCCCTCGCTCATGGTGCCGAAGGCAATCGCTTCCTTCCAGCCCGCCGCGACCAAGGCTTCGAGCTCAGCGCTCAATGCTTGATGGCGCGCCTCGGACCACTCGCCGATTCTGATCAAGTGCGTTTTCAACCGCTGTATGGGATCGCCCAACGGCCAATGTTCGGCGTCGTCCTTGGCGCGGTAGCGCGCCGGATCGTCGCTGGTCGAATGAGCCGCCCCGCGGTAGGTCACCAGTTCGATCAGAGTCGGGCCGGCGCCGGTGCGCGCGCGCTCCGCCGCCCACTGTGTCACCGCATAAACGGCGAGAAAGTCGTTGCCGTCCACCCGAACCCCTGCGATTCCCTATCCGGGTCCGCGTGCCGCGAAAGATCGTTGTTCGCCGCCGGCATAGCCCTGAAAGGTGGAGATCGCCCACTGATTATTGACGACGTTGAGAATGACCGGGGCCTGATATACGGAGGCGAAGAGCAATGCCTGATGAAAATCGGCCTCGGCGCTGCTGCCCTCGCCGACCCAGCTCGCGGCCAAATGATCCTGCCCTTTGATCGCGGCGGCCATGGCCCAGCCAACGGCCTGCGGGAATTGCGTCGCCAGATTGCCGGAAATGGAAAAAATGTTTCCTGCCTTGGAGTGATACATGACCGGCAGTTGACGGCCCTTGCACATGTCCTTGGTGTTGGAGAGCACCTGGCACATGAGATCGAACAGCGGAATGCCGCGGGCGACTTGCAGACCCTGATTGCGGTAGGAAGGGAACAGCATGTCGGCTGGACGCAGAGCCATGCATGCGGCGACCGACACCGCCTCTTCCCCCAAGGAACGTATGTAAAAGGAAATCTTGCCGGCGCGCTGCGTGCGCTGCATTCGATCGTCGAATATGCGCGTCAGCATCATGTGCCGTAAACCCACTTGCAAATCGCCGGGGTCCAGATGGGGATGCCAGGGTCCGAGCGCTTCTCCGCGATCATCGAGTACCCGCACCAATTCCACCGATAACGAGATTGTGTCCTTGGCGCGGACATTGACCTCCGGCCGCGGCACGGCGCCGGCCGGCGAAAGGTGCACGTAACTAAAGTCCGGGACCTCGCCGGGCCGGGCGGGCACCCGGGGCAAATGCAGACGCGATGGATGGGTCATCCGCGTAATTTACGTCTCCAGGCTCGCTCGTGTTGCATTCATTAGGGCTCTGCCTAATAATTCGGTATAATCATTCCGAAATTAGTAGCTTCATGGAACAAACCAACCGCATTGTGATCGATCGTCTGGATCTACGTCTGCTCGACATTCTACAGAGACAGGGCGCGCTGTCCGTCGCTGAGGTAGCGGCACAGACAAAACTGTCGACGACAACCTGCTGGCGCCGCATTCAGCAACTCGAGCAGAACGGCGTGATCAAGGCGCGCGTTGCGCTGCTCGATCGCAACGCGCTGGGGCTGGATGTGACCATTTTCGCTCACGTGAAACTGGCCACCACCGGCCGCGATGCCCTCGCCGATTTCGAAGCCGCGATCCGCGACCGGGCCGAGGTGCTCGAATGCTATACCCTGACCGGAGAGTGGGATTTCTTGCTGAAAATCGTCACCAAGAACATCAAGGCCTACGAGGCGTTCTACCTCGATTATCTTTCGCGCATCCCCAGCGTGCGCTCGGTCAATTCATCGGTGGCGGTCACCGTGATCAAGGAATCGACCGCTTTGCCCCTGAGCGTCTAAGGCAAGAGTACCGTGGCGCCGATGGTCCGCCTGCCTTCGAGGTCGCGGTGTGCTTGGGCCGCATCGCGCAAGGGGTGGCGATGGCCGATGTGCGCCTTGACCGCGCCCGCAGACACCTTCGCGAAGAGATCTGCGGCGCGCTGACGCAGTTCATCGCGAGTCTTGATGTAATCGAAAAGCGTGGGCCGGGTGGCAAACAGCGATCCGCCGGCGGCAAGATCCGAGAATTTAAAATCCGCGATCGGTCCAGATGACTGCCCGAAGCACACGAACATGCCCCGCGTGCGCAGGCATTTGAGCGAACCGCGCCAGGTATCGTGGCCCACCGAGTCGTAGACCACATCGCAGCCTCTGCCTTCGGTGATCTCCTTGACGCGTGCGACAAAATCCTCCGAGCGATAGTCGATCGCGTACGAGTAGCCGCTGGCCTTGGCAGCCTCGATTTTGGCCGCCGAGCCCACCGTGCCGATGGAGGTCGCACCCAGGGTCTTCAGCCACTGCCCCATCAAAAGACCGACACCGCCCGCCGCCGCGTGCACCAACACGACATCGCCTCGCTTCACCGGGTAACAGGAATGCAAGAGAAACTGGGTGGTCATGCCCTTGAGCATGAGGGAGGCTGCCACGTCGAAGTCGATGCCCTCGGGCAGTTTCACCAGCCGCTCGGCAGGCAGCGCCCGACGTGTGCGGTAGGCGCCATGCGGCATCGTGTAGGCCACGCGATCGCCGACTTGAAGGTCAGTGACGCCCTCGCCTATTTCTTCAATCACGCCCGAAGCTTCGCCGCCGGGTATCAGCGTCGCTGCAGGCCAGGGATAGGCTCCTTTGCGGAAGTAGGTGTCGATGAAATTGACGCCGATGGCGCGGTGCGCGACTCGCACCTCACCGCGGCCGAGCGGCGCAGTCTCGAGCGCGGTCCATTCGAGCATTTCGGGACCACCCGCCGTCCGCACCATGATTCCAAAATCGGTTGCCGTCATATTTGCTTCCTCGCCAAGGTCGCGGCATGGCGGCGAATGCGCACCACGCCTTCGTTCAGGGTAGCCTCGTCGGTCGCGAAACACAGCCGTACGAATCCGCGGGTCTCGGCGCTAAAGGCGCCGCCATCGATCACCGATACGCGCTCAGCGCGATACAGGCCATGCATGAATTCATTGCCCGTCAACCCCGTATCTCGCACATCGATCAACGTGAACATGCCGGCGTCCGGAACCGAGCAGCGTATTCCCGGCGTTCCTTCGAGACCCTGCAGAAGCATATCGCGCCGATTCCTGCAAAACTCGCGAATCCGCAATTCCGCTGCGGCAGACTCTTCGAGCGCCGTGACCGCCGCCTCCTGGATGAAGCCCGGCAAGCCGAACAGCATGCACATCGAGAGGGCTTCGGCGTGCTTCACCAGCAACGAGGGCCCCACCAGCCATCCTGCGCGCAGTCCCGGCAGCGAATGCGACTTGGACAAGCTGCCGACGCTGATCACTTGCTCCGGCAAGCGGGCTGAGAGACTGGGCACTCTGCCTTCCGGAGCAAGCCCCGCATACACCTCGTCTGCCACCAACCACAATGAGTGCCGCCGAGCGAGTTCCGCGATCGCGTCCAGTTCCTGCTCGCTCAAGATGACGCCGCTGGGATTGTTCGGGGTGGCGTAAAAAAGAGCGCGCGTACGCGGAGTGATTGCCGCCTCGAGCAGTTTCAAGTCCGGACGAAAGCCGCGCGCAGCCGGGGCCGGCACCCGCACCAGCGTTGCACCCGACGCACGAATGGTCGCGGGATAGCTCGCATACAAGGGCTCGAGCGCGAGCACCTCATCTCCGGCAGATGCGATGCACATCGATGCCGTGAACAAGGCATTCTGTGTTCCGGACAGAAAAATGACGTTCTGCGCCGTAACCGGTTGTCCGGTGCGCCGCCGATGCGACTCGGCGATTGCCTGGCGCAGGCCGCTGCGGCCGGCCGCGGGCGTGTAGCGTATGTCGCCGGCGCGCAGGCTCTCGATGGCCCGCTGCAGCACCGGCGCGGGCGTCGGCAAATCCGGGTCGCCGATGCTCAAGACGATGACGTCTTCACCGCGCAGCTGCGCCTCGCGGGCGGCCATGTGAATGGTCCACGCGTCGACGCTCTCGCCCGCGACTCGTTCCACCAACGGTGAAAATCTCATACTATCCCTTGGATCTCGCCACGCTTGGGTTCGTACCTGGATACTTTATATGGCATTCACCGCCGCACACTCAAATCGCTGCCGTCAGGACTTCCCCTCGCTGAGCCGTAAGGGTCCGGGAGCGAATCTAGTTTATCTTGACGGCCCCGGGGGCAGCCAAGTTCCGCAGGTGGTGATCGACGCCATGGCCGATTTCTACTCCACGTGCAATGTCAACACACACGGCAAATTCTGGCCGTCGCAGGAAGTGGATCGGCGCATGGATCGTGCGCGCGCCGCCGTCGCTTCTTTCTTGGGCGCCGAGAGCGCCGGCTGCATCTCGTTTGGCCAAAACATGACGACCCTCAACTATGCGCTGAGCGGAGCCATCGGCCGCACTTTGTCGCCGGGCGACGAAGTGCTCATCACTCAGCTCGATCATGAGGGTAATCGGGGACCTTGGCTGCGCCTCAAGGATCGCGGAGTCGTCGTCCAAGAGGTTCGGTTGCTGCCGTCGGGATTGCTGGACGTGGGCGACTTGGCCGCGAAGATCACGCCGCGCACCCGGCTGCTTGCCTTGGGGGCGTCATCGAACGCGCTTGGCACCGTCAACGATCTCGCGCTGGCGCGCCGGCTCACGCGTCAGGTCGGCGCGCTGTTGGTGATCGACGCGGTGCATTATGCGCCGCATTTTCCCCTGGACAGCGCCGCGCTCGGAGTCGATTTTCTCCTGTGCTCGGGATATAAATTCTACGGGCCGCATGTCGGCATTCTGTATTCGCGGCCGGGAGCGCTCGACCGGTTGCCGACGGACGTTTTGAGCGTGCAGGACCCGGCTGCTCCCTACCGAATCGAGACCGGCACGTTGAACCATGCGGCCATCGACGGGCTGCGCGCGGCGGTCGAGTACATTGCATCCTGGGGCGGCGGCGCAACGTTCCGAGAACGCATCATCGATGCCATGACCGGTATTTCCGCCTATGAACACGGACTGGCCAAGGACTATCACGATGCGGTTCGCGCGATTCCCGGCGTCGAGGTATGGGGACCGGATTTCAGCAACCGTGCACGTGCGCCGACCGTATCCGTCACCTTGAAGCGCATGAGCGCGGCGGAGGCGGCCTCGGCCCTGGGCGCCCAAGGCATCTGCGTTTGGGATGGGCATTTTTATGCGGCGCGTGCCGTGGAAGTGCTGGGCCTCGCCGAACGCGGCGGCCTGCTGCGCACCGGCGTATCGATGTATAGCACGCGCGATGACCTGCAGCGCCTGTTGGCGGCTATTGAAAATCTAGCTTGATCCTGCGGCGAGGTGCGCGGCGAGGCTCTCAGCATGATCGCGCAGCTCGATGGCCCCGGTTGCATCCCAGTGATCGGCACGCAGCATCGGTCCCAAATAGAATAGATCCCTGGCCGAGTGGCCCTGCGCGTCCAGGCACGCCCCAAAGGGGGCCGTGCGAATGCCGAGCTGCAAAGCGTCCGGGCTGATCATGCCGGCCGCCTGCAATGCCCTCACCAGCGGATCCCGCGATCGCTCGATCGAATAATTGGGGCCGGTGGCATTGACCACCAAATCCGCCAGCTGCGTCTTCGAATCCGTGCTGCCGCGGGGACGCCAAGACACGCGCAGGCGATGATCCAAGGGCGCAATGTGCTGAATCCGGCCCGCAGCAATGCGCAGTCTGCCGGCGCGGCGCAGACACTCGATGCCCAGGGTCAGTTGCGGCGGCAGCCGATGCCGGTGGATGTCCCAATGCACTTGCAAATGCCGCACGAAACGCCGCCGCTCGATCTCAGGCAGTCCGCGCCAAACGTGGGGCGCCGAACTGCGGATGTGCGCAATGGCCTCACGCCAATCGCCTCCTGACTTCTCGATCTCGCTCGCCAGCGCTCGACTGGCCTTGAGCACCTGTCGCACCGAATGTGTGGACGCCAGCAGTGCATCGGCGCCGCGTGTGCCGCCCATTTGGAAAACGGCTTGCGGCTGAGGTAGAAGGCCACGCCGTGAAATGGTCTGCAGCATAGGGCCGCCACCTGGCTTGCCGCTCAAGGCAGTGGCGACATCCGCCATGGTCAAGCCGTTGCCTATGATGATCACGCTGTGCTCGCCGGTGAGGGTCTTGGGCAAATCGCCGGGATCATGCCGAAATGCGCCGTGCTCCAGAACGTCCGCGGCCCAAGGCGGCGGCGCCGGAGGGGGATTGCCCAGAGCCAGGACGATCCGATCCGCAAGAATCGCCGGGCGATCGTTGAATTGCGCCGCCAACGGCTGCCCGGCGTCGGTGCGCGCGATTCCGGTGACCTCGCCGAATACGCGCCGCAACCGGACGTGTTCCGGCGCCGCACGTTCGGCGCTGAGCAGCATGTCCTGCAGGTAGTCGCCGTACAGCGCGCGCGGCAAAAAATCCTCTCCCGCGACGTTTTGCAGCGTGCGTCTGGCGTATCGCAGAAACTGTTGCGGATCCCGGGAGTCGGCCGACAGCCGGCCCGCAGACACGTTGAGAAGGTACGGAAAGTCCTGTTTCGCGTACGCCACGCCGCGGCCCATGGCGGTGCCGCGCTCGATCAAGACGATATCGGTGGCGCTGGTAGGGCGGCGCAGTAGATTGGCAGCGAGTACCGTGCCGCAGAATCCGGCACCCACAATAGCGACGGTTTTTCGCATATTTGGAAAGTGTAACAAGCAGGTAAGGCGAGAAGGCCGTGCGAGCCGACTATACTTCCGCTAACATTTGGCTGGATTCGTGGTCAAATGGTTGAATCCTAAAGAGCGAGGGGTAACGATGCGACCCAGCAAGATCACCTATTACTCCGACTTCGTGGTGTATCCGATCGCGGTGCTCACACTGACGGCCGTCAATATCGGCCATGTGACCGGACGCAGCGGTTTCGAATGGCTCGCTGCTTGCCTGGTAGGCCTCACTCTATGGACCTTTCTGGAATACGTGCTGCACCGGGTCGCCTTGCACTGGATGCCGATTTTCTCTCCCATGCATAGCCAGCACCACGGCGAGCCGCTGGCATACCTCGGCACCCCTTCCTGGGTCAGCGTTTCGGTATGGCTCAGCGTCGTTCTGCTGCCGACGTGGTGGGCACTGGGCTTCAACGTCGCCAATGGTCTGACCGTCGGCATCATGGTGGGATACTGGTGGTACGGCTATGTGCATCACGTGATCCATCACCACGCCCTCAAGCGCACTTCCGCCTACTTCAGCGAGCTGCGCGCCTGGCATATGCGCCATCATCATTCTCCGAAGCGCGGTAATTTCGGCGTGACCACCTCTTTGTGGGACCACATTTTCGGCACCGCCATCTCGACGCAAAGCAAGGCCGTCGTGTCGTCGTGAACGCGCAGCGCAGCGATGCGGCAAATCCCATGCGCACCGACGGCTTCGAGTTCGTCGAATACGCCGCGCCGGATCCCGACCTATTGCGGCGCCTGTTCGAGAGCATGGGTCTGCCCGCGGTCGCACGCCACCGTTCCAAGAACGTCACTTTGCACAGCCAGGGTGATATCAATTTCATCATCAATGCGGAACACGACAGCTTCGCGCAACAGTTCGCGCGCGCACACGGTCCTTGTGCCTGTGCCATGGCGTTTCGCGTCGCCGATGCGCGCTATGCGTATTCACGCGCGCTGGAACTGGGCGCGAAGCCCGGGCCCATCACCGCGGGACCCATGGAACTCAACATTCCGTCGATCTTAGGCATCGGCGGCAGCCTCATCTACCTCGTGGATCGGTACGGCGAGCGCACCATCTACGATGTGGATTTCGTCCCGGTGAGTGCTGCATCCGAGTGCGCCGGCCGCGCCGCAGCCGCTGCGGTTGGGCTCACGCGCATCGACCACCTGACGCACAACGTGAGGCGCGGCAACATGAATGTGTGGGCCGGTTTCTACGAGAAGTTATTTAATTTCCGCGAAATCCGTTACTTCAGCATCGAAGGAAAACAGACCGGACTGTTCTCGCGCGCCCTCACCTCGCCCTGCGGCAAGATCCGCATCCCGATCAACGAGAGCCAGGACGACAAGAGTCAGATCGAAGAGTACTTGAGCGAGTACAAAGGCGAAGGGATTCAGCACATCGCCTTGGGAAGCGACGACATCTACAACACCGTCGACGCTTTGCGCAGCCGCGGCGTTCAGTTCCAGGACACGCCCGACACGTACTACGAGGGCGTGGACCAGAGGGTCACCGGTCACGGCGAATCGTTGCCGGAGTTGGAGCGGCGCCGCATTCTTATTGATGGTGGCGTCGATAGCGGGATTCTTTTGCAGATTTTCACCAAGAATGCAATCGGCCCCATATTCTTTGAAATAATCCAACGCAAGGGCAATGAGGGCTTCGGCGAGGGCAACTTTCAGGCGCTATTTGAATCCATTGAACTGGACCAAAAGCGCCGCGGCGTAATCTAGCCCCTCGCGAGGGCAGCGGCGGTTGAACTTCGCCCAACCGCCCATATCTAATTTGCCAGGGGTCAAATCGACCCGTAAGGGGCCTGTTATGCGGAAATTACTACTTGCTGCTGCCTTGAGCGTGAGCGCTGCTCTTGCGTTTTCGTCGCCGGTGTTTGCGCAGGCCGATCCGACCATGAATCAAATCTACGACGCTGCTGCCGCGGGCCGCCTCGACCAGGCGCAGCAGATGATTACAAAGGTTCTCGCCGATCATCCGAACAGCGCCAAGGCGCACTACGTACAAGCGGAGCTTTACGCGAAGGAAGGCAAAACTTCGATGGGCCGTGTGGAGCTCGGCGTTGCCGAGCGCTTGAGCCCCGGATTGCCCTCCTTCAGCCCGCGGTCGGTTCAGGAGTTGAAATCGCAGCTCGGACTCGCCCCGAGCGAACGGGGTGCGAGCGGACGGGCGATTTCGGAGACGCCCCGCACGAGCGGCTTCCCGTGGGGCGCGCTGCTCATCGGCGTCGTGGTCGTGGCCTTGCTCATGATGATATTCCGTCGGCGCAACGCCTATGGCGCCTATCCGCCGGTTGCGGGCGCCGGCACGGGCCCTGGCATGGGCGGCGCGCCGGGTGGATATGGTCCCGGCTACGGACCTGCCCCCATAGGCGGCGGGGGTATCGGGTCGGGGATCGCGGGCGGTCTGGCTTCGGGCCTGGCGGTGGGCGCCGGCGTGGTTGCCGGCGAGGAGCTGGCGCATCACTTTCTCGATGGCGGTCGGCGCGACGGCGGCGTGATACCGGCCGCGGACGCAGCCGAGCCACCCATGAGCAATAACGACATGGGAGGAGCCGATTTCGGGTCCAATGACTCTGGCTCCTGGGACGACGGCGGCGGTTTCGGCGGTGGTGGTGGCGGGGACGACTGGAGCTAGCCCCCAAACCTCTCGCCTCAACGAATGAGTGAGGGCGCCCGACGGGGCGCCCGACGGGGTACCCGACGGGGTGCCCTTTTTTGTCGGCCTCTTACTGCGGCAACCCTGCAACGAGACTCAGTAGATTCTGCGGAACGACTTGCACCAAACCGCCGCGCGGACTGTCGATATCGGCTATCAGATAGAACGAAATCGACACGATCACCGGAAGGATCATGATCACGAAGAACCGCGATCGGCGGATACCTGCGCCGTATCCCATCATGCCATTGCAGAGCACCGCGATCGCGACCATGAGAAACCATGCCGCCACGGGAATGCGGTTCCACCAGGCTGCCTGCGTATAGCCCTGTGAATTCAGCACGTCATTCATTCCCGAAACCACCAGCGCGAGAAGCGGATTCGGCTGGGCCGCGGCGGGGACCTTGACGGCGGTCCACATTTCATTTTGCAGCTGCGCGATCTTCTCGTCGATCTGCCGCAGATGCTGCGAGTCCCGTTCTTTGTACCAGAGCACGCGCTCACGCAGATAGATCGCGAGCGCTCTTTTCGCGCTGGCTGCTTCGGCGGCAGGCAGGAGGTCCACCCTGACGAATTCCGTACCGATGGCGTTGGCCTCCGCCTCCTCGTAGTTCTTGCGCTGATCGTAGCGGCTGGTGGCCATGGAAAAACTAAATCCGATGATGAGACCGAGCAGCGTCAGGGAGGCGGCAAGCACCACGCCAAAATCCTCGCGCGACTCGCCCTCCAGCTCCTTGCGGCCCCGCAGGATCAATCCAGCCCACGCCGACACCGACAACAAAACTATGGACATCAAAAATAACAAGATTGGAAAGTCCAGAACGCTCATTGGCGGCCCGATGCTAGTGATGGTGTGCCACCGCCGTCGCCACGGCGTCGTGCAATGCCTTCATGCCGAAGGAAATGTCCTGCAGCACGCCGTTGATGAAGAAGGTCGGAGTGGCGCGGATGTGGCTGCGGCGGCCTCCCGCGACGTGTTCGCGAACCTTCTGCAGATAGATGTGATCGTCCATCTCGGCCACGTAGCGCGCCATGTCCAAGCCCAAAGCGGCCGCGTAGCGCTGCAGATCCGCGCCTTTCAGGTGCGCTTGATTCTTGAACAAAACATCGTACATTGGCCAAAATTTTCCCTGGGCGCCCGCCGCTTCCGCGGCCTCCGCCGCGAATAGCGCATGGGGATGCGCCTCCTCGAGAGGAAAGTTTCTGAAGATGAAGCGCACTTGATTGGGAAATCGATCCAGGAGCAGCGTGGGCGTGGTGGCCGCGACCTTGCAGCTCGGACATTCGAAATCCCCGTACTCGATCACGATTACACGCGCGTGCTCGGAACCACGGCTGTGATCGGTGGGCTCGGGCGGGACCGCCAAGGTCATCGGCTGCGGCGTCGGATTCATCGCTGATTTTCCCCAACTTTCATGCTAGCGGCTAACGGATCGATGCACCGGCGTTTCAACCGGCCTGATGGTCACCCGGATCAAACTCGACCGACGCAACAGCTGCAATTCGCAAGCGCGGCCGATCAGGCTGGCTTCGAGCCTGCGCTGCAGCCCGTCGATGCCGTCCAGGCCCGAGCCATCGAGTGCAATCATACGATCTCCCGGTTCCACCCCCGCCAGCTCCGCTGGACTGCCTCGCACGATCTCCGAAACATGCACCGCTTTATTGCCCGGCAGACCGAAGTGCCGGACCACGCGGGTCGCAATCGCCACTGTGGCGCCCGACACCCCGATGTAGGCGCGCCTTACCCTACCATGGGCGAACAGCTGACCAATGACCCATTTTGCCGTGTTTATGCCGGTGGCAAAACAGATGGCCTGAGCCTGCGGGATCATGGCGGTGTTGACCCCGATCACCCGGCCCTTGGAGTCGACCAGCGGTCCGCCAGAGTTTCCGGGATTGAGGGCCGCGTCGGTTTGAATGACATCGTGCATGAGCCTCCCCGAACTGGCGCGAAGTGTGCGCCCCAGCGCGGAGACCACGCCGGTGGTCACGGTCTTTGCATAACCCAAGGGATTGCCGATCGCGATCGCGACCTGCCCCACTTTCAGCTGCGAGGAATCGCCGAATTCGGCGAATGGCAAGGCAGCGGGCGAACCGATGCGCAGCACGGCCAGGTCGGAGTCCGGATCATTGCCCACCAGATCCGCATGCAAGCTCGCTTCCTCGTTGAGGCGCACGAGGATCTCCTCGGCGCCATCGACCACGTGGCTGTTGGTCAACAGATAACCATCGGGCGTGAAGAGAAACCCCGAGCCGCTGCCCCGCACGCGAGACGCAGCGCGTTCGCCCCTGCTGGCGGCACGGCGCGTCACCTCGATGAAGGTCACGGATGGAGCCGCTCGCTCCAGCGCGCCAATGACGGCGCCGGAGTAAGCGTCCAGCAACGGCGCATCGTCAACCGGCGCCTCATCGCTCGAAGCCCACTGCGGCGTCAGCACGACTAACTCAGGATAATTTTCGGTTGAGCGGACAAGCCTTCGACGATGAGCCGATTCACGCGCCGAACGAAAGTCGCGGGATCATCCAGCTCGCCGCCCTCCGCCAGCATCGCCTGGTCGTACAGCACATGACCCAGCTCCGCGAACACCGCATCGTCCGCCGTGTCCTTGAGGCGCAGCACCAGCGGATGTTTAGGATTCAACTCGAGCACAGGCAATGTCGCAAAGGGATTATTCTGGCCCGCCTGTTTCAGGATGCGCCCCATGCGCAAGCTGACGCCGAATTCCCCCGCGACCAGCACGGCAGGCGAATCGGTCAGGCGCGAGGAAATCTGCGCGCTGGCTATTTTGCCGCTTAAAGCTTGGCCCAGCCTCTCCAGCGTGCTCTTGAATGTGCTTTCCGCGGCGGCCTTCTCGGGAGTCTCTATCGCGGATGCCACGTCCGCCGCCGAGCTCGCGACGTTGGCCAGGGTCTTGCCCTCGAACTCGTGTAAATGGCCGGCCACCCACTCATCGATGCGATCGGTGAGCAAGAGCACTTCCGTGTTCTTGGCGCGAAACCCCTCCAGATGCGGGCTGTTGCGCGCAGCTGCGAGCGTGTCGGCGGTAAGATAGTAGATGGCCTTCTGATCTGCCTGCATGCGCGAGATGTAGGCCTCGAGAGTCACTTCAGGGGCGTCGCCGGTTGTTGCCGTCGAATGAAAACGCAGCAGCTTGGCGATGCGAATTTTCTGCGCAGGATCCTCGATGATGCCTTCCTTCAGCACCACGCCGAAAGTCTGGTAGAACTCCGCGTACTCCTCCGGCTTGTTTGCCGCGAGATCCTCGAGCATGTCCAAGCTGCGTTTCACCAAAGCCGACTTGATCTTTTCGACGGTACGGTTATTTTGCAGCAGTTCGCGCGACACATTCAGCGGCAAATCGGCGGAATCGACCAAGCCTCGCATGAAGCGCAAATACGGCGGCAATAATTCCGCCGCTTTATCCATGATGAACACACGCTTGACGTAAAGCTGCACGCCGCCTTTTTGCTCGCGCTCGAACAGGTCAAATGGCGCGCGTTTCGGCAGGTAGAGCAGCGAGGTGTATTCGATATTGCCCTCGACCTTGTTGTGCGCCCAAAGTCTTGCTCCTTGGGAGTCATGCGTCAGGTGCTGGTAGAACGCCTGATAGTCCTCATCCTTCAATTCGGATTTCGGACGCGTCCAGAACGCCTTGGCTTGATTCAAGGTATCGGTGCTGTCGCCCGACATCAATACGATCGGGATGCTCAGATGATCGGAATACTTGCGCACCAATTGGCGCAAACGCGCCGCTTCCAGGAACTCCTTGTCCTCTTCGCGCAGATGCAGGATCACTTCCGTGCCGCGATCGGACTTGTCGCTCCCTGAAATCTCATACTGACCTTCACCCGTCGAGTCCCAACGCACTGCCGGCGAGTCGGCGCGTTTGCTGAGCACGGTGACCTTGTCGGCCACGATGAAAGCCGAATAAAAGCCGACCCCGAATTGACCGATCAGCTGGGCGTCCTTGGCGGAATCGCCGCTCAAAGTCTCGAGGAACCTCTTCGTGCCGGAGCGTGCGATGGTGCCCAGATTATCGATAATCTCGGCCTCGCTCATGCCGATGCCGTTGTCCTTGATGCTCAAGGTGCCGGCAGTGCTGTCCGGGGTCAGCGCGATCGACAGCGAATCGGCGCCCAAAAGACCTGGATTGGCGAGCGCCTCGAAGCGCAATTTCTCGCAGGCGTCCGATGCATTCGAGATCAACTCGCGCAGGAATATCTCCTTATGCGAGTACAACGAATGTATCACCAGCCGCAGCACCTGCTTGGTTTCGGCTTGAAATTCCCTGACTTGGGGCGATGTCTCAGTGCTCATGGCCTAACGATCACCATTCGATGGTTGTTGAAATGTGAATCTTCGATTTGTGGGGCCGGCCTTCGAATCTTCAAGCTCGCGATACTACGGCCACTCGGCGCGGGGATCGAAGTTGAAATCGCGCTTCATGCGTTCATAGGCCTCTTTCGCGCTTGGCGATTGCGCCGCAGGGGTCACCAGCTTGATCAAGACGATCTGATCCCCCGCCGGGCCGCCCGGAAGCCCTCGGCCCCGCAACCTCAGCTTCTGACCCGATTGCGCACCGGCCGGCACGGTGAGCTCGACCGTTCCGCCGAGCGTGGGTACCGCCACCTTCGCGCCCAAGGCCGCCTCCCACGGCGCCAAGGGCAGTTCGATTTGCACGTCCTTGCCGGACACCTCGTAGAGATGGTGCGGGCGCAGCCGCACCCTAAGAATGAGCGAGCTGCGCCCGCTGCTGATTCGCAGGGGCTGACCTTCGGTGACGCCGGCCGGGATTTGCACGTCGATCTGGCGCGGCCGCGAATTCTCGCTGACCATCACCCGGCGCCGCGTGCCCTTAAAAGCCTCCTCAACGGTGATATCCAAGTGCCCGGCTTCCGCATCGGCCGGCATTGATCCGCCGCCGAATCCCGCCGCTCCGCCGCCGCCGAACAAACTGGCAAAAAAATCGCTGAATCCATTGAGGTCGGAGAACCGTTGCCCGCCGGACTGTCCGAACCGCTGCGCCCAATCGGGCGGCGGGCGAAACTGCTGTCCGTTGCGGAAATCGGGCCCCAGATGATCGTAGGCGGCGCGCTTGTCCGAATCGCGCAGCACCTCGTAAGCTTCCTGAACTTCCTTGAACTTGTCTTCCGCATTGCGTTCCTTGCTGACGTCCGGATGGTACTTACGCGCAAGTTTGCGATAGGCGCGCTTCACTTCGTCCGCATCGGCGCCGCGGGCCAGCCCAAGAATCTGGTAGTAATCCTTATATTGCATTGCCAACTCTAAAGATATTAATTCTTTATTTTACAAACACTTAAGATACGCCAGGCCGCGCAGCGGTCAAAAAAGAATGCGGCTCCGCCTCGCTGCCGAATCCCAGACTTGAAATTGAATAGCAACGTCCCGACCTCCACTATGCCGCGTTACCATATTGCGGTTCTTTTTTTCGAAGAAAAGCCCCATGAAACGCATTTTGCTGTTCGTCGCCACGAATCTCGCCGTCCTCGCGCTCCTGAGCGTCGTGCTGTTCGTCGTCGAACAGGTGTTTGGCGTTCACTTGATGCAAGGCGGCACCGGTGGTTTGTTGGTATTTGCGGCTATCTTCGGTTTCGGCGGCTCGTTGATTTCACTGGCGCTGTCCAAGTGGACTGCGAAGCGCATGATGGGCGTGCGTGTGATCGCCCACCCTGAGTCGGATCTGGAGCGCTGGCTGCTCGGAGCGGTCAAACGGTTGGCCGATCAGGCGCATCTTGGCATGCCGGAGGTCGGTATATTCGACTCCGAGGAAATGAATGCCTTTGCAACCGGCGCACGGCGCAACGCCGCGCTGGTAGCGGTCAGCACCGGCCTGCTGCGCAACATGTCGCGCGCGCAAGTCGAAGCGGTACTCGGTCACGAAATTACCCATGTCGCAAACGGTGATATGGTTACCCTCGCGCTTTTGCAAGGTGTGCTAAATACATTCGTGATTTTCCTCGCCCGAATCATCGGCGGCGTGGTCGACCGGGCGGTCTTGAGGAACGACAGACAGGAATCCGGAATCGGATTTTTTATCACCACTATGCTGGCGCAGTTCGTCTTGGGCATATTTGCGAGCATCATCGTATGCTGGTATTCGCGGCAGCGCGAATTTCGGGCCGACCGCGGCGGCGCGGATCTCGCCGGAGTCGGCAGCATGATCGATGCGTTGCAGGTGTTGAAGCGCAGCCAGGGTGAGCCGATGCCGCAGCAGCTGCAGGCCTTCGGCATCAATACCGGCAGCACCAGCGGGTTCACACGGCTTTTCATGAGCCATCCACCCCTGGATGAGCGAATCGCGGCACTGAAATCTTAAGGAATTTGAAGATGACTCCGGAAAATGAAATCGCGATCGAACCGCCCGCCTCGGTGCGGGTGGGCCGCGAGCTCTCCAGATGGTTCGGCAACAGCGACTTCTCCACCCGGCCGCGCGAAGTAGCGCCGCGCGAATCTCACAGAGTCGACTGGGCCCGCAGCGTACCTTTCCTGCTGATGCACGCCATATGCTTCGCCGTCATCTGGGTGGGTTTCAGCTGGATCGCGCTGTCCGTGGCCATCGTTCTGTACACCGTGCGCATGTTCGCCATCACCGGCTTCTATCATCGCTACTTTTCGCACCGCAGCTTCAAGACTTCGCGGCTCGGCCAGTTCATATTCGGCATGCTGGGCGCTTCGGCGGTGCAGCGCGGTCCCATTTGGTGGGCAGCCCATCATCGCCATCATCATGTGCACTCGGACAAGCCGGAAGACGTGCATTCGCCCAAGCAGCACGGCTTCTTCTGGAGCCACATGGGGTGGTTCATGTCCCAGAAGCACTTCGCGGCGGATTTATCGCGCGTCAAGGATCTTCTCAAATACCCCGAATTGCGCTTCCTCGACCGCTTCGACGTGGTCGTTCCGACGCTCTTGGGAGCAGGGGTATTCCTGCTCGGCGTGTTGTTGAAGCATGTCGCTCCCGGACTTCACACCACCGGTTGGCAAATGCTGGTGTGGGGATTCTTCATCTCCACCGTGATGGTTTATCACGGCACCTACACCATCAATTCCCTGTCGCATGTTTTCGGGCGCCAGCGCTATCGGACCGGCGATGCCAGCCGCAATAACGCCTTGCTCGCCCTCATCACATTGGGTGAAGGCTGGCACAACAATCACCATCACTATCCGGCGTCGGTGCGCCAGGGCTTCTATTGGTGGGAATTCGACATCACCTTTTATGTCCTGAAACTGATGTCGTTTTGCGGGTTGATATGGGATTTGAAGCCTGTGCCGGCGGCGGTGCGGGACGGAGCGGGCAAGCGCATTTGATGGCCACTGTCGGCACCGTTCATGCCTCGACCGCCTAGCGCCGCAGCCCTTGCGGAACTGAAATCGGCGGTCGGTAACGGCGGCTGGCTGGCTTCGCCCGCCGATCTCGCCCCCTACCTCAGCGACTTTCGCCGTTTGTACCGCGGCGCCACCCCGCTTGTGCTCTTGCCGCGCAATACCGCAGAAATCTCCGCGATCATGGCGATCTGCCATCGCGACGAAGTCGCCGTGGTGCCGTACGGCGGCAATACCAGCTACTGCGGCGGCGCCACGCCGGATGAAAGCGGCTCGCAGGTTGTGGTGTCTTTGCAGCGCCTGAATCGCATACGCCAGATCGATGCAGCCAACTATTCGATGATCGTGGAAGCGGGTTGCACGCTGGCCGCTGCCCAAGCGGCCGCACGCGAGGCGGGACGATTGTTCCCCTTGAGCCTGGGTTCCGAGGGTACGGCGCAGATCGGCGGCAATCTCTCGACCAATGCCGGCGGCACCGCCGTCTTGCGCTACGGCATGATGCGCGATCTGGTGCTCGGCCTGGAAGTCGTGCTGGCGGACGGGCGCGTTCTCTCGGCGTTGAAAAGCCTGCGCAAGGACAACACCGGATACGACGTGAAGTCTCTATTCATAGGAGCCGAGGGAACGCTGGGCATCATCACGGCGGCATCCTTGAAGCTGTTCCCGCTTTCGGCCGACATCGCGACCGCATTGACCGGTATCGATTCTCCGCAGCATGCCTTGCAGCTGTTGACCCGCTTGCGCGCGGCCGCGGGAGATCAGGTGACCTCCTTCGAATTGATGCCGCGCATCGCGGTGGACATGACCGTCAAGCAGGTATCCGGGGTCGCCAACCCACTGGAGTTCGGTTGTCCATGGTATCTGCTCATCGAACTGAGCTCGCCGAATCCAACTCAAAACCTGGCAGGACTCCTGACCGCGGAGCTCGAAGAAGCCGCGTCCGCCGGCACCGTCAAGGACGCCATGATCGCGACATCGCTCGCGCAAGCGCAGGCTATGTGGAAATTGCGGGAATCCGTGCCTGAAGCACAGCGCCGCCACGGCGCCAGCATCAAGCACGACGTATCCGTTCCGCTTTCCGCCATCCCCACACTCATTGAAAAAGGCGGCGCGCTCGCCCATGAGCTGGCTCCCGAGGGCGATGTTGTCTCCTACGGGCATGCGGGCGACGGCAATTTGCACTTCAATCTGAGTCAGAAGCCGGACGCCGACCTTGCCGCGTTCCTGGGAAGGACGCACGCGCTCGAGACCGCCATGTTCGATCTGGTGGAAAGCTTGGGCGGAAGTATCAGCGCCGAGCACGGCATCGGGCGGCTCAAGGCCGGGGAGTTCGCGCGCCGCGCTGACCCGGTGGAACTCTCCGTCATGCACCTGCTGAAGCGCGCGCTGGATCCGAAGGGCATATTGAATCCGGGCAAGGTGTTGTGCGCAAATTGACCGTGCCGGTTCACACGGCGCGACTGAATCTGCGTGAATTCGTCACCGCGGATTTCGATGCGGTGCATTCCTATTCTTCGGATCCGCGCGTCACCCGCTATCTATTCTTCAGACCCCGCGACACCGAGAGCACCGCCGAGTACCTCGAAGAGCTTCTTGCCTCCCAACAGGAGCGGCCGCGTACGCGCTTTGAGCTCGCAGTGGAGGAAAAGCTGACCGGCAGGCTGATCGGGGCCTGTGATCTTTCATGGATCGAAAGCAATGTCGTGGACCTAGGTTACATGCTCGAGGCGGCGCAATGGGGCAAGGGATACGCCACCGAAGTCGCGCTCGCTCTCATCGAAGGGGCGTTTCACGATTTACGCGCTGAACGGGTGATATCGACGGTCGACGTCAACAATGCAGCATCGATCCGCGTGCTGGAAAAAATCGGCATGCGTTGGGAAGCGATGTATCGCAAGCACCGGCGCGCCAAGAATAGATGGTGGGATTGCCATCTATTTGTCTTGCCGCGCGAGGTGTGGGAAGTGTCGCGGCTCAGCCCCGAATCCCCGGCCCCCGGCCCCCGGCCCCTAGGCTAGCGCTCGGCCTGGTCCTTGGCCGCCTGCTGTCGGGCACGCTCGGCCGTCCGCTTCAGCACGTCCTCGCCGGGCATGCCGGTGTTGCGGCTGGTGCGCAAGGCCAGCATGCCTCCGATCAGCACGGCGAGCACGACCACGAAAATGACGATGACCTTGAACATTTAGGATCCTCTTAGGACATCACTCGAATCAAGCCCTCCTGCGAGACGCTTGCCACCAGGCGGCCGTCGCGCGCGAACACGCTGCCGCGGGTGAATCCGCGGGCTCCCGAAGCGCTGGGACTGTCCATCGCGTACAACAGCCAATCGTCGACGCGAACGCTGCGGTGGAACCACATGGCATGATCGATGCTCGCGATGACCAATTTGTCCTTGATCATGGAAAGCCCGTGAGGCTTGAGCGCCGTATCGAGCAGCTGAAAATCGGAAGCGTATGCCAGAAGACATCGATGCAGCGCTTCATCGTCAGGCAGCTTATCGACGGCGCGGATCCAAACGTACTTGATCGGCTTCGATTTCGCCGGCCGATCGAAACTCGGCAGTTCCACCGGCTTGAATTCGAAAGGCCGCTTCTGATCCAGCATCTTCTGCATGAAGGGCGGCAAATTCGGCAGCGCGGCGAGAACCCGGTCCAGATCAGGCAGCGCCTCGGGAGCCGGCACGTCAGGCATCGGAATCTGATGATCCAGCCCCGCTTCCGGTATTTGGAATGACGCGGACATGTTGAATATCTGCTGCCCATGCTGGATGGCGACCACGCGGCGCGTCGCGAAATGCTTGCCGTCCCAGGCGCGATCGACTTCGTACACGATCGGGGAATTGAAATCGCCGCGGCGCAGGAAATACGCGTGCAACGAATGAACCTGTCGATCTTCCGCGGTCGCCGTCGCCGCCACCAACGCTTGGCCCAGCACTTGGCCCCCGAACACCTGCGGCGAGCCGATGTCGCGGCTTTGGCCCCGGAATAGATTGATCTCGAGGCGCTCCAGGGTCATGACCTTGATCAGGTCTTCCAATAGCTGATTCATCTAAACACCCAGGCGTTTCTGCATGATGGGGCTGGTGGTCGTGTACTGCAAAAACTGCCGTTTCTCCGGGAACAGGTGATGCTGGATCGCGAATGCCGTCAGCGCCGCCTCGTGAAATCCGCTCAAGATGAGCTTCTTCTTGCCGGGATAAGTATTGATGTCGCCGACCGCGAATATTCCCGGGACGCTGGTCTGAAATTTTTCCGTGTCGACCTTGAGCGCTTTTTTATCGAGCTCCAGCCCCCACTCGGCAATGGGCCCCAGCTTGGGATGCAGCCCGAAGAAGGCAAACACGTGATCCACCGGCACGTGCTGGGTGCTGCCGTCCGCGATTTGCACGTCCAGTCCCGTGAGCTTGTCGTTGTCCTTGTGGACGGCAACGGCGTTTCCCTGCAGCAATTTCATCTTCCCTGCAGCCACCAAGTCGCGCATCTTGGCGACAGTGGCGGGCGCGGCGCGAAACTCCGGACGGCGATGCACCAAGGTCAGTGATCTTGCCTTGTCGCAGAATGCCACCGTCCAGTCCAGCGCCGAATCTCCGCCGCCGCAGATCACCAGATTCTGATTGAAGAAATCGCCGGCCGACTTGACCCGATAGTGAACAGTCTTGCCTTCGAACTGCTCGACGCCCGGTATGCTCAAACGCCTCGGCTGGAATGAACCCACTCCGGCGGCAATGACCACCGCGCCCGCAGTGAGCCGCGTACCGGTGGATGTCGCCACATGAAACTTGCCGTTACCCAGCACGCGCAGCTCGGTTACCTCCTGCCCTAGATGAAAAACGGCATGGAAGGGCTTCACCTGCTGCAGCAATCGATCGATGAGTTCCTGAGCCCCGCATACCGGCAGGGCCGGTATGTCATAAATGGGCTTGTCGGGATACAGCTCGGTGCATTGGCCGCCGGGTGCCGCCAAGGAATCAATGATGTGGGTCGTGATGCCGAGAAGACCCAGTTCGAAGATCTGGAACAGTCCGACGGGCCCGGCGCCGATGATCACGGTTTCTACGTATTGTTCCGACATGTTGTGCCTGATTCCTTAATTGAGGCGTAAATCGGTCGCGGATTGTAGCTGAGCATCCATCCCGTTACTCGGGCAACCAGATTCCATCCCGATGGTACTTATGTACGAGACCGGATCCAAAGAGAACTGGTGCATTGGGTGCGCTACGGGATCCGCAGCTCTCGCCGGACATAAGCCCATGTTTAGTAAGAGAAAACCATGCACGCACAAGTTACGTCGCACTCCGCGCGGCCCCCGAATGCCGACGAGGAAAGCGGCCGCGATTCGACCCGCCCCGTACGCGCCCTGAATCGAGGTTTAGAGGTACTGACCGAATTGAATCGTCTCGAGCGGGCGGCGATCAACACCCTGGCGGCCGCCGTAGGCCTGCCGCGCACCACGACCTACCGCATTTTGGAGACCCTGCGCCTGGCAGGCTACGTTGAGCGCGACGCGCACGATGATTGCTATAGGCCGACCATCATGGTGCGCGCCCTGTCCGACGGCTTCGACGATGAGGCCTTGGTCGCGCACATCGCCAAGCCCCTGCTCGCGACATTGGGCGAGCAGATCGTGTGGCCGGTGTCGGTGGCGACTCCATCGGGATCGAACATGATGATTCGCGAGACCACCGACGCAACGAGCCCGCTCGCTTTGGAGCGATACAGCGCCGGAGTCCGCTTGCCCATGCTGGCTTCGGCCGCGGGTCGCGCTTACCTGGCTTTCTGCGGGGCGGCGCAACGCGATGCGCTCCTTGAGATGCTGGCGCGCTCCTCGCTGCCGGAGGACCGATTGGCGCGCAATCGAATTGAAGTCGAGCGCTTGCTGAACGAGACACGCACGCAAGGCTTCGGCATGGCGCATCGCGCGCGGCGCGTCTCCGAGGAAACCAGCCTCGCCATCCCGGTGCGCGCCAGAGATCGAATTCTCGCCACCGTAGCGGTGCGCTATGCCGCGACTGCCGTGCCCCTGAGAACGGCGGTCGAGCAGTTTCTGCCGAAAATGCGGGAGTTCGTGCACAAGATCGAAGCCCGATTCGCCTGAACTATCCCTTTCGCAGCACGTTGCGCACTCCTCCCGAGATCAGCGCGGTCACGTCCAGCAGCGCGCCGGCCAGGGCGAGGCCATCGGGGGCGGCCAGATAGCGTGGACGCCACACCGGGCTGTACTTTTCCTTGTACTTGCGCAGACCCTCGAAGTTGTAGAACATTTCACCATAGCGCTGCACCATGCGCCCGAGCTTGTGCCACGTGGGAGCCAGAGCGTGCTCCTCGAGACCCGCCAGCGGCGCCATCCCCAAATTGAACCACTTGAAGCCTTGGGTTTTGCCCCATTGCATGCACTCGATCAGCATGAAATCCACGACGCCCTTCGGCGCGGAATTGTTGTAGCGCATGAGATCCACCGACAGCTCGTTTCTGCCCCCGCGCCACAGGTTGGCGAAAGCAACCACCGCTCCGCCGCAACGCACCGCGCCGACATCGAAGTTCGCAATATAGCGCTCATCGAAGAATCCCAGGGAGAAACGTTTCTCCGCGGTGTTCTTCTCCGCAAGCCAGGCGTCGGACACCGCGCGTAATTCCGGCAACCATTGCGCCACATGCCCGCGCTCGATGAGCTCGAATGTTGCGCCATCACGGTTGGCCCGCCGGTGCGCTTGGCGCAGATCCGCCCGTGTCGCGCCGCTCAGCGAGAAGGTTTCGAGAGGCACCCGGGCTTCTTCGCCGAGCTTGCTCAAATTGAGCCCCAGGTCGATATACAAAGGCAGGCGGTCCGGCGTGACCTGGTAGAACACCGGCGATACCGCCATGGAATCGCAATCCTCCAGAAATTCCCAGGCCAAAGATTCGCCGAGTTCCGGCGGACCGATGGGGTCTCCCATTGCGACCCAGCTGCTGCCCGAGGCTTTGAACATGATGCAGGCGGTATGCTCCTGGTTGAACAGCAGATTCTTATCGCCGAGCAACGCAAGATTCGCCGTGGTGTCCTCGCCTTTTTCTATCAATTCGGCGACACGTTCCAGATCCGCCGCGTGCGGCGCGGCGAAGCGCGGCGCGGCCGGCCGCAATACCCGCCACAAACCATAGGCAGCCGCGATGATGGCGGCGAGCAGCGAGGCGCGCAGGCTGCGCGGCGCCGATGCCTGGAAGGCAAACTGCCACCACAATTCGTTGTCATAGGGCAGATGCCGGTAGGCGAACAGCACCAACCAGCCCGCCATCAGCAGCACCAGCAGAAACGCCGCGACCCATGCGGCCGAGAAATGCTGGTCAAGCAGGGAGGCGCGCCGCCGAAAACGCTCGCGTGCCGACAACAGAACGAAGACCACGACCGCGAGCACACAGGCTTCCTCGTAGTCGAATCCCTTCAGCAACGACAGCACGATGCCGGCGCACAAGAGCCAGATCGTCAGCCACCAAGCGGTATGCAATCGGCTATATAGACCATGCGCGATGATGAGCAGCCCGACGCCGACCACGCTGCCGAGTAGATGCGACAGCTCCAGCACCGACAGGGGCACGAAGTCCCGCAGCAAAATCAGCCGATTGCTGATCGCCGGAGTGGCGCCGGAGAAAAGCAGCACGGCCCCGGCGAGAAAGACCGCGATCGCGATGGCCTGCGGAGTGACCGCGGTGAGAAAAGTCCGCACCAGCCGCGCCAGGCGTACCACGGGCGCGCGATGCACCCACACTTCGTGCGCTCCGAGAAGCACCAGAGCGAGGGCGAACGGCGCAAAGTAGTAAATGGCCCGGTAAGCGAGCAGCGCACCCAGCAATCGATCCTGAGGCACGTTTGGCAGCAGCAACAGCAGGACGAACTCGAACACCCCGATGCCGCCGGGAACATTGCTGAGTACACCGGCCGCGAGGGCCAGCAGGTACACGCCGGCGAAAGCCGCAAAGCTGAGCGCGGCCTGGGGCGGCAAGAGCACATACAGCACCGCGCAAGCACAGAGCATGTCGAGACAACTGACGCCGATCTGCGCGAAGGCGACCCGCGCCTTCGGCACCGGAATCTGGAAGTGCCGAAAGCGCAGCGGCGCATGGCGCGTGCAAACCAACCACAGATAAGCGGCGACGCCGGCAAGCAGCACGCCGCCTGCGGCAATGGCCAGCCAAGCGTGAACGTGCAGCAACGAGCCGGACAAGCCCGCGTTCGACAGCAAGGACAATCCAAGCAGAACTCCCGCCCCCAGGAAGAAAGTCAGCGTGCCGAACGCGATGATGGTGGCAATCTGCTTCGCGCTCAGACCGAGTGCCGAGTAGGCGCGATAGCGAACGGCGCCGCCGCTCAAGGAGTTGAATCCGACGTTGTGTCCGATGGCATAGCCCATGAATGAGATCAGGGCCACGCGGGGATAGGGCACCCGCGCCCCCGCGAAACGCACGGCGAGCGCATCATACAAGGTCAAACAGCCGTATCCGGCGCAGGTGAAGAAAGCGGCGCGCAGCAGCTTCACATTCGGGATTGCCCTCATGCGCGCCAGAATGTCGCTCCACCGATACTGGCCGAGCAAGTGATGCAGCACGAACAAGGCCACCCCGAGAAGGACAATTCCCGTGAGGGTGGCCCAAGGAACTCTGTGCGCTTTCATCGGGTGTATCAAGCTCACTATCGTATCAGGCCTCCATCACAACGCCGAAAACTGCTAGGGTTGGCATTTCGACGAATCACAAGGGGTAAGGTACTCATGAGTTCCGCCAACGAGGGCCGCCGGGCGGCCATGGACTCGACGCAAGTCTATCGCGAGGAGACGTTCACGGATCGCAAGGTCGGCACCATCCGCAGATTGACCCCGGTAAGTGCCGAGGGCGGGGTGGATGAGACGCGTGCCGTGCTGTTTGTAGGGCAGGCGCAAGTCATGACGCCTATGGGCGCGGTACCGATCAGTTTCGAACTCGAAGCGGCGACGTTGAACGCGGCAATCGAGAAATTTGGCGAGGCTGCGGAGCAGGCTGTGCAACAGACCATGCGCGAGCTTCAGGAACTGCGCCGCGAACAGGCTTCCTCGCTGGTGATCCCCGATGCGGCGGGTGCGAGTTTGCCCAATCCCAGCGATCTTCTCGGCCGCGGGCGGCCGCGCCGCTAGAGGCGCGACGCGGAGATCGCAAACGTCTCCAAAGCGTCCCAGCGCGCGTAGGCCGCCTCGAGCTCCGCCGTCAATGCCTGCAGGCGCTGCAGCGCCGCGGTAGCCTCGTCCTTGTTTCGCTGAAACGTCGCAGGATCGCTGATCAGGATGTGCAACTGCGCCTGTTCCGCTTCGAGATGTTGGATTTTCTCGGGCAACTGTGCGAGTTCGCGCTGTTCGTGATACGACAGACGCCGAGGCTTTGACGCGGAAGTCTTTTGGGCCGGCGCCGATGTTACGGCCGCGGGCGAGGACGGGGCCTTGCGCTGCTGCAACCAATCACTGTAGCCGCCGACGTACTCCCCGACCCGGCCGGGGCCCTCGAACACCAGGGTGCTGGTCACGACATTGTCGAGAAAGGCTCGATCGTGACTGACCAGCAGCAAGGTTCCCGAGTATTGGGCAACCAATTCCTCCAGGAGATCGAGCGTCTCCGCGTCGAGATCATTGGTCGGTTCGTCCATGATCAATAGATTGCTGGGGCGTGCGAACAGGCGCGCCAACAATAGACGATTGCGCTCGCCGCCCGACAGCATGCTTACCGGCGAATTCAGGCGCTCGGGTGGAAACAGAAAATCGCGCAGATACCCTGACACGTGCCGGCTCCGGCCATCAAGGGCAACGGTATCGCCGCTGCCCCCGGTCACGTTATCCATGATGGAAGCGGCCGGATCCAGCTGCTCGCGTTGCTGGTCGAAATACGCCGGCACCAGGTTGGTGCCGCGCTTGATCAGACCACTCGCCGGTTCGATCTCACCCACCAACAGCTTGATCAGCGTGGTTTTGCCGCAACCATTGGGCCCGATGATGCCGACGCGGTCCCCGCGCTGAATTCGCGTGGAGAAATCCTGGACGATCGGCGCGCCACCAAAGCCATGGGTGACGTGCTCCGCATCAAAAACCAATTTACCCGAGGGCGAGGCATCCTGTGCGCGCAGCGCTACCGTCCCTACTTGTTCGCGCCGCGCCCGGCGCTCGATGCGCAATTGTTCGAGCGCCCGCACCCTGCCCTCATTGCGCGTGCGGCGCGCTTCCACGCCCTTGCGAATCCAGACCTCTTCCTGGGCTAATTTCTTGTCGAACAATGCGGCCTGCTTGGCCTCCACTTCGAGGGCCGCCTGCTTCTGCGCGACGAAGTCGTCATAGCCGCCGGGCCAAATACGCAGTTGTCCCCGGTCGAGCTCGACGATCTTGGTGGCCAAGCGCCGGACGAAGGAGCGGTCGTGGCTGACGAACAACAATGCTCCGCTGAACTCGAGCATCATGTTCTCGAGCCAGGCGATGGCCTCGATGTCCAAATGATTCGTCGGCTCATCCAATAGCAACACGTCCGGCGCAGCCACCAGCGCGCGGCCGAGCATGACGCGCCGGCGCCATCCTCCCGAGAGCGTGCTCATCAGCACAGCGGCGTCGAGCCCCAATCGGGATACAACCTGATCCACCTGCAGTTGCCCCTGCCAATCTTCATCAGGAGTTTTTAGCGGCACGCCGCCGCGCAGCACATCGCGCACCAACGCATCGCTCGCGGGTGAGACCTCCTGCGCCAGGCTCGCTATTCGCGCCCCAGGCCGAATCCAGACCTCGCCGTGATCCGGCAATACCTCCCGCGAAATCACGCGCAGCAGGGTCGATTTTCCCTCCCCGTTGCGGCCCAGCAGGCATATCCGGTCGCCCTTGCGCAGCTGCAGACCGACACCGTCCAGCAGGGGTTTCAGACCGAAGCTCAAGCTGACTTTATCGAGGCGTACGATGGGCATGACTGGCACCCAGTGTAAGCGATGTGAGACCCAGTTCACGTACGCCGGCTCCGGCCCTACGGATTGTGTTCGAGCGCACAGCCTTGATTCGGTGAGCCGTTTAACCTAATCGTTAGCCTACCTAGCCAACACTGGGAGCAAAGGCGTTGGCTCTTCGAACCCGAATCGCGGTTACTTTTTTGCTGTTGCTGGCGGCGGTTCTGGCCGCGGCGCTCGGCGCCGTGCTGGCGACGAACCGCGATAGCGCCGGACGAGAAGTCAAACGCCAGCTCGATGTCGGCGCGATGGTCTTCTCGCGTCTGCTGGAAAGCAATCGCAAGCAGCTGACCCAGGCGGCCCAGGCGGTCGCCGCCGACTATGGTTTCCGCGAGGCGGTCGCCGCGCGCGACACCGGCACCCTGGCGTCCGCGTTGGAGAACAGCGGCGAGCGCATCGGCGCTGCGATGGTGGTGCTCACCTCGCTCGACGGCGAAGTCATCGCGGCCTCCGGAACGAATCTTGCCCCCGGTGCGCTATTTCCCATCGCTCGCTTCGAGGATGCGGCCGGCGCCAAGGACAGTGCCACGACCATGATGGTGGAAGCCGGCCGCCTCTACCAGTTCGTCACGGTGCCGGTGCGCAGCCCGCTGCCCGTGGCATGGATCGCCATGGGATTCGAGTTGGACAGCAAGGCAGCAGGCGAGCTTGCCGATATCACCGGCCTGTACGTCACCCTGTCGCTGAACAACGCGGGCAGCTCGACCGACATCGTCAGCACGCTGCCGGAGGACAGTGTGCCCGCCGCCGACCTGGTAACGCGGCGAATGGAGTTGTCCAAGTTCGGCGATACCGAAGTCGTCGCGATCTTGTCGCGCTCGCTGGCGGAAGCGCGTGCCCCCTTCGAGCGTCTGACGAAGGCATTGTTCGTGATCGCCGCCGTGAGTTTGGTGGCGTTCGCCCTGGCCGCGTTCTGGCTGGCCCGCAACATTACCCGCCCGCTCCTGGATCTGACCCGGGTGGTCGACAAAATGCGCGCCGGCAGCTATGAAGCGGCGCAAATCGTTCAGCGGCGCGATGAGCTGGGCGTGCTTGCCGAAGGACTGCGCCTGATGCAGACCGCGGTGCAAACTCGCGATCAGTCCATCCGCCGCCTGGCGTACGAAGACGCGCTCACCGGAGTGATGAATCGCACGGCATTCGGCGCCGCCTTGAGCGTTGCATTGAAGGAGACCACGGACTCGCACATCGGCGTTGTGGTCATCAATTTGCATCGATTTCGACGCATCAACGAGCATCTTGGGTATTCGGTTGGCGATGCGGTGCTGACCAAGATCGCCGCGCGCATTGCAGCCGTGCCCTCCGTCAATTCCTCGGTCGCGCGCCTTGCCGCCGACCAGTTTGCAGCATTCACGCGAATCGGCGAGCGCGGCGGCCTGCACGCGTGGGGCACTTCGCTGCTGCTGGCGCTGGCCGATCCCATCTATGTGGAAGCTCAACCCCTGGACGTAAGCCCGACCCTGGGATTGGCGCTGTCGAACGAGGGTACCGGGTCTGCTGAGGAACTGATGCGTTGTGCGGATCTCGCCTTGGAGAGCGCGCGCCGCGAAAAGCGGGCCCTGGCGATCTATGAGGAAGCGCTCAAGCCCGCCGCGCGAGATCAGCTCTCGTTGCTCGGCGAGCTGGGTCACGCCGTCGAGCATGACGAATTGCGCCTGTACTATCAGCCGAAAATCGAACTCGCCACGAATCGTGTTGCCGGGGCCGAGGTACTGCTGCGCTGGCAGCACCCCACTCGCGGCCTCTTATCCCCGGCGGATTTCATTCCGTTCGCCGAACAAACCGGATTCATACGGCGGCTGACACGTTGGACATTGGATCATGCGATCGCGCAGGGCGCCGACTGGCAGCGCACCGGCCGACCCTTAAGCCTGGCCGTGAACGTCAGCGCCGAGGATGTCGCCGATGCCCGATTCGATTCGCGTGTCGCGTCGCTTTTGAGCCGCCATCAATTTCCCCCGACGCTGCTCACGCTCGAGGTCACGGAGAGCGGCTTCATCGAGGACCCGACCCGCGTGCTACGGGTGCTCGATGCCGTTGCTTCATTGGGCGTGTACCTGTCGATTGACGATTTTGGCACCGGCTATTCCTCGCTGAGCCATCTGGCGCGCATGCCCGTTCACGAAGTGAAAATCGACCGTAGCTTCGTGCAAGGCCTGGCGTCCGACCCTGAGTTCGCGACAGTGGTGCGCTCGGCAATCGACATGGGGCATGGTCTGGGGCTCAAGGTCGTGGCTGAGGGTATCGAAACCGAAGCATCGGCCAATCAATTGCGTGAATTGGGCTGCGACGTCGCACAGGGTTATTACTACGCGAAGCCCATGCCGCGCGAAGCACTCGAAGCGTGGCTCGAGGGCAAGACTCGCGTGCCGGTGATTGCGATTCCCGTCGCCTTCCAGGTCGACGACGTCGCCGATACGGTCAGTCTCGCCACCTACTGATCCAGTAGAATCGGGCGATGAGCATGTCCCTGTGAGGCGCTGGGCGATTGCGGCGTACCTGGCTTCGTTGCCGCCCGACTAGATTCGCACGCTCCCGTTTGAGATCGCGATGAAAAGCCCGGCGTCCAGCCGCACATAGCGCTGCGACCGCTGATCGTCGAAATAAAGAGGATCGCTCGTGGCGCCCGGATCGAAACCCGCGTGCACGAGATCCTGCTTGCGCGGCTTGAAGGTGCCGGTCGCCTCGAGCGCCGTGAGAAGGCGCAAGAACACCGGGCGCGCGTACGCCGGCAGTCGCGCAGCGACTTCGTTTCGAAACGCCGCCAGATCAAATTCCGCGTTCACCAACAGCGCCGCTGTCCCGGCGCGCCCGTCGGTACCGGGCACCGCGACGCCGTACACCACACCGTCGAGTACGCCGCGGCTCGCGGTTAGCGCCGTCAACACCTCGGCGGTGGACACGTTCTCGCCTTTCCAACGGTAGGTGTCGCCTACGCGATCGACGAAGTAATAAAACCCGCGCTCGTCGCGCCTCATCAAGTCGCCCGTGCGGTACCACATGTCTCCCGTCTTGAAGACGTTGCGCAGCACCTTGCGCGCCGACGCTTCCGGGTCGGCATAGCCTTCGAATCGGCCCGCCCGCTGACTGCCGTTGTCCGGCATGAGACCGACGGCCTCGCCGATTTCATTGGCTGCGCAAGGCTCGCAAAATCCTTCCGTATTGCGCCAGGCTTCGGATTTCTCGACATCGAACCGCAGTAGCGCCACCGGCAATCGGTTACCGAGAAAGGGCGGGATGCGGCCGATGGCGCCCGGGTGGCCCTCGCAGTTGTACAGGGAAAAATTGCCCTCGGTGGAAGCGTAGTATTCGAGAATTCGCGGAATTCGAAATCGCTCTTGAAAGGGCAGCCAGACCTCCGGCCGCAGTCCATTGCCGCAGGCCAATCGCAACGAGTGCTCGGTCTCTATCGGCTGCGCGGGCGAATTGACCAGGTAGCGGCACAGCTCGCCGATGTATTGAAACAAGGTGCAACCTTCATCGCGCACGTCGCGCCAGAAATCGGATGCCGAGAACCGGGAACGAATAACGACGGAGCCGCCGCCGACCAGGGTCGCAAAAGTCGCCACCACGCCGCCGACGCTGTGATACAGCGGCAGACAGTTGAACATCCGATCGCTGGGCTTGGTGTCCATCATGCCGGCAAACCAATGGCTCCACTGCATGAGGCGGTAGTGACTTACCTTTGCTGCTTTCGGCAAGCCCGTCGTACCCGAGGTGTAGATATAGAGAGCGGTGGAATCGATCGGCGGCGCTGCGCCTTCCGCGCCATCAAATCGTTCTCCCGAAATCCCGGCAAGGTCCGGATCCAGCGGCATGAATTGTTCGTCGGTCGATCCGTGGACGGCGCACAGCAGTTCGTCACCGAGGCGCGCGCGCACCGCGGCGACGCGCGGAGCGAGATCGGCCCCGATGATCAGAGCCCTGGGGTGCACGATGTTGATCGAGTGCGACAGGATGTCGCCCGCCAGCTGCGAGTTGATCAACGCGACCACCGCGCCGATGCGCGTCAGCCCCAGCCAGATCGCGACATATTCCGCGCAGTTTGACATCATCAATGCCACGGTATCGCCGGGAGCGAATCCCTGCGCGGCACCCCAGCGGGAATACTGATTGGCGCGTGAGCTGAGCTGGCGATAGCTCATCGAGGTTTCGGCGCAATGCAATGCAGGCGCCGCATCGTATTTCTCGGCAAGCCGCTCGATCAGCTGCGGAAGCGTCACTCCCTGCTCGCCGATGGTTGCCGTTTTTCCCAGCGCTCTCAGCCAGGCGTCGCGAGCGAATTTTGAATCAACGGCGCGGGGCTGCGTCACAATTGGGAACGATACCACGACTACCTGCATCATTCGAGATACACTAGGATTTCCACCTCAAGATAATTTGCAGGAATGAAGCGGGAAACAATCGCAATTCACGGAGGCTTCGACTCGGACCCTACCACCAAGGCTGTCGCCGTCCCGATTTATCAGACAGCCGCGTATTCCTTCGACAGCGCCGAACATGGCGCGGCTTTATTCAACCTCGAGGTTCCGGGATTCAGGTACACCCGCATCAGCAACCCGACGCTGGAAGTGCTCGAGGCGCGAGTCAGCGAATTGGAAGGAGGAGTGGGCGCGCTGAGCGTGAGCTCGGGTCAGACTGCACTCTACTACGCTGCGGTGAACGCGTTGGAAATGGGCCGTAATCTCGTGTCCGTTCCGCAACTCTACGGCACAACGTACACGCTGTTCGCTCACATACTTCCCAAGATGGGAATGCAGGTTCGATTTGCCAAATCGGATCGCGCCGCGGACTTGGAGGCGCTCATCGATGAAAACACGCGCGCGATTTTCTGCGAGACCGTCGGCAACCCGGCCGGCAATGTCTGCGATCTCGAGGCGCTGGCGAACGTCGCGCATCGCCACCGGATGCCGCTCATCGTCGACAATACGGTCGCGACGCCGATGTTGGTGCGGCCTGTCGAATACGGCGCGGACATCGTCGTGCATTCGTTGACGAAATTCATGGGCGGTCACGGCACGACCCTCGGCGGCATCATCGTCGACTGCGGCCGGTTTCCGTGGACCGCCCATGCCGCTCGTTACCCCATGTTCACCCAGCCGGACGAGTCGTATCACGGCCTGGTTTACAGCGATCACTATGGCGACGCCGCGTTTATCGGCCGCTGCCGCAGCGTCTATCAACGCACCATGGGAGCCGTGCTGGCTCCGATGAACGCGTTTCTGCTGCTGCAGGGAATTGAAACCGTCGCGTTGCGCGTCGACCGGCATATCGAGAATGCGCGCAAGGTTGCTGAATTCTTGCGCGCCGATCCGCGCGTCGAATCGGTAAATTTCGCCGGGTTCCCCGACAATCCCTACTATCCGCTGGTGCAGAAGTATCTTGGCGGCAAAGCCTGCTCCCTCATGACGTTCGAGATTCGCGGCGGCTTGCCGGCGGGGATGCGATTCTATAACGCACTCAAGCTCTTCAAACGCCTGGTCAACCTGGGCGACGCGAAATCGCTGGCCTGCCATCCCGCATCGACCACGCACCGGCAGATGACCCCGGAGGAACAGCTCGCCGCGGGGGTGGGACCGGGCAGCATCCGATTGAGTGTGGGCATCGAGCATATCGATGACATCCTCGCGGATTTAGATCAGGCTCTCGGCGCGGCTGCGTGAATCAGAGAACTTTGCCGGAAGCCATTCCGGCTTTATTCCCTTCCGCCTCCGACCGAGAGCGAATCTCGGACTGGCTGACCAACGAGTTGCAATCCGCGACGCTGCGGGTTCAATCGGGTCCGGTGGTTCCGACCATCGACATGCAGTCGTTTCGCGCCGAACTCGACGGTTTCGATTTCAACAGTCCACGGTCGCTCGAGGAATCCTTGTCCTGGACGATCGAGCGCATGCAACGGGGCATCGTACAGATGTCGAATCCGCGCTACTTTGGGTTGTTCAATCCCGGCGCCAATTTCCCCGCGCAATGTGCGGATCGTATTGCAGGATCGTTCAATCCGCAGCTCGCGAGTTCGGCATCCTCGCCCGTGCCCGTTGCGCTGGAGAACCATGTCATTCGGGCGGTGGCGCGCCGCGCCGGTTTCGGCGACGAGGGCACCGGGCATTTCGCCACCGGCGGATCCGAGGCGAACTACACGTCGCTGCTCTGCGCATTGACGGCAGCCCATGCTGACTTTTCCGCTGATGGCGTGCGTGCCTTTGCCGGGCCAATCAGGTTCTACACATCCCGCGACTGCCATATCGCTTGGCTCAAAATTGCCCACCAAGCCGGCGTCGGACGCAGCGCATTGCGCTTGGTTGCAACCGATGGTTGCGGACGCATGGATTCCGAGGCGCTGTTGCGGGCGATTGCCGAGGACCGCGCCGCGGGGGCCATTCCCGTGATGATCGTCGCGACCGCCGGAACCACCGGGGGCGGCATGATCGACCCTTTGCATGCCTGCGCGGACATCGCGCGCCGCGAAAATCTCTGGCTGCACATCGATGCGGCATGGGGCGGCGCTGCGCTCGCATCGAATCGCCTGCGGGGCGTGCTCGACGGGATCGAACGTGCCGACTCGCTCACTATCGACGCACATAAGTGGCCGGCGACCACCATGGGATGCGCCCTCTTCGTCACCCGCCGTGCCGATCTGCTGTCGCAGGCCTTTCACGCCTCGACCAGCTTCATGCCCTCGAGCATCTCCGCGGTCGACCCCTACCTCAACAGCGTGCAATGGTCGCGGCGCTTCATCGGATTGCGATTATTCCTGACCTTGGCCGCCGCGGGCTGGGAGGGACTCGGCGCCCACGTGGAGCGCGGCGTTAAGGTCATCGAGTGCGTCAAATCGAGACTGCTCGCCTCGGGCTGGCGTATTGCGAACGATTCGCCGCTGGCGGTTCTGGCGGCGATCCCGCCCGCTGACTTGGGCGATGTGCGGGCATTGGTGCGCCGGGTGGTGGCCTCGGGCCGAGCCTGGGTTGCCCCCACCTTGTTTGAAGGTCAAGACGTGGTGCGGATCTGCGCCACCAACGGCGAAACGAAAATGGAAGATGTCGACGCCTTGGTGACGGTGCTCAACGAAGGCGAAGCGGCTCAATTGGAGCGTTGACTCAAAGTTCGCACGACCAGGGCCTCGATCGACTTCAACGAGTGAAAATTTTCCGGTGTGATGTCGCTCTGCGCTATGGCAATATCGAACTCCAATTCGACTGCCAGCATGAGATTTACCATTTTCAAAGAGCTGATACCCAGGTCGCTGAGTTGAGCGTCCAGCGGAAATGGGTTTGGAACAACGCTGCCGGCTCCCAGCACCGCCTTTACGAGCGTGATCAATCGATCATTCGCCTCCTCCTGCGTCTGCGGCTCCACTCGATATTTCTCCGAAAGAAAACACGGCCGATGATACCGCGTAGCGCAGGATACGGAATACGCCAAAGCTTTTACATATCTTTCAGAAATTGAGTCAGGCGTCACTAAGTAACAAGATTTCGGGCTGCCAGTCATTGTCCAAGCCTTGCCGTACCCGCATAATCCGCGGGTCTAGCCCCAATGGATGTCAAAGAAGGGCAACCCCAGCATGTCGATAGAGACTCATCGAGTTCCCGGCTCACGTGTTCCGAGTATTCGCCAGAGCGATTTGACGGCACGCGCGCGCGCCGCGGCCGACGTGGCTCGCGCCAATGCGGCGGCGGTAGATGCGGAGGCCCGATTCCCGAGCGAGGCGTTCGCGGAACTTCGCAAGCAGCGGCTCCTGGGGATCCAGGTCCCGCCGTCCTTGGACGGCGAAGGCGCGTCCATTGGGGAAATCGCCGATGTTTGCTACATCCTGGGGCAATCGTGTTCGTCCACGGCCCTGATCTACGCCATGCATCAGATCAAGATTGCGTGCATCGTGCGGCACCATAAGAATGCTGCGACTCTTGAACGGGTACTTCGCCGCATCGCAGCAGAGCAGCTGCTCATGGCTTCCTCGACCACGGAGGGCCAAGCGGGCGGCAACGTGCGCTCCAGCGAAGCCGCCGTTGAGCACGACGCGGGGCAGGTGACCCTCGAGCGCAAAGCGACTGTCATTTCCTATGCCGTCGAGGCTGACGGCATCGTGACCACTGCGCGGCGCGCAGCCGATGCTGCGGGCAATGACCAGGTGTTGCTGGTGCTTTTGAAGGCGGACTACACGCTCGAGCGGTTGCAGGTGTGGGACACGCTCGGCATGCGCGGCACGCATAGCGAAGGATTTACGTTGCGCGCGCGCGCCGCGGCCGGCCAGTTGCTGCCTGAGCCCTACGAGAGAATTCATGCACAGACCATGGTGCCCTTCGCGCACCTTCTCTGGGGTTCGGTGTGGGCCGGAATCGCCGCCGCGGCGACCGCCAAAGCGCAAGGCTTCATTCGCCACGTCGCGCGACAGGCGAACGGCCAGATGCCGCCCGGCGCCGCCCACTTCACGCAGGCGGTATCGTCCTTGCGTACGCTGCGCGGCGTGCTGGCCGCGAACATGAGGAGCTACGAAGCGGTCATGTCGGACGAGAAGTCCATCTCCTCGCTGGAATTCCAGGCGATGATCACCCTGACGAAAGTACAAGTGTCCGAGTTGGCCGTGAGCACGGTCTTGAGCTCGCTGCGTGCCTGCGGACTGTCCGGCTACCGGAATGATACCGAGTTCACCATCGGCAGATTGCTTCGCGATGTTCTCTCGGCGCCGATCATGATCAGCAACGATCGCATTTTGTCGAACCTCGCCACAACGTCGTTGATGACGCCATTGCCGACTTCGATCAGTGGCTGAGCGCAACATGTCACCCGACGGCTCATCGCAGTATCCGCTCGCCCATCTGACTGACCGGCTGTTCATGCGCATGGGCGTGGACGGCGTTTACGCGCGCACTTCACTGTATGTGGATTTAGTCGAGCGCCTCGAAGCTTACATCACGCGGCAGCGCGATCCGCAGGCGGAAATCATGCGCTTTCCGCCGGTGATGAGCCGCATGCAGCTGGAAAAATCGGGCTATTTGAAAAGCTTCCCAAACCTGCTCGGTTGCGTGTGCGCCTTGCACGGCTCCGAAGCTTCCATCCGATCCGCAGTCGATCGCTACGATAGCGGCGGCGATTGGACCACTTCGCTGACATCCTCGGACCTCGTGCTCTCTCCTGCCGCCTGCTACCCGGTGTATCCGATCGCTGCGGCGCGCGGCGCGCTGCCTGCCGGCGGGCTGCTGTTCGACATCGAAGCGGATGTATTCAGGCATGAACCATCCTTGAGCCTGGACCGGCTGCAATCTTTCCGTATGCGCGAATTCGTGAGGATCGGCGCCCCCGAGGAAATCGTCGAATTCCGCGAAAAATGGATGGCGAAAGCCCCGATTTTGGCGGCCGAACTCGGATTGCCTCATACGATCGATGTTGCCAACGATCCGTTCTTCGGACGAGTCGGCCAGGTGATGGCGGTCAGTCAGCGGCAGCAGGCACTGAAATTCGAACTGTTGATTCCCTATTATACGGGCGCATCGCCCACGGCCTGCATGAGCTTCAACTATCACCGCGAGCACTTCGGAAACGTTTGGGGCATCCGCGACGACAAGGGCGAATTGGCGCATACCAGCTGCGTCGCCTTCGGCATCGATCGTCTGGCCGTGGCATTGTTCGCGAATCATGGCCTGGACTTAGGGAAGTGGCCGGCAGCGACCAGGGCTGCATTGGCGCTTTAGACTGATTAAGGCGCTGTCGTGCCGCTCGATCCCCGCGCTAAGCGCTTTCTGGATATTCTCGCGGCGGGCAATCCTCCCGATGCGCGCAGTGCGACCGTCGAGCAGCGCCGCGCAGGCCTCGCGGCTCTCATGAAACTGGGTGGCGTGCAGGAGTCCATCGACGCCGTCGAAGACCGCGTGTTGCCGGGCCCGGGAGGCACATTGCCGGTGAGGGTTTACTCGCCGGTGAAAGCCGAAATGCTGCCCGCCCTGGTCTATTTTCACGGCGGCGGGTTGGTTGCCGGCAATCTTGGAACACACGATTCGATTGCGCGCGCGCTCGCCAATTGCAGCGCCGCACGGGTCATATCGGTTGAATACCGGCTGGCTCCCGAGCATCCCTTTCCGGCGGCATTGGATGACGCCATGGCCGCGATACGCTATCTGAGCGCGCACGCCCCGAATTTCGCGATTGACGCCACGCGCATCGGCATCTGCGGAGACTCTGCCGGCGCGACGCTGGCCGCAGTCACCTGCCAGGCGGCCGCTCGAGCCGGGCCGCCGCTGGCGCTGCAGCTGCTCATCTGCCCGATACTTGACTACAGCCGTTTGACGCAGTCCCGGCGCGAGTTGGCCAGCGGGTACTTGGTCGACGAGGCCACCCTGGATCACGACCTGCTGCACTATCTGCCATCAGGGGTAGACCCCTCGGATCCGCTGGTTTCACCGCTTCGTGCCGGCGACGTGTCCGGCATGCCTCGAACGCTGATTCATACCGCCGAATTCGATCCATTGCGCGACGAAGGTCTAAATTATTTCGAGCGCCTGTCCCAAGCCCGCAATGATGTGTCCTACACTTGCCATCCAGGTATGATCCATCTCTTCTACGGATTGGGGGCCGTAATTCCCTATGCGCGCAAGGCATACGAACAGATTGGCGGCGAGATTCGCGCCGCGCTCATGACCTGAGGAGAAGTTAGCATGTCCGAGCGCATCATAGCGGAGCGGCTCATACAACAGCTGCATGCAGCCCGAGTTGCCGGCGATCTGGCGGCCATGTGCCGTGTCTTCGCCGCTGACGGCCGCTTCGAAATTCTGGGTGCAAGTGCCGACAAATCGATTGCGATCCGGGCGAATAGCCTGCCTGAATTTCGTCCCTGGCTGGCGATGATGGTCAAGGTCTTTCGCATCGGAAACTATCAGTTGCTGAGCCTGGTCGTCGAGTGGCCGCGGGCCGTGGCTCATTGGCGCGCCGACATCTACTCCAAGGTTACCGGCGTCACGGTTCCAACGGAGCTGGTCGACGTGGTGCAGCTCAGCCCCGAGCACATCGTGGCCTACACCGAATTCTTCGCGCCGCGCTAGATGCCGGGGGCGGTAACGCCGGAGCCGACCTGGCTACGCATCGCACGGGAACTCAAGGCCATTGCGCAGACCGGACTGACCTTCTCGGCGGAAGGGTTTGACCGGCAACGCTATGAACGGGTGCGCGAGCTGGCCGCAATGCTGCTGGCTCAAGGATCCGACACCGACTTCGATTCGTTCCTTCACCTGATGCGCCAAGAGAATGGCTATGCCACGCCCAAAGTGGACGTGCGCGGTGCGGCCTTTGTCGACGGCCGGATCTTGATGGTGCGCGAGATCAGCGACGGTAAATGGACCCTTCCCGGTGGCTGGGCGGACGTCAACCAATCGGCCGGCGAGTGCGTTGCCAGAGAAATTGCCGAGGAATCGGGATTCACCGCCCGCGTTCTCAAGCTCGCGGCAGTCTATGACTATCAAAGAAGCGGCCATCCACCTCACCACATCGACTCGATCTACAAAATGTTCTTCCTTTGCGAGATCACCGGCGGCGCGGCGCGCGCCAGCGACGAAACCAGCGAGATCGCTTTCTTCCCGCGCGACGAATTGCCGCCGCTCTCGCTGGGGCGAACGACGGCGGCGCAGATCGAACGAATGTTTCAACATCGCGAGACGGATTTGCCCACCGATTTCGATTGATTCCTGATTTTCACGGACCGATCGCTCACTGTGCCGCCGAAACCAGGGGCACGGTCTTGATCGGGCAATTGAAAAGCGCGCCGCAGGAATGGTTGCTCCCCTCCGGCAGTGGCAAGGGACCCAGCTCGTCGAGCAGCCGCGTTTGCTCGTGCATCCTCGCATCGGCGGACAGGTGCGAAACGGCGGCGCCGTGGACGAGCGCATCCAGCGCAACGAGATTTTTCAGATCGCTGTTCCCATCGACCAGGGTCGGCTGCTCAGCGCAACCCTTGTCGCGCCGGATCTCGAGCAGTCCGATGATCCTGGCATCCGCGTGAGTGACCGACCAGCGCAGGTTCTCCTCGCCGATCTGCGACTTGAGGCTTCGGTTTGGATCGGGCGGCGGCGCCGGCGAGAAATTGGGTACGTAACCGCCCGCCGCGATCGCGAGCACGACCAAAGCGGTAATGGCGGTGTACTCCGCCCCATTCGTAATATGGCGCAGCGCCGCCTGTTGCTCTGTGTAGCCCATGGCGCCTTGCTCTCGCGCGAACCAGCGGATGGCTTCGGCGCGCGCGAGTTCCAAGCTGAGCGCGGCGCAGGAAAGACTCTTCTCCTTTGCGCCGGACGACGGTAATTTCGGATAGGCGTACTTGTTCGGAATATTTCGATGGTCCTCATAACCAGAAACGGGCGGCCGTTTTTTCTTGGGTTGTTCGAGATAGTAAACAATCGCAAGATTTCCGAACGGCTCGGCAACGTCTTCGGGCACTGTGTGTCCGAGAGCAGGATCGATCCGCTTACCGCCCAAAATCCCGTCCGCGGAGGGGCTTATGACGAAGTAATGTTCCTCCCCGCTGACCGTCAAGACGTCCGCCACGGCACCGGTCTTTGCGGCGAGCGCTTGAACCTCAAGCTTGTTGGCGCTGGAAGCGACCAGCATTTTTGGCGATGGAATCGAGGAGCAGGCAGACAGCATTGCCCCAGCGAGAAACAAGAAGACCGGCCCGGCGGATGGTTGAATGTTCATGGCAATCCCCGTGAGTGTTCGCGATATCCAAGCTACCGGACCAGCGGCACACGGCTCTTACACGAGACTAACGGTTGGCTTACAGCGCCGCCCCGGCCCAGCGGGGCCGGCCCAGCGGGCCGGCCCATCGGCGCCTTGTGCTATTTTGATGGGTAGTCGGTTTTCAGGGGACGAACGGATGACGAACCGAAGAGAAGTGATCGCTTGGGCGGGTGCGGCGGCAGCGGCGGCGCATTGGAGACCGGCGGCGGCCGATTCATTTGCGCGATCGCGTTACACGGGCGCGATGGTCATCGACGCTTTGGGCGGACCCGGAGCCGTCGATCCGGGCGCGCCTGATGACGCGCCGCTCTCGGCGAAGGCGCTGGCGGATGTCAAGGCATCGGGCGTAACCGCGGTCAACGTGACGGTCAACGAGGTGGGCAACGGACCGGATCGATTTGAAAAGACGATCAACGGCATCGCCAGCTGGGAATACGAAATTTCGGCTCGTCCCGACCTGTTTCTGAAGGTGCTGCGCGGCGGCGACCTCAAACTCGCCAAATCCTCCGGACGGATGGGGCTCATCTTCGGCTTCCAAGATACCAGCATGCTCGAGGGCGATTTGAAGCGCCTGGCTGTGTTTCATGATCTGGGGCTGCGGATTTGCCAGCCCACTTACAATGTTCGCAATTTGATGGGCGATGGATGTCTCGAGCCCGCGGACGGGGGCTTGAGCAATCTCGGCAGGCAATTCATTGGCGAGGTCAATCGATTGCATATATTGCTTGATCTCAGTCACGCCGGCCGGCGAACCATATCGGAGGGCATTGCGACGTCGAAGGCGCCGCCGGCGATCACGCATACGGGTTGCCGCGCACTGGCGGACTTGCCGCGCAACACGGACGATTCCTCGCTCAAGGCCCTGGCGGATAAGGGCGGGGTCGCCGGAATTTACTTCATGCCCTTCCTGCGCACTTCGGGGCAACCGCATGCGGAAGACCTGGCGCTGCATCTGGAACATGCGGTGAACGTCTGCGGCGAGGATCACGTCGGGCTGGGCACCGATGGGACCATATCCGGGGTCGATATCAACGACGCATTCCGGGCGTCCTTTCGGAAGTCCATCGAAGATCGCAGGAAGGCGGGAGTCTCCGCGCCGGGTGAATCGCCAGATGTATTTACCTTGATTCCGGAGTACAACGATCCTCTTCGTTTTCTTACCCTGGCCGATGATCTGGTACGGCGCGGCTGGAAGCCCAGCCGCGTCGAGAAGATATTGGGCGCCAACTTTGCCCGATTGTTCAGCGAAGTTTGGTCCCCTTGAGGACGCCGAGGGTCAATAACCCAATTGCCTCGCGGCCAGATCCTTCATCACCTCGAGCGAACCGCCGCCGATGCTGACGATTTTGGTATCGCGATAGATACGTTCCACCCGGTTGCCGCGTAAATAGCCGGCGCCGCCGAAGATCTGCATTGCTTCACCGACGATCCACTCCAGCGCCGTCGCGGTATTGACCTTGAGCAGGCCGATCTCCGCGGCGAGAGTCTGCTTCTGTGACACCCTCCAGGTCAGCAGATCGAGCTGGGCGCGTAGCGCATCAAGCCGCATGCGCATCTCGACCAGCTTGTGGCGAATCACCTGATTCTTGATGAGCGGCCGGCCGAAGGTCACGCGCTCGCGCGCATAGGCAAGCCCATCCTCGTAGCAGACTTCGGCGAGACCGATGCCGTGGGCGATGATGCCGAGACGTTCGCCGTTGAAATTCAGCATGATGCGCTTGAACCCGTCGTTCTCGGCGCCGAGCAGATTGCCGGCCGGCACGCGCAACCGGTCGAAATACAGCGCCGCCGTATCCGAACAATGCCAGCCCATCTTGCGCAGCGGCGTGCGCGAAAATCCGGGGCGGTCCGTTTCGATCAATAGCAGCGAGATACCGCCCATGCCCTCGCCGCCGGTCCGTACCGCGCAGGTGACGTAGTCGGCGCGCAATCCCGAGGTGATGAAAGTCTTCTGGCCGTTGACGATGTAGTCCGAGCCGTCGCGCGCGGCGGTGGTCTTGATCGATGCGACGTCGGAGCCCGCTCCCGGTTCGGTTATCGCAAGAGCCGCGATTTTGCTCCCCGTCAACACCGGCCGCAGAAACTTCTCCTTTTGTTCTGCCGTCCCGACCGCGACGATGGGCGGACAGGCAATACCGTGCGTCAGCAGACCGGCCATCAGTCCGCCGCTTCCCGCCCGCGCCAGTTCCAGGGTGCGCACGATGGAATAAAAATGATCGGGAATCTCAATCCCGCCATACTCTTCGGGATAGCCGATCTGCAGAATTCCGGCCTCGGCCGCCCGGCCATGCAGCTCGCGCGGGATGGTTCCTGCGTCTTCCCAGGCATCGATGTGCGGCAAAATTTCGCGTTCGGTGAAGCGGCGCACTTGTTCGCGGAACACCTGGTGTTCTTCGCGGTAGAAAGGACTGGCAGCCGCCGTGTGGCTAGGCATAGGTCGTCAGCGAAGAATCCGGATTCGTGTCCAGATGGGGCAGCGCATTGAAGCTGACCAACTGATGCCGCCTGGGTGTCGATGCGAACTCGCTGAGCGAGCTGTTGCGGATGCGCAGATTCAGCTCGATGGCTGTGCTGGGTGGAGCCTTGAGCACCGCCGCGACCATGGCGGCGATGGGCCCGCCCGAGCTCACCACGAGGACATTGCCGTCAGGATATCGCTGGCGCGCCTCGATGAGCGCCGCCACCGCGCCGTTTTGAAATTGCTCCCACGCCGGCATGCCCTCAGGATGCGTGCGGTCCTCGGCCCAGGCCAGCAGCGCCTCCCTCAATACCCGAAAGTGTTCGCGCACCACGACGGGATCGCGCCGCTCAGCGGATATCGCGGGCGCGGGATATTCCCGGTTGAATGCCCGGAGCACTGCCTCGGGATCGTATTCATCCAGCCCCGGAAAAGTTTCTCGCACCAGCTCCGATCCCAGTTCGGCGTGGCCTTCGAAGATACCGTGCGCAGTCTCGGCTTGCCGCCGCAAGGTGCCGGTGAAGACCGCATCAAATCGAATCCGGCGCAATCCAAGGTAAGCGCCGAGCAGGCGCGCCTGCGTGAATCCGATTTCGGTCAACCTATCGTAATGATCGGTGCCAAAAGCCGCCTGACCGTGGCGTACCACATAGATGACGCCCATGCCCTAGGTTGGAAATGCGAGCGCGGCGGTGAGCATCATCACGCCACTTTATCATTCGCCGCCTCCGCGCTCCACGGCAAATCCAGCGCGACGACCAGTCCGCCGCCCTCCCGGTTCGCCAATTGAATGCGCCCGCCGTGCGCTTCGGCGATCTCCCGCGACAGCGCCAACCCCAAGCCCGTTCCGCTGCGCTTGGTCGAATAGAACGGCAGCAAGGCCTGCGCGAGCACGGTCTGGCTCATGCCGGTACCGCGATCACGCACTTCGATGCGTTGATCGGAGCCGGCGCAAACAATCGAGAGCTCCACCTCGCCCGCACCGCCCCCCGCCTCGTGCGCATTCTTGAGCAGATTGATGAGCGCTTGCTCGACTTGCGCGCGATCGAACCAGCCGGGCAGGTCGGGCAGCGGTTGCACGCAGGTGAATGATTGCTGACGTGCGAGATCTGCGACGAACTGCCCCCATCGCACGCCCTCCGGACGAGGCGCCGGCAGTTTCGCGAAAGCCGCATAGCCGCTCACGAACAGATGCAAGTGCGTGGCCCGTTCAGCGATCGCCGAGAAGACTCCGGGTAGTGCCGCATAGTCCCCGCGCCGCGCGATCTCGGCGCCGGAGTGCGCCAGCGAGGACAAGGGCCCCAGGGAATTATTGAGTTCATGACTCAAGACCCGGATGAGCTTCTTCCAGGTCGACACCTCTTGGCGCGACAGCTCGCGAGTCAGCCGCTTGATGAGGTACAGGCGGAACGTGCGGCCCTGCAAAATGAAGGAGCGTTGCGACAAGTGGAAGGTTTCTTCGACTCCATCCATTTCGGTTGAAAACAGACTGTCGCTTTGCTCGGCCGCGGCGCCTTGGAATGCCAGGGGCGCCTGGATCAACGCGTCTCGGAAGCGCAATCCATGCAGGCTTCGCCCTTCGCTCAACAGATGGCGGGCGGCGATGTTCGCATAGGCAATGCGATCGTTGACATCGACCAACACCAGCGCCACCGGGGAATTCTGCATCACCGTGTCCAAGAGCAGCTCGCGCTGCACCAGATGCGCCCGTTGCTGACGAAGCGCCGCGGCCAGTTCGTTGTGGGCCGTCATCAGTTCGCCGAGTTCATCGTCTCGATCGGCCACCAAGGAGACGCTGAAGTCACCTTCACGGTAACTGGCCACGGTGCCCGACAGCGCGCGCAGCATTTGCTCGATCGGACGCATGATCCGCGATGCGAGCCAGATGAGGGGTGCAAGCGCAACAGCCACGATCAGAAACCAACGCAGCAAGTCACTGTCGAGCCAGCGTGCGCTCCAGACACCGACCGCCGCGGTCATCGCCACGACCACGATCAGGAGAAGCGCCAACTTACTCTTGAGGTTCACCGTCAGGTGCCGCCCGGAGGGCGCAAGTTGAAGCGCTCCAGCCGCCGGTACAACGCCTGGCGCGACAGACCGAGGCTCTGCGCTGCACGGCTGATGTTGCCGCCGGCCTCCCGCAAGCTGGTCTCCAGCGCCTCACGGCTGAAATGATCCGCTTCGCGAGGTGCCGCCCGCTGCACGGTCGGTAGATTCAGATCCACGGCCGCGACCAGACTGTCGCGCGCCAGCAGCTTGGCGCGCTCGATGGAGTTGCGCAGCTCGCGCACGTTCCCTGGCCAATCGTGCGTTTGCAGCGCATTCGCGGCATCCTCGCTCAATTGCAGCTGGTCGCCGAGAAAGTGCCGCGCCAGCGGCAGGATGTCGGCGGGGCGGTCGGCCAGCGGCGGAACGGCGATGTCGATGACATTGAGCCGGTAGTACAAATCCTCGCGAAAACGCCCTTCCCGTATGAGAGCCGGAAGGTCGGCGTTGGTCGCGCTCAATATGCGCACATGCGCAGTGCGCGTCTTGCTCGATCCCAGCATCTCGTACTGGCCGGTTTCCAGGACGCGCAGCAGCTTGACTTGTCCGGCCAGTGGCAGGTCGCCGATTTCATCCAGGAACAAGGTGCCGCCGTTCGCGGCTTCGAAGCGACCGGCTCGCGAACGAGCGGCGCCCGTATAGGCGCCCGCTTCGGCGCCGAACAATTCCGCTTCGATGAGTTCGGCCGGAATGGCGCCGCAATTGACCGCGACAAAGGGTCCGTCGCGAAGGGCCGAATTTGCATGGACTATCTGCGCGATGCGTTCCTTGCCTGCGCCATTGGGGCCTGTTATCAGCACGCGTGCGTCGGAGCGCGCGACGCGGCATGCCAGTTCCACGACGCGTTCCATCGCATCCGACGCGAAGACGATGCCGCAAAGATCGTAGCGTTCCGCCAGTCGCTCGCGCCGGCGGCGTTGCTCTTCCTGCAATCGCTGGCGTTCACGGTTGGTCTCCGCCAGTTCCAGCAGATTCTCGACGGTTGCGAGCAGTTTGTCGTTGTCCCAGGGCTTGCCGATGTAGTCGGCGGCGCCCGCCTTGACCAGCTGCACGGCGGATTCCAGGTGAGTCCACGCCGTGAGCAACACCACGGGCAAATCGGGTTGCGCCGCGCGCAGCGCGCGAAACAACGCAGCCCCCTCCTCGCCCGAGGTGGTATCCGCGCTGAAATTCATGTCCGCGATGACCAGGTCGACCCGCTCCTGCGCCGCCAGGGCGAGCCCCTTCTGCGGCGCGACCGCGGTCAGCGTGCGAATATCATGCAAACCGAACAACAGCGACAGCGCCTGGGCCACCGCAGGATTGTCATCGATGATGAGTACCGTGCGCATGGTTGAATGTTAGCGGGTGCCGCGTGGAATCACATGGCTACTTGCTAACCGCCGCCGCGCGTCGCAAGCGCCGGGGGGATCGACGCTGCGCGCAGCGCCGGCCACAACACCGCGAACTGCCCGAGCAGCAGGATGACGATGGCGCCGACAATGGCGCGGCTGTTGTCCATGCGCACCATCTCGAAGCTTCGCACCATCCAAAGATTCAAGGCGATCGCAAAGGCGATGCCGGTGAGTGCACCCGCGGCTGCGATCATGAAATTCTCGGTTTGAAAATAGCGGACAATCGCCCGCCGGGTTGCGCCGAGCGCCCGGCGAATGCCGATTTGCTGCCGGCGCTGCGCCACCCAGTAACTGGTCAGCCCGATGATTCCAAACGCCGTCACGACGAGCAACGCGACGCAAATCGCGCTCAAAAGGACGATGAGGCCGTGATCGCCGCGATAGGCATCCACTCTGATTTGCCTCATTGACTTGGTATTGATGATCCTATTCTCATCCAGCGCCAGCAGTTTGGCCTCGGCGGCCTTCATGACCGAATCGAGCTGCGCGGGCTGCACGCGCACCGCGTACGTGTTGGATTCCCCGATCAATCGATAAGGCGATAGCACCGAATTCTGCGCGAAGGTGCTGCTCAAGCCGGTCGCGGAATTCATCGGTCCTTGCAGGCGTTCGACGATGCCGATGATGGGGGAAGGTTGTTCGAGTTCCATGTAGATGGATTGGCCCAACGCATTGCCCTCGGGAAATAGTTTCAGGGCCAGCGCTTTGGTAATGATGAAGCCGCTGGGCCGAGGGGTCTCGCTTTCGGTTCGATTCGCAATTTCGTCCGCCGTGAAATTGCGTCCCGCGATGAGCTTGAGGCCCAGGGTATTGAGCGCATGCTCATCGCCCATATAGTGGGCCGCCAAAGCGCTCGGCGCCTTTTGATCGGCGGTCAACTGAATGGTCTCGATCCAGCCGCCGCCTTCCATGGGATACATGTCCGTCGCATAGGCATCGACCACTCCGGGCAACGCGCGCAAGGCGGCAATGTCGGCGGCCTGATGCGCCGCCAGATCGGCATTGTGGTCGATGCTCTCGGAATGAATGACGAAGACGCCGTTCTCGTCGATTCCCGAAGGTCTTCCGCTCCAGGCCAGGCGCTGCTCGACCAGAGTCAGAGCGTTGGCGAGAAATGCCAGCGTCACTGCCATTTGAGTGGCAATCAGCAACGCGCCGAACTTATTTCGGCGCATGGCGGAGAGGATCGGTCGCAATTCCATCGGATTCTCCTACTGCGCCTTGAGTTGCCAGGCCGGTTGAACATGTGCCGCCCGCCATGTCGGGTAAATCCCGGCCAGAATCGTCGCACCCACCGCCAACAGAACCGCGAGGCCGGTGTCGGTCAAGTCCAGATGAGCGAGCGCCGAATATTCCTTGGTCAGCAGGGAGCGGGCGGCCCATAGACCCAACGCCGTCAGGATGAGGCCCAATATTCCGCCCGCCAGACCGACCACTCCCGTCTCCATCAAGCATTGCGCGAAGATGGCGCCGCGGCTGGCGCCCAAGGCACGGCGCACGCCGATGTCACCCGCGCGTCCCATGATTTTCGCGAGCATCAGGCCCATGGCATTCATGAGGCACACCAGCAGGAATCCGAACGACACGAGTATCAGAATGCGAACCTCGTTCGGTACTACATGCTGGTACTGCAACCATTGTTTCACGTCGCGCAATTGCGTATGCGCCGGCCAATGAAACCGCCCCAGACTCTGTTGCTCCGCCGCGTAATTGTGGAGAAAGCTGCGGTACTTCTGCGCGTCGGCCTCGGTGGGAAGTTCCACCCAAAATTGCATCCAGATGCAATCGGATCGCAGCCGCGCCTCCCAGCCGGGAGCGGTGTCGCTCTGGCAATTGGTGCTGCCGATGTTTCCCATATGCTTGTCGATCGCGCGCGTGAACGGCAGAAAGACCGCATCGCCGTCGCCGTACGGGCGAATATTGAGATCGTAGAAGCGTGGCAGCAGCCGCCAATCATCGAGCACACCGCGCACGGTGTAGCTTTCGTTGTCCAGC
>DASXNX010000037.1:0-3282 GCA_036494725.1 Steroidobacteraceae bacterium
GCTGTTGTTGTATCCGGCAATGATGGCGCTGCGCTTGTCGAAGGCGTTCATCAGAAAGCGGCGCATGATCTCCTGCATCAACAGCGTCACGGCGATCAGTCCCACCGGTGTGATCAGAGCCCAGGTGACAAAGATGGAGCGTGGATATTCGTTGAGCGACTTGGTCACGTAGCCGATCGCCAGCAGCACCGAGAGCAGCAGCAGCCAGCGAAAGATCACGTCGACCACGGCCGAGATGCGCGCCGAGGCGAGCTGGGTGCTCACATCGCGCGGCGGCTGAACCAGCACGAGGCAAAGCACCGCGACGATCACGACCGCGCCCGACGAAGGATCGAAGCGCGTACCCGCGAGAATGATGGTCATGTACAGGGTCGCGACGGCGACCACCGCCGGAACGACGGCCTGCAACGCTGCCAATACCGCGATCAGAAAGCTCTGCTTGAGCAAGACCGGCTGGGTCATCTGCTATCCATTGAGGCGTGCAAATCCATCCCTTTTATCTTTGGAGGCGATCGCGATCATCAGCTTACATTATCGGACAAGTCCAACGATTTAGTCGCGGCCTAATCTACAATAGGTTAAATCTGCCGTAAGAGTATTCTGACAATCATGACAAATGTTCCATTACTCGATCTTAAAGCGCAATACGCGCAAATTCGCGCCGAGACGATGGCGGTCATCGAGGAAGTGTGCGCCGGCCAGCGCTTCATTTTGGGCGATCATGTGCTCGGTTTGGAGGCGGAGGTGGCGCGCTACTGCACCACTTCGGCCGGTGTCGGCGTCTCCTCGGGAACCGATGCGTTGTTGCTCGCGTTGATGGCGTTGGGGCTGCGCGAAGGCGACGAGATCATTACCTCCCCCTTTACCTTCTTTGCGACTGCCGGAACCATTGCTCGGGCGGGCGCGAGGCCGGTGTTTTGCGATATTGATCCCGTGTCCTTCAATTTGTCAGCCTCTGCCGTGCAGAGTTTTGTCGAGCGCCAATGCGAGGTAAAGGCCGGACAACTGGTCAACCGCGCGACAGGCGGGCGCGTCAAGGCGATGATGCCGGTGCACCTTTATGGCCAATCGGCGGACATGGATTCCTTGATGGCCATCGCAAAGCAGCATCGCCTCAAGGTCATCGAGGATGCCGCGCAGGCCATCGGCACCGAAACCAGCAAAGGCGTGCGCGTCGGTTCGATCGGCGACATCGGGTGCTTTTCGTTCTTCCCGAGCAAGAATCTAGGTGCGTTCGGCGATGCGGGACTGTGCACCACCAATGATGCGGATTTGGCGGAGAGCATGCGGGTGCTGCGGGTACATGGAGGCAAGCCCAAGTACTACCATGCGGTGATCGGCGGCAATTTCCGCATCGATGAACTGCAGGCCGCCGTGCTGCGCGTGAAATTGAAATACCTGGATGAATGGACCAGCGCCCGCCAGCGCAACGCGGCCATTTACGATGCCGCGTTCACATCCGCCGGATTTGCCCGCAAGATCGTGCCGCCGCAGGCCGTTGGCGGCAGACACATTTTCAATCAATACGTCGTGCGCGCGCGCAATCGCGATGCACTGAAGGACTTCTTGACGAAACGCAGCATCGGCACGGAAATTTACTATCCGGTACCGCTGCACCTGCAGAAATGCTTCGACTACCTACAGCATCGGGCGGGAGACTTCCCTGAATCGGAGCGGGCGGCTGAGGAAACGCTGGCGTTGCCGATTTACCCCGAGCTCACGCGAGCGCAGCTCGACCACGTGATTGCCAGCGTCGCGGAGTTTTATCGCTAGCGGGCCTTAAGCCCGTTCCTTCAGACCTTCTTGAAATCGTCCGGCAAGAGCTGGTGGCGCGAAAGCAGCTTGTAGAAATCGGTGCGATTGCGCTTGGCCAGGCGTGCCGCCTGACTCACATTGCCGGTGGTGATCTGCAGGATCTGCGATAGATAGTTGCGGGTGAATTCGTCGCGCGCCTCGTCGAAGGAGGGCAGGCGCGTCGGGTTGCCGCCCAGCGATTGCTGCACCAGTTCCGCCGTGATGATGGCGCCGTGCGAGAGCGCGACATTCTGGCGCACGACGTTGTAGAGCTGGCGCACATTGCCGGGCCATTCCGCGGTGGCGAGAAGTTCCACCGCTTCAGGTGCGTAAATCTTTCGCTGGCCGCTCTCCTTGGCGATCTGCTCGAGGAAATGCGCCACCAGCAACGGAATATCCTCGCGGCGGCGGCTTAAAGAAGGCACTTCGATGTGCACCACATTGAGACGGTAGTACAGATCCTCGCGGAAGGAACCGCTCACCATCAACTCATGCAAGTCGCGATGCGTGGTGGAAATGATGCGCACGTTGGTCTGCACGGCATCGGTGCCTCCCACCGGCCTGATCGCATTGTCCTGGAGCACCCGCAGCAGCTTGACCTGCAGGCGCATCGGCATGTCGCCGACCTCATCCAGCAGCAGGGTGCCGCCATCGGCGGTCTCGAACAAACCCTTCTGCGCCCGGCTGGCGCCGGGAAACGCGTCGCGTTCGTGGCCGAACAACTCGGACTCGAGCAGATTCTCCGCCATGGCACTGCAATTGACGGAGACGAAGGTCTTGTTGCGGCGCGGGCTCGCCTCGTGAATGGCGCGCGCCAGAAGCTCCTTGCCGGTGCCGCTCTCGCCGGTCAGCAGCACCCGCGCATCGGTGCCCGCAACCATGTTGGCCTGCGCCAGCTTGTCTTCCATGAGTTGGTTGCGCGTGATGATGTTTGCGCGCCAATCCTCGTCCACATGCGCAAAGCCCGAAACTTTGAGCGCCTTTTGCACATGATCGAGCAGTTCTTGTTTGTCGACCGGCTTGGTAAGGAAGCCGAACGCGCCGCTTTGCGTCGCGTGCACCGCATCCGGAATGGTCCCGTGCGCCGTCAATATGATGACCTTCAAGCCCGGCCAGCGGCTTTGCAATTCCTTCAAGAGGCCGATGCCGTCCATCTGGTCCATGCGCAGATCGGTGATCACCAGATCCGGCCGGAATCGCACGCAGGCAGCGAGCGCCGCGGCCGCGCTCTCGACCGCTTCGACTTCGTAGTTTTCGGCGCGCAGGCGGATCGTCAGCAGGCGCAACAGCCCCGGATCGTCGTCGACGACCAGAATCCGCGCCTTGCGCTTTTGCGTCGAATTGTCGCGCGCAGAGGGCTGCAGCCCGAATGAGAGGGGGGTGGTGGCTGCGTTCGAATAGGCATTCACTGCAAATCTCTCCGGTATCCGATTAGGGCTTGCTGACGGATCGTTGTTCGATGTGCGTGACCGCCTCGAGTTTAGCCCG
>DASXNX010000038.1:0-3733 GCA_036494725.1 Steroidobacteraceae bacterium
CGCGCGACAGCAACATAAGCGCCTTTATGGCGCATTTGAGGGATTATTCCGGTCTTGTAAGCGCCGACCGATGGCGCGGAGTAGGTGGCGCCTAGCGGCGCAGCAGCAGCAGGGCAAGCGAATCCGGCCGCGGAAAGCCGCGGGAGGCTGCAAATAACTGGCTGGCGGAAGCGCACATTGGCCCCGAATCTAGCATTGGTCCGGTGTTCGGCGCAATAGCGCCCGGGCCGCGGCGGCAGCGGCCCGGGTAGAGGCGGCGCCCGCCGAGCAGAGGCGGCGGCCAGGCAGGGGCTCCGCTCAACCATGGTGCAACGATCGCGGCCGCGGGGTTCTGTCCGTTGCCGGTGAAATAGCCCAAAATCACCGAAACTCTTCAGGAGCGTCGCCATGGAACATACCCCCGCCACGCACATCGTGTTCAATCAGACGCCGCCGCTCACGGAGTACAACCTGTTCACGACCGACCCGGCGCTGCAGGAGGCGGTACAGCGCGAGGGTGCGGGGGCAGCCGTCCCTGAACTGCGCGACGCCGGGGCCGCACTGGCCACGGCCGAAAATTTCGAGCACGCCCGTCTCGCCAATCGCAACACCCCTATCTTGCATAGTTTCGATGTACGCGGAGAGCGCATCGACTGGGTCGAGTTCCATCCGTCGTGGCACGCGTTGATGCAGGGCATTGCGGCGCGGGGTTATCACACCGGGCCATGGGCGAGGGTCGATGGCCGGGCCATTCCCGGTGCACATGTGGCGCGGGCCGCGGGCTACCTGATGCAGGCGCAGGTGGAATGCGGCACCCTCTGCCCGACCACCATGACCTACGGCGCGGTGGCGGCCATGCGCCGAGACGCATGGCTGGAACGGGACTGGGTGTCGCGGCTCATCACGCGCGACTACGACGCGCGCGACATCCCGATCGAACACAAGCGCGGCGGTCTCATCGGCATGGGAATGACCGAAAAGCAAGGCGGCTCGGACGTGCGCGCCAACACCACCCGCGCGGTGCGCGTCGCTGACGGCTCCTATCGCATCACCGGCCACAAGTGGTTTTTCTCGGCACCGCAGTGCGATGCGCACCTGGTGCTCGCGCAGACCGGCGGCGGCCTGTCGTGTTTCTTCATGCCGCGCCGGCTGGCCGACGGCAGCCGCAACGGTATTCAAATCCAGCGCCTGAAGGACAAGCTGGGCAACCGCTCCAATGCCTCGTCCGAAGTCGAGTTCGTCGATGCCTGGGCGCATTTGATGGGCGAGGAAGGCCGCGGCGTTCCGACCATCCTCGAAATGGGCACCTATACACGCCTCGATTGCGTCACCGGCACGTCGGGAATGATGCGCCAGGCCGTGGTGCAGACCGTGCATCACGCCCGCCACCGCAAAGTATTCGGCGCACTGCTGATCGATCAACCGCTGATGCAAAGCGTCCTCGCGGATCTTGCGATCGAATCGGAAGCGGCGACCGCGTTGGCGATGCGGTTGGCGCGCGCCTTCGACAGCGAGGCCGACGATGAGCTCGCGCTGCGCCGCGCACTCACCTCCGCCGCGAAATTCTGGATCTGCAAGCGCGGCTGCGAATTGGCCGCCGAAGCCATGGAGGTGTTGGGCGGCAACGGCTACACCGAAGAGATGCCCCTTGCGCGCATGGCGCGAGAGATGCCGGTCAATTCGATCTGGGAGGGATCGGGCAACATCATGTGCCTGGATGTACTGCGCGCCTTCGGCAAGTCCCCCGCCACGCGCGACGCCGTGCTCCACGAACTCGACCGGGCGCGCGGGCGCCATCGCAATTTCGATGCAGCGTTCGAACGCTTCGCCGCCGCCGTCGCGGCGCCCGCTGCGGGCGAGGCGCATGCGCGGCGCTTCACGCAGATGTTCGTCACGCTGATGCAAGGCGGCTTGCTTCTCGGCGCGGCGGCCGGCTCCGGGGCGCAAGCCGTGGCGGAAGGCTTTTGCGCGACTCGCTTGGGCGCCGATTCCGGTTGGGGCGCGGTATTCGGGGCCAGCGGCGCGGCTCTCGACGTCCGCGCGATCATGGATCGCGCCTGGGCCGGGTAGCCGCAGCGCCTCGTCCACGCGGGTCCTACTTTTTCAGCGTCACCCAGATCAAGTCGATCGGATTCTTTCCGATGTTCCCCGACTCGTGTCCTTCGCTGATGTCGATCGTGGGCATCCACCCGACCTCGCCGTCGGGCGATGGTGCAGGGTACGCGTGTTCGGGTTCATGCTTCGATCGGGCTGCCCACTGGCCGCCCTTGATGTGGATATAAAGCATGTCCGGATGGTGCGCATGCACCCCCTCCCACTGACCGGGATTCACCGTGAAACGCTGGACGATGATCAGATCGTTCTCGAGCAGGTCTTCGCCCGGAATGTTCGGGTAGTTGAGGTAGCGGTACTTCGGCGCGGAGGCAGGATCGGACGCTGCCGCAATCGCCGGCGCCGCAACCGGTTTGAGCGTCACCCAAATCATCTCGATCGGCACTGCACCCGAGTTGGTGCTGCCTGCGTCGGCGCCTTCGGCGGCGCCGTGCCACTCGACGCGCCCATCCCGCCATAGCGTCGAACGTCCCGCCTGGGAGGTCAGTACGCCGCCCTTGACGAACACCTCCAGCTGATCGCCCGAGCGTATGCGGCGGCCCGTGAATTGACCGGGCTGAACGATGTATTTCTGAACCAAGACTCGCGGATTGTCCAGCAGCACCTCGCCCTGCAGATTTGCATACAGCGGCTCGTGTTGCGCGGACGCCGCTGTCACGGCGCGGCCAGGCAGCCCAATGAGCGCCAGCAACAACGATGCAAACGCCCACGCAGAACCCGGAAGAACGTGCATCAGAGACCCCCCATCATTCATTGTTGCCTCACCACCCAGCCCTGCAGGTGATCTTTGACGATCCCTGCCAGAACCTGCGCGTGGCGGTCGTCATCGTTGAGCGCCGGTACCAGCGTCAGCCGCTCGCCGCCCAATTCCAGGAACTCATCCCGGTATTCCATGGCGACCTCTTCCAATGTTTCCAAACAATCCACCGCAAATGACGGCGACGCCACCGTCACCTTGCGCACGCCGCGCGCGGCCAGCGTCTTGAGCGTGTCCTGCGCATACGGCTGCAGCCATTCCACCGACCCGAATCGAGATTGATAGCAATGCGACCACTGGGCCTGTTCCAGCCCCAGCCGAGACACCACCAGACGAGTGGTTGCCTCCGCTTGGGCCTGATACGGATCGCCGTCGGCGACGTACGCGGCGGGAATTCCATGATAGGAGAACATGAGGTGCGAGCGTTCGCCTACTTCGGCCCAGTGGTCGAGAATCCGCGACGTCAACGCCTCGACATAGCCTGCGTCGTGATAGTAATCGTTGATGAAACGAGTCTCCGGGAGCCAACGCCAGCGTTGCAAGGCTCGGGTGGTGCGATCGAACACCGAGCCGGTCGTCGATGAGCAGTATTGCGGATACAGGGGCAGGACCAGCAGCTTCTTGACGTTCTGCTCGCACAGGGACTCGAGGGCGTGGGCGATGCTCGGATTGCCGTAAGTCATGCCGAGTTCAACGCGGATCCGATCGCCCAGCTGAGCGTGCAGCAGCGTCCCGACTTTCGCACTCAGGCGCGTGGAATACACCGCCAAGGGCGACCCCTCGCGCAGCCAAATCTTGCGGTACTTTCGCGCGGTTCGAAGCGGACGAAACGGCAGGATCACGCCGAACAGCAAGGGCAGCCAGATCAGGCGGGAGGTGTTGATG
>DASXNX010000039.1:0-32973 GCA_036494725.1 Steroidobacteraceae bacterium
GAAGTCGGCGAGATCTGCGTGCGCGGCACCTTCGTCATGAAGGAATATTGGAAGCGCCCTGAGGAAACCGCGAAGGCCTTCGAAGGCGGCTGGCTGCACACGGGCGATATGGGCCGCTTCGATACGAAAGGCCGGCTTCACATTGTCGACCGCAAGAAGGACATGATCATCTCGGGCGGCTTCAACGTCTATCCGAGCGAGATCGAGGCGGTGCTGGCCGAACATGCGGCGGTTGCATCCTGCGCGGTCGTGGGCGTGCCCGATGCGGATTGGGGCGAAGCGGTCACGGCCGTCGTGATCGCGCGTGCGGGCCAGACGATCGACGCAGCAGAACTTCAGGCACTGGTGCGTGCGCGCAAGGGCGCGGTGCATGCGCCAAAGCGTGTGGTGGTGGCAGACGCGCTGCCGCTTACGCCCGTCGGCAAGATCGACAAGAAAGCGCTGCGTGCGTCACTCGCGGGCAAGGGGTGACGGTCTCTACGCGGCCGTTTTGGGTCGTTGGGACAGCGATTTTCGCATTTTGATCGCATCTGTCCGCCAAAGGTTCGCCTTCACGCGAGCGGACAACGGGTGCAGACTCCGGCCGTCTGCTCTTTGACATTGTGAAAAACAAAACGCTCGTCGGCGGACGCGCCGGCGTTCGTTTCTCATGTCTGGCGCGGAACATTACCGGGTGTGCCGTCAAAGCAGGCGCGCGCGGCACGGATATCGGAATAACGACGGTCGGCCCAATCGATGAGGCTCGCCATCGGCTCCAGCAGGGACTGGCCGAGCGGGGCCAGACGATATTCGACGCTCGGCGGCTTGGTTGGAAAGACATGGCGGGTGATCAGTCCGTCGCGCTCCAAATCGCGCAGAGTCTGGGTGAGCATGCGCTTGGAGATGTCGCGGATTGCGCGGCGAAGTTCGCTGAAGCGCTGCGGTCGCCTCGCGAGGGTCATGATCATGAGCATGCTCCATTTGTCGCCGATGCGATCGAGCACGTCGCGCACCGGGCAGTGCACGGGCTTTTCTGACTGGGCGTCGTCCGATTGATATCGGCTGAATCGCTCGATCGCGCTCAATGCGGTGTTCATGCAGGTTCCCCTGGTCTCTCCTGGTAACAGAAAACTGCCTACTTGCGGGGCAGGAATGAGGTCTCTATATTCGACCATGTCTCAAATATAGACCATATTTAACCAGGAGAAAACACATGTTTTTAGTCATGGGAATTACCGGAAAGGTCGGGGGCGCGACGGCAAGGCATTTGCTGACGCAGGGCAAGAAAGTACGCGCGCTGGTCCGCGACCGCGCAAAGGCAGCAGGCTGGACGGATCAGGGCGTCGAACTGGTCGACGGCGACTGGAACGACGCGGCCGCCATCGAGCGGGCACTCGATGGCGTCGACGGCGCGTTTGTCATGTTGCCGGCCGTCTGGGCCCCTTCGCCGGATTTCAAAGAAGCCAAGAGCGTCATCGCGAACTATGTCGAGGCGCTCACCAAAGCGCCGGCGCCGCGGGTCGTCGCGCTCTCGTCGATGGGCGCGAACAGAACCCGCGGCCTGGGGATGATCACGGCCCTGTCGCTTCTGGAGCAGGGCTTTTCCGCCCTGACATTGCCGATCGCCTATGTGCGGGCCGGCGGTTTTTTTGAAAACTTCCTCTACGGCTTGCACGTCGCCCAAGGCGGCGCACTGCCCGTCTACTACAACCCGACAAATCGAAAATCGACCATGGTCGCAACCAACGACATTGGCGCCGAGGTCGCAACGCTTCTGAGCGGGCCGGCGTGGTCGGGGCATCGGGTCATCGAACTCGGTTCCATGGTGAGCGCCGATGACGTCGCAGCGCAATTAGGTGAAGTCATGGAACTCGACGTTAAAGCCTTTGCCATCCCCCGGACCGACTGGCCGGCCGCCTTCGAGCAGGTCGGCATTCCCAAGGGCCGGACGGGACCGGCCGAAGCGATGTTCGAGGCCGTCAACGCGGGATGGATGGACCTCGGGGCCGAGGGTACGGAGCACGTCGTGGGCACGACACTCGCTCGTGATGTTTTCTCGGCCGCCCGGAATGGCGCCACGGCGTAGTCATTCTGTGAGCAAGCCTGGTCCCGTAGCTCGCGTTTTTGAGCCGCAGCAATCAGCGGCGATCGCCAGCTGCCCGACCAGGCTGCAACCGGCGCCCCGCGGCGCCCTCATCAATCGAGGTGCACAAATGTCTAAGATTTCCTGGAGCCAGGTCTCGGCCTTGGCACTTGCCGCTTTTTTCGTTGTGGGATCGCTTAGCAACATCATCGCCCCGCCATCGATCTATGAAGAATATGTGCAGTGGGGATATCCGCGCTGGTTTCATTTCGTGACCGGAGCGCTGGAACTCACGACCGCCGTTTTGCTGACGCGTGAACAGACGCGACTGTGGGGCGCGGCGCTCGGCTGCACCGTGATGTTGGCGGCGTTCGCGACCGTGACAATCCACGGCGAATACGGGCACGGCGTGGCGCCGCTTGTCGTGGCGGTACTTTCGGTACTAGTCGGCTGGATCGCCTGGCGGAAGCGGTTTTCCAGCTAGACAATGACTTACACCGGACTGGCGAATCAATTGGGATTTCAGCCGCGAGCAAGGTGACAGCCATGCACATCGCACGACGATTTCTGAAACTTGGTTGCATAGCGGGGCGGACATTCGTTCTAGGCGTTGATGCGCCGAAGGAATGCAATCAATAGTCGGTTCACTTCTTCAGGTTGCTCTTCCGATATTGAATGCCCGGCGCCTTTGACGAAGTGGACGCCAACAAGTCGCGAGCAGACGTTCTTCATGTTCTCAAGAGCTTCCGGGGATTGGTACGGACCCCATTCGCTCTCTCCTGCGACGTACAGCGCGGGGACATCGATGCGACGTCCGGAGATATCCTTAAGATCTCCGGCGGAGTCAAAAATCCGGTACAGATTCAGTCCCCCTGGAAGCCCGTTTTAGTGTATTCGGTACTGAACACCCGTAGCTCCTCTTCGGTAAGCCATTTGCACGCCGAAATATATGCTTTCGTGGGCATTTCCATTGCCATCGTCTCCGCGTAGCCCTTATCCAGATCCATGATGTAGTACTTCGGCATCTTCGCCATCTCTGAAGCCGCCGACGATCTAAGGGGGAACGGGTTATTGCCGTTCCAATCAGCGCTTTGTAGTACTGCGCACGCAGCAAATTATGGACGCCCTGTGGCGCATGCCACAGATTGTCGTTGGCCTCACGCAGGGTGCTTGAGCGGTAGAGAAGGGGCGCCAAAGAATGGCGTGCTCATCGAAACCACGGATCGAAACACATCCGGCCGACTTTTCGCACACCAGGCTGCAGTCGGGCCGCCCCAATCATGGCCCACGACGGCGGCCACTCTTTCAATACAACACAAGGCCGCCCTATCGTTTGCCGTTGTCGATGTCGACATATCGGGATCGAATGCCCGTCGGCAACGTGTCTTTGCCGTATGCAACCGCATTGTTGCGGGCACTCGGCGGTAGGGACCCGAGTGTCGACCTGCGAGGCTCCGCATCTGCGGAACGCCCGATCTCGGATGCCAAAACGGCTTGCCCAAGCCATGCGCCGGCACTCTGCAAAAATCGACGGCGAGTGCTTCTTGTCTCAGCTACTTCTGCAACGACTTGGGACGATCGTCTCCCCCGCATGCGCCAACAATGACAGCTTTCTGGAACCTTCGGCAAACCCAACTAAAGGTGGCCGGTCCTTGGCGCTGTCCGCTATATTGGAGATATTGAACGGACAAGTACGGAAGGAACCGGTATGGGATCAAACACTTATAAGCGTCAAAACTCGTGCGGTAAATTGGAAATGCCCGGACAACGCTGTCCGTTGATTTCTTGATAGGTAATCACTCATGCCCACGTTTGACCAAATCTTTCCACTCGTTCCTCTTGCAATTCTCGCCTTCTTTGCCTGGCGATATTTCAGAAGCGGGAGTCTGGTCGGCGCATTGCTCGGTGGGCGCATCACGGACGCGCTCGGCGAAATCCCACTTTCCTCTTCTAGTTTCAGCTCGCGAGTTCTCAAGGTGAGCGTTCTCGCACCATCAAATGGCGGTCCTCCTGAAGTTGCATTAGCGGTCACTTCAAAAGCCCCGCTCGCGGCGAGCGTTGTGCCGATCAAGCTCTCCATGTCTCAGGCACGCGAACTCATCGAATTGTTGCAGCGAGCGACGTCTCGTTGAATGGTCACCTAACTATCGGCTCGAGCGGACTGCGCGGCCCGTCTCGGCAACGGGAACCAGTCTCCGTGTCGTGTCGGCTGGGGTGTCTGCGAGCCATGTATCTTATACTGGGGGCTTTTTTTGCGACCGCGTTGTCGGGCTGCTGGACGCCTCCGGTCGCGAGTGTGCAGCCCAAGGGCGACGCCCGACTGATCCAACATGCAATCTTGGTCGAGGTCGTCAAGGACCACGCGACCGTGCAATCCATCGATCTCGATCAACAGGTGATCGCCCTGAATTTCACCGACGGCACCTCAGCGACCGTGAAACCCGGCCCGCGTGTGACTAATTTCGCGAAGGTTCGTGCCGGCGACAAGGTCAAGGCCACGGTGATTCAGGAACTCAGCGTCTACGTCCTCATCGATGGAATGCTGGCGGGCGTCGGCGGCAAGCACGAGCCCATCAAAACCAATGCCAAGATACTGCAGATCGACCCTGCCTACCGGCTGATCACCTTGCAGTATCCCAATCGTCATGTCGAAATCCTAAAGGTGGGCTTGGATGTCAAGCTCGCCGATATGGAAGCGGGTGATTCGGTGGCGATCACGACAACCGAGCTGCGCGCCTTGCGGGTTCAAAAGCGCTGACATGCCTGCGAACCGCGTCCATATCTTGGTAAGTCTGGCGCTAGCGGTTCTGCTACCGATTGGCGGATATTGCCAGATCAGCCCGAGCGAGGCCGAGCAACTTCGGAAAGGCACCGAAAGTCGCATCGAGGCGCTCACCGTCTTCGGCGGCGACTACGTGCTAGGAGGAGGTCAGTATCGCTCGACCGGAAATGGACCGGGCGATTTGACCCTCGACGTGTCGAAGTTCGGCGGTTACGGTGAATTTGGCGATACCCACCAGTTCGGCGATTCCGGCATCGCCTGGCGGCCGATGGTGCAGGGAAACATGGGCAGCGTGGATTGGAAAAACGAATTCAAAGTACCGTTGCTCGACGGCGATATCAGTCATACGAAATCATACGCAATCGAGTTCGGCGGCGGCGCGCGGTTTTGGTTCAGCCACGAATTCAGCGTGGCACCAACCATCATGGGCCTGTACGGCCACACATACAACGAATACACCGCCAACAGCGTTTTCATGCTGGCCAATCTCGGTATGGCCCGTGAGGTGGGTCTGGTCGACTGGAGCGCGGACACCTGGACGGTGAGACCTGCCGTTAACTTCCAGTACGAGTACACGTGGAAGCGAACTGTCGTCACGCTGTCTTCGGATGCCGTCTACTTTCACACCGGCACGCTCAAGAGCTCCAGCGACAACATCAATGTCGCCGGAGACTCGGAGATGTTAAGCAGCAAGCTCGACATCGACGTTCCCCTGGGACGCATGCTCTTTGGACATGAAATACGCACCGGGGGTTACTTGGAGCACACTGATTTGTTCGGAAACATCAAAGACGGACTCAACACGAACTACATGAATGAGGTCCACGGACGTTTGGTGCTCGACTATCTGAATCAGCTCTGGCTGACCCAATGGATCGGTCTCGGCGGCTCTTATTACTGGGGCGGCAATTTTACCGGCTGGTCCGTTGGTATCGACTTTTACTTGGTCTTTTGAATCAGCCTCATGGTAGTCGCGGCCCGGTTCGCACCGTGGTCGGAAGGAGTTGAGCTCTGTGCCACCCGTGCCTTGCCCGATGTCACTGGTGCTGCTCAGGATTTCCACGTCGCCGTTGGGAGCGATCCTGACCCAGCCGTTGACCGAGGAAGGTCCTGGAGGCGTTGATTTAGACGGTAGCGGGTCTGCGGAGAGCGGTGCGATCCGCAGCAAGAGGCCTCCGCAGGCCAAGCCCTTCAGGAATCTCCGTCGGTTCGGCGCGTCTTTTGTGTTTGACATGGATTCGTGCACCGACTTTATTCGGGTGTCGCGGTGAGCCATGTCCAACATCTTGCACGCTGCTACATCAAGAGTCCTGGCCGAGCCGGCCGGCGCGGATCGAGTCCGTCCCTAGTACCGACGGATCAGTCCCAGGGCAGCTCACAGCGCCCTAACTCTTCGCGATTTTGTCGAAGTCGGCCGCATCATGTCTCTCGGGCAGCTGCTCCTCAGGCGGCCCGAAGGGACGATTAACCTTGAAGCCGCGCTTCACCGCGGGCCGGCTCCCAATTAGATCGACCCAACGATTGACGTGCTTGTAATCATGTACGGAGAGAAATTCTTGTGCGCTGTAGGCGCTGCGCAGGATCGCGCCGTACCACGGCCAGATCGCGATATCGGCGATCGTATACTCGTCGCCGGACATGTACTCATTCTTCGCCAGGTGCGCTTCGAGCACGTGCAGCTGTCGCTTGGTCTCCATCGCATAACGGTCGATCGCGTATTCGATCTTGAATGGCGCGTAGGCGTAGAAATGACCGAAACCGCCGCCGACGAAAGGCGCGGAACCCATCTGCCACATGAGCCAGTTCATGGTTGCTGCGCGCTTGTAGTGCTCGGTGGGCAAGAAGGCCCGAAATTTTTCAGCAAGATAGAAGAGCATCGAGCCGCTCTCGAATAGCTTCGTCGGCGGCTCAGTCGAACAATCGAGCATCGCGGGAATCTTGGAATTGGGATTGATCGCGACGAAGCCGCTGGAGAACTGTTCGCCATCGCTGATCTTGATCATCCAGGCGTCGTATTCCGCGCCTGTGTGGCCCGCGGCGAGCAGCTCTTCGAGCATGATCGTCACCTTCTGGCCGTTCGGTGTCCCCAGCGAATAAAGCTGGAAGGGGTGCTTACCTCGCGGCAGCTCCTTCTCATGCGTCGCGCCGGATATCGGGCGGTTGATGCGTGAAAACTGGCCGCCGTTCTCCTTGTCCCAGACCCACACCTTCGGTGGCACGTAGCCGGCAGGCTGGTTTGCGGTTGCAGAAGCGTCGTTTGGCATATCGTTGTCCTCGAATGAATTCCTACCGTGTCCGCGTCCAGGTCCCACAGACCGAACGCGTTTTCGCCGATTCTACGCGACCCAGACGCGCGTACTCAGCAAAAAGCCTGCGCTCGCCACGGGCAACCAAGCGCGTCTGGTCACCGAGAGCTTCCATTCGACCGAGGTTCAATTCCAACCAAGGTGCGTAGACAATTCTTGTAGGAATTTCGTTCCCTTCTGACGGATCGCGCCTAGGTTTTGATGACCTGCTCGTAGGGCACAGATTCCAGCTTCTCGAGCGGAAAGATCTCGTGGGCGGCGATCCATTCGCGTGACGTCTCGAACGCCTCCTGCGTGTAGGGTTCGAACACCAGACGTTCGCCCGGCCCCCAGCGGCTTGCCATGGCCATTCGATGCCGCAATGTTGACTGTCCAGTGACACGCGCAACTTACATCCGAGGCTCGGCCTTCCTCGAAAGACTGAGACGTAGTCCAGACCTTGGGTCGCGAAGTATCCTTTCTCTCCTGCGACCCACTCCTGCAGTCGGAAATGGGGGCTGGATCACGAACCTGCTCATCGGGCGGCCTCTTGGTGGCGGAGGTATACCAATCGTGCACCTTCTTACGCGGGCTTCTCACCGCGCACGGTGGTCCGGTACAGTTCACGGCGGTAGCCTTGATAATCATTGTAAGCCTGGTGAACGCAGAGACGATTATCCCACAACACAAGCATGGCAGGCTCCCAGCGGAGCCGGCAACCGAAGACGGGCTGGGTCAGATGATCGGTTAGATGGCGCAGAATCGGAGCGGATTCCTCGCGTGTCATGCCTTCGATGCCGATGCCATAGGACGGATCGACATACAGAGCCTTCTCTCCAGTCACGGGGTGTGTACGCACCATCGGGTGAACGTTGCCCGCGATCTTGCGCAACAGATCGTCTGATAGCTGTGCGGAATTGCGTGTTGATGCGAGACGGCCGATGGGGCTGTCGCTTATTTCGACCGCCTCCTGCGCCGACTTGAGCACATCACGCATAGAGAAATGTACCTTAAGACCCTCGATCATCCGGCGATAGGCTTCGCTCAGCATTCTATAGGCCAATGCCGAATTGGCCCACGTTGTGTCGCCGCCGAGCGGAGGAATCTCAACCGACCGCAGAGTTGTGATTGCCGGCGGCTCGGGTAGAAAGGGTGAATCCGTGTGCCAGCCTTCGCCGAATACCATTCTTGACGAATCAGCCGCCGTCTTGATGAGTGGATGCACATTGCGATGCCCAGGGACACCCTCGGTGTAGGCGTCCTCGGCGAAGGGTCCGAAGCGAAGGCTGAATGCCTCATGATCGGCGTGCGTGAGCCTTTGGCCGCGCAGGTAGATCATTTTGTGCCGGAACAGGGCGTGCGCGAACTCCTCGAACTGCGCGTCACTGACCTCGGCCGCCTGCACGCCGCATACTTCCGCTCCCATGGCCGCGGATAGCGGTTTCACGTCAATGTGCTGGTATTTCGCGGCCTGGTTATCAAACTTGCCGGTCGGATGGAGCCGCATGTGTGTCACCTGTGCGCTGGACCAATCATCACTGCCTGAGCGTCGCAGCAACCCGCCAAGAAGTCTAAGGCAAGTTAAGCCGGCGCGGAGGTGGAAACTTTCGCGCGGCCGATCTGTCCACTCATCGAATGGACACGAGCCAGTTCGCGCCAAAGATCAATGTATTCATCGTCAGCAATGTGCGGGTGCACCGGGAGGGTTTGGCGGCGTTGCTGCGTGATTGCCCCTCAATCGAGGTCGTGGGCACCGACAGGCAGGATATTTCGAGCGCGCTGGCCTCGAGCGCGGCGGACGTCGCTTTGATTGATGCCCTATCGCCGAGCGATTCGGACGCCATTGTGGCATTGCGAAAAATGTGCGCGCCCATGCGGATTTTGGCAGTTGGCATCTCCGAAACGGCGAGCGAAGTATTGGCATGCGCCGCCGCCGGGATTGATGGCTATGTGCCCATGGATGCTGCTTTAGGCGATCTGATCATCGCCATCGAGAACGTGGTGCGCGGCGAGTTGGCCTGCTCCCCGAAAGTCGCCGCATCGCTGTACCAGAGCGTCGGCAATTCGTCCGCCGTGGCCACAAACCCTTTGACTGCGCGCGAGCTTCAGGTTGCCGACCTGGTGAATTGCGGTCATGCCACCAAAGAGATTGCACGGCGCCTGGGGGTGCAGCCCAGCACCGCAAAAAATCACGTCAGAAACATCTTGCAAAAGCTCCAGGTACATCGGCGCGGCCAGGCGGTTGCAAAGCTACGCGGTTTGTTCGGCGGGCGTTTTCGCGCCGGCTAAACCGCGCAGCTGTTCAGAATTCAGACGTTTAGACCCAGAGTCCAGCCGCCCGTAACCGCAGAATTGCATACATCGGGCTGCTCAAAGGTGATGCTGAATATGCGAACGGCGCCTGTAAGGCGCTAAAACTCGCACTCGCGCCCATGCTGCCATATGCCAACTGGCTCGCCGGCAGAAAACCAAGTACTTGCTGCAAATCGGGTAACCCGGCGCCCACGCGGTTCGGGTCCGCCTGGACATAAGGCATCGCTGCAGTGCGCAGCAAATCGTTCAACATTGAGACCCGTTCTTCACCGTGCGCCCCGGGCTGGATGCTTTGCAATGCAGGATGATGAGCGAGCAGCAGCGCTGAAAATCCGGCCACGTGGGAGGCCGCCATTGCACTCCCGTCCCAAGCCGCATATCCGCCGCCGGGAACCGTTGATATGACTGCGACCCCGGGGCCGCACACATCCACCTGGGAGCCCCAGCAGCTAAAGTTCGTGGCGTAAAGGCCGGAGAATCCGATCAGTTGGGGCAGCGCTCTGCGGGCATGGCGCGTGTCCGGCGGATACTCGCCGATCTTGCCGACCGCAGAAACGGCCAGCACGCCGGGGACATTGGCGGGAAATTGCACTGCTGCGCCGGAGTTGCCGACGCCGGCGATGCAAGCGATTCCATTCAATCGAAGGTCGGTAATCTTCTGGGCGACGAGCTCGGAGAATTGCTCGCCGCCGACGCCGATTTGCACGATGTCCAAGCGCCGATCGATGCACTGATCCAACGCGTCAATCAGATCGCTAAAGTACCCTCCCGGGACCACCTTGAATATGTGCATCTCCGCGCCTGGTGCACAGCCCACCATATCGGAGGTTACGGTAGACGATGCCGCGATCGCGCCGGCGCAATGGGTTCCCTGGCCCAGCTCGTCCATTTTCCAATTCTGGGCCTCGTCGTCTTGTGTAAAGTCAGCTCCGCGTACGATGTGGCGAAGCGTTGGGTGCGAGCTGTCGCAACCCGAATCGATGAGACCGATTTTGGTCCCCGCGCCGTCCCACTCGGTCGGGACTCGATCAAATTTCATCAGTCGTTGGCCCCACTTATAGGAGCGCTCTCCGGGAACCCGACCTACGGACCGGTCCAGGGGAGTCAAACGAATGATGTTGATGGATCGCGGGTCCAGCGCTGGATTCTGAATGTATCGCTCCCAGTGATCAGCCGCCGGACGAACGTAAACAGCATCGACCTCAAATCCATTGAGGGCGTCGATCTGCAGGCTCGCGAGCCCCGACGCGTCGGTGATCGCTTGGATCGGAAAGCTCAGCCCATAAATGTTCACAATCGCATTGGCCACGGGCCGGTCGCCATCGCCGAGAACGCGCAAGCGCAGCTCGCGGCGAAGACGCGGAAACGGCATCGCCTGTACCGCGTGCGGCCAGCGCGTTGGCTCCGTGACGGCCATGTCGGAATACCCCAGGGGTGCGTCAAGTTCGACTATCACATGCGGCGGCGCATTCTGCCGCAACGCCTCGCCGAGCTGCTCGTCCATCAGAGCAACCAGCGCTTCCTGCAATACGTTGGCCGACGCCGCTTTCCGGGAGCTCGGGCCTTGCAGGCGCCGAATAATTTTCACGCCCTCCATCTGAGCGAGCCTTTCAACAAATGGATCGCCGGTGAGCTGCTGCATTCCGGGTAGCGACCTGAATCCAATCAAATAGCGTTGTTTACGGCGCACAACCGTGGCAGAAGTCCTGTCCGCAGGACTTGTCGACGCGGGCCTCTCACTGGAGCCGCTCGTCCAATCTTGCGCAGCCCGATCTTGGGTAACGAGCTGCTCTGTCTCGCTCGATTGAGTCGCTTTCTTGGACGAGATCGACTTGGATGCCTGACCCGGACCGTCTTTTTGCTCAGCCATGACACGTTCCTCCTGCCTCGGTTGTGTGTTCATCACATCAATGCATCGTGATTCCCGGCACGAAGTTGGTGCCCAATTGGTTCGGTACGAATTGGCCGGCAAAGGGGTACGCGGCGGTGCTCCCTTGAGCCGATTGCGCCGCCAATTGGGTGAGTTGCTGCGCCACCAAGTGATGATATTGAGCGAGTTGCTGAAGCAGATGATGGAAGGGCTGCTGTGGTATAGCCGGGCTGAACTGCTCAGCGCCCAACTGCTGCAGCGACCATGAGCCGGGTTGCGCAGCCCCATTTGATATTCCGTTCAATCCACTGATTCCCGGCGGACGCATCGACTGTTGCTGCAAGAGAGTCTGTGGCGCGAATTGTTGCCAGTTCGACCAAGGCGACAGACCTTGCGGCGATAGACCCAGGGAACCGTATGGGCCAAACCCTGTTTGAGGGAAAAAATTAGCGCCTGCTTGTGAAAAGCCAGGTTGGGGATAGAAGTTAGCTTGCGGATAGAACATGTCAACCTCCGTCGTGAAGCGAAGTGAAATTGAAGAAAGAACTTGACGATTGCCACACCTGCGATTGCAGGGATGGCGAAGTCGATCAACTGCAGTCGCGATCAGGGTAGGGCGCGCCGCCGTCTACGTACATGACTCGATGGTGCTGGGATATGTGAGCCCGCAAAGGTCCATACCGCATGATCCTTTTGGCTCATTGCATGCGGCGATTGACTGAGAAAAAGGCGATCCTGCGCGCAGAGCGCCCCAGGCAGTGCGAGTCATTCAGCGTTATCGTCCCGCGAATTGCCGCAACGCTCTCTCAAATACCTCGGGCGGCTGACCGCCTTGAATCAGGTGCTGATCGTTGATGATCACGGAGGGCACCGCGCGGATGCCCAGATCCGTATAGAATTTTTCGCGCTCGCGCACTTCGGGCGCAAATTCGTCCGATTCTAGAATCTCGGCCGCGCGCTTCGCATCCAGCCCGACCTTTTGCACCACATCGAGCAGGACGGCGCGATCACTGGGATTCAGACCCTCGGTAAAGTAAGCCGAAAACAGCGCGTTCTTGAGAGCCTCCTGCTTGCCTTCAGTCTCTGCCCAATGCAGCAGCCTATGCGCGTCAAAGGTGTTATAGATTCTGCCGCGCTTTTGCATGTTGAATTCGAATCCTAGTTCGGCGCCTCGAGCCCTTATGTTCTCGCGGTTGCGCTCGATATCCGTAGGCGTAGATCCGTACTTTTGGGCGATGTGTTCCAGCATGTCTTGCCCTTCAGCGCCCATCTGAGGATTGAGTTCGAACGGCTGAAAGTGCAGGTTCGCCGCGACCTCATCTTTCAGCGCTGCCAGCGCTGTTTCCAACGACTTGAGCCCGATCACACACCACGGACAGGACACGTCCGAAACAAAATCAATCTTAAGTTGCGTTGCCATTTGTCCTCCGGGCCGTTATAGACTCGCCCTCAAACGACTATGGGGATTGCTGATCGCATTGCAATGCGAGGAAGCGGGTCGCGGCAAGGTCTCGCCAGCCCTTGTGCGCCGCGGGAAACGCTGGAGGATGGTAATGAACCGGTGACTGGCCACTTTCGCCGATAGTGAAGGTGCCCAATGCAGTCTGAGCAATGCATGACGTGATGGAAAGGATTCGGATCAAGGCGCTTTCGGCGCCGACAGCGTTGTGAGATAGGCGATAACGTCTGCGCGCTTCTGTGCAGTCAAGTCCTTCTTCCTCATCTCCGTACCTGGTGCAAAATCCTCCGGAGAAATCAGGAAGGTGTCCAGGTTCTCCTTGGTCCAAATCAGGTCCTTTTTGGCCAGCAGTCCATCGCTGTAATCAAACGCGGTGATGCTCGCGATCGGCCGACCGACCACGCCCCGCAGGGGTGGGGCGAGCGAGCCGCCGTGACACTCCTTACATACTGAACGGTAAACCTCTGCTCCAGACTCGGGATCCCCGGCAAGAGACTGGGCGGGAGTTGTCTGCGCTCGGCTCTGCAGGGTGAGCGCTGCTCCAGCGGCCAGCAGCGCGCCCAGAAGTACATATCGTGAACCGCGATGGAACATGGTTGGCAGCACTCTTTAGGGCCTCGGGCGCTAGGTGCGGTGGCGTCGACGGAGTCTACGATATCATCGACAGGTCGCCAATATCACGCAGCCAATATATCCAAGGGCGACGTTGATTTAGTTAGTAGACAATAATTCTATTGACGATGGCGCCGGTAGAAACTAGAGTCTGCCAGGATGCTTCCGGGTGTCCGCGACCCGGTTGGGGGATGTACTTGAGGAAAGCTGTCTCATTGCGCGCCGCAGTGGCGCTGTTCGCACTGGCGGCGGTCCTATCGGACTGCGGCTGCGGCATTGCCGCGGCGGCCGGTGCCGCTACGCCCGGCGCGCCGCAGCAAGGGGCGAATGCGCCCATCAAGGTCGCGGTCCGCCGGATCACCGAAAGTCAGTACCGGCACACGATTGCGGACATCTTCGGCATGGGTATCAAGATCAACTCCCGCTTCGAGCCGGAGCGTCGTGATGACGGCTTGCTGGCCGTCGGAAATTCCGATTTGTCGTTGACCACATCGGGATTTGAACAGTATTTTGCCTTGGCGGCGTCGATCGCCGCGCAGGCTCTCGGTGACAACCAAGCAGCAGCCATCGTTCCATGCAAGCCTTCGAATCCGGCCGGGGCCGATGATGGGTGTGCGCGGCAGTTCGTGGCGAAATACGGCGAGCTGCTGTTTCGCCGTCCGCTAACCGGGCCGGAAGTTGCGGTGCGTGTGCGCGCCGCGTCAGCGGGTGCGATCCAGGCCGGCGACTTCCATGCGGGATTGCGTCTGGCGCTGACCAGCATGCTGGTTGCGCCCGAGTTTCTGTTCCGGATCGAGACTGCAGAGCCCGATCCGGCGATGCCGGGAAAATACCGGCTGGATGCCTACACCAAAGCATCCCGGCTCTCTTTCTTATTCTGGGATACGGCGCCGGACGCCGAACTACTCGAAGCGGCGCGCACCGGGGCTATTCACACCGAGAGCGGGGTGAACGATCAGCTCGCGCGTCTGATTGCTTCGCCTCGCTATGAGCAGGGGGCACGGGCCTTCTTTGTCGACATGCTGCAGTTGGATGGCATCGAGAACCTGGTGAAGGACCCGGCAATCTACCCCAAATTTAATCAGTCGGTGGCCGACGGCGCCAAAGAGCAGACCTTAAGAACGACGATCGATCTGCTGATCCGGCAGAAACGCGACTATCGCGATCTATTTACGTCCAATGAGACCTTCATCAATCGCCCGCTGGCGTCTGTTTACAAGGTGCCCTTCGGTTCGAGCGGCGATTGGGCGGCGTACACCTTCGCCGACTCGTCGGAGCGCTCCGGGATTCTGACGCAGGTGAGCTTCCTGTCGCTGTTCTCTCATCCGGGAACCTCCTCTCCGACCAAACGTGGCATCAAGATCTACGAGATCTTCCGGTGCGAGCCGACTCCCAATCCGCCGGCCGATGTGGATTTCTCCAAGGTCAAAGACAGTACGCAGGGCACGGTGCGCGGGCGCCTGCTCGATCACATGTCCAACAACGGCTGTACGGTGTGTCACCGCCGCAGCGATCCCCCCGGGCTCGCCCTCGAGCATTTTGACGGGCTTGGGCAACTGCGAACCACCGAGAACGGCAGCCCGATTGACGTGAGTGCGGACATCCGGGGTACGAAAATCGTGGGCGCCCAGGGGTTGGGCAACTTCTTGCGCAACGACCCGCGGGTGCCGGCATGCCTGGTTCGGGACGTCTATGCGTACGGCGTGGGGCGCAAGATTGATGATCGCGAGGAAGACTACCTCGCCGATCAAGCCAGGGCGTTTGCAACCCACGGGTACCGCGTGCCTGACCTGATGGTGCAGATTGCAGCGAGTCCGGAGTTCTTCGAAGTCGTCATCCCCAAGGGCGCGATGCCTGTCCCAAAACCCGCAAATACCACCGCGCAGGCGCGATGATAGGAGGAATCGTTCCATGAGGTCACGTTTCGATCGCCGCTCAGTTTTGCGCGGCATACTGGGTGGCAGCGCCGTCTATATGGCCCTACCGGTGCTCGACCGATTTCTGGATGGGAACGGCGTGGCCTATGCCGATGGCGCCAAGCTTCCGGTGCGATTTGGCACCTACTTTTGGGGGCTGGGTCTGACCGACACGCCCGCCGGCGGTACACGTTGGGTGCCGACCAAGACCGGTTTGGGCTACGAGGTCATGCCGGAGCTGGAGTTCCTGCGCCCCGTACAGGACAAAGTCTCCGTGTTTTCCGGCTTTCGTGCCATCCCCGATGGGCGTGCTAATCAGGTGCACTGGAGCGGCCATGCGTCGATCCTCTCAGGCATCGCTCCGGCCTCGCCGCTTGCATTTGACGGGCCGACCTTCGATACGCGCATTGCCGACGCGATCGGCGGCAACACGCGCTACAAGGTGGTCGACATCGATGCATCCGTATCGCGCAAGCCGGTGAGCTACTCCTCGCGCGACGGCACCACCTTTGCGTCGCCGGAAACGACACCACTGGGACTGTATACGCGTCTGTTCGCGTCAGGATTTCAGGATCCCAACAGCGACAACTGGAAACCGGATCCGTCGATCATGCTGCGTCAGAGCGTCTTGTCCGCGGTCAAGGATCAGCGCGCTGCGCTGATGGCGGGTGTCGGCAAAGCTGATCAGGCTAAGCTCGATCAATACTTCACGTCGGTTCGCGAGATGGAGAATCAGCTCTCGGTGCAACTGCAGAAGCCGGGTAAGTGCGAGGCCTGCGTGGTCCCCGCCGCACCGAAGGACGAGGCAGCCCGATCGGCCTCGATCGATGTGGTGAATTCCAATACCAAGGCGATGGCGAAGCTCTTGGCGATGGGCCTGGCCTGCAATCAGACTCGCGTATTCAACTTCGTGCACACGGCGGGCAGCTCGGAAACCTACATCGCAGGTCAAAGCAAGATCTATCACCAGATCACGCACGACGAGCCGACCGATGCGCAGCTAGGTTATCAATCGCAGACCAGCAAGATCGCCGGCATGGTGATGCAGGGCTTCGGCGCTTTGCTCGCCGAGATGAATGCGGTCAAGGAAGGCAATGGCACGCTGCTGGATCACATGCTGGTGATGGGCTTCAGCGACACGGGCTACGCCAAGATTCATTCGATCGATAACATCCCGATATTCCTCGCCGGCGGGGCGGGCGGGAAGCATAAGGCGGGACAGCACATTCATACCGCCGGCGACTCAGTGACCCGCGTGTCGCTTACCGCCATGCAGCTGGTCGGTGCTCCGGTCGGCGAGTTCGGCACCGGTACCATGAAGACATCGCGTCCGGTATCGGAAGTGATGGCCTAGGGCGAGGGGCGTAACCGTGAAGACTCAAATGATCGCCTGCGCTGCGATCGCAATGGTTGCCACGCTGGTCGTGCCCGGCAAGGCGATAGCGGGCTGGACCAGGACTTATGCGGTCGAATGGAATGAGCCGGCGATGTATTACGGCGCCAAAACGGGCGTGATCGATCCGGGTACCGATTGCCCCCAAGGAACAAATCCGGAGCCGGACTGGGTCAAGGTGCTGGTGGATGCCGGATACACGCGCGAGGAGGCCGAATGGCTGCGCAATCCAGCGAATCCGACTCGAAGCCCGATTCACGGACAGAATCAAATGGCGTTCCGCGGCAAGGACCGCGCCAATGTTTATATGAATCCGACCTCCACACCGGATCCGGGTCTGCCGTCCGTGAGCGGGACAATCGGCGAAGGACTCAACCTCGATGAAAACGAGAAGACGGGTTTCGTGAGTCCCGCCGGTGAAAAGGGGATCGACAACAATTTTTATAGAGCGCTGGGTTGCTGGAAGACCTACCGTGGGCCGCCGAGACTCTCGAGTGGCGCGCTGCAGTTCAACGACGCGATGCGCAACGGCGCATGGACCACCGTCATCGTCGTAAGCGGGGAAGGCCAAGACCCGATGAATGACAAGCACGTCAAAGTCGGATTTTACGTCAGTGCCGACAAGCTGGTGAAGGATGGCAACGGCAACATTGCACCGGACTACACTTTCCGCATCAAGCCGAGTTCGAAGTACGAAGGCTTGTTGTCGGCGCGCACCGTCAATGGAGTGATTGTCTCAACGGCACCGGCCGACATCCTGCTGCGCGATCCCGGGTATACGCAGGATCTGGAACTGCTGAGCGCACGCATCAAGCTGCAGATGAAACCCGACGGTACATTGAGCGGTCTGGTCGGCGGCTATCGTCCTTGGGAACCGGTATACAGAGGCTGGGTGAATGCGCGCGGCACCGTGATCGAAGTGCTGACCTGGGTGCAGATGCCGGCGGTGTACTACACGCTCCAGCGTTACGCCGATTTCAGCCCGACCGGAAAGAAGGGACCCAAGACCCACATCTCCTTTGCGCTGCGTGTGGACGCGGTGCCCGCATTCGTGATGCAGCCGGACGCAAGGGAACAGGTCGCTTCCGTGGTTTCTTACAAGCCCCAGGCACCTAAAGACGAGAAGGTCACCAATGTGTTCGCCGGTCTGGTCGTGGATGGCATCGTGCCCGATCGCAACTCCAAGGTTCAGGCGGGCCCTAACGCGATCATTCTTCCGCCGAAAACCGGGGCCGCTACAGCGGCTAATCCTTAGAATATGGGAGCGGATTCGTGAATCTAAAATCTCTTGCGGTGGTCGCGACGCTCGCGACCGTCGTGCCTACGGGCGCACTCGTGGCACAAGCGACTGCTCCAGGCCCCTTGACCGAAGACGTGAAACCCATTCGGGTTTCGGGACTGGGTATTCGGGTATCCGATCTCGAGCGTTCGAAGAGGTTCTATACCGAGGTGCTTGGACTGCAAGTCGATGCCCGCGTGCCTGCCCAGGGTGATCCAGTGGAGTATTTGCTCGGTATGACCGGAGACATCCGCGCCGATACGCTGATCGTCATTCGCAAGGGAGAGGTCAAGCCGGGCGCGACCGAGTTCGGCAGTATCACGATTGTGGTCCCGAACGGCCGCAAGATGGCAGAGCGAGTTGCGGCTGCCGGCTATCCGCCGGCTCATATCGTCGAAGGCACCAACTTTGTCAAGGACCCAGACGGCTATACCGTCGAGTTATATCAGCGCCCCGCAGCGCCGGCCCACTGAGATTCATGTGTGCCCGTGGCTAGGGGATTTCCTGATACCGACGGGCGGCGACTGTGTGTATAAGCATTCCGCAGCGTGAATTTCAGCGCAACGCTGCTTTGTTTGCATAACGGAGAGATGACCGGTTCCGAAGATCAACTGATATAAGCAAAACCCCGCGGGCCTGCCCTCTCAGCCCGAACTGCCGTGCAACGCCAATTGGCGCGATATCGATCGATGCACGAGCACGCGCCTATCTCGACTTCAATTGTGCGCATTGCGCGACCCGACCGGGCCGGCGGACAGAGCGGCCCTCAGTTTCGTGGCGATCACCGCCGCGTGCCTGTATCCGGATGTTTGCAGTCCTGCGAGGGCTTCGTATTGAGTCGCGATTGGACGGCTGCGCTGCCCGGGGAGCGTGGCGTTTGTAACTTGTTGTACTGGAGAGTTCATGAAGAGTATTCGCCGCCTTTCGATTCACCTGTCACTGCTCGCGCTCAGTACGAGCGGCGGAGCTTTCGCGGCGGATGCGCCGGCTGTCACGGCTACCGAGACGGACAACGGTGAAATTGCCACCATCACGGTCACGGCGCAGCGTCGAAGCGAGCAGTCCCAGGACGTGCCCATCGCTTTGCAAGTCGTGACGAACGTTCAAATCGAGAAACTGACCGCGACTGATCTTGCGAGCATGAATGGCTATATTCCCGGCCTCAACGTCAGTGGTGAACAGCCGACCCAACCCGGCTTCACGTTGCGCGGCATCAGTGTCACCGACTTCGGTATCGGCACCGATTCTCCGATCGGCATCTACGAGGATGGCGTCTATACCGGGAAGACCGGCGGCGCGCTGCTGATGTTCAACGACGTAGAGCGAATCGAGGTGCTCAAAGGTCCGCAGGGAACACTGTTCGGACGCAATAGCGCCGCGGGCGCCATTTCGGTGGTCACCACTCAACCCACCGACGAGTGGGAGGGCGCAGCCAAGGTCCGCTTCGGCAACTACGGTCAGGAGTACTACGAGGCCATGGTGAATGCGCCTCTAGGTCCGGATATCGCGGCGCGCGTGACCTTCGTCGACAATCGAAGCGACGGCTGGCTGCACGACGCTGCGACCGGCGCAAGTTATGATCGCGATGGGGGTTGGGGCACGCGCGCGCAGCTGCTGTGGCGTGCGCCCGGCGATACGAAGGTGCGGCTCATCTGGGAACATGAAGAGCTGAGCCAGCCACCCCGGCCTGCCATCGGCATCGCGGCCTTGCCGCCTTCGCCGGGGTTGCCCCCGTATCCGTCTGATCCGTCCACGTGGTTGAGTCCCTTCAGCGCGCCGTTGCTGAATGATACGGTCGATGCGCGCGAGACACGCAAATTCGATGGCTTGACGCTGCGCGTCGAGCACCCGTTTTCCTTTGCCGATTTCACCTCCGTCACTGCCTTTCGGCACTTCAATACATTCAATCGAGAAGATCAGGACGGCACCAACCGCCTTTACCTGTATTTCGACGACGCCAACATTGAGGAGAACAAGAGTTTCTCGCAGGAATTCACGCTCGGGGGCAAGACCGCGCTCGCCGACTGGGTGGCCGGCGCGAATTATTACTATGACGACGCCCATCAAACGAGCCAGTTGAACGTCTACACCGACAGCATCGACACCCTGCTCAACAACACGGGGCTGGTGCCGGGCGGCATTTACGGCCCGATCAGCCAGGCAGCGGCGCAGTTCGGCATTCCGGTGTCCTTGCTGGGCGCTCCTTGGCAGGAGAGCATGATCAACCACGGTTATTCGCGCGCCGGGGCGCTCTTCGGCGACGTGATTTGGCATGTGGCCGATCACTGGAATCTGACCACGGGCGTGCGCTTCACTCACGATGAGAAGGACTTCAGCTGGTACAACCCAACTCGTACTGCGAACCAACTCGACGCCGGCCTCGCCGAACTGACGGCTCTGGGCTTTCCGCTGCCGCCATTCCCTTACACTCAAAATATCGAGTTCAATACGCCGATCTCGACCGCGGCACCCTTGAGGGTCAACAACAGCTGGAACGACACCAGCCCGCGCGTCGTGCTCGACTACAAGCCCCAGCCCAACCTGATGTTCTATGGATCCGTTGCACGCGGCTATGAGGCGGGCGGCTACAACGCGCTCGAACCCGGCGCGAAATACGAACCTGAAACCGTGAAGAACTTCGAACTCGGCGTGAAGAGCGAGTTCATGGACCACCGGGTGCTGCTGAACGCATCGGTCTACTACTACATCTACTCAAACCTGCAAAACTTGAACCTGGTGTCGGACGGCAACGGTGCGATTCCCGCCTACGAGGTGACCGTCAGCGACCAGCACGCCACGGGCGTCGATTTTGAGGCGCGTTGGAAGGCAACCAGCAACTTGAGCCTCAACTTACTGGCCGCCTACATCAACGACACTTACAAGAACTACATCGCTCCGGATGGCACTGATCTGTCAGGACAGGCAACCGGAGAACCGCTGTGGTCGCTGGCGGCAGGTTTGGACTATCAATGGCGCGATGTGGCCGGCGGAGACTTCGACTTTAGCTTGCAGGATGCTTACCACGGTCCAACTCGCTGCAACGCGGATTCGGCAGCACAGGGAAGCTGTTTGACGGTACCGACGTTTCGGATCGGCACGGCGACAAACCGTACCGATGCACGCATCAGCTGGACCAGCCGAGGACAGACGCCCGTCTCTATCGCCATTTACGGCAACAATCTCTTTGATAAGCAATACGCCACCGGGGTCCAGTTGATCAGCGCCACGACTTTTGGAACACCGTTCAGCAACATCACATCACCGCGCTTCTACGGCGTGGAGCTCGGGGTCCACTTCTGATCGCATAACGCGACAAGACCCCGATCGGGAAGCGTCAGGGACGACGCGACCCCGCGGCGGCCGATCACGAGCGGTGGCATGACCCAGGCTGCACTTGAGCAGTAACTCTGCGTTATGATCCTGGCGAGCCCATGCTCGCCTGGTGGCCGATGAACACGGATATTCCCGCAGACGCCCTTTTTCGTCGCCCGCAAGGGCGGATGGCGGCCACGCATATGCTGTTTCACTACAGCCGCGCGACGCTGGCCGCGACTGCATGGCTGAGCGCCAGCTTATTTGGGCTCTACATCCTCGCTTTTTACGCAGGAGCACTGTCCGACGGGACGATGACCCGCTGGAACCAGAATCTGCCCGGGCTCTACGAGCCAGGCAAATCGGTAACCACGTCCGGGATTGCGACCCACTTCGCTGCCGGTGCAATCATTCTGATTCTCGGTTGTATCCAACTGATACCGGTAGTCCGCTCACGCTTGCCCGTGGTGCACCGCTGGGTCGGCCGGATCTACGTATCCGCATCGGTTCTGGCCGGTTTGGGTGGCCTTACCTTCATCATTACCCGAGGCACAATCGGCGGGCCGGTCATGGATCTGGGTTTTGGCGGATACGGCGTCCTCACCGTTGTGTGTGCCGTTCAAACTTATCGTTATGCTCGCGCCCGACAGCTGCCCCAGCACCGCGCCTGGGCTCTGCGGTTGTTCGCACTCGCGATAGGTTCCTGGCTGTACCGCATGGACTACGGGTTCTGGCTGTTGCTGGCAAATGGCGCAGGCCACTTGCCTACCTTTCGTGGCTGGTTCGATTACATCATGGCGTTCTTCTTTTACATTCCGAATCTGCTGTTGGTCGAACTGCTGCTGCGTTCATCGCGCCGTGAGGTGTGGTTCGGCGCCAGATTGGCGGCGTCTGGGGCGTTTGCCGTCGCTACAGGCTTCTTGCTGCTCGGAACTTATTATTTCACCAAGCTCTACTGGGGACCCGCCATCCTGCATCGGCTCACGGGCTAGTGTGACTAACTCTCATTATCGCTGGGTGATCGTTGCGGCGGGCGGCCTCTTGGGCTGCGTCGCGATAGGCGCGATGTTTTCATTGCCTGTTTTTCTTAGGCCTATCTCACGGGACACGGGATGGTCCATCACCGGCGTGTCGAGCGCGATGACATTCGGTTTTATCTCCATGGCTTTGGGAAGCATGATCTGGGGGAATCTGTCCGACCGCTTCGGCCCACGCCTGATCGTGTTGATTGGATCGGTCACCCTGGCCGCGAGTGTGGCTTTGGCGAGTTTCGCGACATCGCTTGTTGAGTTCCAAATCGTATTCGGCTTGATGGTCGGCGCTGCCACTGCCGCGATCTTCGCGCCCATGATGGCGTGCGTGACAGGGTGGTTCGACACCCATCGCAGCCTGGCGGTGTCTCTGGTGTCTGCCGGCATGGGTATGGCGCCGGTAACCATGTCCCCGTTGGCGGCGCGGCTCATTTCCAACCACGATTGGAGAACGTCTCTGCAAATCATCGCCGCTCTTGTCGCCGCGGTCATGATCCCGGTAGCGCTCTTGGTGCGCCGACCGCCGGCTCTGCAAGGCGGCAATGGCGTCTCTTCGCCGCTAGAGCCGCAATCCGACATGACGTTGCGCCAGGCAACGAGATCGCCGCAATTCATCATATTGCTGCTGACGAATTTCTTTTGTTGTGCCACACACTCAGGTCCGATCTTCCATACCGTGAGCTACGCCATAACATGCGGGATCCCGCTTGTTGCCGCGGTTTCCATTTATAGCGTGGAGGGGCTCGCGGGCCTCGGCGGCCGCGTGGTATTCGGCATTCTCGGAGACCGATTGGGGGCCAAGCGTGTACTGGTCTCAGGGCTGCTGCTGCAGGCCTTGGGCGCACTGGCCTATTTCTTCGTGCGCGAGCTGAGCGCATTCTATGCCGTGGCCGTGCTGTTCGGCTTTGTCTACGCCGGCATCATGCCGCTTTATGCCGTACTGGCGCGTGAAAATTTCCCGCTGCGCATGATGGGGACTATCATCGGCGGAACCGCCATGGCCGGCAGTTTGGGCATGGCGACGGGACCCGTGGCCGGCGGCTTGATTTACGACAGCTTTGCCAGCTACGGCTGGCTCTATATCGGCGCCTGCGGCCTCGGACTGGGTGCCTTCTTGATTGCATCAACCTTCAGGCCATTCCCAAAAGCCCAGCCCGCGCCGGCATGATGAAACTAAGGATCGTTACTACAAAACGAAGGAGCGGACATGAAACTGTCATCCAATCGAATGAGCCTTAAACTGCTGCTGGCCATTGCATCGTTGGCAGCCGGCAACTTCGCGGGGGCGGCGGAGGCTGCGCATCACTGGGGCTACTCCGGGGAGGGCGGCCCCGAGCATTGGGCCGCCATGGAGGATTCGTTCGCAGCCTGCGGCGTCGGCAAGCATCAGTCGCCGATTGATCTAAACAGCGCAGTGACCAAGGATCTGCCGCCCATTCAGTTCTCCTACCAGGCGCTGCCGCTCACGGTGACGGATACCGGACATTCGTTCCAGGTGAATGCCGGTGCCGGCAGCGGCGGCATCACCGTCGGGGCGGATCATTACGATCTGGTGCAATTTCATTTTCATCGCCCGAGCGAGGAAACCATGCAAGGGCGTCACTACTCGATGGTTGCGCACCTCGTGCACAAGAACGCCAAAGGCGATCTAGCGGTCGTGGCCGTGTTGATTCGCAAGGGCGAGACCAACAAATTCTTGAAATCCGTTTTCGATAATTTTCCCGCCAAGGGCCAGCAGGAATCCTCGGTCGCAGGCACGATGATCAATTTGAACGACTTTATTCCGCAGCGGCATGGCTATTTCACTTTTGACGGCTCCTTGACGACACCGCCGTGCAGCGAGGGAGTTCGCTGGTTCGTGCTGAAGTCGCCGGTCGAAGCTTCCACGGATCAGGTCCAGCAGTTCGCGAGCCGCTACCCGCACAATGCACGCCCGACGCAGCCGCTAAACGGCCGCTTGGTCGAGGAAACGAAGGACTAGATTTGCGATGAATACTACTTGCTCCCATGCGGCAGTCGTCCGGCACGTTCACCCGAGTGCGAAGGGTTGCGAGGAGTGCCTCAAGATGGGTAGTCGTTGGGTGCACTTGCGAATTTGCCGCACCTGCGGACATGTCGGCTGTTGTGAACAGTCGCCCAATCAGCACGCCAGCAAACACTTCCATGCCACTCAGCATCCCATCATCGAAGGCTACGATCCGCCGGAAGGTTGGGGGTGGTGCTACATCCACGAGATATACCTTGACCTGGGTAAGAATGTCACTCCGCAGGTTGGGCCGATTCCGCGCTACGTCTGATAAGACGCTAAGGTTGATCCCCCGAGTTCTCCGTCAAGCGCACTGTCTGCAGGCCCAGCTTCTTTCTGAGCGCCCCGACATCCGCTGCCGGCACCGCCGAGGCTTGATTGCCCCAGCTATTGCGAATATATGTCGACACATCGGCAATTTCTTGATCGGTAAGTTTCCAGGCGAAGCTCGGCATGGTCAGCGCCGAGGGACGCGCCGCACTCACACCGATTTGCGTCCCGGCTAAGATCAAGTGTTCAACCCCGCTGGGGTCCGATTGCTGCAACATCGCATCCTTTCCTAGTGGAGGAAAGATGCGCGATTGACCCGCCCCGTCGCTTAGATGACAAGACGAGCAAGCATCGGAATAAATCTCCGCGCCGCGCCGCATCGTGCCGGCGTCCGGCGCGACCGGAGGAGAATCCGGGCTGGCGGGCTGACTCTTGAGATATACAGCGATCGCTTGGCGATCCCCGTCATTCATGAAGGAAGTCGAGTTGGTGATGACGTCAGCCATTGGGCCGCCGGCGGCCGAATGCGCATTGCGACCGGTGGCCAAAAACTCGGCAATGTCGTCCGCGCTCCACTGACCGACGCCTACGCGGGTATTGCTGGTGAGATCCGGCGTTGCCCAATCATCCACCTTGCTACCGTGCAGTGCCTGAGCGGATTTGTCAGCCCCCATCGAGTTTTTGGGAGTGTGACAGCTGCCGCAGTGCCCTAGACCATTGACCAGGTAAGCGCCGCGGTTCCATTGAGGCGATTGATTCGGGTCGGCTTGAAAGCCGTGGCTATCTAGATAGAGCAGGTTCCACGCACCCAGAAAGGTGCGGATGTTGAAGGGAAAGTGCAAATCGTTTTTGGGCGGCGTGTAGTTGACCGGCGGCACGGACTTCAGGAATTCAAAGATTGCATCATCATCCTCGCGGCTCACATGGCGAAACGAAGTGTAGGGAAAGGCCGGATACAGATTCTCGCCGTGTGCTCCTTTGCCATCGTGCATCGCGTGATAAAACTGATCGCCGGTCCAGCCGCCGATTCCGGTGGTGGGGTCCGGCGTGATGTTGGCTGAATAAATCACGCCAAATGGCGTGTTTACAGCCAGTCCTCCGGCGAAGGGTTCTCCACCTTGGCGCAAGTGACAGGAGAGGCAATCCCCTGCAGCCGCCAAATATCGGCCGCGGTCAACTCGATCTACCGCGCCTGCATTTGGCGTGGCCAGAAGGTTTCGAGGGAGAATCACGGTGCTCGGATGCGCAGGCAATGCGACCGTTTGACCCAAGGCCAATCCGGCGACTCCAAGCAAGGGCACGACAGTTCCCGAAAAGCGCATCGCTAGGTTCTCACCAGCGGCCCCGGTGTCTTCAAGTACTGTGTCTTGATGGCATCAGCCGACATGTAGGCGAGTGCGGCCACCGTGCCGGTGGGGTTGTATCCCGCGTTCTGCGGGAAGGCTCCCGAGCCCATGGAGAACACATTGGGCACATCCCACACTTGCAGATACTTGTTGACGACGCTGTTCCTTGGGTTATCGCCCATGATGGCGCCGCCCGTATTGTGCGTGGTCTGGTATGGCGTGACGCTCCAAGAACCGGTACGACGATTGAGTTTTATCTCGCGCGGATTCATCGCCTTCGCAACTTCCGCAGCACGATCGGTCAGGTAATCCGACATCTTGTGATCGTTCTGCGTGAAATCGAACGTCATGCGCAGCATCGGACGGCCGTGAATGTCTCTGTAGGTGGGATCCAAATCCAAGTAATTGCCGCGTGCACTCATGCACGAGCCGTGCACGCTCAGGGAAAAGGACCTCAAGTAGTTCTTGGCGGCGGCGTGCTTCCACTCCACTCCCCAGGCGGGTGTTCCTTGCGGCGTGTAAATCATCTCGATCGGCCGGCCACCGGTGACCATGCCGGCAATATAGGCACCCCCGATGAATCCTAAGCCTCCGTGATCGAAGTTATCGCCGTTGAAATCGTCGATTACCGTGGCCAGGGCTCCGGCGCCGATGAAGGGATTGATGATTTTGTCGTCAAAAAAAACATTCACCGAGGACATGGTCTGGTATGCGTAGTTTTTCCCCACGACGCCTTCACCCGTTTTGGGATCGTAGGGTTTGCCGATGCCGGAAAGCAGCAAGAGCCTAACGTTCTGCAGTACGTATGCAGACAAGATCACCATTTCTGCCGGCTGAAAGAATTCCTCACCGGCACTGGTGACGTAGGTGACACCCGTGGCGCGTTTCTTGTCGGCCGTAAGCTCGATGCGCAAGACCTCACATTCCGTTTTCAGCGTGAAATTCGATTTCTGCAAGAGATAAGGCAGAACCGTGGTCTGCGGGCTCGCCTTCGAATAGTTGCCGCAACCGAACTTTTCGCAGAACCCGCAATAGGTACACGCGCCCATCTGAGCACCCAAAGGGTTGGTATAGGCGCGCGACATGTTGCCGGTCGGATGAGGGAAGGGATGGCGCCCAAGCTCTGCCGCCGCCTTGCCGAACAAGGTGGGCGCATACGTTTGGATCATCGGGGGATTGGGGTATTCGTTCGCGCGGGGGCCCTCGAAGGGATTTCCGCCCGGCTGGATCCGACCTCTTAAGTTACCCGCCTTACCCGTGGTGCCGCACAGCTTGTCGAATTGATCGTAGAAGGGCTCCAGTTCGTCGTAGGTTGTGCCCCAGTCCTGCACCGTCATGTTGTAATCGGACACAGCCTTCTTGCCGTAACGCCTCTCGTTATGACTCCTGGTTTGAAAGTCGGTAGGCAGGAATCGCCAGATCTGACCGTTCCAATGCACTCCGCCGCTGCCGACTCCTGTGCCCAGAAGAAAGGATCCCAAATGGCGCATGGGTAGCGCTTCTTCGTTCACATTATTGCGAATCGTCAGCGTGTCGTCCGACACGTTCTGAAACAGGTGATGGCGCCACATGTAGCGCAGCTCGTCTTGGGCGAATCCCGTGGCGAAGTCGGTCGACGTGTCGCGCCACGGCCCGCGCTCGAGGGCCACCACATTTAGGCCGGCATCGCAGAGCTGCTGACCCATGATGGCGCCGGTCCAACCAAAACCCACCAATACCGCGTCGACTGCGTTCAGTGTCGTTGGCACGAGTTAGGTCTCCGTCCAACTGGGCCGCCCCTTGAATCCCACGGTGGGGAACGGGACGCGTTCGCCATGACGAGACACCCAGTCTGTGTAATTGTAGTGAGCGCCTGGAAAGCCAATCATCTTCCACGCATCCATGTCCTTGTTGCCGCCGTAGATGGGATCCGAGAAGTAACCTTCCTTGGTGTTTTGCAGGAGCATCGCGAAAAAGGTCTTCGAATCCACGCCGCCCTCGAGCTTGATGTCTCCGCTCTCCAGCCCCTTCAATGCCTTGTCCTGATCGGCGGCGTTGAGCTTGGCAAAGCTCGTGGCGTTCAAATTGCCTTTGACGTATTGATCTATCGAGGCAATGGCAGCGCGATACATCTGGGCGGGACTGAAACGACTCTGATATCCCTGCTCGGCAGTGCCTTTCGGCCATGGGCCACCGAGATAATAGTGATCGCCGCGGCCGAACGGCCCCGCTAATTGGCGATCGAGAAAGAAGGGCACATTGGCTTCGACTGCGCCTGGGCCGACCGAATCGTCCGGAATCAATCTCGCGACCGCCGCTTCAATGAATGTCGCCTCAACCGGCGTGAAGTACACGTACCCCAAGCCTGAGGCTCCGGGAGGCGCGTCAGCGGCCCCTTCTTGCCAGGGCATCGAGCCACGAATGGTTTGTGGGGGCGCGCCCAGTTCGCCATCGTGCACGGCACCGCCGGCCGCCCCGACAACCCCAGTCGCCATGGACCCCAGGAGGAAACGCCGACGATCGATGGTTGGTATTTTCATAGGGTGTCCGGCGTTGAGTGGGTGTGTACGCTTTCAGTATCGGCGTGAAGAAGCCAGGAAATCTTGAATGCCCGTGCGGGCATTTGAACGAGTCCGACAGAATTATTGACCCGGCGTATACGCATTCTGACTGTCGGATGTACCCTACACCGCGCACCCATTTATCGGACGTCATCTGGAGCACACCAAAAGAGTGAGCATCGATTTCAACGCAAGTTCGCTCGTGGTCGCGCGACAACTGATTGGCGCGGTCCTGCTGGTACACGGCGTAGGGGGGGAGTCATCGTCGAGACCGAGGCCTACCATCAGAGCGAAGAGGCGTCTCAGGATGAGGCAGACCGAATCGCCGATTGGCTTAATCTGCCCGAAATATTGTACGCCTTCATGTTGCTGCTGGTCGTCTCGGCCGGCGCGGGACCCTACAGCGTAGATTCCATGATACTTAGCCTGATCGAGCATGGCGCGGGTCATTCCGCCGCCCTGCTTCATTGACAAGGAGCAGCGCTTAGCCGTAGGTGACGTCCGGATTGGTCTGTCCGACCTCGATAATGTAACCGTCGGGATCGCGGATGTAGCAGCGCGTCTCGCCGTACTTGGGGATCGGCCCCGTGATGAACTCGGCTCCTCGACTTCTCCACAATTTGTAGCACGCTTGAATATCCGCAACCCGAATATTCATGAAGCTGTTGATTTTATCCGGGTCGGCTAGGACGCTGAGCGTCACCGTCGGCTTGTCGGGAGTGGGCCCGCCCCCGACGTTTACAATGAGCCACGTATTCGCGATCTGAATGTAGCCAGGCGCGCCGTCCTTATCGCCTTTGCTCAGAACGCGGCCGCCAAAGACCTTTTCGTAGAAGCGAGCCGAGCGGTCGATGTCGGCGACGGTGAGAAAATGTGCGATGCTCATGCCCTCCCGCGGAGGCATCTCATAACTCTTCTGATCGATTGTTACGCTGTTCATTGATTGCTCCAATACACTGCTTACAGAGTGCCGCAGTTCAGAATGCGGGGTATTTCCATCCTCCGCCCTTATTCGTGAAACGCCAACCGTTCTTTCCATGAACGGCGACGATCGTGAGCGGCCTCATCAGCCTCGAACTCCATTGTGCTCGCGATTCCAGCTACGATTAAGCTGCAAGCGCGCATGCGTATCTATTGGACGATGGTATCGGTCCACTTGCTCAAAAGCCTCGGAGCCGTGCGAGGTTCCTTAATGCTTCCAGGTCCAGTCTCTGATTTCCGGCATGTCTTCACCGTATCGATCGATGTACTGCTTGTGCTCGATTAGCTTATCGCGCAACTGCTGTTGCAAATAAACGCCTCTGGTACCGATTTGCGGCAAACGATCGATCGAATCGATCACCAAGTGAAAGCGATCGAGTTCGTTCAGCACGGTCATGTCAAAAGGCGTTGTAATGGTGCCTTCCTCCTTATAACCGCGCACATGCAGGTTCTTGTGATTGTGACGCCGATAAGTGAGTCGGTGAATCAACCATGGATATCCATGAAAGGCGAAAATGATGGGTTTGCTGGTGGAAAACAATGAATCAAAGTCGTTATCGTCCAGTCCATGAGGATGCTCCGAGGTGGGCTGCAGCTTCATGAGATCCACGACGTTGACGACGCGCACCTTCAGCTCCGGAAGGCGCTCGCGCAGAATGGAAACCGCCGCCAGAGTTTCGAGTGTCGGCACGTCGCCCGCGCAGGCCATGATGAGATCCGGCTCGCTGCGCTGATCATTGCTGGCCCACTGCCATATGCCGATGCCCTCGCTGCAGTGCTTGACCGCCGCGTCCATTGACAACCACTGAGGTGCAGGATGCTTGCCGGCCACCACCACGTTGACGTAATGGCGGCTGCGCAGGCAATGATCCATGACCGACAGCAGACAATTGGCATCGGGCGGCAAGTACACGCGGACGATTTCAGCCTTCTTGTTGACGACGTGATCCAGAAAGCCAGGGTCTTGATGCGTAAAGCCATTGTGATCTTGGCGCCATACATGGGAACTCAACAGGTAATTCAGCGATGCTATCTTGCGGCGCCATTCCAGGCCTGCGGTGACCTTCAACCATTTGGCGTGCTGATTGAACATCGAATCGACGATGTGAATGAACGCTTCGTAGCAATTGAACAGACCGTGTCGTCCGGTGAGCAGGTAACCCTCGAGCCAGCCCTCACATTGGTGCTCACTCAACATTTCCATCACTTGCCCACTGGGCGCCAGAAACTCATCGTTCTCTCTTGTTGCGGCCAGCCACTGACGATTGGTGGCCTCGAATACCGCTTCCAATCCGTTCGAGAGGGTTTCGTCAGGGCCGAAAATGCGGAAATTGCAGGGAGCGGCGTTCAGTTTCGCCACGTCGCGTAAAAAGGGTCCCAATACATGTGTGTCACCAATGCCTGTTATTCCCGGTTTGGAGACAGCCACCGCGTAGTCGGTAAAGTCCGGCATGCGCAAATCGCGTAGCAACAAGCCGCCGTTGGCATGAGGATTCGCACCCATGCGGCGCGCACCCCGCGGCGCCAGGGCCGCCAATTCCGGCAGCAGACGGCCGTTCCCGTCGAAGAGTTCCTCGGGCCTATAACTGCGCAACCAGCCTTCCAACTGCCGCAGATGCTCGGGATTCTTCGCAGGATCTGACAGCGGCACTTGATGGGAGCGAAAGGTTCCCTCGTTGGGCTTGCCGTCAATCATTTTCGGTCCCGTCCAGCCCTTGGGAGAGTCGAGCACGATCATCGGCCAACGCGGCCGCTCTGTTTTGCCCCTGATGCGCGCTTCCCTCTGGATTCGTTGGATCTCCTCGATAACGGCATCGAGGGCCGCGGCCATCGCCTGATGCATCGGCATCGGGTCATGACCCTCGACGAAGTAGGGGGTCCAGCCATAGCCGCGCAGCAGTTCCTGCAACTCCTCGCGGGAGATGCGCGCCGATATGGTCGGATTGGCAATCTTGTAGCCATTCAAATGTAGAATCGGAAGTACCGCGCCGTCGCTTGCCGGATTCAAGAACTTGTTTGAATGCCAGGAGGTGGCAAGCGGTCCTGTTTCGGCTTCGCCGTCGCCGACCACGCAGGCCACGACGAGCGAGGGGTTGTCGAATACCGCGCCAAACGCGTGGCTCAGTGAATAGCCGAGCTCGCCGCCCTCGTGAATCGAGCCGGGGCATTCAGGCGAGGCGTGACTGGGAATGCCGCCCGGAAACGAGAACTGGGTGAAGAGACGCTTCAGGCCGGCCTCATCCTGGCTTATGTTGGAGTACACCTCGCTATACGTACCCTCAAGATAGGTACTTCCGACCACAGCAGGGCCGCCGTGACCCGGACCTGAGATGTAAATCATGTCCAAATCGTATTTTTTGATGACGCGATTCAGATGGGTATAGATGAAATTTTGACCGGGCGTTGTTCCCCAATGACCCAACAACATGCGCTTGATGTGCGCCAGTCTCAGTGGTTCCTTAAGCAGCGGGTTGTCGCAAAGGTATATTTGGCCGACTGACAGATAATTCGCGGCTCGCCAGTACGCATCTATTTTCCGTACGAGATCTGCATCGAGCGTCGCGGCCATGGCCTGTTGCTGCATGTCTATTTCCTCATTTCGATGCGAAGCCCAGCACTCGGATGCTGGCAGCGGCAATGACCGACTCCTCGTCGGTGCGCAACACCCGAACCGTCACCGAACTGCTATCGGGCGAAATGCGCGGCGCATGCCGCTCATTGGCCTCCTCCTCAATCTCAAAGCCGAGGAATTCCATACCATCGCAGATGCGCTTGCGGATCGGCGCCGCGTTCTCGCCGATGCCGCCGGAAAATACCAGGGTATCCAAGCCCCCAAGCGCTGCAGCAAAGGCGCCGATCCATTTCCTCACCTGATAGCAAAATAAGGTCAGCGCCTCGGCGGCGCGGGGGTCGCTTGCTTCCCGATCGAGGAGGTCCCGCACATCGGCGCTGGTTTCCGAAATTCCCAGCAGTCCCGATTCATGATTCACCATGGTCTGCAATTGTTTCGCCGACATCCCATCAGTCAGTGCAAGATAGCTCATGAGCCCGGGATCCAAGTCCCCCGTGCGCGTGCCCATGACCAATCCTCCCGTGGGCGTAAATCCCATGCTGGTATCAATGCATCGTCCGTCGTGTACTGCGGCGAGGCTCGCGCCGTTGCCTAAATGCGCCAGGATGACACGGCCCCGCGCTGCGGCGGGATCGCCGAGTCGCATTAGCTCCTGCATAAGATAGGTATAGGACAAGCCGTGAAATCCGTAACGCTGCACGCCCTTGGTGGCATAGCGGCGCGGAATCGGCAACTGCGTGGCCACCAGCGGCATGGTTCGGTGAAACGCGGTGTCGAAACAGGCGACCTGAGGCAATTTGGAGTAGCGGCGTTGTAGTGCCTCGATGAGCTCGATCTCCCGTGGCAGGTGCTCGGGATCGAACGGGATGATGCCCTTCAGTTCTTTGAGCAACTTTCCGGTGACGAGCTCTGGATCGGTGTGCA
>DASXNX010000040.1:0-3162 GCA_036494725.1 Steroidobacteraceae bacterium
AAACATGAACACTTCAATCTCAACAAAACTCGCGGCCCTTGGCCTTGCCCTGATGTTCAACAGCGTGATCATGGGTGGCATCGCCTACTTGTTCAACGCCGAACTGCAGCACACTGCGGCGGTCATCTCGGTCGCCGGCGCAACCAGCACTGCCGCAATCAAATCGGCCTGAGAGTAAACGGCGCTCTGGTAGATTAGCGTGCTATATGTCCCCCACACTTGGGGTCGGCACATCGAGCGAGAAATGGACCCGAACTGGAACGACAACCAACCCATCTATCGCCAACTGCGCGATCGAATGGTCGCCCTGATCCTGGAGGGCGCGCTCAAGGAGGGCGATCCCTTGCCCTCCGTGCGGGCCGTGGCTGCCGACTATCGGCTCAATCCGCTTACGGTGCTGAAAGGGTATCAGCAGCTGGTCGATGAGAATCTGGTCGAAAAGCGCCGTGGGCGCGGCATGTATGTCAGCGACGGAGCCCGGCGGCTATTGCTTGCCGGAGAGCGCGAACGATTCCTGAACGAGGACTGGCCGCAGATTCTCGCCGTCATCAACAGACTGGGTTTTTCGTCCCAGGAATTGTTTGCCCAGACGCCCGCGCTCACCCACCCGGCACCGCCGCCTCGCGGCAGCGACGCCAAAGAAGAATGAGACCCAACATGGCTGCGCTCATCGAAGCTCGTGATCTCACAAAAAAATACGGCGCCCACCTCGCATTGGATCGCGCCAACCTTACAATTGAAGCCGGACGAATTGTCGGGCTCATCGGCCCGAATGGTGCCGGCAAAACCACCGCCTTACGCGCGATCCTCGGGTTGACCGCCTACGAAGGACGGCTGACCGTGCTCGGGCGCGAACCATTTCGCGATCGCACTGCGCTCATGAGCGAGGCGAGTTTCATCGCCGATGTGGCGGTGCTGCCTTCCTGGCTCAAGGTCGATGATGCAATCGACTTCGTGGCCGGAGTGCACCCGCGGTTCCGCCGCGAGCGCGCGGTCGCGTTCCTGGCGAAGACCCAGGTCAGGGGCGCCAGCCGCATGCGCGAGTTATCCAAGGGAATGAAAACCCAGGTTCATCTGGCCTTGACCATGGCCATCGATGCCAAGCTCCTGGTGCTGGATGAACCCACATTGGGGCTGGACATTCTCGCGCGCCGCGCTTTTTATGACGCGCTGGTCAATGACTACATGGACGAATCGCGCACCATCGTGATCACCACGCATCAAGTCGAGGAAGTCGAGAATTTGCTGACCGACATCATCTTCATCGACAAGGGCCGCATCGTTCTCGACACATCGCTGGAAGATGTTGCGTCGCGCTTCAACGCCGTTGCGGTGAGCGCCGATCGCCTCGACGCGGCGCGCGCCTTGAAGCCTTTCTACGAACGCCACATCCTCGGCAAAGTGGTGCTGTATTACGAGAACGCGGACACGGGCCAGCTGGGCCACTTCGGCGAGCTACATACGCCGAGCGTCGCTGATCTGTTCGTCGCCAAACTTTCCGGAGGTGCAGCATGAACACCAATCTGTGGCTGATCCGCCGGGAGTTTTGGGAAAACCGGGCCATCTGGATGATTCCGGCCATATTCGGCGCGCTGCTGATACTCGCCGCCTTGTTCGGCCAGGTGAGCATTCCGACCTTGAGCTCGCACACCGAGACCCGCGACGCCGGTGGAATATTCTTGATCGTCGTCGGTTTGATGTTTTATTCGGTGATGGCGGTGTATGCGGGGTGGTACCTGCTGGATTGCCTGTACGCGGACCGCAAAGACCGCAGCATTTTATTCTGGAAGTCCCTGCCGATCTCGGATGTGCAATCCGTATTGAGCAAACTGGCGGTCGCCCTGATCGTCATCCCGCTGGTGTACTTCGTCGCGGCCGATGTCACCTCGTTGATCGCGGCCTTCATTCTTTCGGTCCGCGCCCGCCAATCCTTGGGCAGTGCCCTCTGGCAACCCGATCTGTGGCTGCAAATTCAGGTTTTGTGGGTCTATACCATCCTGGTCTCGGCCATCTGGTACTTGCCGGTGGTTGGATGGCTGCTGGCCGTGTCGGCCTGGGCCAAGCGCGCGGTGATCCTGTGGTCCGTGCTGCCCGCGCTGGTCCTGTATCTCATCGAGCGCGTGTTCTTCGGCACGCATGTCATTGCACAGGTGCTCGCCAAGCGGCTGGCCGGCATGGCGCCGGTCGCCTACTACGCGAGCAAGGATGTATTCACGCACGACGGCATCAATGCAACCGCCGGCGACGGGCCGGGCAGCGTCTGGCAACTCATCGACATCCGCGGGTTCTTCTCGAGTCCCGACACCTGGATTGGCGCGGCCGTAGGTATAGCGCTGATCGTGCTGGCCATCCAGCTGCGAATGCGCCGCTCGGAGATCTAATGCGGGTCCGTGGGCGCCGCGGCCGGCGCCTGATGGCGGCGCTGGTCCCGGGGGCGGCCATGCTGTATGTGGCCTCCGGCGCGGCGCGTGCGGATGAATTTTTTCTGGTGCGCGACGAGAATCCGCTGATCCGCGGCTTCTATCTGCCGCTGCCGAGCGACAGCCGCTTGAGCGACGGCGCCGGTTTTGGGGCAACGCTGTCCATCTCCAACACCCTCAATGTGGAAAACCGGGCCGGGGAAAGCCTGCTCGTCGACGGCGAGAGCGACACGCTGCGGCTGGTATACGAGAACTCCCTGTCCGATTCCTGGGGTTATCGATTCACCGTTCCCATCATTCACGATAGCGGCGGCTTTCTGGACTCGGTCATCGCCGACTGGCATCGCTGGTTCGGGTTTGATCCGGGCAACAGACCCTACTATCCCAAAAACGAACTGATCTACTCCTACTCGGGCCGCGGGGTTGCGGATCTTCAGCAACCGCAAACCGGCATCGGGGACATTTCCGCCGAGGCGGGGTGGTATGCAGTCGACAGCGCGCAGCGCACGGTTTCCTTCTGGGGCGGGCTCGAGGCTCCGACCGGATCGGTCTCGAGGCTGACGGGCGATGGCGCTTGGGATGGCGCCGTGTGGGCTCACGGCGCCTGGCGCTGGACGCAATGGCAACTGGCCGCGGAACTGGGAGTGGCGCAGCCCTTCGGCGATGAAATATTTGCCGGCTATGCGCACCGAACCTCGCTGTTCGGGCGTTTGGGGTTGACTCGTTCCTTGGGCGAGGCCTG
>DASXNX010000041.1:0-2718 GCA_036494725.1 Steroidobacteraceae bacterium
GGAACCGATGCTGGGGTGGAGCACCATTATGGTGGTACTGTGCTTCTTCTTTGGCATCGTTTTTATGATATTAGGTACAATCTGCGAATATCTCCTGCGCATTTATGTGGAATCGACGAGGAGGCCGCTTTATTTCATCGCGGCGGATACGTCCGACAGCGAATTGGGTCGCCCCAGCCGGCAGTACGGTGAAGATCGCCGAACTCTCCATGCCTGAAGCCCTTCATCGTCTGCCGGATTTCATTATCGCCGGAGCCCCGCGGTCCGGCACGACTTGGCTCTACGTCGTTGCCCAGCGCCATCCGCAAATCGCGATGGCCCAGCCGATGGCGCCTGAGCCCAAGTTCTTTCAGGTCGACGAGCTGTGGCGGCGCGGCATCGATTATTATTCGACGACATGGTTCGATACGCTCCCTGCCGGCCGGGTGCTCGGAGAGAAGAGCACAAATTATTTGGAGTCGCCAGAGGTCGCAGAGCGCATCTATCGCGTAATGCCGCGGACCAAGCTGATTTTTGTGCTTCGCAACCCCGTCGACCGCGCATATTCCAATTATCTGTGGTCGCGCCAGAATGGGCTCGAGGACGAGACTTTCGAGCGAGCGCTCGCGCTCGAAGAGCAGCGCGAACGGGATCGGGTGTCACAAATGCGCTATGCGCGCCCTCACGCTTATTTTTCAAGGGGGCTTTACGCCGAGCACTTGGTCCGCTTTTTCGCTCGTTTTCCGCGCAAGCAGATTTTGGTGCTGCGGCATGAAAACATCGTGGCCCGCCCCGAGGATATCGCCGTGGCCTTCCAGCGCTTTGTCGGCGTCGCGGAAATACCGGGACTGGCGCGCGACCTTGGACCGATCAATGCCGCCAAAGCCCCGCCAGCGCTTGTCCCCAAAGTTCTGAGGCGCCGATTGGCGGAGCGCTACAGCGCCGCCAACGCCAGACTCGAGACCCTTCTTGGCTCCAATTTCGATACCTGGAACGCCGATTGACGAGGTGCTCCGCGGCTCGCCAACACCAGAATCAGCAGGACCTTACGAGAGTTGTATACTCCTTCGCCCAATGCTCGTCGAATGTCTCGCCGCATCGCGGACAGTGCCAAATCCGAGCCTGCTGCTCTACTAGTCTCGCGCCGCAGCGGCAGACCCAACCCATCCACTTCGCCGGCACGCCCACCATCAGCGCATGCGCCGGGACGCTGCGGGTGACGACGGCACCTGCTGCGACCATCGCATAGGCCCCGATATGGGCGCCGGGCAGGATCACGCACCGCGCTCCAAGGCTCGCGCCATTGTTCGACGTGGGTCGGCACGAGCCATCCGGCCTTGACTTGGTTTACGGCGGCCACCTGATTCAGCGGCAGTCGGCGACTACGCGGGAAAACATCGTTTGTAAAGATGACGCCGGGACCGACAAACACGTCATCTCCGATCTCCACCCCGTTCCACGCCATCACCTGGTTCTTCAGGGTGACCCGGTTGCCGATGCGGGCTCCCGTTTCGATAAAGGCATGATCACCTATGTTGCAGTCACGCCCGATCGCGGCCCCCTTCATGACGTGTGCGAAAGCCCAAATTTGCGTGCCGGCCCCAACCTCGTCGCTTTCGCAAAGCGCCAGGCGATGGACGAAGATGCCGGCCGCCGAGGACATGGCTAATCGGCCGAGCCGTTCATCTGACGCTCTCGCCTTGCAAGGCGGCTTCGAGTGCGGCGACGCAGAAATCGACTTGCGCCTCAGTGAGCTCCGCATAGATCGGCAGACTGAGGCATTGGCGAGCCCAGTTCTCGGCGATCGGGAAAGCACCCGCACGGTATCCGAGCGAGGCGTAGGCTTCAAGCTCGTGCAAGGCGAACGGATAGTGGATCCCGGCACCGATCCCTTGAGCGTAGAGGGCTTGCAGCACGCTGTCCCGGCCGTGCAGCCGGACCACATAGAGATGATGGACACTGCCGGGTGTGTGGCGCGTACAATGGACTTCGGATATCTCTCGCAATGCGTCGTCGTAATGGGCGGCGATCCGTCGCCGGGCGGCATTCCATTCTTCGAGGTGCGTCAGCTTCGCTCGCAAGATGGCGGCCTGCAGAGTGTCCAGCCGGCTATTGAGACCGACTTTCTCGTGATGGTATTTTGCCCGTGAGCCGCAGTTGCGCAGGAGCTGAACGCGTTCCGCAATGTCACGGCGGGCTGTTGCCACGAGTCCGCCATCACCATAAGCGCCGAGGTTTTTCCCGGGATAGAAACTGAAGCAGCCGATGTCACCCAAGCCACCGGCGCGTTTGCCGGCGTAAATTGCGCCGTGGGCCTGCGCCGCGTCTTCGATGACCGCCAGCGAATGCTCGCGGGCAATAGCGCATATGGCTGCCATGTCGGCACACTGGCCGTACAGGTGAACCGGAATGATCGCCTTTGTCCGGGAAGTGATAGCGCGTTCGATCTTCTCGGGATCGATCAACGCGTCATCCTCCTGCACATCTACGATGACCGGCCGTGCCCCGGCCAGCGAAACGGCAAAGGCAGTGGAGGCGAAAGTCATGGCCGGCACGATCACTTCGTCGCCCGCACCGATGTCCAGCGCGCGGCAGGCGAGGTGAAGCGCATCCGTTCCGTTTGCAACGCCGATAGCGCACGGAACGCCGCAATATTCGGCAAACTCGCTTTCGAAGAGGGATACTTCTTCACCAAGGATAAAGTCGCACCGCTCGATAACCCTGGCGATCGCCGCTTCG
>DASXNX010000042.1:0-9892 GCA_036494725.1 Steroidobacteraceae bacterium
CACGCTTCCACGCGAATTTCCGACGCCAGGTCGGCAACGCGCAGGGAGGAGGAGTCCAAACCGGCCAGCTGACGCAATGTGACCTCTTCCAGGGCGCGGCGGATGGCTGCGTTCACCCGCTGCCACGCTGCGCCCACCCGGCACTGGCGCTCGATGCCGCAATGGCTTGATGCACCGCTGCATTCGGTGATCGCGATCGGTCCCTCGAAGATGTCCAGAATTTGCGCAGCGGTAATCTGCTCCGGGTCTCGCGCCAGGCGATATCCGCCTTGCGCACCGCGAGAAGAAATCACCATGCCGGCGCGCTGCAATCCCTTGAGCACCTTGCTCACGGTGGGTCGGGAGAGGCGCGTGCGCTCGGCCAACTCCGCCGCGGCGAGGGTTAGCGCCGGCTCTTGCGCTAGACTAGCCAGCACCACCGTCGCGTAGTCGGTCAATTTACCCATTCGCAGCATAGTGAGACTCTGCCCCCGCTCTACCTCATGTAGGACAATTTTAGTCCTATTTGAATTGAAGGTCTACCCACAGCGCGGATTAGGCCTTATCTTGCTATCCTTGTCGGAATCGACGCCCGTCCATATCAGCGAGACAAGCCGGACATGAACAATGCAGAACTGAGCGCCACCGCGCGCGCACTAGTGGCAAAGAGCAGGGGTATTCTGGCTGCCGACGAGAGCACCAGCACCATCAAGAAGCGTTTCGACACCATCAAACTCGAGTCCACGGAAGAGAATCGTCGAACGTATCGTGAAATGCTGTTTAGCGCTCCCGGCGCCTCCGAATACATCAGCGGCGTCATTCTCTATGACGAGACGCTGCGCCAAAAAACCAAGGACGGCGTGCCGTTCCCGGCCTATCTCGCGGAGCATGGAATGCTGCCCGGAATCAAGGTCGACCTGGGAGCAAAGCCGCTGGCCGGCTTTCCCGGCGAAACCATTACCGAGGGTCTGGATGGCTTGCGCGAGCGCCTCGCCGAGTACAACAAGCTGGGCGCGAGATTTGCGAAATGGCGCGCGGTGATCGATATCGGTTCCGGGATTCCGACCCGCTATGCCATCGACGCCAATGCGGAGGCGCTGGCGCGCTACGCGACGCTGTGCCAGGAGGCGGGGATCGTGCCGATCGTCGAGCCCGAAGTCCTGATGGATGGAGCTCACGCACTGGACCGCTGCGAGGAAGTGACCAACGTGGTGCTCGACCGGGTCTTCGAACACCTGTTCGCGGCCAGGGTGTTTTTGGAGGGCATGGTGCTCAAGCCCAACATGGTCGTGGCCGGCAAGAAGAGCGCTCAAAAGGCGACCCCCGAGCAGGTCGCACAGGCCACGGTGCGCACGTTGAAGCGCCAGGTGCCATCCGCGGTTCCGGGCATCGCGTTCTTGTCGGGGGGCCAAAGCCCGGCTGAGGCGACCCTTCATTTGAGCCTCATGAATGCGGCCGGCCCCTTGCCGTGGGCGCTGACATTCAGCTACGGGCGAGCGTTGCAGGAGAATGCGCTGAATGCCTGGGGCGGAAAGTCGGGCGGCTATACGAGCGGCCAGCAAGCGCTGTTCGTCCGTGCGAAGTTGAACGGTTTGGCAGCGGTGGGGGCCTACCGCGACTCCATGGAAAGTACCGCTGCCTAACCGCTCCGCGCTCACCCGAGGGAACCGCGTCCCGAGACGCGGTTCCCTGCAGCCACACCATTGAACCAATCCCCCTCCATCGTCGAGATTCGTAACGTGAGTTACGCGGTCAATGGCGGCCGCCCGGTGTTTGCCGGACTCGACATGGATATTCCGCGCGGCCGCGTCACGGCGGTCATGGGACCGAGCGGCACCGGCAAGACCACACTGCTGCGCCTCATCACCGGCCAGGTGCGCGCCGACGAGGGCTCGATCGTGGTGGCGGGACAGGAATTGCGGGGGATGAGGCGTTCAGATTTGTACGTGCTGCGCCGCCGAATGGGCATGCTGTTTCAGAACGGAGCTCTGCTCACCGACTTGAGCGTGTTCGAGAACGTTGCCTTTCCGTTGCGCGAGCACACGGATCTGCCGGAGCGGCTCATTCGTCAATTGGTGCTCACCAAGCTGCAGGCAGTCGGATTGCGCGGTGCGGCCGAGCTCATGCCCTCGGAACTGTCCGGCGGAATGAGCCGGCGAGTCGCGCTGGCGCGAGCCATCGTCATGGACCCGGAGATCTTGATCTACGACGAGCCATTCGTCGGTCTCGACCCCATTTCCTTGGGGGTCATATTGCGTTTGATCCGGCGCTTGAACGACGCGCTCGGCATCACCAGCATCGTGGTTTCGCACGACGTGCACGAGATCTCCACCGTGGCGGATGTGATTTTTCTCCTCTCCGGGGGCAAAGTGGTCGCGCGGGGAACGCCTCCTGAGCTGCAATCCTACCCGTCGGAGATCGTGCGCCAATTCATCGGCGGATTGGCCGATGGCCCGGTACCGTTTCATTTCCCCGCTCCAGACTACTTCGGCGAACTGCTCGGCCGCGGAGAGGATGCGTGAAGGTGGTACAGGAACTCTGGGAGAGTCTGGCCGAGGCCCTGATCGGACTCGGCGCCGTCGTGCGTTTCTTGCTGCGCCTGGTGGCGGCTTCTCCGCGTGCGCTGCTGCGCCTCGATTTGATATCGCAACAAATTTACAATGCCGGCGCGCTCTCTCTGGTCATCATCATGCTGTCCGGCCTGTTCGTCGGAATGGTGTTGGGCCTGCAAGGATTCCAGCTGCTGCAGCGATTCGGATCCGAAGAGGCCTTGGGCACGGCCGCGACCATCGGGCTGGTGAAGGAACTGGGTCCGGTGGTCACGGCGCTGCTGTTTGCCGGCCGCGCCGGCACCGCGCTCGCCTCCGAACTGGGATTGATGCGCGCGACCGATCAACTATCGGCCATGGAAATGATGGCGGTGGACCCGATCCGGCGCGTCGTGGTACCGCGATTCCTCGGCGGCGTCATCGCGATGCCGCTGCTCGCCGCGATATTCAGCGTCATCGGCATCTACGGAGCGCAGCTCATCGGCGTGCAGATCATGGGTGTCGATGCCGGCAGCTTCTGGTCGCAGATGCGCGGCGCCGTCGGCTTGCACGACATCTACGAGGGCATCGTCAAAAGCTGCATTTTCGGCGTCACATGCAGCCTGATCGCGGTGTATCAGGGATACTATGCGCTGCCGACGGCGGAAGGTGTCGGGCGCGCTACCACGCGCACCGTGGTCACTTCCGCCGTATTCATCTTGTTCTTGGACTATTTGATTACTGCCGCGTTTCTGTAAAGAGGTATCGCCATGCGCAAATCACGTACGTTGGATCTCGGTACCGGAACGTTTATGTTGCTGGGTTTCGCGGCGTTGTTCTTTCTCACGACGCAGACCACCAGCCGGGGTATTTCATTGGCGAGTCCCCCGCACTACGATTTGACGGCCAAGTTCGACAACATCGGCGATCTCAAGGTGGGCGCACCCGTGTCGATGTCCGGAGTAGAAATGGGGCGGGTCACAAAAATTGCGTTTGATGCCAAGGAATACAAAGCCGTCGTCACCCTGCGCATCGATGCACGCTACAACCAGATCCCCACCGACAGCGACGCCGCCATCTACACGCAGGGCCTGTTGGGCGGCAAGTTCATCGGTCTGACCGCCGGCGGCGCCGACACTTATCTGAAGGACAAGGATCAAATCGACTTTACACAGTCCGCCTTCGTGCTCGAGAACTTGATCGGCCAGGTCTTGGCGAACTTCACGAAGAGCGCGGGACAGTCGGATTCCGGCAAATCCAAGGCGGACGCACCTGCGGCCGCAGAGCCCAAGACTACGGAGAAAACGAAATGATAAAACTCACTCTTCTCGCCCTGTTTGCTTTGGGTTCGGCGGGCGGGGCCTATGCGGCCGATCCGCCGGCGGCGCCAGCCGCGGCGCCGAGCACCCTGAATCCGCAGGAACTGGTGGAGAATTCCGCCAAGCGCATGCTGGTGGAGCTGGACGCCAACCGGCCGATGTATGCAAAGGATCCCGCGAAGCTCGACGCCTTGGTCGCCAATGTACTGCTGCCGAATTTCGACACCGAATACGCCGCGCGGCTGGTTTTGGGCCAGACTTGGCGCACCGCGACGCCCGAACAGCGTAAGCGCTTCGTCGATGCGTTTTATCACTCGCTGCTGCGCAATTACGGCGCGGCGTTGGTCGATTTCACCGCCGATCGCTTCGTGATTCTGCCCTATAAAGGCGACCCAGGTGATTCGACGGCCACCGTCCGAACTGAAGTAAAGCGCTCATCCGGAGATAAAGTACCGGTGAATTTCAGTCTGCGGAAAGTCGATGGGGCGTGGAAGGCCTGGGACGTGGTGATCGAAGGTATTTCGTACGTCAAGAGTTTCCGCACCGACTTTGGGTCGGAAATTCAGCAAAAGGGACTGGATGAAGTCATCAATCGGCTCGAGACCGACAACAAAATCGGACGCAGCGGCGCACCGGGGGTAAGCAGTCATTGATCGGCAAACGCAGGCATAGCGGCAACGGGCAGCAGGACGCCTCATTCGAAATGTCGGACGGCGACCGCGCGCGCGTCATCGGGTCGCTGCACTTTACTACGGTGAGTTCGCTGCTCGCGGCCGGGGTAGCGGCGATCAACTCCGGCCGCGCCGCCGTGATCGATCTGGCCGGCGTGACGGCGAGCGACAGTGCGGGGCTTGCGCTGCTGATAGAGTGGTTGAGCGTGGCCAAGGCCGGGGGCCACACCCTGCGGTTCGAAAATATCCCTACCCAATTACAGCAGCTTGCGCGCCTAAGTGAAGTCGAGGAATTGTTGATCCCGGCCTAGCCCAGAGCGGCCCCCAATCCCGTTCAGCCGCTGACCGGCCCCGCGTGACTCCACGGGGTGCTCAAATTGTTCGCAGAATGCCGCAACGCACAAGCTCGCCGTTCGCTCCTTCAGCCGCCGCTCCTGCGGCCGCTCGGTCCGTTCGGTCCGCTCGATGCGCCGCCGCTAATTGGACGTGGGTGGCGGCGTATCGCCCCCCGGAGGCGGTGGCGCGGGAGGCGCAGGCCTACCGGCGCCAGGAACATCGTCACCCGGATCGACCAGCGGCTCCTCCCCCGTGTCTTTTCCGTCCGATACTAGATAGGCGCGGCGCTGCAAATAGGCGTCGCGTACGAAGGCATAGGGATCGTAGACGTGCTGCAAGGTCTCATCCAGCGGGAGCAGACGCGCGCGCGTATCGACCAAAGCCGGCAGCCAAAGACCGTATTTCACCCAATTGTTTTTGACGTATTGACGCGGGTTGGTGTAAGAATCCACTACCCTGCCCGGCGCATCGCGCAGATCCGAAGGGCCGAGTAGGGGCAGTTCCACGAAGGGACCGGGGTGAACGCCCCAGTGACCCAAGGTCTGCCCGAAATCCTCGTTGTTCTTGGCCATTCCCGCCGACGTGGCCGGATCGAGTATGCCGCCCAAGCCGATGGTTGAATTGAACAGGAAGCGTCCCAGATCATTCCCCGCCGCCAGGAATTTCCCCTGCAAAGCGTCGTTGATCATGACGGTCGGCGTGTCAAGATTATCGAAGAAATTGGTGACGCCGGTACGGATGAATTGGGGCACGATGCGTACGTAAGTCCGCGCCACCGGTTTCGCGACGGCGCGATCGAGCTTGTCGTTGACCTTGTAGACACCGCGATTCCAGGACTCCCATGGGTCCTGCGGTGAACGCTGGCTGTTAGGCGGCAACGTGACGCAGGCGCTTACCGTCAATACACACACGACGCCGAGCGCCGCACGCGCGTACCTTGCTTTCAGCATTGAGAACTTCTCCCTCATGGAACGAATCGGAGCCGGAACATTACAGGGGTCGGGCCCCCCGATCCAGCGGCGGAAATATAGCGTGGTCCGTTAATGGCGGCCGTTGCCGCCGGTGTTGTCGTCGGCGACCGTATTCTTGCGATCCTTGGGCATCGCGGCCCGCACCTCTTCGAGACGCGCGCTGAAGCGCGCTCGCTGTATCGGGTCCAATCCCGGCATCCCTAACCCGAGTTCCAGCTGGTTCGCCGCCATCTTGAGATCGCCGCTCATCAGATAGAAGTACGACATGTAGTAGTACGAGTCGGCGACGTCGCCCGCGGCGTTGGCGGCCTTCGCGATCAACCGGGTTTGATCGGGCGTCGGTTCCACCACATTGAACAGGTCGTCCAGGATCAGATGCGCGCGCCTGTTGTCGCCGGCATGCATCAGCGTTTCCGCGAGGCGAATGGTGATCGGCGCATTGCGCGGAAACAGACCCTGCGCCTTGTCCAGCACCGCTTGAGATTCCTTCAGTTGGTTGTTCGCGAGGTACGCCTGACCGAGCGCGCCGTAGAATTGATTCACCTTCGGGAACTCGTTCACCAGTGCCTGCAATTCGGGGATGGCGACGGCGGGATTGCGCGTCGCGAGGTCCGCCACCGCCTTGCCGTAGCGCTCCTCGATGCTCTTGCCGCCGCCGTTTTTGATCAGGCTGACGTAGTAATCGCGCGCGCCCTGCGGATTTCCGGTCAGCGATCGTAATCGCTCGCGCATCAGCGTATAGCTCAGGGAGTCCGTATGACGAATGCGGCCGATCTGCTCGGCGCGGTTGCGCGCCTCCGCGACACGCTCCGCCGACAAGGGGTGATCGATCAAGAATTCGACGGCCTTGACCCGGCTCGGGTCGGGTGAATTGCGGTCCAAAGTCTGGAAGAAACTCGCCATTCCCAGCGGATCATAGCCGGCGCTCGCCATCGTGCCGATGCCGATGCGGTCTGCCTCGAACTCGTTGGCGCGCGTGTAGTTGATTTGGTGCTGGATGGCCGCGCTCTGAGTCGCGAGGATGGCGCCCTCCATGGCATCCGGCGAGCCGCGGCCAGCGGTGGCGCCCAATAGAATCGCGGCCAGCATGGCAGCGGTCGACATGAGTCCGGCATGGCTCTGGTCGATGAGTCCGCGCACGATGTGCCGCTGGGTGACGTGCGCGGTTTCGTGCGCCATCACTCCGGCCAGCTCATTCTCGTTGTTCGTCGCCAGGATCAAGCCGCTGTTGATGGCAATGAAACCGCCCGGCATCGCAAAGGCATTGATGACGGGTTCCTTCAGCACGAAATAGTAAAACTGATGCTGGCCTTCCTCGGCACGGCTCGACAGGCTGTGGCCGATCTGCTGTATGTAATCGCTCACCTCGGGATCTTCGATGATTTGTCCCGACTGGCGGATGCCGGCGAACCAACCCAATCCGGCCCTATATTCCTCCTCGAGCGATACCGCGGCGGTCGCCGGGCTGCCCAAATCCGGCAGGTCCTGATCGACGGCGCTCGAGCCCGTGCCCAAGCCGGCAGCCCAGCCGACGCTGACACTGGCGCTGACCGCGGCAGCGGCCGCAAATGCGGACAGGGACTTCACCAGTGACATTCGGCCTCCGTAAAGCTCCTTGGAGTGCTGTTCCACACCCAAAGTTCGCTCATTTCCCTCGCCAAATCAAAGAACTTCGGATGCGTAGTCTGCCAGACGCGACCGTTCGCCGCGGACCAGGGTGATATGGCCCGAAAAAGCCCAGCCGTGGAACCGGTTGACCACGTAGGTGAGGCCCGACGTGGTTTCCGTCAGGTAGGGGGTGTCTATTTGCGCAAGATTCCCCAAGCAGATCAACTTGGTACCGGGGCCCGCGCGAGTCACCAGCGCCTTCATCTGCTTGGGGGTGAGATTCTGCGCCTCGTCGATAATGATGAAGCGGTTCAAGAACGTGCGGCCGCGCATGAAATTCAAGGAGCGGATCTTGATCCGGTGCCGCAGCAAATCGTTGGTGGCGCCCCGCCCCCAGGTGCCGCCGGGCTGGCCCTGAGTCAATACCTCCAAGTTGTCCATCAGCGCCCCCATCCAGGGCTCCATTTTCTCCTCTTCCGTGCCGGGCAAGAATCCGATGTCCTCGCCCAAGGGTATGGTGACCCGCGTCATGATGATCTCACTGAAGCGGTTGTGGTCCAAGGTTTGCGCCAGCCCGGCTGCCAGCGTCAACAGCGTCTTCCCCGTGCCGGCGGGTCCGAGCACGGTGACGAAATCGATCTCGGGGTCCATCAACAAATTCAAGGCGAGATTCTGCTCGCGGTTGCGTGCGGTGACTCCCCACACGTTGTTGCGTTCCGCGCGGTAGTCGACCGTGAGTTCCAGGATCGCCGATTCGCCCTCGAGCTTGCGAATTACGGCCTCGACGCCGTTCTCGCCGGGATCGTAGACGAATTGGTTCGCCTGCCATTCGCGCACCAGAGGTCCGCGCACACGATAATAGGTGCGGCTCTGCTGCTGCCACGACTCCATGCCCTTGCCGTGCTTCTCCCAGAAATTCGCCGGCAGCTGCTGCACGCCGCTCGCGAGCAGATCCGCGTCCTCGATGGTTTTGTCGCTCGAGTAGTCTTCGGCCTGCACGCCGAGGATCGCCGCCTTGATCCGCAAATTGATGTCCTTCGACACCAGGGTGACTCTTGCGTTGCGGAATTTTTGCTGTAACGCCAGCGTATTGGCGAGGATCGCATTGTCCGCGCCGTGCCCAGGGAGGCTGTCGGGGAGGACAGATTCCATCAATTGGGTTTGAAAGAACAAGCGGCCGCCCGGCGGGCGCTTGCCGTGATTGATGGGCACAGCGGTCGGCAGCGCGAGGCCGCGGTCGATCTGCTTCTTGCTCGCGCCCTTCATCAGTTCGTCGAGAAAGCGGCTGACTTGGCGCACGTTGCGCGCCGATTCCGACAAGCCCTTTTTACCGGCATCGAGTTCCTCGAGCACCGTCATCGGAATATAGATGTCGTGTTCTTCGAAGCGGAAGATGGCGGTCGGGTCGTGCATCAGCACATTCGTGTCCAGCACGAAGATGCGGCGCTCCTGCTTTCCTTGACGGCCCTTGACGATTGCGGCAGCCAGAGGGCGCAAATTCCCGGTCACAGTGCCTTCACCGCGGCCAATACCGCCGCGGCATGGCCGTTCACTTTGACTTTGCGCCACGCGTGGCGCAGCACACCCTTGCCGTCGATCAGGAAGGTGCTGCGTTCTATCCCCAGGAATTTCTTGCCGTACATGCTCTTTTCCTGAATCACGTCGTAGAGCTTGCAGACCTTCTTGTCGGGATCGCTCAACAATTCGAACGGGAACTCCATCTTCTGCTTGAATTTCTCGTGCGCCGCCATGCTGTCGGCCGAGATGCCGAAGATCAGCGTCTTGGCTTTCTTGAATTGAGGATAGGCCGCGGCAAAGTCCTCGCCCTCCTGGGTGCAGCCCGGCGTGTTGTCGCGCGGATAGAAATACAGCACGACGCCGTTCCCGGCGCCGTCGCTCAGGGACCAACTGCCGCCAGTGCCTTCGAGGGTGAACTGCGGCGCCTTTCTGCCAACGTCGATGTTGCTCATGGGCTGGTTCAACTCTTCACGGGTTCGAAAATCGCGTCCAAGTTCAGGTGATCGCAGAAATCCATGAATTCTTCGCGCAGCACACCGATGTGCAGCCGACTCGGCACGTTCACGATCATCTGGACCGAAAACATCGGCGCTCCGGTATGTGCCGCCGCGTACGAGCGAGTCGACAATTCCGCGATGTCGACTCCTCGTTGGGAAAAGAATCCGGAAAGACCCGCGACGATGCCGGTCTGGTCCAGGCACACGACATCGATGGAGTAGGGCAGCATGTCATTGCGAGCGGCGCGCTCTTCGGTGCGCCGCAATTGAATGTTCATGCCGGTCGCGTCGGCGAGTTTCTTGAACTCACCCTCGAGTTTCGCGAGAGTGTGCCAATTGCCGTTCACCAGCAGCAGCATGGCGAACTCGTTGCCGAGCGAGGTCATGCGGCTCTCGCTGATGCTGCCGCCGCAATCGGCGACCACTTTGGAAAGTTCATGGACCATGCCGACGCGGTCCCCGCCG
>DASXNX010000043.1:0-4515 GCA_036494725.1 Steroidobacteraceae bacterium
GGCGCTGGGCCTGTGCGGACTTCTCGTGGCGCAGCAAGCGAGTGCCGAAATCAAGATAGGCTATGTGAATTTTCAGCAACTCATGGAAGAGTCCCCGCAGCTCAAGGCGACGATGCAGTCCCTGCAGAATGAGTTCGGATCACGCCAGCGCGAGCTGGTGGCCATGCAGAATGATCTCAAGGCACGCAGCGAAAAATTGGACAAGGAAGGAGCGATCATGTCGGAAGCCGATCGCACCAAGGTCGAGAAAGCGCTGCGCGACGGACAGCGCGAGTTTTCCCGCAAAGGCGGCGAGTTCCAGGACGACATCAACACACGCAAGAATGAAGAGATCGGCAAGGTGCAGCGCTTCATCCTGCAGGAGATCAAGGCATACGGCAATGCGCAGGGATACGACCTGCTGCTCGGCGATGTTTTCTACAACAAGCCGGGAATGGATATCACGCCGCAGCTGCTGGAAGTCTTGAAGTCCAAGCCCGCGAATGCGTCCGCTGCACCGGCCAAGCCGCCGGCAGCGGCGCCGGCGGCTGCACCGGCGAAGCCTCCGGGCGCAAAATAAGCGCGCGCTGACCACCTTAAGCACCTACAAGGAGTTCGAGGGTGCCGGCGGAATTCACTCTGGGCGAGTTGGCAGTGCGCTTTGGGCTCAAACTGCGCGGCGATCCCAGCCTCACCGTTCGAGGCGTGGCCACGCTGGCCCGTGCGCAGCCCGGCAGTTTGAGTTTCCTAGCGAACTCGCACTACCGCCGCCAGCTGACCTCGACCCGCGCGACGGTCGTGATCCTCAACGCCGAGGATGAGCCCAGCTGCCCGGTGGCGGCCTTGGTGGATTCGAATCCTTATCTGGCCTATGCGCGCATTGCAACGCTGATGCATCCCGAGGCGAATCCGCTGGCGGGAATACACCCGAGCGCGGTGGTGGCCGGCAATGCGCTCATAGCCGCGTCGGCCAGCATCGGTCCGCTCGCGGTGATCGAAGATGACGCCAAAATCGGCGAGCGGGTGCGCGTCGGACCGGGCTGTATCGTGCAAAGAGGCGCCGTGGTCGGTGACGACACGGCGCTGGTGTCCGGCGTCAATCTGTATCCCGGCGTAAACTTGGGAAAGCGCTGCATCCTGCACGCCGGGTGCGTGATTGGAGCGGACGGTTTTGGCTTTGCGCCGGATCGCGGCAGCTGGGTGAAGGTGCCGCAGGTCGGCAGCGTACGCATCGGCGATGATGTGGAAATTGGCGCCAGCACCACCATCGATCGGGGTGCGATCGATGATACGGTGGTCGAGGACGGCGTCAAACTGGACAATCAGATCCAGATAGGTCACAACGTGACCATCGGGGCGCACACCGTGATTGCGGCTTGCACCGGAATTTCGGGCAGCACGGTCATCGGGCAGCGCTGCATGATCGGCGGTATGGTCGGTTTTGCAGGGCATCTCACGATTGCCGACGATGTGGTGGTCACCGGATGCACCTTGGTCAGCGCCTCGCTCAAGCAGCCGGGCAGCTACTCGAGCGGGATGCCCGCCTCGGAGTCTCGATTGTGGCGGCGCTTGGTGGCGCGTTTTCGACGGTTGGATGGATAGGAGCGAGGATGACGAAGTCCCATCAATTGGATATCGCGGCGATCATGCAGCTGCTGCCGCATCGCTATCCATTCTTGTTGGTGGATCGGGTTTTGGATTACACCGCCGGCCAACATCTGGTCGCGCTCAAGAATGTCACCGTCAACGAGCCGTTCTTTCCAGGACATTTCCCGCACCGGCCGGTGATGCCGGGCGTCTTGATCATCGAAGCCCTGGCTCAGGCCGCAGGTATTCTGGCGTTCAAGACCGTCGACATCACTCCCGATGTCAATACTCGATTCTATTTCGTCGCCATCGACAATGCGCGCTTTCGCAAGCCCGTCGGACCGGGCGATCAACTCATGCTGAAAGTGAGCTTCAAACGGTCGTTCAAAGGTATCTGGAAATTCGATTGTCTCGCCGAGGTTGATGGCAAGGAAGTGGCCTCGGCGGAAATCATGGTGGCGCCCGAGTCCAAGACGCCGCCTGTCGAGGGAGTTTCCGGATGATCGACCCGCGGGCGGTGATTTCGCCGCAAGCACAAATCGCTTCGGATGCGGAGATCGGACCTTTCACCGTGATTGGGGCCCATGTCGTGATCGGCGCACGCACCTGGATCGGGCCCCACGCGGTGATCAACGGGCCGACAAGCATCGGTACCGACAATAAAATCTTCCAGTTCGCCTCATTGGGCGATGCGCCGCAGGATAAGAAATACAAGGGCGAGCCGACTCGTCTCGAGATCGGCGACCGAAACGTATTCCGCGAATCGGTGACTGTGAATCGCGGCACCACGCACGACAAGGGAGTGACCCGCATCGGCAACGACAATTTGCTGATGGCGTACTCGCATGTTGCGCATGATTGCGTTCTGGGCAATGAGATCATCATGGCGAACTGCTCTACGTTGGGCGGCCATGTCGAACTCGGCGACTGGGTCATCATGGGCGGCCTGGCGGCCGTGCACCAGCACACCAAGGTCGGCGCCCACAGTTTTCTCGCGCACAATGCGGCGGTGACCCGCGACGTGCCGCCCTACGTGATGGCCGTGGGCCGCCCGGCGGTACCGCACAGCGTGAACTCCGAAGGACTGAAGCGGCGCGGCTTCACCTCCGAGCAAATCACCAATATTCGGCGCGCCTATCGAGTGCTGTACCGCTCCGGGCTCAAATTGACCGCGGCCATCGAGGAACTCGAAAAAGCGGCGCAAGCACAGCCTGAAATCGCGCCCTTCGTCGAATTCATCAAACACAGCTCGCGCAGCATCGTCCGATAAGGAGCCTGTCTTGTCTGCACCGCTGCGAGTAGGTCTGGTGGCGGGCGAAGCGTCAGGCGATACGTTAGGCGCGGATCTCATTCGTGCGCTGCTCAAGCTCGCCCCCGACACGCAGTTCTTCGGTGTGGCCGGACCCAAGATGCAGGCGGCCGGATGCGAGAGCTGGGAGCCTGCCGAATCGTTCGCCGTCATGGGCCTGTTCGAGGTGATGCGCGATCTGCCGCGCCTGATCAAGCTGCTGGCGCGAATCCGCCGGATGTTTTTGACGCAGAGGCCGGATGTGTTCGTGGGCATTGATGCTCCGGATACGAACTTGAGGCTGGCGCGCGCACTGCACGCCGCCGGCATTCCCACCGTGCAGTATGTGAGCCCGCAAGTCTGGGCGTGGCGCCAGGGACGGGCTCGCGGCATTCGCGCCTCGGTCGATCTGGTGCTCTGCCTGCTGCCGTTCGAAAAGCGCTTCTATGAAGACCACGGTATTGCGGCCGAATTTGTCGGACACCCGCTGGCGGATGCCATTCCCGAGAACGTCGATCGCGTCGCGGCGCGGCGCGCGCTGGGAATTGATGTCGATTCCCGCGTGGTGGCGTTGCTGCCGGGCAGCCGGCGCGGGGAGGTGTCCCGGCTCGCGGCGGACTTTGCGGCCACGGCACGCTGGCTCAGCGCGCAGCGGCCGGCGCTCAAGTTCATCGCGCCCATGGCGAGCGCGGCAACACGGGAGATTTTCTCGAGAGTGCTGGCGCGCGAGCGCTTAGCGCTCGAGGTGAAATTGATCGACGGTCAGGCCACCACCGCGCTCATCGCTGCCGACGTGGTCTTGGTGGCCTCGGGTACCGCCAGCTTGCAGGCCGCGCTATGCAAACGGCCCATGGTGGTCGTGTATCGCTTGGGAAGTATCACGGCTAAGGTATTGACTGGATTGAATCTGGTCAAATCCAAGTTCTTTGCACAGCCAAATCTACTTGCGGATCGGCGCGTCGTCGGCGAATATTTTCAGGAGCAGATCAACCCTGAGTCGATCGGAGCAGAGCTCTTGATGTGGCTTGACGACAGCGAACGGCGGGGCGTCTTGGAACAGGAGTTCGCGCGTATTCACGCCGAGCTCAAGCGCGGTGCGGGGGCGCGCGCCGCGCAGGCGATTCTCGATCTTTTGAGCGCGCGCAGTACGGCGGGCCTTCGGCCATGAGGCGGGTCGCGGGGATCGACGAGGCCGGCCGTGGGCCGCTGGCCGGTCCCGTGGTGGCTGCCGCGGTCATTCTGCGGCCGCGCCGGCCGATCGAGGGCGTGGCCGATTCGAAGACTCTGAGTGCGAAGGAACGCGCCTCCTTGAGCGAGAGGATTCGAGCCGAAGCATTGTGTTTTGGCATCGGCTTCGCGGACACGCAGGAGGTGGATGCGCTGAACATTTTGCAGGCCACTTTTCTGGCCATGCGCCGGGCTTTGCTGCAGATGACCTTGGTACCCGACCATGTGCTCATCGACGGCAACCGGCTTCCCAATCTCGATGGATTGGGCAAGGCGTTGACCGCGCGCGCCATCATCGGCGGCGATGCCAGCGAACCTGCGATCAGCGCAGCTTCGATCCTGGCAAAGACTGCGCGAGATAGCTATATGGATCATATGGATACGATATATCCTGAATACTCGTTCGCAAGTCATAAGGGCTATGCCACGGCGGC
>DASXNX010000044.1:0-2197 GCA_036494725.1 Steroidobacteraceae bacterium
CGAGGAACTGAGGCCCACTCTGCTCGACAACATGGGCTTGTTCACGGCGCTGCGCTGGCAGTTCAAGGAAACCTGCCGCCGCGCCGGCCTCAAGTGCACGGAAACGATTCCCGATTCCGAGCCCAAATTCAATCCCGATGCCGCCATCGGTGTATTTCGTATCGCCCAGGAAGCCCTGACGAACATCCTGAAGCACGCGGAGGCGAAGTCGGCAGACCTGGTCATCGGCATGGACCGCGAAACGTTCTTCCTGCGTGTTTCGGATGACGGCAAGGGGATCCCGCCGAATCGGCTTCAGACCATCACATCCCACGGCCTGGCGTCGATGCGCCACCGAATTACCGCCCTCGGCGGCAGCTGGGAGGTGCGCAGCCCGACCGCCGGCGGCACCATCGTGACCGCGGTCATTCCATTGCCGAGAATGCTGCTGACCGAGACCGCGTGATACGCGGCGCCCCAACCGATTTTAGTGTTTCGCGGTTCTAGTGTTCCGCGATTCTAGTGTTCCGCGATTCTAGTGTTTCGCGAGATGCGCTTCGCAGATCTCGTGCAGCACTTCCGGCAATCTGCCGTAGTCGCGCGCCTTGTCCAAGAAATGCGTGGCGCCGAGCGCGAGCGCGGCATTCTTGTATTCGGGCAGATCGTAGTTCGTCAACACAATGATCCGCGGCTTCAAATGAGCCGTCGCCAGCGCGCGCATCACGCCGAAGCCGGTGCCCTGCTTCAAATGTAGATCCAGAATGATCACATCGATGGAATCACGCTGCGCGGACGCCACCGCAGTCGCCTCGGTGTCCGCGGTGCCGATCAATTCCACTTGCGGGATTTGTCGAATCGCCTCAGTCAATCGCTCCGTCAGCACCTTGGAGTCTTCGACCAGCAAGACCCTCAGGCACTGCGCCATTGACATCGCGTCCATAGAATTTGTATACATGCTTGTCGCAGTTTAGCGTCATGAGTTGCAACGAGGCCAGACCGGGTTCCCAGGTTGTGATGTAGGAAGATTCTCACAGGTGGCGCTTATTGAATGAGCCCATTGCGCAACGCATAGGACGTAATGTCGGCGTTCGCGGTAAAACTCATCTTTTCCAATATTCGACTCCGATAAGTGCTCACCGTCTTGACGCTGAGGCTGAGTTCATTTGCGATATCGGAAACCCCGCGTCCCGCCGCCAATTTGCAGAAAATCTGGAATTCGCGGGTCGACAGGCGCGCATGCAGCGGCTTGTCGGGATCCCCGTCGAGATCCGCCACCAGTATCTCCGCCAGCGCCGCGCTCACATAACGCCGCCCCGCCAACACGGTGCGCACCGCCTTCATCAGTTCCTCGGGCGCGCTGTCCTTCGACAGATACCCGCTTGCGCCCGCACGCAGCACGTTGACCGCGTATTGCTGCTCAGGCAGCCCGCTCATCACCAATACCCGCACTCCCGGGTGGCCGGTTTGAATGTGCCGCAATATGTCCAAGCCGCTGCGATCCGGCATGTGAATGTCGAGCAGCACGAGGTCCCAATCCTGTTCCCGCAGCAGGTCTAGAGTTTCGTTGCCGCTGGCCGCCTCCCCCACCGCATTGATGCTCGCGTCGGCTTCCAGGAATTGCTTGAATCCGGCGCGGACCACCGCATGATCATCCGCGATCAGTACTCTTGACACGTTTTGTTCTCCGTTGGCCGGGTGCTCAGCTATTCGCACACTCTTGGCTTTGCGAGTATCCGTTCAGCTTGTTATACAGCGTCTTGAGGCTGCAGCCCAGTGCGTCGGCTGCCCGTCGTTTGTTGCCCTTGAAGTAATCCAGAGTCGCCTCGATCAACGAACGTTCCATGTCGTAGATACGCGATCCCACGCGAATGTTCAGCCGCTTGTCGTCGCCGGCCAGATCGCCGTCGCGTGCCGCGGTGCCGGGGATCAACGGCGCCAATTCGAGGACGGTGTCGCCGAGGATGAAGGCGCGCTCGATGCAATTCTTGAGTTCACGGACATTGCCCGGCCACGTGTGCTGCTTCAACATCATTCGGGCGAGCGCCGAGAGCCGCTTTTGCGCTCCGGCCTGGGCATTGAGTTCGGCCAGGAAGTGCTCCGCCAGCAGTTCCACATCGTCGCCGCGGCTGCGCAGCGGCGGCATGTCGACCGGAAATACGGCCAGGCGGTACAACAGGTCCTCGCGAAGCTGGCCGTTCTGAACCGCCTGCAGCGGGCA
>DASXNX010000045.1:0-22200 GCA_036494725.1 Steroidobacteraceae bacterium
CATCCACAGTCGTTGCGGCGGGCATGGTCCTCACCTTGGCGTCCAATTCACTCGGTTTGCCCATCGCGGCGGCCGGAATTGCCCTCTTTATCCTGTTGCCCGTTGCGCGCGTCGCAACCATGCTGTTTTTTTTCTGGCGCGCGAGGGATTATCGGCTTGCCGCGGTGGCCGCGCTGGTCATGGCCATCGTTCTGCTGAGCTATCTGCTGGGCGCGCGATGATCGGCCCGTTTCACGCGTACAAGTAGTTCGTCGGTAAGCCGAGGCGAATGCATGACTGCACTGCCGGACTTGCCGGCAGCACGATGCGGTCCGACGACGCGCCGACGAATCGCACAGTCCAGCGCTCGTGGCGACGCAACCCGAAGTGCTCGCGCAAGCCGAGCCGCTCGCGTATCCAATCCGGCACCAATTCCACCGCCGCGCGCACCAGCATCGGCTGCAACCAGCTCAAGGGGCCCGGAAACGCCGGCGTGTCGCGCATGATGCGCAGGAACTCGAGCACGATGGGAGAGGCTTCCAGGGTGCGTCCGACGGACGCAAACATGAGCTGCATCTCCCGCACGGATTGCGGCGCGCCGAGCGCGCCGTACAGCCGGGCGATGGGCGCGCCCTCGCGGTAAGCACGATCGAATTCCTCCGTGCCCAAGGTGTCCACGTACCGGCTGTACGCTTCCGCAAAACAATGGGCGGCAGTCGCGTGCACCCAGTTGAGCAGCCGCGGATCGTCGGCCGAGTAGTCATTTCCCGCCGGTGTCTTGCCCCGGATCCCCGCATGCATTCGAGCGATACGCGCGATCATCGGTTCCGCCACGCTGCGGGCGCCGTACACCGTCACCATGGCCGCGAGCCCCGTGCGCTGCAGGCGGCCCAGCGGATTCTGACGGAAGGAGGAGTGCTCCCAGACGCCCGCGCGCACCGCGGGCTCCGCCAGTTCGAGAATGACCGCGGCCGTCCCGCCGATGAAAAGGGAAATCGGATTTTTCCAGATGCGCCATGACACCGAATCCGGCGCCAATAGCGCAGCTTCGTGCGGTGGCAGACGAAAGTCGGTGCCGCGGCCGGACAACAAGGTTTGCAAGTAGTCGTTCAGATGACGTTGCAAAGCGCCGGGCAGGCGAATGGCGGCAGGCATTTCAGCTCAATCCTCTCTGCTTTGCATTACAAAGTATCATGGACCACAATGCAGCTTTTAGCGCATGGGGCTACCCGGGAAGGACAGTGAAGCATCAGAACACAACACCGCGCTCATGTCAGCGGCGCGCGATGCCTGGGGCGGCGGCATCGTTGCTGACCGCCATTCTTGCACTGCAGGCAGGTCCCGTTCGCGCCGGCATTGATCACGTGGTCAGCAAGGACACGAGCGGAATATATTCCATACAGGACGAGGTACCGATCGTGCTGGCCCTTTCGGCGGCCGGCTGCGCCCTGTGGTTGGGAACGGAGGATCGACTCGGCAGGACCTGCTGGGAGTCCGGAGAGTCGGCCCTGGCCAGCGCCATCGCAGCCGAAGGCCTGCAGTGGGTCACTGGCCGGCGCTCGCCCTCGCAGACCAGCGATCCCAATGAGTGGTTCGTCGGCGGCAAGGGCAGCTTTCCGAGCACGCACGTATCCGTTACGGCCGCTGTCGTGACGCCGGTGGTCTATCAATACTTTCCGGATAACCCCTGGATTGTCGCCTTGGCGGTGTTCCCGATTTACGAAATGGTGGCGCGCGTGAAAGCCCAAGAGCATTGGCAGACCGATGTGATCGCCGGCGCGGCTCTGGGGTTTGGCATCGGGGCCTACGAAGCGCATCGCAACAATCCCTTTGTCTTCGCACTGCTCCCCGGCGGCGCTTACCTGGGATTCCACCGCTCCTTTTGAACCCATCCCATGACCGCAAGCAAGTTTCTTGAGCCAGCCCGCCGCCCGCTATGGTTCGAGCGCGTCCCGGTGGCAGCGCGCGCGGCGCAGCGCCGAATTCCCTCGCTTGGCCAGGCAATGCTCTTGCTCAGCTATACCGCCGGCCTTGCCGGCGTGCTGCAAGACTCCCTGCACAGGCCGCACGCGGCGTGGATTGATTTTCACATCCTATTCGGGCTGTTGCTTTGGCTTACGGTCCTCGTGCAATTTGCCGAACGCAAAAATAAATCGTCCGCGATGCCTGCCACCGATCTTTGGGCGTTTCGCCGGCATCTGGCGCGCACCGTTTATCTGCTTCTATATGTCCTCTTCGGCCTCGCCCAACTCATCGTCGCCGGTTCATCGCTTTGGAACCGCGGCCTATGGCAATCGGCGATGCTGGACGTATCTCAGCCTCTGCGGCAGTACCTGGCCTGCGGGCTCCTGGCCTTGCTCACCATATACTTGCTGGCCGCGCTAGAGCATCGCGCCGACCACCAGCACCACAAATGAATCCGGCTTTATTGTTGGACGAGGACGAGGCTGCGCCTCGGTGGCGGGGGGCGGCGGTCCGAAGTCCGCGGTGACGAGATAAACCTTGCCGCTGGCAGCGTCGAGCGCCATGGTGCGCGCACCGAGTTGCGTCGGCACCGTGGCAACAACCGAATAACGGTCCGCCGTATCCTGATGAACCACCGTCAGGTTTCCTTCGCCGTTCGAACTGTAGACCAGTCCGCGCTTGGAATCGTAAGCGGCGGCGTCGGGATGCTCGCCGATCGGCACGCGCGCCACTTGCTTGCCGGTCAAGGAGTCCGTGACCGCCATGACCTTGCCGTCGCACACCGAAAACAGGCGGTGATGGACATTATCGATGGCCAGTCCCGATGGACTGTCGCAACCCGGCAGCGGCCAGGTGGCCTTGACCGTCAACTTGCGGGCATCGATGACAGTCAATTGACCCGGGTCGGTTTCGATGTTCACGAATATTTGACCCTGGCCGTCATCGGCCGCGAATTCCGGCTTGCCCGGCACCGCAATCGTTGCCAGCACGTTCAGGGTTGCCGCATCCAGCACGGTGACATCCTTGCTCGTCCCATTGAAGGTAAACACATGCTTGCCGGCAGGTTCGTACAGAATCGCGTCCGGATTGCTGCCGGAGACTTTCACTTCCTGAATGACCTTGAGGGTATCCAGATCGAATACCGTCACCGTATTGGCGCGCCCATTGCTGGTGTAGCCGCGTTTCAAGGATGCGGCCAGCGCAATGCCGTGCACTCCCAGCGTGTCCGGAATAGAACCGACGAGTTTGCCGGAATCGGTGCTGATCACATCGACGTGGGTTCCCCGGCTGATGAACAGGCGATCTGTGCCGGCTTCGAAAGTAAGATAGTCCCAGCCGCCGACGCCGCCGAGAGTCCACCTCTGCAGCACTTCGGCATTTTTGGCGATGGCCGCTTCAGGAATCGAAAGGCCCGCCAGCACAAGACAGACTCCGCACTGGAGCCAGCGGTGAAATTGAAAGCGAGTCGCCTGCATGGGAATCTCCTCAGCGTAACTTTGTGTGGCAAAGTAACATTATGCCCCGGGCCTCAAGAATTGTCTCCGGCTTCGGCCCGTCTCGCCACCCTGCCACGTCATGCTAATGTCCGGCACATGAGTTTGCGTTTCGTTCGTTTCGCTGTCATTGCATTGGTGAGTATCTGTTCGAGCTGTGCGCTGCACGAAGCGTCGCAGACGCCGCCGACCGTGCCCGCTGCATTCGAGAAGTCCTCCGGCGAAAGCGCGGCGTCCTGGCCAGGCAAGGATTGGTTTGCACAATTCGGCAGTCCGGAGTTGCAGGCTCTGGTACAGCAAGCGGCAAGCAACAATCTCGACTTGACCATGGCGCGGGCGCGAGTCTTGCAGGCCGACGCGCGCGCACGCCAGGCAGGGGCCGCAATTCTGCCGAACATCGACGTCGGCGGAAACGGCAACTACCTGGCGGGACATTCCTCCAACGGCAGCGCTCACGAGACAGATTGGGCAGTGCTCTTATCCGCCAGTTACGAGATCGATTTTTGGGGCAAGAATCGCGCGATTGCGCGAGCCGCGGGTCTGTTGGCCGATGCCTCACGTGCCGATCGGGATACCCTGGAACTGACCACCTTGGCGGGTCTGACCAACGAGTACTTCCAGGTGTTGTCATTGCGGGACCGGTTGGCGATCGCCGCGGAAAATCTGGATGCCGCGCAAAAATTACTGGACGCTGTCCAAGCACGCTTCGACGCGGGATTGTCCAACCCGGTGGAACTCGCAACGCAGAAGGCGATCCTGGCAAGCGCCGCGCTCGTCATTCCGCAATTGAAGCAGCAGGAGGATGAAGCCCTGGCGGCCACTGCACTGCTGCTGGGGAGAGCTCCGGAACAGTTCACGGTGGAAGGCCGTTCACTCGATTCACTGCTCGAGCCGGTCGTCGCTCCGGGCTTGCCGTCGGAACTGCTCACGCGCCGCCCCGATGTTTTCATGGCGGAAGCCCAACTGCGATCGGCCAATGCGAACCTGGTTGCCGCGCGCGCTGCATTGTTTCCATCGTTCAGCCTCACGGCCGCCGGCGGGTTGCAGAATCCCGCATTGAATGCGGCAGTCATCACCTTGAGCGGCGTGGGGCCAACCTTGAATCTCGGTGCTTCGATCACGCAGCCCATCTTCGACGGCGGCCGCCTGCGCGCCCAGCGCGCTGAAGCCCAGGCCAAGGATGAGGAATTGGTGGCCGCATACCGTTCGGCCATTCTGTCCGCGCTGGTGGATGTCGAAAACGCGCTCGCCTCGCTGCACCATCTTGAAGATGCCCGGGCCTTGCAAGAGCAGAACGTGGCGCAGAGTACGCGAGCGTTTGAGGGTGCGACGCTTAGATACCATGCCGGGACGGGCGATTTCCTCACGGTGCTCGAAGCGCAACGCACGCTGTTTGCCGCCCGCGATCAATACAGCCAATACCGCCTGGCGCGATTTCAAGCGCTGGTCGCACTTTGCAAGGCACTCGGCGGAGGATGGCAAGGACCGCGGCTCATGTCTTCAAATAAGGAAATGCCATGAATAGAAATGCGCTGCTGCAGCTTGCGGCGGTTTGCATTGCAGCTTTGATCACCGATGGTTGTAATAAAACGCCGCCCGCCGATGCGGCCAAGCCTGCGGATGCGGTCAAGCCGGCCGCGGATACGAGTTCGCAGCAACCCTCCAAGCGCTCGAGCGAGGGCGTGGCGCTGACGCCGCAGCAGATCGAGAAGATCGGCTTGCAGACAGAGGTGATCAAAGCCACCGATCATGCCGAGGAAATCGCCGGATTCGGTACCGTGATTCCGCACGAGACCATCGCTCAGGCCGCCGCGGAACTCGCGACGGCGGAAGCGGTTGAGAAGCAGAGCCGCTCGGCGCTGGCCCGGACGCAGCGCTTGTCCGGCACGGCGGGGGCCATGTCCGCCGACGTGGAGGAGACCAACGCGCGTCAAGCGGCCGTCGATGCAGCCGCCTTGAGATTGGCCAAGGAGCGCCTATCGGCCACCTTTGGCCTAGAAGCGCCGTGGATCAACGGATCAGGTGAACTGCTGCAAACGCTGGCCCGCGGCGGCGCAAAGCTGGTCCGTGCCACCTTCCCACTGGGTACTCTGCCCGGCGGCCAATCTCCCAAGAGTCTACGGGCAGCGCGCATCGGCTCGGCCCCGACCGACAGAGGATGGAAAGTAACATCGGTCTGGTCCGCGCCCGCCGATGCCAGCGTACCGGGGCGCAGTTTCTTCGGCGTATTGAGCCCAGGCGACGCGGGGGAGGGCGAGCGAGTGATGGTGTGGGCACCGGTCGGCGCGGCGCAGGCCGGCGTATTCATTCCCGCGCAGTCGGTGATCATCAGCGACGGCAAGTACTGGTGTTACGTCGAGGTCCAGCCCGGTACGTTTGCCAAAACCGAACTGGACACGGGAAGGCCGGTCGCAGGCGGCTATTTCGTCACCCAAGGCGTGAAGGCCGGCGACAAAGTCGTAACCGAAGCCGCGGCACAACTGCTCGCCCAGGAATCCAATTCCGGCGCGGACTCCGACTGATCATGATGCGCGCTCTGGTCAGCCTTTGCGTGCGCCATTTCGGCGCGGTGACGGCGTTGAGCCTCTTTGCGCTGGTGCTCGGGTGCTGGAGCGCCATGCACGCCTCGCTGGACGTCTTTCCGGAATTTGTCCCGTCGCAAGTCGACATCCAGACCGAGGCTCCCGGGTTCTCACCGCAGCAAGTTGAGGAACTGGTCACCAAGCAAATTGAAAACGCGGTCAATGGCGCCTCGGGGCTTGCCACGATGCGCTCCGAATCGATCCCTGGGCTTTCGGTGGTCACCATCACCTTTGCCGATCGTGTCGACGTTCACATTGCCCGGCAGGGCATCTCGGAACGGTTGTCGGAACTGGGCAGCAGCCTTCCGGCCGGCGTGGGTACGCCCAAGCTGTCGCCGCTGGTCTCGAGCACGATGGACTTGCTGAAGATCGGTCTTCTGTCCGATCAAGTTGACGCATACACGCTGCGCGATGCAGCCGATTGGATCATCAAGCCGCGCTTGTTGGCAGTGCCCGGAGTTGCACACGCAATCGTTTTTGGCGGAGACGTCCGCCAGATACAAATTCAGCCAGACATGGCGAAACTGGCGAGCTATGGCATCACCTTGAGCCAGCTTTCCGATGCCGCTCGCGCCGCGTTACCCCTTCGTGGCGCCGGCTTCATCGATCTGGCCGCACAGCGGGTTCTCATTCAATCTCCCACGCCGCGGCCCGACGCCGATGCCCTTAGCCAAGCGGTCGTCACCGAGCACAACGGCACGCCGATTCTATTGCGCGACCTCGCGCAGGTGAAGATTGCGCCGGGCCTGAAGTCGGGCGATGCCCTGGTGATGGGCAAGCCGGGAGTGATGATTTCTCTGGCCAGTCAATATGGCGCGAATACCCTATCGGCGACGCTCGCGGTAGAGAGGGTTCTGAACGACTTGGCCCCGACCCTGAAATCCCAAGGCATCACGATGTATCCCAGGCTGCACCGGCCGGCCAATTTCATCGAGCGGGCGTTGGGTGATCTCGAGACCTCCTTAGGCGTTGCGACAGTACTCATCCTGGCCGTGCTGTATTTGTTTCTTCGAGATCTGCGCGCGGCGCTCATTGCCTTCAGTGCGATTCCGCTGTCGCTGCTCGCCGCCGTCGCGTTGCTCAACGGCATGGGCTTCACGCTCAACACGATGACGCTGGGTGGGTTTGCCGTCGCATTGGGCGTGCTGGTCGACGATGCCATCATCGGCATCGAGAACATCATGCGGCGCATGCGCGAGAATGTCCGCTTGGCCGAGCCCAGACCGCGGCTGGAGATCGTGCGCGACGCGTCCTTGGAAGTGCGCGGTCCGGTTATCTACGCCACCGCCGTGGTCATCGCCGTATTTCTCCCCGAACTTTTTGCATCCAGCGTACAAGGCCATTTCGTCGGACCCCTCGCGTGGGCGTTCATCTTTGCCGTTCTGGCCTCGCTGCTGGTGGCGATGACCTCCACTCCGGCGCTGTGCGCGCTTTTCTTGCGGCGGCACGACCCGCGGCCGGAGGCCGGCTGGCTGCTGCGTCTCAAGAACTGGCAGGGCGCGGCGGTTCACGGTGTATCGCAACACTTCCGGGCAGTGGCCACCGTGCTGGTCGTGCTGGTGGTCGCGGCGCTGGCGTCGCTGCCCTGGTTGGGAGGCACATTCATGCCGGATTTTCGGGAAGGGCATTTCGTCATGCAGGTCTCGAGCGTCAGTCCCGGAACATCACTGGAGTCCATGCTGGAGATGGGCAAGCGGATCAGCGCCGACGTATTGGCGTTGCCCTACGTGCAAAGCATCGAACAACAGGTCGGCCGCGCCGAACTGGGCGAGGACACGTGGGGACCGCACCGAAGCGAGTTTCACGTGGAGTTGAAGCAGGGCGCGAAGGTCGATCAGAATGATGCTCAACAGGAACTGCGCCGGATTCTGTCGGAATATCCCGGCCTGCAAAGCGAGGTGGTCACTTTCCTCGGCGATCGCATCAGCGAAAGTTTGAGCGGCGAGAACGCGCAAGTGGCCGTCAAAGTGTACGGTGACGATCTGGATGCGCTCGATACCACCGGCGACAAAATTGCTGCAGTTCTCGGCAAGCTCCCGGGCGTGGTTGATTTGCAGTTCAAGCGTCAGAGCGGCACGCCCGCGATCGCTTTCGAACTTCTCCCCCAGGCAATGGCGGCGGCCGGCCTCAAGGTCCAGGATGTGCTCGATACGGTACAGACGGCTTATGCGGGCACCGTCGTCGGCCAGACCTATAAAGCGACGCGCACGGTCGACGTTGTGCTGCTGTTGCCCGATCAACTGAGGCATCAGCCGAGGCAACTCGAGCGGCTGCTGATCGCGAGCCCCTCGGGACCGGTGCCCTTGTCCCAGGTCGCCCGCCTATCCCTCACCCAGGATCGCTACAGCATCGAGCATGACGGCGGTCAGCGACGAGTCAGCGTCACCTTCAATGTCGGGAAAGGGTCGTTGCGGCAAGTGGTACGGGAGGCGCAATCGCTCATCTCGCGCGATGTGTCGCTACCCAAGGGCGTGTTCATAGAATTCACGGGAGCGGCCGAGGCCGAGGCGCAAACCCGCAATGAACTGATGCTCTATTCGGGTCTCGCGCTTGCCTTGATCGTGATCATCTTGTTTGTGTCCTTTCATTGGCGCGCGAACAGCTGGCTGGTGCTGGCCAATTTGCCGTTCTGTTTGATCGGCAGTGTCATGGCGATTGCGGTGACCGGAATCGGCATCTCCCTGGGAACGGCGGTGGGACTGGTCACGGTCTTCGGCATCAGTGCTCGAAACGCCATTCTTCAATTGGCGCATTACGAGCACTTGATCGAGATAGAAGGATCAACCTGGGACGTTTCACTGGTGATCCGGGGAGCCAACGAGCGATTCGTGCCCATTCTAATGACCGCCTCGGTCACTGCGCTGGGGCTGGCGCCGCTCGCCTTCGGCATCAATCAGCCCGGCCAGGAGATCGAAGGTCCTATGGCGATCACGGTGCTCGGTGGCCTGATTTCCTCAACGCTTCTCAATCTTTTCGTTCTGCCGGCGTTGGCGCAACGCTACGTCCGGCAGCGCTCTGCCAGCCTCGAATCCGCGCGCGTCGACGTGTCGTAAATAAGACACCGTGGCATTTGCCTTTGCATCGCAAACCACATTCATATATGGTATACCACGATAAGAAAATGAAGTAATGGACACTCGAAGTCCTTGAATTGATTGTCTGACGGGAGCAGCAAATGGGATCAGTCCTTGCGCATCTGCGTGTTGCGTTTCCAACCCCCTCGATCCGTTTCGCGCGTCCCACAGGGCGATACCTAGAACGATTTGAATACACGAGCTTTAAGAGGAGCACACACGATGCTTAATCTGAGACTGGCGAGACCCATGCTGATCGCGCTTGCAGCATGTGCCGCGAACTTTGTCGTTCAGGGCAGCGCCTTGGCCGACGACGCGCAGGAGAATAAAGCGCTCAAGCAACAGATGCAGCAGATGATGCAGCGCATGGATGCATTGCAGAAGCAAGTCGAAGCGTTGTCCAAGCAACAGGCTGCAACGCCTCCGCCGGCCGTCGTCACGGCGCCTCCGCCGGTAGTGGTGCCACCGCCGGTGGTCGCGAAGACGAAGGAAATCCCTTCTGAGCCGAAGTTCGATGCATTTATCAAAGGTTTCTATGGAACTTTGGACGTGTCAGTCGATGGTTCAACCAAGGGCATGGACGGAATGGTTGCGTATCACTATGGCAATCCTGATCCCGTCACCGGCATCTATCCGCAGACCGGGGTGAAAGGGACGCCCTTCGGACCGGTGGGTTGGCAGCCGGCGATTTCCGCCAATGCAGCCACACTCGGCTGGCGCGGCAGTCACGAGATTCCTGGATTCGATGATACAAAGTTCGTCATCCAGATTGAGGCGATTGCGGCATTGACTGCCGAGCCGGGCGTGACGACGAGCTATACGGCGCAGACGGCCGGCGTGAGAGGCGGGATCGGGTCGGGCACGACCTATCTTGGATTCGCGAGCCCGACCTGGGGCGCGCTGAAGGTTGGTCACGGCTCGACGCCCTATACCAATGCCTTCAGACGAATGGACCCCTTCGCCGGCATGGTAGGCGATATGCCGACCATCATGGGCAACACCGGCGGCGACAACCGCGTCGAGTTCAATGCCGCAATGGATCACTCCATCTGGTACGAATCGCCGAAATTCGGTCCGGTTAGCTTTGACTTGTTCTTCTCCCCTGGGCAGAACCGCACCGCCGACAGTGACCTGAACGTGGCGGGTGGTTCTTCCAATTGCAGCGGCGGCAACGTGCCCGGCAGCGGCAACTTGCTGCTCACCTGCGACGACGGTGGCTTCGACAATGCCTACAGCGTCGACTTGAAGTTCGAAACCCAAAATCTGTTCATAGCGTTGGCCTACGAGCTGCACAAGAATGTCAACCGCAACAGCGACGGTATCGGATCCAACGCGCCGGGCTACGCCAATATGCTGAATGAAGGCGATCCGTCCGCGGGGGCAGGCGGGCCCTTATCGCAGTATCTGAATTGGAGTCAGTATAATTTCGTTGCCAGTGCTTATGGCGCAACAGGTTCTTGCACCACGGCACCCAGCTCCTCCACATACTACTGCGTCAACGCGACGCCGGAATTCGTGGGCGACATCGGTGACGAGGCAGCGTTCCGAGCGGGTGCCCAGTATATCTTTGATTTTGGCCTGACTGTGAGCGCCATCTACGAGCACATGACGCGCAAGATTCCCGCCGCCCTGGAATTTCAAAACGAGCGTCAGCGTGACGGCGAATGGCTGGCGTTTACGCAAACTCTCGGTCCCAAGGATGACTTGAACTTGGGTTGGGCGCATGCCGGAAAGACTCCGGGCGACCCGGGCGGACAGCATAACTACAATCCGAACAACACGAACGATACGGCCGACATGTTCACGCTCGCGTACAAGCACCATTTCGATAAGCAACTGTACGCGTACATCGATCTCGCGGAGACCGACAACCACGGCAATGCGCACTACGATCTGGGTGGGGGCGGCCACGGCATCAAGACGGACTGCCACGATGGCACGACCACGCCCATCATCGACTACACCAGCGCGGGCAATACCACCTGGGGCGGCTGCAAGCCCAAGGCGGTTTCGCTGGGTGTGAATTATAAGTTCTAAGTTAAAGGACCGAGACCAGGGGTATCACCCCTGGTCTCCGGCCCATCGGGCCGGCCCATCGGGTAAGTTAGGCCAAAGGAATTATCTTTCGTCGCCGCGGTCCTATCGTCGAGTAGTCTTAGGGGACGGCTGCATCCGGGAGTGACTCATGGATCACGTAACACGAAGATTTTTCTTGTTGTCATCCGCGGCATTATCGGTCGGATGTGCGACTCGCGGGCCGGCGGCCGATGCGTCGACGCTATCTACGCAAAACGTACGTCAGCCCATCCAAGGTCAAACGTGGCGTTACGCGAAGCACGACATTTTTTCGCGAAAGGTCGTCGATGAACAGGTGGACCGAGTTGGCGCCGTCGATCATACCGTCGAAATCGACTCGATCTACCAAGCGGCCGGTGCCGCCGTGAAGCCGGGATGGGGCGCCAAGACTTTGGAAAAGTACACCGGCCATCAAAACACTCCCGCCGGGTCGCTGCCGAGCGAGATACAAGATCCGTGGGGAATGGTGGCGGTCGATCCGCACTGGGGCCAAGTCCAGGTGTACGAGACGCCGATTCCGTTGTGGCCGACTCAATTGGAGCCGGGCTGGCAAACTCACATCAGCACCAACTACAAGACGCCCGCAGACCAAATTGCGCGGGCTTGGGACCAGACGATGAAGGCTCTGGCCTGGGAGACGATTACCGTGCCCGCCGGCCAGTTCAAGGCGCTTCGTTTCACCAACTTGATCAAGTTCAAGGATGGCGATTTTTCGCGGACGAATTCCGTGAGACGTGAAAAGATTTGGTTCGCACCCGAAGTGGGCAGGTGGGTCGCTCGGGAGAGCCAGGGCACTTACTATGTTGCCGATTCGACCATCGTCCAGCCCTACAATGAAAACGGCTACCGGTGGGAGTTGCTCGAGTGGTCGTAGCGATGGGATTCGCGCACCTTGCGCCCCTGCGCTAGAATCGCCCAATACAGGGGTCTTCTGGGGTAGCAGTGAGCGACATTCGACAGGCACTGGCCGAGATCAATGCCATTCGGACCCAGGTCGCGCGCGACACCCAATTTCGCGGCTACGGTCCCGCCACGATTGCCGCGACAGGCGTCTTGGCGCTGCTGGTGGCCGCGTTCCAGAGCCGTGCGTACGGCGATGGCAGCGACTTCTTGAGCTTTCTGGCCATCTGGGTTGCGACCGCGGCTGTTTCAATAGCGCTCACCGCCACCGAGACCATTCGCCGTGCACGGCGCGTGCACAGCGGCTTGGCCAACGAGATGCTGCAGGCGGCGGTGGAACAGTTCCTGCCGGCGTTGATCGTCGGCGTGTTGCTGACCGCGGTGATGTTATGGACCGCTCCGCGTGATTTATGGATGTTGCCCGGCCTGTGGCAGCTGCTATTTAGTTTGGGCGTGTTCGCTTCCTGTCGCTTTCTGCCGCGCCAAACAATGCTGGTTGGCATCTGGTATCTCGTGGCCGGATTGACTTGCCTGGTGCTGCAAAGCGGCCCCAAGAATTTTTCCGCTTGGTCCATGGGAATTCCGTTCGGCGTCGGCCAGTTGCTGGTCGCCGGTGTTTTACAATATGGTTTCGAGGAGTCCAGTGAAGAATCGTAGCGGCAAATCGCAGAGTCCTTCCCGCTTCGCCTACGACGGCCTAAACCGGGTGATTCATGAGCGCGCGCGCCTGAGCGTGCTCACTTCCCTGCTCACCCATTCAAAAGGTCTCTCGTTCAGCGAGTTGAAGGGCCTGTGCGCGTTGACCGATGGCAATTTGAATCGGCACCTTCAGGTTTTGGAAGATGCACGGCTCGTGAGCCTGACGAAAACCCTCGGCGGGGCGCGCCCGCAGACTCACTGCCGCATCACCGCCCTCGGCCGGCGCCGCTACCTGGAGTATCTGGCCGTTCTCGAACAAGTGGTGCTGGACGGCGGGATCGCTCTCAAGTCCGACAGGCTTCCCGACGAAAATCCGGCGAATGCTTAGATCGCCATGAGGGCGGCACCGGCCGAGACAAGCACGGCCCCCAACCCCACCTTCCAGGTCAGGCGCTCCCCCAGGAAGCAGATCGCAAAAATCATTACGAGGACGATGCTTAGCTTGTCGATCGGCGCGACTCGCGAGGCCGGCCCGGACTGCAAAGCCCGGTAATAGCAAAGCCATGACAATCCGGTCGCGACTCCCGACAGGACCAGGAACATGATTCCGCGGGGCGCGAGATAGGCGGGATTTTGCCATTGGCTGCGCGCGCTGATGAAAATGGCGCTGATCGCCAGAACGACGATGGTGCGCAGAAACGTCGCCAGATCCGAATCTATTTCAGCGACGCCGAGCTTACCGAATATCGCCGTCAGCGCCGCAAACAGCGCAGATAGGGCAGCGTAGACTTTCCAATCGAGGTTCAAGGCAATCAGGCGGTAGCGGCGAGCATCGACTTGGTCGGCACCTCGCACACCACCGAATTACCGCCGTCAGTACCGCGCGTGACGGAAAGCCTGCCGCCGATCGCGCTTGCGCGAAAGCGCATGGTCCTCATCCCCAGGCCCGAACCGGCTCCCGCCGACACCAAACCCTGACCATCATCGACCACGGACAGCTTGAGGTCTCCGGAGCGCGCCGATAATTCGATTTCGATGGTCTTGGCGCCCGAGTGCTTGAGCGCGTTTTGCACCGCCTCTTGGGCGATTCGGTACAGATGATTGCGCATCTTGAGCTCGACGTTAGGCGGCGTCTCGTAACGGCTTTTGAATCTTACTCGCGTACCGCTCAGCGAACTGCGCTTGGCAAGCGCCTCGAGGGCAGCATCCAGATTGCCGTCGGCGTTCGTCAGAGGCGAAAGACCCTGCACGATTCGGTGCGCATCTTGTATGCAGCTCGTCGCCAGCAATGCGAGCTGATCGAGATCGAAGGAAATCGCGTCCCGCTCCTTTTGCGCGCGATTTGCCAGGGCGCGAACCGACAACGCAAGCCCGGTCAATTCCTGCCCCAAACCGTCGTGCATTTCCTGGGCGATCCGCCGCTGCTCGCCGCCGATGGCATCCATCAGCGCCTGGCCGAAGGCGCGGCGCTCAGTGACGTCGACGGCAAACACCAGTTCTCCGGGCAGTCCGCCGCAATCGATCGATTGCGTCCATACCTCGACTTCGAGCACCCGCCCGTCCTTGGTGACATGTTGCGTTTCAAACGGTTCGGGCGCCAGGTCTACCGTGGTCGCGGTGTCCTTGAGCGGCGGCAGCACGAACTTTCCCGCGCCCGCCAACACATCTACCGTGCGCGACATCAGCTCGTCCCGGCTCCAGCCGTACTGGCGTACCGCCGCGTCATTGACCAGCAGAAAGCGCAGGCTGTCCGGAGCGTGCACCCATAGGGGCTGCGGGCTGCCGTTGAAAATCTGCGCGTAGCGTTGCTCGGCACGCAAGACTTCGAGGCTGGCGGTATCGCGCTCCCCGAGCAGCGCGGTGATGATGAGGCTCAAGCCCGAGAGCGATGCGATGAAGGACCAAACAATCACCAGGCCCTGCAGTTCGTTCACGTTGGCGAAGGTCCCGACGCCAAACGCCGCGCTGAATATGGTGACCGTCGTGATAGCAAATGCCGCGCTCGCCGCCAGCACCAGTCCGAAACGAATGGCGGCAAAAACGATCAGAATGTTGGCAACCACCACGAGCAGCGGCCTCACGATTGCATCCGGTGCGGCCAGCACCATGGCGCAGCAGCCGAGCAAGACCAGGAGCCACAGGGTTCCGTCCTTCCAGTGCTGCAGGAAGCGGTCGAAGCTCTTGCGGTTATAGGCCGCCAGGATCGGAACGATCAGCAGCGCGCCAGAGGTCGCATTGCTCCACCATCGAACCCACATGATTGCATTGGGACCGGGTACCGGCGGGGGGGACAAGAAGAATCCCAACATGCCGAAGGTCGGCGCCAGCGTCATCCCCAAGGCGGATGCCACAATAAAGAGCGGCACGTCCCTCGCGTGCGAAAAGCCGGCATCGAACCGTCCGCGCTCGAGAAGCCAGGTCGAGAGCCACGCGCCGCCTCCAAGTCCGATCCCGACACCGATCGATGCGACGAAGGGCCGTCCGAAGACCAGGTCTATCGCGAAACCGGCAGCAAACACCGCGGGCCACATCCCGCGTCCCCACCGGTAGGTCAGGGCCACGGCAATACCGCACGGCAGAAGCGGGGGACTCAGACGGCTGCCAAAGAAAGGCAGCGAAAATGCGACGGCGCCCGCCGCAAAAACGGATGCAAATACGATCAGGAGGCGAAGGGTCTGGGAATCGATCTTGACGCGGTTCTTATCGGGCATCGGTTTGCCTTTGATCAGCTGGTGATCAAGCATCTCCGCTTCATTTCGCCATCCACTGGGGTCCCTCTCCTTAGCCTGCCCGCACACAAGCCTATGGAGCAGTCTAGCGCGGTCGCGCGCGATTTCTAGCTTTTGTTCCCCACCGCGAGATCCAGGGCCGTTGTTGCCCCGCAACAAATCAAGGAAGGAGACGTTCCCATACTGCAAGAAGAGAACGTGCACGATGCGTGAACCATAGCGGACTACTGACCTAACGATTGCACATCAACGTGACTTATTGTTTTCGAGAATAGGACCTCGCCGGCCCGCTTCGGCGCGCAGTGAAAAACTTAAGGCAGCGCCTTGACATAAAGCCCGCGCGTGTCGCCATCAAGAGACGTCGATCACGGTTTCATTTCGCGTGCTTCGTCACTATCTTGAGCAGCCGTTATCGTTCTTGGAAAAAAATCTATGGCAACACGGGTCAATACGCCATTAGCTGGAGAAATCTGGCACTTAAGCATTGACGACCTGTTTTCGCCGGTCGAGGAGACGCAGCGTCTCGGCGGTGATGGCCCCTTTGTGATCAACTTGAGCGTGTCGACCGCGCCGATCAACGTGCCCAAGAAACCGTTTGATTGCTGCCGCGAAGCGCACATCTATCAAATTCAAGTGACCGAAGATGGGCGCACGCGCTACCGTTTGCGCCTGGGCCCGTTTGAATTCGAAGACGAAGCCGATGCGGTCCTGCAGGATATTCGCGAGATTTACCCCGCCGCGCTTACCGCGACGGCCTGTGCTCTCGACATTCGTACCGTCGAATCCCTGCAGGCCAAGGTCGAGGCAAAAAGACCCCAGTCACGCAAGCCAGTAAAGGCGGCCGCAGAAAAAGCGGCCTATGCCGAGAGAGCAGCCTCCGCCGCGAAAGCAGCGTCCTCGGAAACGGCATCGATCGGACTGGCATTGGAACGGGCGGCTGCGGCCGCAGCCGCGGCTGAGCGCGCAGCGGCCGAACGCGCCGCGGCTGAGCGCGCAGCGGCCGAACGAATCGCGCAAAAATTAGCCGCGGAAAGAATCGCGGCTGAGCGCGCGGCAGCCGAATGGGCTGCGCAAAAGCTGGCTGCCGAACGCGCCGCGGCCGAGAGAGCGGCAGCTGAGCGAGCGTTGGCAGAGCGACTGGCTGCTGAACGCGCTGCAGCCGAACGAGCCGCGCAGAAACTGGCCGCAGAAAGAGCGGCGGCTGAAAAACTTGCCGCGGAACGTGCTGCGGCCGAACGGGCTGCGCAAAAGCTGGCCGCGGAAAAACTGGCAGCCGAGAAAGCCGCTGCCGAGCGCGCGGCTGCTGAACGAGCCGCTGCCGAGAGAGCGGCGCAAAGGCTGGCCGCGGAACGTGCCGCAGCGGAAAAATTGGCTGCTGAACGCGCTGCAGCCGAACGAGCTGCGCAAAAACTGGCGGCCGAAAGACTTGCGGCCGAGAGAGCCGCAGCTGAGCGGGCAGCCGCGGAACGCGCCGCGGCCGAAAGAGCCGCACAGAGGCTGGCCGCGGAACGGGCCGCAGCGGAGAGGTTGGTCGCAGAGCGCGCCGCAGCCGAACGGGCCGCGCAAAAACTCGCCGCCGAAAAACTTGCGGCCGAGAGAGCAGCGGCGGAACGAGTCGCCGCAGAAAGACTGGCCGCCGAGAAAGCGGCTGCGGAAAAAGCTGCGGCCGAACGCGCCGCGCAAAAACTGGCCGCGGAACGAGCCGCCGCGGAGAGACTGGCCGCCGAGAAGGCCGCGGCGCAAAAGGCAGCGGCCGAAAAAGCCGCGCAAAAGCTCGCCGCAGAGAAGTTGGTCGCAGAAGTCTCCATGGACATTGCATTCCCGTCGGTTGCTGCACCCAAGTCGGCACCGGTGCTCACCGAAGTGGTCGCGCGCATTCTCAAGACTCCGGCCCGCAAAGCCTCCGAGGCTGCGGCGCCGGCGCCCGTGCTGACCGAGATGGTGAAACCCGTACGCAAGGGGCGCGCCACCAAAGAAGCGAAAGCAGCACCGCCGGCCGTCGAATTTGGCACAAGGGTCATTGTAAAACCGGCCCCGAAGGTGCCCGAGCGCCGGGTGGTAATCCCAAGTCATTTCGCGCCGGCGCCCGCGCCCGCTGCGGGCGTTTCGCCCAGGCCGACGGCGATGCAACCCACCATAGTCGCCAGCGCTGCGATGCCGGTGGCGCGCGAGGTTAGACAGCTGAACGACCCGCTGCCGGATCTTGAATCCACGCAAACGGTGCGAGCTTTGACCCCCCCGGAGCTGGAAGAGAACGCTTCGCGATGGTTCGTCATTCAACTGGCTCTGGCCGATCACGCGTTCGATCCCGAAGCTGTGCCGAATCTCGATATTTTCAGCGAATACCGCTTGTACTCCGTCGCCGGCACGGATCAGGGCCGAACCGTTCACGCCCTGCGTCTCGGCTTTTTCACCGAGGAAATTGCCGCCGTCATGGTGGCGAGTTACCTGGGTGCTCACTACGACAAGCCCACGATCAGGCGTATCAGCGTCGCGGAACGCGAGCGATTTGCCCACCAACGAGTCGAGGCGCGCAAGGATGTGGGCGAGACCGGCACCCATGCGGTCATCGAGATTACGGACGAGTTGGTGGCACGCCGTAAGCGGATCGCCGCCGCCGTCATGTCCGAGACTTCGACTCTGAATATCGGTCAAACCGGCCTTTTTCCGATCCGATAGGGACGTTTTGTCCCACCCCTGTCCGTTTGCGCTGTCCGCGGACAGTGTCCGCGGGCATTTTGCGGCATTCGCAACGACAGATCCCCGGCAAATACCGCGATCCTGCGCGGTTTTCGCCTCTGGCACGGCTCTTGCTTTGTCCTCACCTGTTCGGATTACCTACACCAGGAGAGAACCATGAACACTCGCATCTCGTCGAAGCTCGTTGCTTTCGCCATTGCGCTCATACTGAACAGCTTGATCATGGGCGGCGTCTCGTATCTGTTTAACAGCCAGACAGGTGCGGAGGCAGCCGTAGTAATCGCGCACGCGGCCGTGGCTTAGCGTTAGTATTTGTCTCCGATGTTGCGGAGCAAAAACGTCATGAACACGGCGCGAATCCTGCTGGGCCTGATGTCGACATTGATAATCGCGCCTCACGAGGTGAGTGCGGGTTCGCAGGCCCAGTTCACGATGGCGCAGGTGCTGCACTACCCCTACGTCACTGAGTTGGCTGCAGCCGAACGGGCCGATTCGATCGCCTGGGTGAACAACATCGACGGCATACGCAACATTTGGGTGGCGCGTGGACCTGTCTTTACACCGATCCAGGCCACCCACTTCACGGAGGACGACGGCCAGGAAATAACGCAACTGACGTTTTCTTCCGACGGCACGCGGCTCGTGTTCGTATTGGGCGGCGATCACGACTCGAATTGGCCCGCGGAAGCGCCCGATCCGGCCTCCTCGCCGCAGCAGCCGGTCACCGCGATTTGGTCGATCGGCATGGACGCCGCAGCGCCGGTGAAGATCGACGATGGCGATGCGCCGGTGATTTCCTCGCGGGGAGTCCTTGCCTACATCAAGGACCATCACGTCTGGACCGTGCCGCAAAGTGCTGGTAAGCCGGAGCGGCTGTTCTTCGACAGGGGTAAGGACGGCGATTTGCGCTGGTCGCCGGATGGAAGCCGTCTCGCATTTGTCTCCGATCGGGGGGATCACTCGTTCATAGGCATTTTCGCCGCGAAAACTGCACCCATTGTTTATCTTGCGCCTTCCACCGCCAAGGACGTCTCGCCTCGTTGGTCTCCCGACGGCACGCGGATCGCATTCGCCAGGACTGCGGGCGATGGCGGCCCCCCGCGTCCCGTGCTGATTAACACGCCTGACCCCTGGTCGATCTGGGTCGCCTCAGTCGGCGATGGCGCGGGGCGCGAGGTTTGGCACAGTCCGAAGACGCTCGCCGGTTCATTCCCCGATGTCGAAGGACAGGCGAATCTCAATTGGGCGTCGTCGGACCACATCGTGTTCATGGCCTATCTGGATGACTGGCCGCATCTATATTCGATATCAGCCGGCGGCGGAGCACCGATGTTGCTGACTCCCGGCGCCTATATGGTTGAGCACGTCGTTGCGAGCCGCGACGGCCGTTTCATGATCTACGATGCCAACTCGGGCGTGACCGCGGGCGACGATGATCGCCGCCATCTGTTCCGTGTCGCTGTCGATCGCCCCGGTGCGGTGGCGTTGACATCCGGAGAAACCCTGGAGTGGGCGCCGGTGGCCGCGGCCGGTGACCGCGTTGCGTTCGTCACCGCCGGGACGCAGCAACCGCCTTCAGTCGGTCTCGTGAGCGCCGAGGGATCGCATCGCACCTCGTTGGCAGGCACCTTGTCGGCCGAGTTTCCGCTGACCAAGCTGATTTCACCCAAGCAGGTGATCTTCCAGGCAGCCGATGGCACGCGCATACATGGCCAGCTGTTCGAGAATGGCAGCGCGAAATACAGTGCGCCGAAACCAGCTGTCATTTTCGTGCACGGGGGACCGCCCCGGCAGATGCTGTTGGGTTGGCATTACATGGATTACTACAGCAACGCCTACGCGGTGAATCAATATCTCGCGGCGCACGGATTCATTGTGCTTTCGGTCAATTATCGGCTCGGTATCGGCTATGGGCGCGCATTCCATCAACCTGAGCAAGCCGGTTATGCGGGTGCCGCCGAGTACCAGGATGTGGTGGCGGGCGCGCGCTTCCTGCAGACTTTGCCGAGCGTTGATGGCAATCGCATCGGCATATGGGGCGGTTCGTACGGCGGCTACTTGACGGCTCTGGCGCTCGCGCGCAATTCCGATTTGTTCAAGTCAGGCGTCGATTTGCACGGCGTTCACGATTGGTCACGACTCATGGGCGAGATCATCGGTCCGCCGGTGACGCGCTTCGAGAAAGGTGACCAGGAAAAGGCGCTGCAGGTTGCGTGGAGCTCTTCGCCGGTCGCGCAGATGGAGGGTTGGAAGTCGCCGGTGCTGCTGATCCAGGGTGACGATGATCACAACGTGCCGTTTCAACAAACCATCGATCTTGCGCGAAGACTCGAGGCGCGCGGCCTACCCTTTGAGGAACTGGTCTTCCCCAACGAGATCCATGGATTTCTGCGTCATGCGACTTGGCTGAGAGCCGATGAGGCGACCGCGGCTTTCCTGGCGCGAACCTTAGGCGTTCCTGCAGATTGAACCGCCGGCGGATTCGCGCGACGTCGCTCGCTTGCGCCGCTCGACGAACGGATAGACGCGTTGCGATGCCGGCCGCGCCCCGCGGCGCTCGGGCAGATCCCATGCGATTTCCACGGACGCTGACGGGATGGGCGCAGGTGGGGGCGCCTCATTTTGCGCCAGTCTGGCAGCGTGCAGCTCTCGCTGCAGCGCCTCTCTGCGCCTCTGCGCGGCTCCTTGCGTCCGCCAGTGATGATATTCCGCGACCAGATATGCGATGGACAACCCGATTCCACCCACTAGCATCGCGATAAAGACATCGTCCAGGCCCATGCCCCAATTTTACCCTTACCACCCGGGTCTATCAATCGGGCCGAGTGGTTCCAAGGGTCCCCAGGCACCCCAATCCCACTCGGCGTCGGTGTAGTCGAGCAGCGCCATGTTGAGCGCATACGCGTAATCCACCTGCTGATTTGAAACGTATTGATTGAAGTTCTGCTGCGTTCCGATGTAGAGACAGCCGCAGGCCACCGGATCGGCATAGACAAATTGAACAACGCCGCTGCTGTTCACGCGTTGTACGAACCGATTCGCCGGAAGACGATTCATCATGGCCTGCCTCGCCGCCGTGTTGGCGATGCGAACCGTAAAGCCCGCGGCCGCTAGATCGTTCTCCTGCTGAATAACCTGCTGCGATTGGCATGCGGCCAGTACGCCGCCGAATACGCCGGCGCCGAGCACGCCGGCGCCAAGCACGCCCGCAAGCCGCAGCGCGCCGCGACTCGACCTCATTCCTCGCCGCGCAGCTTCGCCACCTGCGCGGCGGTCAGCTCCGAGCCCTTCGCTCCGTAGCGCGCTGTGACATAGTTGGCCACGCTGGCGATCTCCGCATCCGAATAGGTGCTGCCGAAGGCGGGCATATTCTCGGCATCATAAGCACGATGGCGATGGCCGCCGCCGAGAATGACCTGCGCCACATTGTTGGCGGTTGGATCATTGATCGAACGTGTACCGGTCAAAGTCGCGAACGGAATGACGGGACTGACACCGGTCCATCCATGACAGCCGGCGCAGGCCCCTTCATAGACTTCCTTGCCGCGCGCATGGGTGGATGCCAGTGCGGCGCCTTGCTCCGCGGTCACTGGAGCATCTTTCGGTACCGGCAAATCGGCGCTCGTCGCACTTGGCACCGAGCGCAGATAGGTCACCATGGCGCCGACATCGCCGGGTGTTAGAAAACTCAGGCTCTCATCCACCGCCTCGCCCATGGGACCCGAAGCGGTGCCGCGTCCGTCGGCGTGGCCCATCGACAGGTAATGCGCGAGATCCGCATCGCTCCAGGCGCCGACGCCGCTGCTGCGATCCGGCGTGATGTTATAGGCGCGCCAGCCTGCTTGAATGGTACCGGTGAATTTCTGGCGGTTGTTCAAGGCAAAGAAGATATTTCGCGGCGTATGGCATTCCCCGCAATGCCCCATCGCTTCGACCAGGTAGGCACCGCGATTCCACTCCGCGCTGCGCTCGATGTGCGGTGCAAAACGTTGATCGCGATTGAAGAAAGCCGACCATAAAGTCATCAAGCCGCGCTGGTTGAACGGGAACGCCAGCGTGTTTT
>DASXNX010000046.1:0-44831 GCA_036494725.1 Steroidobacteraceae bacterium
AATGAAAATGCCCTGAAGCTGGCGTTCAAGCTCACCGGCCGCAGCAACGCAGTTGCGCTCGAGCAGAGCTTTCATGGCAGGACCGCGGCGGCCGGCGCGGTGACCCATGGCGCGCTGGAAAAATGGTACGGCTTTCCGCGCACGCCCTTCGAGGTGCGCTTCACGCCGCGCGACAATCCCTCCGCCGTTGAGCGGCACATCGATCGCGACACCGCGGCGGTGATCGTCGAGCCGATTCAGGGTGTGGGCGGCGCCTACGATATCCCCAAGCCCATGCTGCAGGCGCTGCGCCGGCGCTGCGACGAGGTGGGCGCGATATTGATCTTCGACGAGGTGCAGTGCGGAGTCGGCAGGACCGGCGCGCCCTTCGCGGCGAATTTCTACGGCGTCACTCCCGACATCATCACGGCGGCGAAATCCCTGGGGAATGGCTTCCCGGTGTCCGCCCTGATGCTGTCGCGCCCCATCGCCGCACAGCTCAAGGTCGATGACATGGGTACGACCTTCGGCGGCGGCCCGATGGCCTGCGCCGTGGCCGAAGCGGTCATCGATACGATCGAATCGGAAGCGTTGCTCGCCAATGTGCGCCAGGTATCCGCCTATATACGCTCCAGCTGCATCATCGGGCCGGTCACCGGCGTGCAGGGCGCGGGATTCCTGCTCGGCCTGAAGACTTCGCGGCCTGCCAAGGAAGTGCAGGCGGCGCTGCTGGCGAAGAATATTCTCACGGGCACCAGCGGCGATCCTCACATTCTGCGTCTGTTGCCGGCCTATATCCTGAACGAAGGTCATGTGGACGCGCTGAGCGATGCTCTGGCGAAAATTTCCGCATGAAACGCTTTCTCGATCTCGATGATTTCAGCCGCGACGAGATCCTGGATCTGCTTGCGCTGGCGCAGGCCCTGCAGGATAAGCCGGAGCCGCGCGCGCTCGCGAACAAGATCTTGGGATTGTTGTTCTTCAATCCGTCTTTGCGCACGCTGGCGTCGTTTCAGGCCGGCATGGCCCGCTTGGGAGGCAGCGCATTCGTGATCAACCCGGGCCTGGGGACCTGGCAGCTCGAAACCCGCACCCATGCCATCATGAAGGGCGCCGCGGCGGAGCACATCCGCGAAGCCATTCCGGTGCTGGCCTCGTACTGCGACGTGCTGGGCGTGCGTGCCTTCGCCGAAGCCAAGAGTCTTGCGAGCGATTTGAATGAATCCCTGTTCGGGATGATCGACGAGCTCTGCGACAAGCCGCTCATCAACATGGAATCCGCCATGAACCATCCATGCCAGGCGCTCGCCGACTGGCGAACGCTGGACGAGCTTAAGATTCCCACGCATGCCAAGTTCGTCTTGAGCTGGGCCAATCACCCGCGCGCGCTGCCCCTGGCCGTACCCTCCGCCACCGTGCATATGGCGGCCATGCGCGGCATGGAAGTGGTGGTGTTGCGCCCGGAGGGTTTTGCGCTGCCCGAGCCCATCATGGAAAAGGCGCGCACCGCGGCGCGCGGCGCCGGCGGATCCTTAAGCGAAACCACCGACCGAAACGCGGCCATGTCCGGTGCGCACGTGCTGTACGCGAAGGAGTGGGGTACCACGACGTATTACGGGGATACGGAAGCAGACGCACGGCTGCGCGCGGACCTCGCGGATTGGTGCGTGCGCGAGCCCTGGTTCAAGAGCGCGGCGCCCGACGCCAAATTCATGCACTGCCTGCCGGTACGGCGCAACGTGGGGGTGGCGGATGAAGTGCTAGACGGTCCGCGCGCGCAGGTCGTACGCGGCGCGTTCAATCGAATGCCGGTACAGATGGCCGTACTGCATCGCATGCTGGCCTGACGGAGTATTCTGCAATGATCATGAACCGACCCGATCCTTCCGTGGCCGTGCGGGCACTTCGAAGTGCGGCACCGTACATACGCATGTACAAGAACAAGGTGTTCGTCATCAAGGCCGGCGGCGCCGTATTCAGCGACGAGGCTTCCACGCGCGGACTCATAGAGCAAGTGGCCATTTTGCATCAGGTGGGCATCAAGACCGTGCTGGTGCACGGCGGCGGTCCGCAGCTCGACAGCCTGCAAGCGACGCTTGGAATCGACACGCGAATGGTCAACGGCAGGCGCATCACCGACCAGAAATCAATCGACGTCACCGCCATGGCGCTCAACGGTCTGATCAACACGCGCATCCTCGCCATCTGCCGCGCGCTCGACATCGAAGCCATCGGTTTGAGCGGCGTCGACGCGGGCTTGATACGCGCGCATCGGCGACCGCCCGTGGCCATCGAGGGTTCGAGCGACACCGTGGATTACGGCTTCGTCGGCGATATCGATTCGGTCAATTCGGCGGTATTGGAAAAGCTGTTGGCCAACGGACTCATGCCGGTGGTGAGCCCGCTGTCGGCGGACTCGGGCGGCACATTGCTCAACATCAACGCCGATACCGTGGCGGCAGCGATCGGCGGTGCGCTGTCGGCCGAGAAGCTGGTGCTGTGCACCGGCGCGCCGGGAATTCTCGAGCGCGTCGATGAACCCGGCTCGGTGATCTCCTACACCGATATTTTAGGATTGAAGCGGCTGCGCGAGGCGGGCAGCTTGAAGGACGGCATGCTGCCGAAGGCCACCGCGATCGAGCACGCCATTCGCAGCGGCGTGCGCCGGGTGCACGTCATCAGCTACCGATCCGCCGACAGCCTGCTCGCGGAAATATTCACCAACGAGGGCACGGGTACGCTGGTGGTCGCGGATTTGAACGCCTTGAGCCCGGCGGAGCAGCTGCCGCAGTCATGACGCGAGCTTACGGATGACGCGGCTCTGGGACAAGGGGAAATCCCTCGACGCGCGCGTGCTCGAGTTCACGGCCGGCGATGATCATGCATTGGACAATCGCCTGGTCGCGTATGACATCAAGGCCTCCATCGCCCATGCCGAAATGCTCAGCGAGGCCGGATTGCTGTCGGCGCCGGATCTGGCAGCGATCCAGGGGGCCCTAAGCGCCATCGGCGAGGAGCATGCACAGGGACGCTGGCGCATCTCGCTGGAACAGGAGGACTGCCAGACCGCGATCGAGAATCTGCTGACGGCCCGCATCGGCGAGGCCGGCGGCCGCTTGCACGCGGGCCGTTCGCGCAACGATCAGGTGCTGGCCGCGCTGCGACTCTACATGCGCGACGCCGCGCAATTGCTGCACCAGGGCGCGCTCGCGGCGGCCGGCGCACTCGACAGCTTGGGCGCGCGGCATGGCGGCCAGGCACTCCCCGGCTACACTCACCTGCAGCAGGCCATGCCGAGTAGCGTCGCACTCTGGGCTGCGGGCTTTGCCGCCGAGTTGCGCGACGACGCCGAAGGGCTGGAACAGGTTCAACGCCGCATCGGCAAGAACCCATTGGGTTCGGCTGCAGGGTATGGGACGCCGAATTTGAACATCAGCCGCGAATCGACCCGCCGCCGGCTGGATTTCGCGGTCATTCAGGAGCCGGTCACGGCAGTGCAGCTGTCGCGCGGCAAGGCCGAGGCGCAGTTGCTGTTCGAGATCGCCCTGCTCTCGCAGGACCTGGGCAAGCTGGCGGCGGATTTGCTGCTTTTCTACACCCAGGAATTCGGCTATGTGAGCTTGCCGGAGGCTTTTACCACCGGTTCGTCGATCATGCCGCAGAAACGCAATCCGGATGTATTCGAATTGATTCGCGGGCGCAGCGCAGTGGCGCAGGCGGCGCTGACCGAGGTGCTCGGCATCACGCAGAAGCTCACCTCGGGCTATCACCGCGATCTGCAGCTCATCAAACCGCCGCTGTTTCGCGGCATCGATTCCTGTCTCGGCACGCTTCAGATTCTGCCGGGCGCGCTCGAGGGCGTGCGCTTTCGGCCCGAGAATATCCGGCTCGATCCGCAAATCCATGCCGCCGCCGCCGCCAACGCGCTGGTGACCGCCGAGGGAATTCCGTTTCGCGAAGCCTACCGGCGAATTGCCGCCAAGTTGAAGGACCCCGAATGAGCATCTGGCGCAGCTTGAAAACCATCGAGCAATTGAACGGCGGCAATCAAGGCTCGTTGAACGGCCATCTCGACATTCAGTTCACCGAGATCGGCGCCGATTTCATTCGCGGCACCATGCCGGTGGATGCCCGCACCATGCAGCCCTATGGGCTGCTGCACGGTGGCGCATCGGTGGCGCTCGCCGAAACGCTGGGCAGCACCGGCGCGGCCATGTGCGTGGATGACCGCGAGTACCAGGTCGTGGGACAGGAAATCAACGCCAATCACGTGCGCGCCGCGCGCAGCGGTCTGGTGACGGGCACCGCCCGGCCCATGCATCTGGGAGGCCGCACTCATGTGTGGGGGATCGACATCGTGAATGAGGCGAATAAACTGGTGTGCGTCTCGCGCATCACCATGGCCGTCATCAAGCGTGGGGCATTGGGTTCTTAGACTGGCATTTGTCACGCGAAGTGGCGTATGTTTCGCGTCATGAAAAAGACCTCTCTTTCCATCTGGCGCCAAACCGGCGGCTTGCTGCTGCTGATCGGCATCTCAACACTCGTCGCCGCGCAAACCCCTCAGGCTGGCGGACAGCCTCCGTCCACCGCCGTCGGCGCGGATCCGCCGCCGCCACCCACACCCGAGCAAGCAAGCTACTTGTTCGGCCTGGTGTTCGGCTCGCAGGTCCACTCAACCGGGGTCACCACCGAAGTGGTGCTGGACGCGATCAATCGCGGTTTCAACGACGGACTGCAGGGCAAGCAACCCACCCCCGCGGATCAGCAACAGCTGCGCGCCTATATCAAGGTCGTCTCGGACGCGGTCGTGGCGCGCAACGAAACGGCGGCGAAGGATTTTCTTCGCCACAACGCGCGCGAAAAAGGCGTGATCACCACGGCCTCGGGTCTGCAATACAAGATCCTCGCCGCCGGCGATGCGAAGGCCAAACCCATCGTCGCCAGCGACCGGGTGACCGTGGATTACCGCGGCAAGCTCATCGATGGATCGGAATTCGACAGCTCCTACTCGCGCGGCGTGCCCGCGACCTTTCCGGTCGGCGGCGTCATCAAGGGTTGGCAGGAGGCGTTGGTGCTCATGAAGCCCGGCGCCAAATGGGAGCTGTTCGTTCCGCCGGATTTGGCGTACGGCTCCAGTCCTCGCCCCAAGATTCCGCCGGGCTCGCTGTTGATCTTCGAGGTGAATGTGCTCAGCGCCGAATCGAGCGCTCCGCCGGCGGCCGCCGTGCCGCGCACCATCACGCCTTCCGTGAAAGCGCAGGCGCCCGCGGGCACGCCGAAGGCCCTGGATCAGTAAAGCTTCAGCGCATTGGTCAAATCGCCCATGGGCGGCGCCCCATGGGCGGCGAGCGCGGCATCGCGCCGCGCGACTCCGGGAAGCGCCGGCAAATCGAATCGGCGGGCGATGAGACGCAGAATGGACGCAGTGTCGTACTGCGTGTGATCGACCGTACCCTGTCTCGCCAAAGGCGAGATGATCAACGCCGGAATTCGCGACCCGGGTCCGAGTAGATCGCCCTGCGGGGGCGCCACATGGTCCCATGCGCCGCCGAACTCATCGTAGGTGATCACGATGACCATGCGCTTCCACTGCGGGGCGGCCTTGAGCTTCGCGACCAGATCTGCGATGTGCGCATCGCCGGCGGCAATCGAGGCATAGCCTGCGTGCTGGTTCAAGTTGCCTTGCGGTTTGTAGAAAACCACGGCCGGCAAGCGCCCCGCAGCGGCATCCGCCAGCAAATCGTTGTAGTCCTTGAGATGCGCCGCGCGCTGCGCCGCTTGTTTTGCCGGATCGAAGTTCTGGAAGTAATTGAAGGGCTGGTGATGCGGCTGAAAATCGGGATTGCCGCCGGCGACCGGGGGCGCATAGATCACCTCGCGTGCCTTGTCAGGCGCACGAGTTCCGTCGGCGACGGCGGCGCTCCATGAACCGGCATACCAAATCCAACTGACGCGCTTCGCGTCCAGCTCGTCGCCGATCGTCGTCTGAGATTGCGGCGGAAGAGTGGTGGAGTTCGCCGGATCGGCGTACAGCAGGCTTGCATCGTTGCCCGCGGGCTTGTTGCCGCTCGGCTGGTATGCCGGCTGCATCGTGTTCACGGCATAGAACTTGCCGTCGCCGAAATAATCGAGCGGCGCGATATTGCCGCTCTTCGCGAATCGCGGCGGCTCCTCGAGTGCCGAAACCGGTGGCGACTGCGCGATCTTCAAACGCGGCAGGAAGTGTCCGTCCGCGTCCTGCTCCAGCAACGTAATGCTGGGTTTCGCGGCCGCGGTATCGGCATGCGGATATTCCGGGGCGCATGCGCAAATCAAATACTGATGGTTCAGGAAGGATCCGCCGAATGCTCCTTGAAAGAAATTGTCGGCGAGCACGTATTCGCGCGCCAGCGCGTACAGCGCCGTGCGGCTGGTGTCGAAATGTCCGAGCGCAAGGCCGCCTGCATCGGACCAGGCAGCGAAGCCGTCATTCTTGCCACCGTCGATCTGCATTTGATGCTCGAAGAAACGGTGCCACAAATCGTGGGTGATGGTGTCGATCGACAGCGTGACCTGCGACTGCGCGCTGAAGCCGCTCTCGATGGAGTAGGGTGCGTTCGGCAGGCCGACGCTTTGCTGCTGCGTGACCACCGGCTTGATGCCGGGCGCGGTCACGCCGCCCCAGGTGGGCGGCAGCACGGAGAGCACCTTACCGTCGCGATCCAGTTGCGGTCTGAAAGAAGGCAGCGGTTTTCCATCCCGGTCGACGACCTCGCTCAAGTTTCGCGCGCCGGGAAAATTGCCGTACAAATTATCGAAGGCGCGATTCTCGGCGTAGATGACGACGATGGTGTCGACGGCGCCGCGCAGCGCGCGGGTGGTTGCATCCGGCGCCGCGGCACCCTGAGGTTGATGGGTCGCGAGATCGTTGTGAGTGCATGCGCACAGCGCCAACGCAAAGGCGGCGCCCATGCGGGCGCTGCGCGCACCGAATCTTGATGAGATCATCCCGCCAGTATAGGGCTAGAACGTCCACATGGCGCTGAACATGAATGCATCCGGATCGCCGTATTGCGAAGCGATGCGCTCGTACTCGCCGCGCAGGATGAGACCAAAGGGAAATTTGGACTGCACGCCCACACCGTAGGCGAACTTAGTGTCGGTCACTTCCTCGCGGCCGGAATATTGATAGTTGGGGCAAGGGCCGCCCGGAATACAGGGCTGCGAAGTGTACGTGGAAACGCGGGTCGAAAGCCGTGCGGCACCGGCCTTGGCAAAGATATCCAGGAACGGGACCGGTATCGGCAGGTAGCCGACGCCAAACACCGCGGGAGCCGTCGGATGGGAACTGCTGTTGGCGGGCACATAGTAATAGCCGCTGCCCGGCTGGCCGAAATCGATGTACTCGGCCTCGATACCGAAAAAGTGAACCGGGCGGATGCCGAGCAACGCCTGCCAGGCAAATTGATAGTTGTAGTTATCGTAGCCCGAACAGCAATAATAATTGTTATCGCTGCGGATCTGGGATGGGCCCACGCCCGCGCCCACGTAAAATCCGACGGGATTGGTCGGCGACTGAGCCTGCACCCCGGCGGACAACCCGCAGGCTGCCAGGGCGAGTACGGCCACAAGCATTCTTGAACATCGCATTATCGGTACCTCCGTCAGGGATGAACGTATTCGACTGGACGGCGTTGACAGAAGTTCCAGCCAACCAACCTTGTACGCGCGGGTATACTTGACATCATGAAGATTGCGCAACTTGGCGTGTTGCTCTGCCTGACCGAGATTATGCTCGGCTGCGGTCAGAAGGGCCCGTTGGTCCTGCCGGACGCGCCGCCGAAACACAAGCGCGTCATTCCCGCGCCTCCGGCCGCCAAGCCCGCGCCTACGTCTGCGCCCGCTCCCTCCGCATCGACTCCTCCGCCTTGACGAGCGCACGCAAACTCATTTTGGTCGACGGTTCCGGCTATTTATATCGTGCCTTCCACGCACTGCCGCCCCTCACCAACTCCAAGGGCGAGCCGACCGGAGCGGTGCTCGGCGTGCTCAACATGCTGAACAAAATGATCAAGGAAGAAGCGCCCGATCGCATTGCCGTGGTGTTCGACGCACCCGGCCGCACTTTCAGAGACGATTTGTTCGACAAGTACAAAGCGCATCGCGCGCCCATGCCGGACGATATGCGCGCGCAGGTGCAGCCTCTCTACGACACGGTCGCGGCGATGGGCGTGCCGTTGCTGCGCGTGCCCGGAGTCGAGGCAGACGATGTGATCGGCACTCTGGCGAAGCAAGCGGCGGAGGCCGGGTTCAGGGTGCTGATCTCCACCGGCGACAAGGATATGGCGCAACTGGTCGGACCCAATGTCGAGTTGCTGAACACCATGAGCAACACGAGACTCGACCGGGTCGGTGTGAAAGCCAAGTTCGATGTATTTCCCGAACAGATCGTCGACTATCTGGCGCTCGTGGGAGACACCTCCGACAATATTCCCGGCGTCACCAGCGTGGGTCCCAAGACCGCGGCCAAGTGGCTCGATCAATATCGCACGCTCGATGCCTTGGTTGAACAGGCCGCAAATATCGGCGGCAAAGTCGGCGAGAACTTGCGCAATGAACTTGGCATGCTCGAACTGTCACGCAAGCTCGCAACCATCGATACCACGCTGCAGCTGGACGTCACGCCCGAGCAGCTCAGTTCCGGCGCGCCCGATGTGCCGCGGCTGCGGGAGTTGTACACGCGTTTGGAATTGCGCGCTCTGCTGAAATCTCTCGGCCCGGAAGCGCCGGCCGACGGCGAGAACGCCGAAGCGCCGAGCACACCCCTCGGAGTGGTCGCCGTCCTCAGCCCCCCCGCGAGGCGCGACTACCACAAGATAATGTCTCAGGAGGCATTCGCTGCGTGGCTCGAAAAACTCAAGGCGGCCCCGCTCATTTCCTTCGACACCGAAACCGACAGCCTGGAGTACATGCGGGCGCGCATCGTCGGCGTGTCGTTCGCGGTGGTGCCGCACGAGGCCGCGTACGTGCCGCTGGCGCACGACTATGCCGGCGCGCCGCCGCAGCTGGATCAAAACTGGGTCTTGAACGCTCTCAAGCCCTTGCTCGAGGATGAGGGCAAAGCGAAGCTAGGACATCATCTGAAGTACGACGCGCACGTGCTTGCGAACTACGGCATCGCGCTGCGCGGCCAGCGTTTCGATTCGATGCTGGAGTCGTATGTGCTCAACAGCGTCGCCACCAATCACAACATGGATTCCACGTCGCAGCGCTATCTCGGCGTCAAGACCATTCAGTTCGAGGAGGTGGCCGGCAAGGGCGCGAAGAAGATCACCTTCAACCAGGTCGACGTCGATCGCGCCGCCGAATACTCCGCCGAGGATGCCGACGTCACCTTGCAGCTGCATCAGGCCATCTGGCCGCAAATCGAGGCGATTGCGCCGTTGAAGTCGGTTTACGAAAGCATCGAGCAGCCGCTGGTGCCGGTGCTGTTTCGCATGGAACGCGCCGGCGTGCTGGTCGATCGCGGATTGCTCAAGACGCAGAGCAGCGAGCTGGCGGCGCGCATGCTCGAGCTGCAATCGCAGGCGCACCGGGAGGCGGGGGGCGTGTTCAACGTGGATTCTCCGAAGCAGCTGCAGGAGATCCTGTTCGGCAAGCTCGGCATCCCGGTGATGCGCAAGACGCCGACCGGACAACCGTCGACCGCGGAGGATGTGCTCGAGGAACTCGCGGAAAATTATCCGCTGCCGAATTTGATTCTGGAATATCGCGGCATCGCCAAACTCAAGTCCACCTATACCGACAATCTGCCGCAACAGATCAATTCAACGACCGGACGCATTCATACTTCCTATCACCAGGCCGTGGCGGCCACCGGACGGCTGTCCTCGACGGACCCGAATTTGCAAAACATCCCGATTCGCACCCGCGAAGGAAGGCGCATCCGTCAGGCGTTCATCGCGCCTCCGGGCCACTCACTGGTCGCCGCGGATTATTCGCAGATCGAGCTGCGCATCATGGCGCATCTTTCCGGCGACGCGTCGCTGCGCCGCGCCTTCGACGAAGATCGCGATGTTCATCAAGCGACCGCGGCGGAAGTGTTCGGCGTCGCGCCGGACGCAGTGAGTGCCGAGCAGCGTCGATCCGCGAAAGCGATCAATTTCGGTCTGATGTACGGCATGTCCGCGTTCGGCCTGGCGCGCCAGCTCGGCATTCCGCGCGGCGATGCGCAGAAGTACATGGATCTTTATTTCGAACGCTATCCCGGCGTGAAGCGCTACATGGAAGCGACGCGCCTTCAGGCGCGCGAGACCGGTTATGTGGAAACGGTTTTCGGCAGAAGGCTCTACCTCCCCGAAATTCAGTCGCGCAATGCGGCTCTGCGGCAATATGCGGAGCGCAGCGCGATCAACGCGCCGATGCAGGGAACCGCCGCGGACATCATCAAGCGCGCCATGATCGAGGTGGATGCCTGGCTGCAAAGCTCGCACGCCGCGGCGCGGCTCATCATGCAGGTGCACGACGAACTGGTGCTCGAGGTCGCCGACGAAGCCGTTGAATCGCTGATCGGGCAGATACGGCAGCACATGATCCACGCAGCGGATTTGTCGGTGGCACTCAAGGTGGATGTAGGGGTCGGCCGCAACTGGGATGAGGCACATTAACGAATCATTAACTGCGTGGCGCCCGCGGGATTTTTGGTGCAAGATTGGACAGCTGGCGGGAGATTATAGAATTCAGGAATGCGGCAAAAAAACCGCCTTCAAAGGACTGGAACTTTTCGGAAGCATCCCCATCTAATCGAATGAGCGTGTAAGTCGCTCCCCGCTCTTCTCCCTGAGCGGGCAAGACCCGGTTTGTCATCCCCATGCCGGGTTGGTCTGCCCCGATGGCTGCTAACGCAACCATCGGGGTTTTTTTTTAAGATGCGCTTTCATGGTCCAGCCACCGCTCCATGACCTCGCGCGCTTCGTCGATACCTTGCCGTTCGTGCGCTGAAAACAGTTGCGCGGATACCGCAGCGTCGGCGCCGGCCGCCATCGTTTCCTTAAGAACACGCTGCGAATCGCGCCGATTCAGTTTGTCTGCTTTTGTCAACAAGACGTGCGCGAAGCGGCCGCGGGAGAGTATCCATTCGAGCATCGCCACATCCTGCTCGCCCAATCCCCGCCGGCTGTCGACAATCAGCATGAGGCCCACCAGCGATTCGCGTACGTTGAAATAATGTTGCATCAGCGCCAGCCATTTGAGCCGTACGCGTTCGGGCACCTTGGCGAACCCGTAGCCCGGCAGGTCCACCAAGCGGCGCTCGGGAGCCAGCTCGAAGAAATTAATCAGCTGGGTGCGCCCCGGTGTACGGCTGACCCGGGCCAGTGCGCTGCGCTGCGTGATGACATTGATGGCCGTCGATTTACCGGAATTCGAGCGGCCGGCAAAGGCGACCTCCCGGCCCGAATCCGGCGCAAGTTGATGCGCCTCGGCGGCACTGGTCATGAATTTAACTTCGGGGTAGAGGGACATGGCCGCCGGCGACGCAACTTATTGGCCTAGTGTACAATTTAGGGTTGCGCGGTTTCACAATAAAACGGGGTGTCAGGGCGATGAAGCGGCTTTGGATTCTGGTAGCAACACTTTCCGGCACACTCGCCGCGACCTCTGCCCTTCCGGCTCCCAGCGCCGAAGCCGGCGCCGCCAAGGCGGCCACCTGCCAGGCCTGCCATGGCGCCAACGGCAATAGCACGAATCCGGAATGGCCCAGCCTGGCGGGCTTGGGTGCCGATTACATTGCAGACCAGCTGAAGAACTTCAAGGACGGCAAGCGCGCCAATCCGGTCATGATGCCGATGACCTCGACCATGACGGCCGATGATATGGCGGACCTCGGAATGTATTTCGACAGCTTGCCCAATACGGGCTTGGAAGCAGACCCTTCCTACTGGCAAGCCGGCGAGAAGCTTTATCGCGCGGGTGACTTGTCGCGCGAAATTCCGGCGTGCATGGCCTGCCATGGCCCCACCGGCAAAGGCAACGGACCGGCCAAATTCCCGGCACTGCGTGGCCAGCATGCAACCTACGTCATCAAGCAGTTGACCGACTATGCCTCCGGCACGCGAACCACCGGACCCAACGGCATCATGCAAACGATAGCCAAACGCCTGTCCCCCGACGATATGCGTAACCTGGCTTCGTACCTGCAGGGTATTCGCTGAAATGACCCGGCACCGGCTGTGGGTGCTGCTGGGGGCGGCACTTCTGATAACCGCTTGTGCTAAGCCCGGGCCGGGATCCGGCAAGGCGCCGGCGCCCGCTGCCAAGCCGGCGGCGCAAACCGCGCCCGCCGCCCGCAATCAAAAGGCCGCAACCGAAGCGGATAAACCGCTGACGCTGACCCGTTTGAACGAGGACGGCTCCGAAACCGTGGAAGAAACCACTGGCGACAGCGGCGCGCGCAATCCCTTGCTGGCCGCGGTGGCGTCCACCGTGGCCGCGGCCACTTCGAGCAGCGCAGCATCGGCTGCCTCGGGATCCTGGCCTGAGGGGAGCTACACCAAGATCGTCCCGGCGCAGCCAACAGATGTTCCGACGGGACAGGTCGAAGTGCTGGAATTCTTTTGGTATGCATGCCCGCACTGCTACGCGCTCGAGCCGACCATCGTTGCGTGGAACAAGACCAAGGCGGCGTACATCACTTTCGCCAGGGTGCCCGTGCTTTGGGAAGACGGCCATCGCGCCCTGGCCCGCCTCTACTACACGCTGGTCGCGATGGACAAGCAAGACCAAGTGCACCAGGACATTTTCAAGGAAATCCAGTCCAACAATGATCCGCTGATCAGCAGTGGCGATCCGAGCAATGCGGCGGCGGCGGAACGCATGCAATTGGCTTTCATCAGAAAATTGGGGCTTTCCGACGCCGATTTCGAGCGCAACTATCACAGCCTCGGCGTCGATACCGCGATGCAGAGGGCGGATCAGCTGGTGCAGCGCTACCGCATCACGGCCGTGCCGACCTTTGTCGTGAATGGCAAGTACGTTGCGGATGTGAGCACCGCCGGCACACCTGAGCGGCTGGTGGCGTTGATCAACGACCTCGCCGCGCAAGAGCACAAGCACTGAAATAATTTCTTATGGGCACGGGACGTCTCGAAGCATTCAGCGACGGCGTCATTGCCATCATCATCACCATCATGGTGCTTGAATTGAAGGCGCCGATCGGTTCGGGCTTCGATTCTCTTTTGCCGGTGATACCTACTTTGCTGAGCTATGTCCTGAGCTTCATGTATGTGGGGATCTACTGGACCAATCATCACCACATGCTGCAGGTGTGCGAGAAGGTGAGCGGCGCGGCCCTGTGGGCCAATCTGCATCTGCTGTTCTGGTTGTCTCTCATTCCTTTTGCAACCGCGTGGGTGGACGAGAATCACAACGTGCCGGCGCCGGTCGCTTTGTACGGTGCGGTATTGCTGATGGCGGCGGTGGCGTACTACATTCTGGCTCGCGTCTTGATCAGGGATAACGGTCCTAGATCCGCGCTGGCAACCGCATTCGGCAAGGACTTCAAGGGCGCCGTGTCGATCGTGCTCTACCTGATTGGGATCACTCTTTCGCTTTGGCATGCGTGGCTCGGATTGAGCATGTATGTGCTGGTGGCGATCATGTGGGTCATTCCGGACCGGAGAATAGAGAGAAAATGATGCGCACACACACGGGAGGATGCCATTGCGGTGCCGTCCGCTTCGAGGTCATCGCGCCGGCGGACATCAACGTATCGGAATGCAATTGCTCGATATGCAGCAAGGCGGGATTTTTGCACCTGATCGTGCCCGCCAAGCAATTCAAGCTGCTGTCCGGCGGCGAGTCGCTCACGACCTACACGTTCAACACCGGCGTTGCGAAGCATTTGTTCTGCTCGGTTTGCGGCGTGAAGTCGTTCTATATTCCGAGATCGCATCCCGACGGTGTCAGCGTCAATGCGCGCTGCATCGATGAGGGCAGCATCGAGAGCATGTCGGTCAGTCCTTTCGACGGCCGCGACTGGGAAAAGGGACGGGCGGAATATCGCGAAGAGCCCTGATCGCGCGGCGCCCGACGGGGCCCGCAAAATTTGTCATTATTTGTTGCCGCGTTGCGTTCAAGACATAACAGGATTTCTGGCCAATTATGTTGAGATGAGGCGGCGCCGGCAGAGTTTGCCAGCATCATTCAAACATGTTGAACATGAGGCTGGTCAATGGAGCGGCCATGCGCACCGATGCACGCCTCGGCGTCACGCGCGAAGGTGTGCTTTTGACGCTGGTGCTGGTCACATTGGTCCGCAGCGGCGAAGCGCTCGCGGGCGACGCGGGCAATGAGTTCAACCCTCCGGCGGCATCGATGCTGGCCGATCCGGCGTTCACGGCACGGGAATTGGCCGCGACGGCCCCAGTCCCGGTTCACCCATTCTCGCTCACGGAATTTCGGCCGCGCCCGCAGGCTGCGCTCGAATCGGAGGCGGACCGCGGCGGCCTGGGGATGGACGAGCATCTGATTGGCAGCTCCACCGTGTGGCAACACCTGGAGCAATTTCGCTCCGAGGATCGCGTGCGCTTGCTCACGCTCTGGCAGACGCGCGCCAGCACCGTGTCGCTGCAAGCTGACAAGCATGGCGGTCCCTCGCTGCAATGGAGCAGCCCGTGGATGCTTCGCGGCCGCTCTTCGAACGGATTGCTCGACCGTCTATTCAATGTCCCCGCGCGCGGGATTGCCTCACGAATCGGAGCGCAGAAGGGCGCCGCCAAGGGTCCGGCGCCGCTCTCCTCGCTCAAACCCGCAGAAGCGACGGCCGCCAACAAGTCGAATTCACCCGCTCGCTGAAGCCGGCATGTCTTGGGTCTGTGCGCGCGGCGCTGTATTGCCGATCAGCCCCTCGAATGTGATAGGTTCGGAGCATGAACGTGACACGGCGCGAAGTAGTGGCGTCCCTTGGCACGCTTGCTGCCTCTGCGGGATACAGTCGCCTCGAGGCGGGTACAGCTGGAGTTTCCACCACCGAGCCGCCGCCACACGCGGTTGCGCCTGAGTTCCCGCGGAAGGCGGATTTCACGATCGTCGACGGGTACACGTACCTCAATGGCGCCTTCAGCCATCCAATGCCCCGGGCCGCGGCCGACGCTTATCACCAAGCCGTGGAGCGGCGCACCACCCTGGCCCCGCCAGGAGTGCCTTTCGTCTTCCTGAATCCGCCGCCCGATACCGCGCCCATGCCCGTCGATCCCAAGGCGGTGTTTGCATCGCTCATCAATGCAAAGCAAAACGAGATCAGCTACATCCCCAACACCAGCACCGGAGAAAACCTGGTGGTGGAGGCTCTCGGCATCAGGCGCTTTGACGGGAACGTGGTGACCGACGCGCTGCACTTCGACGGCGCGCTGGTGCACTTGCTGGAGCTCAAGAAGCTGGGTCTCGACCTTAGGCTCGTGAAGCCGCGCGACGGCCGCATCGACATGCGGGAGCTCGAGCGGGTGGTGGACCGCAAAACCAAGTTGATCGAGATCTCATGGGTGTCGATGTACAACGGATTCCAGCACGATTTAAAGGCGGTCTGCGACCTCGCCCACGCGCACGGCGCGTACGTTTACGCCGACATTATCCAGGGTGCCGGAGCGGTTCCGTTGGATGTCCGCGCCAGCGGCGTCGATTTCGCCGCGACGGCGACATACAAGTGGCTGATGGGTGATTTTGGGTTGGGCTTCCTGTTCGTGCGTGAGGAGCTGCTCGGCACAGTGGTCCGGCGTACGCACTGGAGTTATGAGTCGGCCGCGAACACTGAGATTCATCTCTCGCCTTTCGATCCGCAGTTTCCCGCGCCGGTGACGTGGACGCCCGGCAGCGATGCAATGCGCTACTTCCAGCTGGGCACCATGGCGAACGGAGTGGCCGCAGCCCTGCGAGTGTCATTGCCCTATATCCAACGGCTCCGTGTCGAGGCCATTCAGGCTTGGCGTCAGCCGATGCTCGAAAAGTTACAGGCCGAGATGCCGCGGCTCGGCTTCATCCCGCAGACACCGTTGGACAGCACCTCGCCGATCGTGACGTTTGCGCACAAGGACGCCGAGACGATCAACAAGAAATTGCAGAGCGCGCGGATCGGCGTCCGAGTGGCGCCTTACTATATGCGCATCGCCCCGTCGATCTACAACGACCTGCACGACGTAGATCGGTTGCTCGAAGCCCTGTCATGACGGGAACGCCTGGGATCAGAGGCCTTGACTTGACTATGAGCTGGAGCCACGATCCGGCGCGACGTAATCTGCCGGCACAGGCGGGTGTTCAACAACGGGCATGATGGGGAAATACGATGCGTCATCTACTCGACGGAACGCTAGCTCGCCGGGATTTCATCTTGAGTCTTGGAGGGGCGGCGGCGGTGGGATTGATGTCTCACGAAACCCGAGCCGACGCCTTGGAAGAGGCGCTCCTGTCGGGGCTGAACACGCCGCAGACCGTACCGGGCACCGTACCGGGCACCGTACCGGGTACCGTACCGGGTACCGTTCCGGGTACCGTTCCGCAGATGGATGAGTCGAGTCAGTCGTGCACAACCGGAACGAAACACTTCCCCACAGTCGCCGAAATCGACGCACAGATCCCGACACGTTCATTCCGGCGCGGCGCGGGCAGCCTGCTTGTGAACAATCAGGCCGGTGGCAAGGTCGAACGGCTCGCCGAAATGCCGGCACGCCCGACGCTATTGGATTTTTTCGAACTGCGCTTCATGAGATCCCGGAATCATTGTCTGCAAAGTGCCAACAAGGCACTGCACAGCGGCGCGGACGAGGAGATCGTTCTTGCGTGCCTCGTGCACGACACGGTGCAAGAGCTGATTCACACCGACCACGGCTTTTGGGGTGCGCAGATGTATGAGCCGTACTTACCGGCGCGCAGTACTTTTGCCGTCCGCTATCACGCGGCGCTACGGTTTTATCCGGATGCGCAGGCCGGCTATTGTTATCCCAACGAGTATCGGGAAATTTTCGGCATAGACTATGCCCCGCCACCGCATATCGTATCCACCTACCAATTTGCCCGAAAGCATCGCTGGTACGGGGAAGCGCGCGCCGTGACGGTGAATGATTTGTATTCCTTCGATCCGAAAGCGGTCGTGAAGATGGATCCGTTCGTCGAGATCATAGGGCGTCATTTCAAGCAGCCCGCAGAAGGATTGGGAAACGACAATAGTCCGTCCGCCCATATGTGGCGCACGCTTGCCAACCCGGATCTGCCGCTATAGCTTCATCAACGCCGGCGGGTGAAACTGAATTTGGTGCGCCCGGCGAGATTCGAACTCGCGACCTTCGGCTTCGGAGGCCGACACTCTATCCAGCTGAGCTACAGGCGCGTATACGGGGTGGCGATACTACCCGCCGACGGCAAGCGCCGTCCAGCTTAAGGTTTGGCCGTTGCCTGGGCGGCGGTATGTAACTTAAGCACCGTCGCCCAGTTGCGCGCCGTGACCGTGCTGCCCCCGAGGCGGGCGAAGGCCTTGTTGAGCTTGCTCTCCAATATTCCCGTGCAACACCAGAGGTATGCGGCCCGCTGGGTGACGGCAAGCGCGTCCGGCTTCCAGGTTTTTTCGAGCAGCGGTCGCAGGGCGGCGAGGTGCTTGGCGTCCGACACGAATGCGACCAAATGCCTCGCGGGGTCCTTGGCGACGGGCAGCAGCGGGTTCTCTTCGACGATGGCAGCCAAATCCTTTGCCGTCATGACCATGACCGAAGCGGAGAATCCCGAGTGCCCCTCTATCGCGGCTGCTATGGCGGCGGACAGTTTGCGCACGTTGGGAAGCGCACACTGGAACACTACATTGCCGCTGTTGAGCAGAGTGCGCACATTTTGCAGCCCGAGATCGGCGAGCAAGCCGCGCAGATCGGCCATCGCCAGGCGATTACCGCGGCCGACATTGATGCCGCGGATCAGCGCGATGCACTCGGTGGCGCTCAAGGGGCCGATGCGCTGGACGCGCGTCTTGGTTCAAAGCGGCCCAAGCCCACCAGCAGCAGGCCGATCGCGATGAAAGCGAGCAACAAGCCGACGCCATTGATCAGGGTTTTCTCATAGCCGATGCGGCCGGCGTCGATGAAGCCATAAGGATAGCTGCCGATGATTCGGCCGCGGATCAGCGCATACACCAGATACAGGGTGGGATATGCGCCCCAGATCACCGCATGCGCGAAGCGCAAATCGCGTTTGGATGGGGTGAACCACCAATAAAGAAGATACAGAGTCGGAATCACGTAGTGCAGAAGCGCGTTCGCGAGCCACTGCGGTCCCTGCGGATGAAAGAGATTACTCAGCAGAAAGTAATACGCCAGACCGACGAATACGATGCTGGTCGCAACGCCGGCGATGGCCTCGGAGCGCGCAAAGAATCGCCCCGCCGCGGAATTGGGGGCGATCAACGGCATGGTCAAAGACATGCAAACCAAGATATTCGTCAGGATGGTGAAAAATCCGAGGAAGCTGACGAGCCCGCTGGCGAAGCCTCTGCCGTCTTGAATCGCGGAATTGATCGAAATGCAAAACTGCAGCAGCACGGCAAACCATGCCAGCAGCGCCAGCGCGATGCGTGGCGCCCGGTGTGATCGCTGGATCACGAGCCGGAGTCCGGCAGATTGTCGAAGAAATCGACGACGCCGGTTTCCAAGGAATATTCGGCGCCCACCACCATGAGCCCGGCATTCTGGATCAGATTCTCGATGATGTCCGATCCGTGGCGCAGATGGTTCACGGAAGCGCGGATATTGGCGCGTACCGCTTCGTGAACCAATTTGTCGCGGTCGTGTTTGAGGTCGGTGGCCAGCAAGCCTTCGATTCCGGGCCTGATGAAATCGACGATGGAATGCAAATTGCGCGACTGGTTCTCGACCGGTCGGCGCAGCTGATCCAGCGTCGTTTCGATGGCGCCGCAACGAGAGTGACCGAGCACGACGACCAGGCGCGTGCCGAACTGCTCGGCAGCGAATTCGACGCTGCCGATCAATGAAGGTGCAACGATATTTCCCGCCACCCGGATGACGAACAGATCGCCGAGGCCCTGATCGAACACGATCTCGACCGGAACGCGCGAATCGGAGCAGCCGAGAATGGCGGCGAAGGGTTCCTGGCCGGCCGTGAGCTCGAGCCGCCGCGCCCGGCTCTCGAGAATTTCCCGGCTGGGGGCTTCGGAAACGAAGCGATGATTGCCCTCGCGCAGCAGAGCGAGGCCCTCGCGAGCCGTGATCATCGACACCTCAACAACGGGACCCCCGGGGATCTTTTTGGGCTAGGTCGGACGGCGGGCTGAGTGATCGCGGTATCCGAGAATGCGCGCCGGCAAAAACAGAATTGCCCGCAGCAACGCGAACAGCGCGTCGAACGACAAGGCGACCGCTCTAAACGGCAAGGACAGCAGCCAAATCAACGGCCATAGCACGATGGCAAGAATGGCCACCGGCCAGCACAGCACAAACAACACGCACCACATGAGAAATTGCAGCATGGCTTCACCCGGTCCTTCTCTCAATTCCTACCGCAACTTTATCATACCCGCGCATCTTCGCGGTGCGGGACACCCGCACCGTTAGGGCGCAGCAATTCCATCTGCCTCTCCGGGCTGACCGGCGCGCTGAATCCGAACTGCCTGTAGAGGCCGTGCGCGTCAGCCGTGCCCAGTGTGAATCGCCCGATGGTACGGAGCTCCGGGTGCGACAATATGGTGCTCATCAGGCGCTTACTGAAGCCCCTTCCGCGGAATTCCTTGAGCACGAACACATCGAGCAGGTGCGCGAAGCGCACGTAGTCGGTGACCACCCTTGCAAACGCCACCTGGCGGCCTTCGTGGTAGCCACCGAAGCACAGGGAATGTTCGAAGCTCTTTTCGACGCTTTGCCGCGATATGCCCGGAACCCAGTAGGATTCGTTCGCGAGAAAGTCGTGAATCATCGCCGAGTCGAGACGATTTTTGTCAGTCGAGATTTCGATTTCCGTCATGTCGCTACCAGTCCACGCTTTGTGTTCACGACTTGACGAACTCCACTCTTCTGAAGCGCAGCGCCGACCAATCATCGTCGATCGCGACCTGGCGAACCGACTCGAAGCCCAATCCGCGGATCACGCCCCAACCGTTGTCGCGATTGAACTCGCAGCTGTAGCGTTTCGAGGTTCCTTTGGGGTAAGCGAACCACAGTATCGAATCGCCCTCGGAAGCCTTCGCGAGCATGGCGGAACCGCGGTCCAACTGCGCCTGGGTCACGGCGAAGGCCAGCGCGAACTTGACGGCCTTCGGTGATTTTGGATTGCGCAATATCTTGACCCCTTTGAGCCGGCCGAGCTCGGTCTCGAAGGACTCGGGCGCGTCGAGCACGACAATTTCATCGTGCTCGCCGAGATTGAGCTTTTTGAAGAGTGGTGTCGGTGCAGTGGCTTTCATAATTTCGTTTCGAGGTGATTTAAAACCATTGGCCAGGCTTCGCGGTGGCGGTCGCGGCTGGCCGCATCGGCAAATCCGGCGTGCCCAAGATGCACGCGCGTGCCCGCACTCTCGGCCGTGAATTCGACCGTAACGATGGTCTCCGCGCCTGCGGTGCCGAGGGCGCCGGTCAACCAGGTCATTTCAACCAGTTCATTCGGAATGAGCCGCAGGAATCGGCCGTAATGAGGATGACGCTGCACCTTCGGAGCGGATGCCGGCTTGAACTCGGTTTCGAAGAAGAACACTGCATCCACTTCCGGCCGCATGAGCATCGAACCCGGAGCCGCGAACCATCGATCAAACCCGGTAGTCCAGGCCTCATAGAGTTTCTCCGGCGCAGCTCGAAACAGATGCTCCACCGACAGGTCGAACGGACGTGCCGAAAGGTCGGGAATCCGGATCGGGGGCTTCGTTCCCATCAGCGATCGTGCGCCAGCGCCAGACGGATTCCCACCAGGATGAATACGGCTCCGACGCAACGGTTGAACCATTGCTTGAACAGCGCGCCCGGCGCCACTCTGCGGGTGAGGCGTGCGCTCGACCAGGCAATCAATAAATTCCACAAGGTGCCGTTGAAATCGAAGATCACGCCCAGGAATAAGAAGGCCAGGGGCTTCGACGGGGCATCCGATCCGACGAATTGAGGTAGAAACGCCAGAAAAAATAATGCGACTTTGGGGTTCAAGACGTTCGTGAGGAAACCCTGCAGGAAAATGACGCGCATCGAGGCGCCGCGAATATCCCCGGCAGCCGCCGGGACAGTCGTGCTGCCCGCCGAGCGAATCAATCCAATACCCACATAGAGCAAGTAGAGCGCGCCGATGATCTTGACCGCTGCGAAGAGGTTCGCGGATGCGGCGAGAATGGCGGACAAGCCGAGCGCCGCCGCACAGATGTGCACCAGGGTGCCGGCACCGATGCCGAGCGCGGCAACTGCGCCGCCGTGCCAGCCCCGGGTCGTGCTGCGCCCCACGATGTACAAGGTGTCCGGACCTGGAGTGATGTTCAGCAGCAAGCCGGACAGGACAAAGAGCCAAAGATCGTGAGTGCCGAACACAACCACCTCTGAAATTGCCGCGTGTGCGCTAGCGCTTCGCGGCGTTTCTTGCCATCAGCGCCGCGCGCCGCTCCAGACTTTCCTTGGGCCAGAGCTCGGATGACTTGTAATACTCGGCCACTGCCGGAACGCCGGCGGGCAACACCACCCATGGCTGTTTCGATGCCGTGAAAATGTGCACGTCCGGGGGCAATGCGCCGGGTTCGTCGAGCGTGCCGACGCGCACGAAACGCAGCGCATCGCCCGCGCCGGCGTAATTGCTCCACAGCGCCACCATGCAAGACGGGCAGCGCGAGATCTTCTGGCCCTTGCCGCTGTTGGACGGCGTGTCGATGGCCAGCACCTCGCCCTGCAGCAGCTCCACGCGATCCGCTTCGATCATGGCGTTCAGCGCGAAGCTGGCGCCCGTTTCCCGCTGACACCAGCTGCAATGGCAGCAGTGCACGAACAGCGGTCGCGAGGTCAGGTGATAGCGCACTTGACGGCAGGTGCAGCCGCCGTCATAGGTTTTCGCCGGTGTTTCTGTGTGCTGCATGGGTCACCTGTTCGAAGAGCGCGAACGCGCGGTCACTTCGATCTCGATTTGCATACGAGGATCCAGCAGCCGCACGCACAGCATGGTCGCGGCGGGGCGAATGTCTCCGAAGTACTTGCGCAGCACCGGCCAGCAATCGGCAAAGCGTTCGGCGTCGGGCAGCATGTACGTGACCCGCACCACGTCCTTGAGTTCCGCGCCGGCCTCGCGCAACGCCGACTGAATGTTCTTGAAGGTTTGGTCGCATTGCTCCGGCAAGCTATCGGAGATGCTCATGGTGCTGTAATCGAAGCCGGTGGTGCCGGACACGAAAATCCATTCGCCGTCGACCACGGCTCTGGAATAGCCAATGTCGCGTTCGAATTGAGATCCCGAGCTAATCAAGCGCCGAGTCATCGGATTCCCCCGTGGCGAGCGCGCATTATCGGCGTTCTGCTGCTGGTTTTGCCAGCCTATCGGCGTAGGCCAGGCCCCCTGAAAAGGCGCACCACCAGGCCGCCGCCAGCACCCAGGAGTCGATCTCGAACTGTGTTCTGGCGAGATACGCCAGGCAGGTCGCGGGGACACAGGCCATGGCGATTGCCAGTATCGACCGCGAGGACAGAGTCTTCATCCAGAAGAAGCGGACCAGGGACCCGTAGGTGATGGCGCCCGCCGCGGAGCAGATGCCGAGCACCAGGTAGAGTCGTTCGGTGGCGGGCAGAATGGCGAACAATTGCAGGCTCACGATGCCGATGTAGAGAGTCAGGACGCTTAAAAGCGCCGTGATGGCGATGAACAGGACTTTGCGCATGGTGCTTTCGGGTGCGCGCAACGCCACGCACAGGGCGCCGGCATGCAGCGCGCCGCTTAAGGCAAACGTGGGCAGAAACGGCTCATCGAAGAGATCCCAGCGCCGGAAGAGGAACAGCACCAGAATCGCCACGGCGAGGGCCCCGGCATGTCGTCTATATTGAAAGTGTCCCACTGGAATCGGGGATTACCGCGAAGGGTGCTGTTGCAGAAACACGGGGAGGTCCGTGGTCGGCGGACGGGCTTGAATGTGGTTCAACATATCGGCGATGTGGCCGCGATGATAGGTGGCGTGATTGACCACATGCAGCAATATGGCGTCGCGGGTCATGGATCCTTGGCCGCCGCCGATGAAGACAAAGTCGACGACCTCCTCGGCGTCGCGCGCGGACAGATTCTCCGCATAGGCAATGAACCAAGCGTCGATCGCGAATTGGACGCCGCGCAAATCGGCGAATGGCGGTGAAGATGTCGGATTGCGCGTGGTGAAGCCATGCGCCCTGCCCTCGAGATGCGCCTGCCAGACCTGGTCCATGCTGTAAACGTGATTCAGTGTGCGCAGTATGCTGCCAAACACGATCGGCTGCGCCTTTGTCAGCTCAGGCTCCGGCAGCTTGGCGAGCGCCGCGAACAGTTCCGTATTGGCCCACGCGCGGTAGCGCGTCAGCATGCGCGTGTTGCTCACTTGGGTTCGCCGCGGTGCTTGAGCAGCATCAGCAGAGCGCCGGCCATTATCGTCATGTCCGCGACGTTGAATATTCCGGTGCGCAGCGAGCCGATTCCCACGTTGAGAAAATCCGTCACCTGTCCCTGGAACACCAGGCGATCAATCAGGTTGCTGATGCCGCCTCCGGCCACCAGCGCCAATGCGATGAATCGCACGCGGTCGAGCCGCCGCGCGAACAGCGCCGCGCCAAGCAGGCCCAGCAACAGCGCGGCCACTGCACCGGTGAATATCGTGAAGCGCCAACTTTTCGGCAGCGAAGCCCCGAGGCTCAAAAAGGAGCCGGGATTTTCCACCAGCTGCAAGCGCAGCGAATCGGCAAACAGGGATTGGGTAACGCCCGGCGCGAGAAAAGCGCGCGCGGCCGATTTCGACACCTGATCGCAGCCCACGCAGCAAAGCAGCGTAAGCACGACGACGAGGTAACGGGAAATGGACCGCACCGACCTATAGCCTCAACTTGCCGGTCAACATTTCCCACCACAGGCGCCAGTCGCCCATGAGGCTGAATCCGGGATATTTGAACGTCGCCGGTTTGTTGTGCTCGAAGAAAAAATGGCCGATCCATGCAAATGCATAGCCTTGAACGAAGGCGACGGCGATGAGCCACCACATCTGCCACAGGATGGCGCCGACGATCAGCACCACCGCCACGCTGGTGCCCACGAAATGCAGCCGGCGCGATATGGGGTTGGCATGCTCGCTAAGATAAAAGGGATAGAAATCGGCGAAGCGGCGGTAGCGCTTTTCCTCGTTCATTTTGCGAGGCTGGCCTCGACCCAGTCGAGGCGCTCCTTGTGGAAATGCTTTGCCGCGACCGGCACGCCGGAGGCTGGAAATTCCATCACATACTCGTCGGCCGCCGTGAATTTGGGCCACAGCGCGCCGCCCGCGGAATCGGGATCGCCGGTTTTGGCGAACTGCGCCCAGTACTTGTTGGCCGCCGCCGCCACAGCCTTGCCTTCATCATCGAAGGGCGAGGTCGCGCGCGGGGTGTCGAACACATAGACCAGCTCCCCGCCGTGCGGCAGGCCGAACATGGTCGCGCGCTGCGCGGCCGGTGTGTACGAGAAGTGATAGACGAAGGTGGCGTTGCCATGCTGCGAGTGCAGGCGGGCCAGGTCGCGATCCGGTTCGCTGATCGAGGTGTCCGTGATCCAGCGCGCGATGACACGGTCGGCATCGCCGGTATGGTTCGGATCGTAAGCGGCCAGGAAAGCTTCTCGATGCTGTTGAATCGAGGCGAGCCGATCGGCGGCATTCAGGCCGCGCCGGGTGAGACTGGCCTCGTCGCTGTTGCCGCCGAGCAGATAAGGCACATGCGCTTCGGCGCCCTGCGCGAATCCGTCGGCCGCGCTGCCCTTGATCATCTTGCCGTCCGCCATGGGCAATAATTGTTCCGCCGCACCGATGGGCGCCACGTGGCCGGTCAGATCCGCCCAGGTCAATGCGCGCAGAGCTTTGGCCGCCGCCGCATCCGTGCCGTGGACTGCCAGCGCCTCTGCGTACGCCACTCCGCTTTGTTCAACGGCGGATATCGGCCTGGCGCCCAGGCGACCGAAGCCTGACTCCGACAGCGCCTTGTTGAACAGTCCCTTGGCTTGCGGAGCGAGCATCAGGTAGTTGATTGATATGGCGCCGGCCGATTCGCCGAATATCGTGACGTTGCCGGTATCGCCCCCGAATTGCTTGATGTTGGCCTTGACCCACTCGAGCGCGGCAATTTGATCCATCAGGCCGTAGTTGCCCAGCGGCCCACCCGGATTTTCGGCCGTGAGCGCGGGATGTGCGAACCAGCCCGCGCGGCCCAGCCGGTAATTCACTGTCACGACGATGACGCCTTGTCGGGCAAACTGGCTGCCGTCGTATCCTGAACCCGATCCGAAAATGAATGCGCCGCCGTGAATCCATACCATCACCGGCAGCTTGGCGCCGCCCTGGGTGCCGGCGGGTTCATACACATTCAGGTACAGGCAATCCTCCGCCTGCGCACAGGTGGATGAGAACGCCGTTCCTTGTCGCACGCCGGGCCACTTCGCGGGAGGCTGCGGAGTGCGCCAGCGTAGGTCGCCCACGGGCGGAGCAGCGAAAGGTAATCCCTTGAATACGGCGACACCGTTGGCGGCAGCTCCTTGTACCTCGCCTTGGACGACTTTGACGATGGGAGCATCGGGCGAGCCCGCCGAGACGGGTTGATCGGCCTTTTGCATCTGACAGCCCGATCCGCACTGCAGAACAATTGCCACGACTGCGGATTGCGCGACGAAACGAATTCTCGACATGACTCCCCCTCAACCGCTAATAATCGCCACTGATTTACGGCAAAGCAGCATACACCCAGGCTTGCTTGCCTGAAGCCAGCATTGCAGTCACGCGCTGGTAATCAGCCGTCTCGTAGTTGTCCGCATGGGCTAATTCGGCATCACTGATATCGAACACGGTTCCGGCTACTCGGCTGGTGACAACGCCGTTGAACCTGACGATGGGATGGTGCGTTTTGCCGCTGGCCGCGACTACCGCTGGATCCTGGATGTGAACCAGTGATTGCTCGAATCCGACCAGCTCGTCCCGCTCTCCGGAAAGGCGCCTGCCGAAAAGCGTCAGCTGAACGTTTTCTTGTTGCAGGGTGCCGTACGAGAAAAGGAGGGGCATGGGTGAACCCTACCGTTTAGTCAACGCCTGAACGATGGCGGCGACCCGCCATACGCGAGTCTCCGGCTTCTTGGCGTTGTTGACGGATTCGACGGCTTCGCGCCGGTTGGTGTAGCTGAGCGTCTGCCACTTATTCCACGTGGCGTCTTTCTTGCGCAGCGCGTTTTCAAGATCCGGCGGCAGCTCGACCTCCCTGCTCTCGGTGTCGAGCTCGATCTTCACGGCAATGGTTTCGCCGCCGTTCAATCCCGCAGCCTCTCGATTGCTCCTTCTCAAAGGGATCCCGGTGATGCCGCCCATGGTCGCGATGGTGCTGCGGTAGGTATATCCGTTCAAGGTCACTTTGACGGGCGCGCGCGCCTTGCCGAAAGCCGCCTTCGGGTCGAAGGCTACGGGGATGTAGCATATGGCGCCGTGGCGGATGATCTCGACCGTGAAGGTCTTGGTCATGCGCATCATCGGATCAGCGCTCTTCGTGACCGCCGATGAAGCGGTACCCAGCGCCCTTCAAACTGGCCGCCACCCGAGCGAGCTGCGCCGGGTCCGCCCCGTGATCGGCATGGATGTCGTAGATAGATCCGGGTCCCAATCTGAGTTCATCTTTTAGAAATGGAACGATGTCATCGCAGGGAATGCTGTTTCCTTGCTGTTCACTCGATAGAGCTACGATGCACATATGAGTCTTGGCATCGAGCGTCACGATGACATCGGGCTTTGCCGCGATCAGAGGAGGTCCCTGGTAAGCCGACGGCGTTTCTGTCGATGAGCCACAGCCGGAGAGCGTAACGGCAATCGCCACTGCGCAAAGCGTGTGTAAACGCATCATCGGTTCCTCCCTCTCGTGGAGAAACATAGCACGCGTGCCACTAACCCGCATTCCCGCCTGGAGGCGCAATCGCCGTCGCTTCGTAGATGGCCAGGTTTGGAGGTTCAACGGTCAGGGCGGCCAGCGACTTAACGAAGTCTCTTGAGACAGGTATCCTGAAATGATCCCAGAGAGCCTGCCGGCTCGCCCACTGCTCCACGAACACCAACCGATTGGAGTTCTCGGCATCCTGATGAACGGCATGCGAAATGCAGCCCGGCTCCAATCTCGATCGGATGACATGCTCGAGGCTCAACGCGAGCGCTTCGGGTCCGCGGCCGTCACGAGCAATAGCGCTTCCAAGCACGAGAATCATCATTCATACCTCTCTGGATGCGGCTGCGGCGTCGAAGAATCGGGCGCACGCATTCAGCGACTAGCGGGGCGAAAGCGATTGCCACACATACACCGCGGTCGCGAGCAAACTCAGCGCGGTGCGTATGCCATGAAGCCTTGCCCATTTCTCCAACAGTGTGCGCGTTTGCGTGGAGCCAAGGTCACGTCCCGGTTCGAGAAGGAGTTTGTTGGTGGGCATGATGATAAGAAGCGTAACGGGCACGACAGCGCCGATCAGCAACGCCCCGACCGCCCATGGCAGACCGCCTCCGAGGCTCCAAGACAGCAGCCCCGTCCCGAAGCTGAGCAGTGCCAGCGGTGCCTGCATCCAGGTGGCGCGGCGATAACTCGGCGCCCACTGCAGCGCCGCGGATTTCGTCTCGAGCAGCATGCGCGCAGGATGCTCTACCAGGTTGATATAAAGTGCCGCGCCGGCAAAAATTGCGGCGGTGACGACAGCGATGAACTCCACCACTTGCACCATTGATCACCTCGAGCAGGAATATCGGAAACTCATCGCCGAGGGTGTAGCCGGCCTTGGCGACGCCGACCCACAAGTTGGCGGCCGAGATCAGCAGCCAAAGCACCACAAAGACCATGGCGGCTGCGTAGTTGGCTCCGGGGAAGTTGCTCGAGAACAGCCTTCCCAGCAAAGCGCAGACGGTCAAAAGCAAGAACCCAACCAGCAAGAATAGCGGCGTTCGCATAGGCTTCGCACTTTAGCACCGGATCGCCTGCGACGATCGAGAGGACTATCGATTGGCTTGGGCGCCGGCCTGGAGCATCGCTGCCATTTTTTGATGGATCAAGTTGATCGCCTTGAGGGGACGAATCATCACCTTGAAGTCAATGATTTGCCCTGCTTCGTTCCACTTGATCATGTCCACGCCGTTGACCTGAATGCCATCGATCTCCACTTGAAACTCCAGCACGGCATCGTTGGGGCCGGCGACTTCGCGGGTGTAGTGAAAGGACTGGTTGAAGAAGACGCGAAATGCGGCAGCGAGATATTGCTTCGTAATCGCCTTGCCCACCTGCGCGGTATGGACAACCGGCGAATGAAAAACGACGTCGTCGGCAAGCAGCGCGTCCAGGCCGCTCGAATGGCGCGAATCCGCAATTTTATGCCAGGCTTGAACGGTGTTGAGCGACATGATGGCCTCTTGCCGGAGACGCAGGATTGATCACTGTGCCGGCTTGGGAATTGCGGTGAGCGAAACAGCGCGCGGTGCGTCGGACCCGCGCGTGACCTTGAGATGCAGCGGGTGACGATGGGATCACCTTTTCGTCAACCGCGGCTGACGACGTTGAGAATGTGGCAGCGAATACCGCCAGAAGGAGGGCTGCGTAGAAACGCATGATCAAACGCCATTTGACTGGACCAGTATCCGCATTATGCTTGCCGCACTGCGCGGATGCGCGCCAATCCGGCACCTATGAACAACAAATTAAAGAATTTTACCTTGCGTCCTCAAGACCTCTCCATTTTCGGTTCCGGTCTGACGCGGCCGGAGTGCGTTCGAGCCGACCAGGAAGGGATCTGGGCATCGGACGATCGCGGTGGCATCGCCCGTGTAACGCAAAGCGGAGTTGCGGAGCTGCGAGGCGCCGGCGTCTACGAGCCCAATGGGTATTCCCGGACGCCGGATGGCGCGTTCATCGTTGCGGGTCTTAAAGATAACAAGGTTTTTCGCATCGATACCTCCGGCAGCGCGAGCGTGTTGCTGGACGAGTTCCAGGGCAATGCGCTCGGAACCGTCAATACGGCGTGGGCCGATATGCGAGGCCGCATCTGGGTGTCCATGATGACCCGCCAGGAACGCTGGTTTCACGCCCTCAACACCAAGCCGGACGGATACATTCTGTTGATTGAACGCGGAAAAGCTCGGATGGTGGCGGATGGTCTTCACTTGACGAATGAGATCAAGGTCCATCCGAACGGCCGATATCTCTACGGCGTGGAAACCCTGGGAAAGCGAGTGTTTCGATTTCCCATCGCCTCGAACGGTGATCTCGGGCACAAAGAGATATTCGGCCCAGAAGACTTGGGTCACGGCGCGCTGCCCGACGGTTTTACTTTCGATCAAGACGGGAACATCTGGGTAACCGTCATTACGCGCAATGGCATCGTCGTGGTCAGCGAGGATGGCGAAACGCACACGCTCTACGAGGAGCCCAAGCTGGATGCCGTGGATGCGTTGGTGGCAGCCCTGCGACAGAAGACCGCGACTACGGAGCACTTGGTCGCCTGCGCCGGCGAGAAACTGAATCTACCCACGAGTCTGGCATTCGGTGGCGCGGACCGGCGCACAGTCTACGTGGGGAGCTTGGGCCTGCCGCATCTCATCGCGTTCAATTCGCCGGTCGCAGGCTTACCCCTCGATTGAGGCCCGGCGCTGATTAGGTCACATAGGCGATGCACACAGCGGCAACCAGCGCGCACACAAGAAACAACATTCCCGCCGCGTAAAGCCGGCGCGCATGAACTTCAGGTGCCGGAACATCGCGAGTGGCCATGTAAGGGGTAAAGCCGAAGCACAGCGAGGCGGCCAGCAAGGGCAGCAGCACCACCAAGTGGTGGGTGTGCCAAGTCCCCGAGCCCTGAAAGCCCCAGGCGCCCAAGAATGCTATGCACAGCGCAAAACAAGTAGCGCCGGAAGTGCACAGACCTGGAACGGAACCTGGCGGGTGAGCCATGATTTCGGCGCCGTCCTTTAGTTACTCTTCACGGACTTTGGCATACATGACGCAATCGACCAATTCTCCGTCCTTGAATACGCTCTTGCGCAAGACGCCTTCGCGCGCGAATCCCGACTTCTCCAGCACGCGCATGGAAGCCGGGTTCCAGGCAAACACCGGCGCCTCCAATCTCCAAAAGGGCATGACCCCCAACGCGTGATCGGCCAACGCCCGCGTGGCCGCGGTGGCAATGCCTTTGCCCCATTGGGTCTCGGCGAGCCAGTATCCAAAATTAGCCGTCTTCGCGGCGACCCCTTGCTGCGGAATGACGCCTATACCGCCCACGGCCGTGCCCTCGACTTCAATCGCGAAGTGATGACCCGGATTCGCCTTGGTATGTTCGAGCCAACGCTCCGCGTCGGCCTCCGTATAGGGATGCGGAAAGGAGTCCAAGAGATTGCGCCAGATTGCCCGATTGTCGGCAAAGCGGACAAGATTTGGCTTGTCGGCCATCTCCCAGGGACGAAGCACGCAGTGAGCCAATTCGGTGGATAGCTTCATGGGCTGGATCGGGACGCAATCTGCCAGGTGTTTCCCCACGGGTCCCGCACCATTCCACGACGATCACCATAGGGCAAATCGAAAGGCTCCTCCACAGAGCGCGCGCCGGCGTCGAGCGCGCGTCGAAATGCTTCGTCGACGTTCGCGACGTAGACATAAAGAAAGGCCAGCGCCGCATCGCGCGCGCCGGCGTCGCTGATCATGATCAGCGAGTCATCGAGGCGCACAATGGCCGGTACGTCAGGTCGATACTCTCCGGTGGCACCGAAGACGCGTTGGATGAACTGGACGAGTCCACGCGCATCCGCAACCACGATTCGCGGAATCACGCTCGGCCAATCGGGCGGCTTATAACTTGCCATCGCGCCGTACCCTGCCGAAGTGTGTGGACGAATACGCACCCATGACGGCCACGCCCAGCAAAAAAACTAGAAACGGGGCTTGCGGCGCGATATGGATCGGCCACCTTTGAAGAAGCACCATGCCCGCTACGAGATTAAGCAGGCCCCAAGCGAAGTTGGCGATCGGCGAGGAGAGCCCCACTCCACGCGGCTTGGCGAAAGGCGTTGGAAACGGCGCGCCTTGAAGTCCGCAGACCACGTGTGGCACGCAGTTGCAGAGAAACGCGCCTGCAAAAAAGAAAGCCGCATACTCCATGCTGTCTATCTCCAGACTAAGGTGTTCGACAACATTGCGCCACAGGATCGAAGGCCAAATCGTAATCCGCGAGGCCGACTGCCATCAATAAATACATCGCCCTCACGAGGGTCAGTCGAAGCGTGGTGATTTCGGACCGATCCGGGCCGGGCCATCGGGATCTTGTTCATCTTGAGTGGCAGACCTCCAAATCTCTCTGAGGATACGCAATTGATCGAGTCTGTCGGACTTGGCTTGAGCGGAGCGCACGGCGATCATCACAATGATTGCGCCAATCAGCGGTGCAATCCAAACGAAGATGAACCGGAGGGCCTTCTGTCGGGCAGAAAACAAGGCGGAGCGCGCGAGGAGCGCCGTGGCGACTGCGTCCAAGAAAATAACCAGGATCGCCATGATTGACCAAGCCGGATTCACGGCGATCAGGACTCGTGACGTCCCGATTTAAGGCGAGCCCTGACATCCGCATAGGCGGCGTCGATCAAATCGCCAAGCGCCGCGGCGTTCAGCGCGCCGCCCGGGGTCAATCTCACGTGCCGCATGAATTTACCTCCTCCGACCAATAGGCCCGACGCATCCTCGAGCGTGGCGCCGTAGAAGAATCCGACATTCACATGACTCTTGAATGAGTTGACATACGCGAACGCCGCATCTTCGACACAGGCAACGGGACAACCATCGTGCATCAATTCGCGCACATCATCACCGCACCGTCGCATGTGCGCAAACCACTCCCGGGCAATGGCCCGCAGTTCGGGCGGTGCATCGGCCAGCCAGGACTCGACGCCGGGATCTCGCCTCATCATTCCGGACAGCCTGAAGAGGTTTTCTCGACCGGTTAATCCGCGGATGTCCAACGGAATGCGACGATGTCTATCTCCGCTCATGGGTCCTATCTAGTGACCGGAAGCCGCACTCGACGCAAAGCACCTGCCAAGAGACTCAGGAACTCCCGGCGCGTTCAATCGAGCCCAATTCCTGAGTTCGGATTGTTCGGCCTTCGCGCCTGAGCGACTCCATGAGGTTACGTATTGCCGACTCGTCGGGTCACCCCGATAAAACAGGAAAGTTTGATTGGCACCGGGGGTATCGACATAGAGCAGGTACCAATTTCCGACACGGTAGGCATGAACAATTTTGGCGGACGCCGCCTGAAGTTGATCTGCCACGGCTGCGGCAATGGCGGTGCGTTGCGTCGATGTGAGAGTCTTCGCCACATTGTCGCAGGGCGATGCATTCGCGCATGAGGCGGCGATCAGGAGCACCCCAAAAAGCCATCGCTGCAAAGATGCGCGCGCGGATTGGTTAGGCTCGGGATTTATGACTGTTCTCCACCTTTTTGATACCGATGAGCCGCGCCTTCAAGGCTCCGATCAGCGCCTTCTTTTTAGCCTTCACGTCGTCCATATCGGCGAGAGTCGCCAGTCTCCTAGCGTCGGGGTAGAAACCATTATTCAAACCATATCTCAATTTCATAGCCGTCGGGATCCCGAACAAAAGCGTACGGCAGGCCGGGCGCAAACTCGCCGCGCGAGGTGACAGTGCCTCCTGCGCTCTCCACCGCTGCGACAGCGGCGTCAATGTCCTCAGGCCGGGTGAGACGAAACCCGAAATGAATGATTCCTCCGGGAACACCGGCACCGGCGGGACGTTTCTCGAAGGCCAATACATCATATTTTCCGGGCCCCAAGACCTGTACCGTCGACTCATTGCGAAAATATTCGCGCACTCCGAAGACCGAGCGATAAAAGGCCAACGCCCGATCAAGATCAACCACCGAGATTGCGACGTGACTGAGACCGTGCGTCTTGACCATGGCCACCTCGATGTCAGGCTGCATCGAGCGCACTGACCATGATGTAATACCCGTCCGGGTCCCGGAGGGCAAACTCTTTGCTGCCGGTATTCGGGTTCAGGTGAGGTTCCTCTTCGAGCCGAGCGACCAGGGCACGAGCCCGAGGCAGCGCCTTGTCAAAGTCATCTACGCGAAAAAACAGGAGCAGTCCGTTGCCCGGTTCGGACCGGTCGGGGCTCGTCAAAGGCGGATGCCCGTGTGCACCCCACTGGTGGAGGCACAGCAGGACTGTTCCATCCGTATCGAGGATTTGCCCGAAAATGTCATGCGCCGGCAGTGCTTCCGGTTGTCCAAACAACGACTGATACCACTTGAAGCTGCGACCCACATCGGCAACACCAATAATTGTCCAGGTGCGTTTCATCCGGGCGCCACACTACCTTTTCATATAGTGATCAATAACGAGTTGGTACGAATCTGCGGTGATTCCCATGTCACCGGAGAATGGCCGGTCCAAAGCGACGATCACGAACAGCACCATGGAGAGGAAGCCTGACAGGCCCACCAGCAGCACTGCGTGGAAGCGCGCATTCGCCACTTGAAAGAAGAGGAAGAGCACGATGCAGCCCACGGCTCCGGGCAACAGCACCCACCACAGAACGCTTGGCAGCGCAGCCTGCACACTGTCCAACCGCTGCCGGCGTTGCTGCACCAACTGATTGAAGGCGCGATAAGTTTCGGCGTGCAAAATTTTCTGGGACTCCGTCGAGGGCTCAAACTCATTTAGAAGCGTCTGAAGAAGATCCATCCATTCCACACCCTCGCGGGGAACCTTTCCGAGCCGCTGCTGTGGCCAGGCATCACGGACGATTTGCTCGGTGTAACCTCGGAGTACCTCGCGCGTTTCGTCCCGCAAAGGCTGCGGATAGCTTCCGAAGTCCCGCCAAAGGATCGCGATGGCCGTCGCCTCGCCGGAGACGACCTCGGACACCTGACCGTACCTTTGCCACACGCCGACAGCGGTGAGCGCTGCGATCAACCCGTAGAGGAGCATCACTGACTGCACCACGGCCGCGGCCAGATAAGCGTCCTGGTACTTCAATCCCATACGGGGCAGGACTCGTGTGCGTACGATCCAGAGCCCACCGAGCGTGATGCTCAGCAGAATTACATTTATCACGAGGGCTAGGAGCCACAGAGGGAGCTCGAACAAGAGATCGATCATAGCTATGGTTTTCGTACGTGCCGTTAAGCGAAATCTCTCGAATTCAGTCTATCTTGTTATTGGGTATTGCTCTAGCGGCTTGGATCGTCGGCGGCTGCGCTGCTCAAGGAGGCCGGCGCGAACTGTTAATATTTAGGGCTCATGTCGATTTTGCCGTGCATCGTTCGTCAAGTGAACGAACGAATCAAGGAGAACACTCATGCGTTTTATGATGCTGATGATTCCTGGCGGCTACGCCTCCGCGGCGCCTGACGCCATGCCGAGCGCCGAGGCGGTTCAGGCGATGATGAAATACAACGAAGCGCTGAAGAAGGCCGGCGTGCTGCTGGCCCTGGACGGGTTGCATCCGCCCGCCTCGGGAGCGCGGATCAGCTTCAAAGGCGGAAAGCCGAGCGTTACCGACGGCCCCTTCCCGGAGGTCAAGGAAGTGCTCGGTGGTTATTGGATGATCGAGGTACGCTCGCGAGACGAGGCCATCGAGTGGGCTAGGCGCTGCCCCGCCTCGAGCGATGATGTCATCGAGATACGCCGCGTCCATGAGATGAGCGAATTTCCCGAGGGTGTCCAGAAGTTGGCAAAGGACTTCGGCGAGTTACCGGGTCGCTAAGACCTTGACCACCGTTGGCGCGATCGAAGCGGTTTGGCGGATCGAGCAGCCGAAGCTCGCCGCCAGGCTCGTCCGCCATTTGCGCGACGTCGGCCTGGCGGAGGAAATCGTGCAGGACGCCTTCGTGCTGGCGCTGGAGCACTGGCCCCGGGACGGCATCCCGCGCGAGCCGGCTGCCTGGCTGACGAGGGTCGCCAAAAACCGGGCGCTTGACCGTCTGCGCCGCGCTTCATTGATCGACGGCAAACATCGTGAACTGGCCATCGACCTTACGGAGCTCGAGCGCGAGACACCCGGCTTCGAGGCGCTGCTCGATGAGGATATCGACGACGACCTGCTGCGGCTGATATTCACCGCCTGTCATCCGGTGCTGCCGGCCGAGCAGCGCGCCGCCCTCACTCTGCGCTTGCTAGGCGGCCTCTCGACTCCGGAAATTGCGCGTGCTTTTCTGGTACCCGAAGCCACCATCGCCCAGCGCATCGTGCGTGCCAAAAGGGCGCTGCGAGATGCCGCGATACCGTTTGAGACCCCACGCGGACAAGCGCGTCGAGAGCGCCTCGGCTCGGTGCTGGAGGTGGTTTATCTGTCTTTCAACGAGGGCTATGTATCGACTTCGGGACCGCAGTGGCTGCGTGCTGAACTGTGCGCAGAGGCACTACGTTTGGGCCGCTTGCTGGCGGCTCTGATGCCGGAGGAATCCGAAGTGCTCGCGACGGTGGCGCTGATGGAGCTGCACGCCTCGCGATTCGCCGCCCGCGCCGACCGGGTGGGCGATCCGGTCCTGCTGCTCGACCAGGACCGCACTCGATGGGATTGGTCGTTGATCCGGCGCGGTCTCGCTGGCTTGAACCGAGCGATGACACTGACGCCGGCGCCCGGCCCTTACCTGCTGCAGGCGATGATCGCCGCCTGTCATGCGCGCGCGGCAGCTGCCGCCGACACGGACTGGGTCGCCATCGCAGCCTATTACCAGGCGCTCGCTTCGGTGGCGCCCTCGCCCATCGTCGAAATCAACCGGGCGGTGGCGGTCGGTATGGCGTTCGGACCGGCCCAGGGCCTCGCCATTGCCGATGCGCTGAGAGAAGAGCCGCGCCTGAAGGAATCGCATTTGCTGCCCACGGTGCGCGCTGACCTTCTGGAAAAGTTGGGACAAATAGCCGAAGCCCGTGCTGAGTTCCGCCATGCCGCGGAATTGACCAACAATGATAGGGAGCGCGCCTTGTTGCTGGCCCGCGCGAATCGATAGTCAGGCCGCCGCATCGAATGCCCGGTGATACGAAACCTTCCCGTGCGGTACCGAACCGGCAAATGAAACGGCTTGAAAATACTCCGGTGGCACATTGGATAGAACAAGCTGCGGCTCGGGCTTGAACCCGAAACGCGAGTAGTAATTTGGGTCTCCCAGCACAACACACCCGCTGCCGCCCATGCCTCGTAGGCGCGCCAACGCCTGATTCACCAGTAGTGTCCCGATACCCTGCCCTTGACGCTCGGGAACGACCGATACCGGCCCTAGTCCATACCACCCAGAAGGTTCACTCGTGATTGAGACCATTGAAGCAGCCACGTGCCCAACAATCTCACCCCCTTCGACCTCTGCGACCAGCGATACGGAAAGGCTTCCGGAATCGCGCAGAGCATTGACGATGAACTGTTCGGTGTGACTGGTGTGTTCCGCATTGAGGAAGGCCAGCACCGTGACCGCTTCTATGGCCTTCAGATCAAAGGCGGTTTCGTTTCGAATCTGGATATTCATGCAACGCCGCAGTCTGACCGCGCGAGTTTCATTGGCCGTTAGGTGGCTGCCACAACTCGACTTTGTTTCCCTCAGGATCAATGACCCACGCGAATTTGCCGTACTCAGAGTCATCGACCTTATCGAGGACGTTACAGCCCTCTTCTCTGAGGAGTTTGACCAAACCGTGTAGGTCTTCAACGCGGTAATTGATCATGAACGCGGCCTTGCTTGGAGCAAATTGGTCGTTTTCAGCAGCTCCGACGGACCAGATTGTGCTTCCGGTTGTGGGTTTACCGTCCGAATCAGTCCAAGTGAAAGCTGTGCCGCCCCATTCTTGTACGTCAATGCCGAGATGGCGTTTGTACCAGGCCCGCAGTGCCGCTGCGTCCTTGGCCTTGAAGAAAATACCGCCGATGCCAGTGACTCGCTTCATATCAATCTCCGATTATGCGGTGGGCGGGGAAAGGCGCGAACGCTCAGTCGTCGCTGATTAGGCTTCAATTCAACTCCTCGTCCAAATCGGTGGTATCCAACTCAAAAACATGGTTGTCGTAGTCGAAGAAGTAGAGCGATGTACTGCCTCTTGCTCGAATATGCTCCAACTGCATTGCTTCCAACTTCTGCGCCGTCGCCTCAAGAGTCTCCTTGCTGACCTTGAAGGCGATGTGATCGCCCGTTCGGGTCCTCTGTATGTCCGCCTGAACAAGTACAAACCAAGTATCTCCGAGTTTGACGAACGTCTCGTCGTGGTCCTCGGCATCGCGCCTCGACACGATCTTGCATTCGAACAGTTTCCTGAACAACTCGGCCGTTCGCGCAGGCTCACGCACAACTAAAGCAACATGCGCAATGGAAGCGAGCATGGGCGTCTCCGCCTAACGAGGAGGCTGAGGGGAAAGAGGGTGATGCACAGTTGTCCGGTGATCGGGCTTCGGAACGACATTGAGTGTCGCCTCGATAATCGCTCTGTCCTCGCCTTTCGGTAAATCGGCGATGAGCGCGACAGCCGCCCGATAGCTTGATTCATGAAGGGTTCTATCCCCGGCGCAATGCGCTGCATTTGCCAACACCGCCAGCGGAATGGCCATTTTCCACGGCTCCCCTTTGTTGGAATCGAAGTAGGCATGCGCCGCCTCTGCGTAGGGCATTGCATAGCGAGGGTTTCCAAGAAGTGCGTGGACCTGTCCGAGCAGCAGACGAGCATTCGCGATATGGCGTGCGCTACCGATTGCGCTCCAGAGATGCATTGCAGCATGAGCTGCGTCCAACATTTCGCGATCCTCCTCGGTCGTCCGCGAACTCTGCTCCGCTAGCGACCAACCTCGATTGTTGGCTCGAGAGGCAAACCGCCGGCGCCAAGCCAGCTCTTCTTCGGACGCCGGTGAATCGTTCATAACGAACCCCTTGAGCGAGCCCAGCGATCCGGTTGAGCAGTGGCCGGTCGCGTCGATACCTGATACTTCAGCCGCAATATAACGCGCCCAATGGAAAACAAAAATGACAATCCGCAGCGGCCGGCGTTGGGGTAACGAAGACGCGGCACGGCGTCCGCTCGAAATCAAGCAGTCCTGTCGCCGGCGAACTTCATCTGGATTGTCCCAAGGCGCTCCTGGAACTTCCACACACCGCGTTCGCGGACAAAGCGCTCGATTTCGATCCGCTCGGCGCTCCTAACTAGGCGGCCTGCTGCGGGGTCTGCTCGAACGATTGGTTCGGCGCGATTCGTGTTGCAAGACTCAGTGATTGGAATTGCCGGCTTTCTTGGTCAGATCGTACACTTCTCGCACGGCGTCGATGACGGCGTCAGGTTCGTCGAACTGAACATACTCGGAGCTATTCTTCGTGAAAATTTGTCTGGCATTCGAGGAGAACTCGAGCAGATGAGATTGGGCCAGCGTCACCTCATACTCGTATTGGAGATGCTTGAGACTGGTTGCGCGCGGCGTGGCTACCGACCCGACTCCGTGGTTGCCCGTCGAGATCACACGCAAGGGACGCGAGCCGAATGATCGGCGATGATGCTTCAGATAGGCTTCATCCTGCGGCGTTTGCTCCATTTCCGATATAAAGGCGTCGTACATGGCAACCTTCGTCTGCGCGATCTGCAACAGCTTATCGTTCAATTCCGGCGACCAAGCCACCTCCGGCCAGCTACGGAAAAATATCTGCGCACACGTGCGGTTCGGTGCATCCGGAAGCGAGGATAACGGCGGCAGCGGCTTACCCTCGGCGATGGCGTCACGACACGCTCGCACCTCGGGCAAGAATTCGACCTGCCCACGGTGGTCCTCCTCCTGCATGTCGACCGGCTCGAGATCATCCGTATCACTTTCAACGAAGATGAGTCCCGCAACGTCCGGCAGATAGCGGTCGGCAAATACTCGTACATTGTCGCCGCCAAATGAGCTCGCGACCATGATATAGGGCCCGTCAATGTTGGCATTGTGAAGCGCGCTGTGTAGTTCATCGGCAATCCGCACGCTGGTGCGCGGCATGGGACCTGCGTCGCTGAACCCCGCGCCGGCGCGGTCGTAGCTGCATGCGCGCGTCCACGTCGCGATGCGCGGTTGCACCAACGCCCAGATCGGAGCCCAATCGCCCCAACCGGAATCGAACACGATTGTGGGAGAGCCGCTTCCGATGCAATAGAGATTTAATCGCGCGCCATCGTCCGCCGGGACCAGCTGTCCGGGATGCGCATAGATGGTGTCCGCGGGGGCGCTGCTCGCCGTGCTTTGCGCCACGAGAAACAGGAATGTCCCAAGAAAAAATGGCTTCATCATCGCTCTCCCACCGCGGAATACCGACGCTCAGCCTCGTCGTTTACTTGCCTACTCAGTCCACTTGACGGCAACACCGTCGCACTTCTGAGCGACCCAACAGTTGTTCATCAATGGCGCGGACCCGCAGCTTGCGTTCACGATTGCATCCGCATCAAGTGCCGCGGCCTTGGCCTTCAGGCCGGCAAGTGCTTTGTTGTCGTCGCCCCATACTCGGCCGCCCGCCGGCGCTGCGGAACAATCAAGGGCGCTTATCTCTTTGAGAGTCGCGTACTTCTTAGTTGGCGTTTCGCCGACCTTAAAAACCTGGAGACCACTCATCCTTTGACTTTGTTGCGCGCTCAATTCGGGCGGCCCCGATACGCAGGCGTTCAACGACAGAAGCAGGACAACAAATAGCGGTTTTCGCATGACACCTCCTTGATCGACGCGCGACACCGGGCCGTTGCGCTTTATTGGCATTGCTCCCCCTCGCTTGCTGAACGAAATGAGACGCGTGCTCGTCTGAAGGGGTGGTTAGATGCCGATTGGCTCATTGACGGCATAGAAATTCACTTTGGTTCTAAAAACACCGTCTGTGCGCCCCGCTTTTCGTAGGTCACGTTGACCGTTCGCCCGATGCCGCGTGTCCGATGCATAGTACCCGCGGGCACGACGATGCTCTGCCATTCGCTAAGTGTCACACTGTGACGGTCCATGAAATCGATTTCGAGGGTTCCGGACACGACCAAGAAGAATTCATCGGAGTCAGGGTGGTGGTGCCAAGGATACTCGCCTTCAAATACCGAGAGCCGCATGCAATCATGGTTAACGTCGACCAGAACCTGATTGCGATACGGCTCGGTTACCAGCGCTTGCTCCGAACGAATGTCAACGACAGTCAAAGCGGCGTAGCGCGCTGTTTGCTTTGAGTACTCCTGCGCCGACGGAAAGGGAGAATTCATACGATTGCTCCATTTGTCATGAGGCTGATTCGCCGGTATCAATGCGGTCAGCCCTTCCTAGAAGCCACTGCAGACCGGCAAGATGCTGGTAATCGTGACTGCACAGGTAATAAACCAATCCGCGGAGTGTTGTCGGCCTGTTTTCGAAGATTGCCATCCGATCAAGCTGTCGTTCCGTAAATCCAGAAATGGTGCTCATGGTCGCGGCGCGTGCAGCTTTGAAACTGGCCAGCACATCAACGGCGACCGCCTCAGAATATTTGCGCTCCTCGGCAATCAATTCGCCGGCGATGTCCGGGAGAACCGGACGGTCTTCAGTCAATGTCCGTCTGAAGCGCACCTGATAGCCATCAATTTCAATGTCTTTGATATGGCAAATTTGCTCGATAACAGTCAAACGCTCACTTGGTGCTCCCTCCCAAGAGTCTGGGCGCCAATGTACTAGGTAGCTTGGCACGGCCGCGAATGATGCCTCCAGTAGGACCGGAAAATTGGCAAGGGCGACGAGTGTCGTTGGGTTCATGTGTAGTTAGGACCGGAGGCAACGCTGCCATCTTCATAAACACGAAGCTTCAAAGGGCGAAATTTCGAATATAACCACGACCCCAACGCCAGCGCGGCCCCTCCGATTCCCGTGAAAATCGCAGCCATCAATATTCCGAAGAGAGGCGACAGCAATAAACCGCGGATGCCGTAAATAGGTTCGTTGTTCCAACGAATCTTGTTCATACCAAACAGCGCGAGAACCCCGAAAAACACGCACAATGGGACAATGGATAGGAAAGCCCCCGCCGCCACCAAACGAAAAATTGAGCCGGTTGATAATCGTCGTATTACTAAAGTGCGCTCTTCCATACGAACGGTGCTCCCATAGTTGGCATTGTCAGAAATGAAACCGGGATGGGCCTAACGATACGGTTGAGGCGCGAAAACGTTATCCGTCGCATTTCCACTTGCCCGACTGCTCCGTCAGCTCGCGAAGACGCCGCTGCATATAGTGGCCCTCTTCCGTTGAATGCTGTTTGTCGAGCGCGGCATTGATCTCGTGCTGCTCAGTCTTGATTGCAGCACAGGCCGGATCGTCCGGCACAGCGGAATTCGCATCCGTTGCACCGCTCGAGGCGCTTTCGCGGTCGTTTTTCGGCGCGACAATGCTTGGCGCGGCAGGCGCGGCAACCGGGCCGCTTGGCGGAATCGCGGTGATCACCGCGGAAACCGTCGCTGGCGCCGTTGAGCGATTTGCAGTTGACGCCGCGGGGTGCTTATTCTGATCCTGCACGCTGACAAAGGCCTCTGGAGAAGCATGCCGATAGTCCGTTATTACTTTGTATGCGAGGGCGGCAGCACCAGCCAATAAAAGAGCCGCGCCCAGGGAAGGTCGCACCCAAGATCGCATTGAAACGCGTCCCGTTGCGTCCAGCTTTTCGGCTAGCACCTCCCTCACGGTTTCCTCGGCATGAATCAATGCGCGTGGAAATTCATCTACGTCGTCGTCGTTGGGCGGGTCAGTTTGTTGGCTTGTCATAAGGGCGCCTAGCGATCAGGTGGGGCAGCGAGCAGGTGCATGCCATCGAACAAAGTTGTTTTATTTCAATCATCGACTCCCTCGCCGGTGCCAGACAAGCAGATGAACGCGCTACACGTGATTCTACTACAGCGGACACGTTAGCCATGTGGAAGGGGCGTGGTGCAATCCTTTACCGCGCGCCTCACGAAGAAATTGATGCTTTTGGCGGTCTTCGGGATTAGCGCGAATACTCGCGGGTTCGTCATTTCTTGTGACGTGGGACAATTTGATCCGGGTCCAATGTCCAATACCGACACTGCAATTTGTCCATGAGATTCACGGACTGAAGAAAATGCCACCGAGTAGCCTGAATTTCCCTTGGTGCCCGAGCTTGCTACCAATAAGGTAAATTTCTGAAAGTCGAGTACCGGGACGGGACTTGACTCTGGCGTGGTCGCCTTTGGATACACGTACGTATTTTCCCGAGTCCACAAGTCGATCCACTCATCGCGAGAGTTAATAGCCAGATAAATTGGCTTCGCTGAGCGAAACCCCAGATCGGAAATCACCTGAAAATCGACCGCGGGCTCACGCGCCACTACGGTGGCGGGCGCAACTGCGATTGCGAGTAATACGACAAAACAACTGCTAGGAAAACGCACGTTGTTATCTCCGTGGGCCCCGCAAGGGCTTAGAGTGAACCAAATTGACGCCGTACGCGAATAGATGGGTTCATGTGGCCGTTCGGCAGGAACGGCGCGACCGGGGAGAGTCGCGGATTGCAAAGGTCACAGGGCCGGGCTCCTACTCCTCATTTTCAACACGGCGCTACCCCTAATAGTGGTAGCGTTCCCATGGGCGGCGGTGGCCGCAGGTGATTCGTGGGTCAGCAGGAAATTGCGGTTGGAGGTTCAAAAGTGGCACGCGCAATTGTCGTCAAGAAAGGAAAGCGCGCGGCGACTGGAAAACCAGTTGCGAGCCTGGTGGGCAAGGCGAAGCCGAAGGCACACAAACCCCGCAAGCCCCCGGCCGCGGAAGTCGCCACGGTGCTGCCGGCCGCCATGACTGGCAGGGCTAGCCCCGCAAAGGCTGCGGAAGGGGACGAGCCGGTTTTTGCCTACATCCGCAGCCTGCCGCAGCCGCAACGCGGCATCGCCGAGCGCGTCGATTCCCTGGCGGCCAAGACGCTGCCCGCATTGAAGCGCTCCGTGAAGTGGGGAATATCGTGGTATGGCGTTGGCGACGGCTGGTGCTTCTGTTGCGGCGGCTTCGCCGGCCACGTCAAGCTCACGTTCGGGCGCGGCACCGTGCTCGAGCCCGTGCCACCGGTTAAGCCGATTGGAATGGGCAAAGACTCACGAGGCGTCGATCTCGAATCGGTGGACGACCTTGACGAACGCCAGGCCGCGTCGTGGATGAAACAAGCCACGGCGCTGCCCGGCTTCGGGGGCAAGAAGCGGTGAGTCCGGCGAAAGCCGACAAGTGGCTGTGCAACCCCGCAAAATGCGAAATTCGAATCGGCACAACAGACGTCAGTCTCGAATAGCGATCCGTCCCAACGCAAGTTAGGTCCCTGGGGCGGTTAAGCAAGCCGCTGAGTAAGAACCGTCTTAAGAGGGGCGTCGATCAGAGGCTGAACCCGTGCGACGAAGCTCATGGTGTGGGGCTGCGCCGCGTGATAATCGAAGGCCGCCCGGCTCTTCCATCGCGAGTGAATGTAGAATTCGTTGCCATCTTGAATCGACTGGAACGCGTAATAATCGAGGCACCCGGGTTCGTTACGGGTCGGGCTTTGCACCTCATGAATGGCCCGACCTACCGCTTCGGAATTGCCCACACGAGCATACAATCTCGCAAAGAGAAATACTTCCATTTTGGCTTCTCCAAAATCACGCGCCGACGCGACTTAGAAATCCGGCGACCTCACGTGGGACCCAACGACGATGCGCGCGTACGTTTGAACCGTTGGTTAGACCGCCCTCCTAAACCGTGACCTCTATCCGGTTACCATCAGGGTCGAGGACGACGCTCTCGTAGTAACCGTCCCCGGTATGGCGCGGGCCGTCCACGACCTCAAATCCGCCTTGTCTAAGACGGCTGGTGAGATCGTCGACTCGCAGCTTCGAACCCACTGCAATGGCAAGATGGGTAAGGCCCATGCGCTGAGCGCCACGGTCGTATATCACCGGTTGTAGCGCTGAGCTGTACATGAGCTCGATCCTGGCGCCTCCTTCGAAGGTGAGAAAGCGCGATTCGTACGCCTTCGCCGGATTGATGTACTTCGGTCCCGCAGTTGCGCCAAAGTACGTCGCGTAGAAGTCCGACAGGCGTTCAATGTCCGCAGTCCAAAAGGCAACGTGCTCGATTCGCATATTGGCCTAACGATATGGTTGAGCGGCAGGCAGTCCCCGCGACACCAAGGCACGGCACTTTATCAACACGTGACTCCCTCCAACAATAAACGAAGCTGATTCGCGTGACCGCCCCAGCCGCTAGTTAGGGGTCCCGGTCAGTCCAGATACTTCCCTGTCAGCGCACCGTCAAAATGCCTTATGCGTACGCCCTCGAGAAGCCTCGGGTCGAGATTCCTCGCGTTCACCCCTGGAGCGCTTCGCTTACGCTCATGCCAGTGCGTCACACATCCACATCGGCAACATCGAACGGTGCGAATGCTGCGCTCGCCCCAAATATAAGACGAGGTCGACCCGCGCACTCCTCGAACCCGTATATCACCTGACTTATATAAAGCCCACAAAGCCCCGTAGCGGCGGCAGATTGAACAGTTGCAATCGGTGAGCGTCCGAGGCCTTCGTGTTAGCTCGATCCGTACAGACCCACAGTGGCACGACGCTGCGATCATGCGGAGACCTTTAGGACGCCCCTATAAGGCTGAGCGGCTCAAGGAGGAGGCCGCAAAGTGACGTGCCAACC
>DASXNX010000047.1:0-41955 GCA_036494725.1 Steroidobacteraceae bacterium
GGCGGCCTTCTGCACGTTTCAGCGCGCTCGTTAGGTCGCTTGTCGAGGCGGCTCCCGGAGCCGCGGAGTGAAACACATCGCTGACTTCGACACGCCGATCGACAAGCTCTTGGCGCACAGCCACTATGTCTGAAACGATCAAGTAGAGGCCCTGTGCCGAGCCGGGCGCGGAGGAACTTATCTTCGTGCACGTGCAGGTCCATCTGCTCCATCAAACCAGACACTTAGCCCCGAATCGATTGCACTTTGGTATCAGTTTGCCGCACTCAAGACTAAGATCGGAGCCATGCATGAACCAGCGATGCTGAGGGAGGACGCGAGCGGCGGCGGCGGACGGCCGAATGCTCTCAATGTGCTCGGCGAGCGGCTCGAGGTCTGCTCGCTAAAACCCATGACCGGTTTCTTTCGCGACGGGTGTTGCGACACGAGCCGCGAAGATGCCGGCAGTCACACGGTATGTGCAGTCATGACCGCCGGGTTCCTCGCATTCTCGAAATCCCGCGGCAACGATCTCTCGGCTCCGGTACCCGAGTTCGGTTTTCCCGGCCTGCAGCCCGGCGATCGCTGGTGCCTATGCGCGCCGCGCTGGCAAGAAGCGTTCGCTGCGGGCCACGCGCCGCGTGTGGCGTTGCGAGCCACCCATGAAGGTGCCCTTGCCCATTGCTCGCTCGCCGACCTCAAGCGTTTTGCCGTGGATATCGACTGAGCGCTAGTGCTTGGCGGTCTTTAGCTGCGCAGCCCGTTGCGCGGCGATCTCCTCCGCGGACATCACCAGTTCGCGCAGTACGATGTCGAGCGCTCCGGCATTGCGCTCCGGATCCTTGAATAGTTCCGTCGGGGCAAGATCGGCAAAATTTTGCTGATAGTTGATCGTGCGGTAGCTCCGCAGTGCTGTCAGACTCAATTGTTGCAGCAGCTGAATGCCGCCGCGACTTTCGTACAAGACGGTGCCGTTGGCATCGCGCAGCAAAAAATACAATGACGAGGCAGATATCCTGCTCTCTCCCGCGGTCCCATCTTCCGTGCCACCGAACAATTTGCCGTGATGAATCGCCGGACCTAGATTCAGCGCGTTCTGCTCGGCGCCGTCCCAGGCTGCGTTGCCGTACTTCTGGGTGGCGGTGGTCTTGACGAGCCCCATGACCACGATCCCGTCCGGCGGCGATGGTAGCGAGAGCGCCTTTAAAGCGGCTTGCATGGAGGAGCGCAGGCGATCCGGATCCACCTTGCCGGTCATTGGATCGTAAAAACCGCCGACTTGACGAACCGCGGCGCCGAAAGCGGCATGCAGCTGAGCCGAATCCACCACGTCCCAACCAAGCTTCGCGAGCCGCTCGTGGATTTGCGCGCGGTAGTTTGTCGCCAGCTCCGCGGACGGAGTGAATCCATTCGTCAACAAGGGGCCGAGCACGACTCGATGGATCGAGCTTAGAATCTGCTCGCGCGGAACCAAGAGTGGCGACTCCTCCTGGCCCACGCTGCCGGGCGGCGGCGGCGGCAGGCTGCCCGGTGAAATCGCCAGAGTGTTGATGGCCGGATTCTTGTCGCCGGCGGCGATCTCTGCCGGCGTATAGCGCAAGGGCGCTGTCGCGTGATTGAGTGCGCGCTCGATGCGTTTGTCGTCTAGCAGCAGCTTGGCGCGCGGCACCGACAGGAAATCGCTGTTCTGCGCGCCATGCTGGCGATCAAAGTACGCCGTCAGCTGTACGCCGCCGGCGCGCCCGTACAGCACTTTCCCTTCGGCATTGTACAGTTGCACGATCACCGAGACCGCGCCGAGCGAGCCTGTGCCGCCGCTGTTGCCCAGCATGATCCGCGAGAAAGTGCTGTTGGCTTGGCCATCGACGTATTCGATTGCTCCGTCCCAGGTAGCATAGTTGCCGCTGTCGTTCGCCTTGACGGCCACCGGGCGGGTCAAGGCGATGCAGCCGAGCTGGTCTTGCGTGAAGAAGTCCCGGACCGCATTCTGGTAAACACTCGACGTGACTTCCTTGCGTGGGGCACCGCTCATCGGATCGAAGGCGCCCCCGACCGCTTTGTTGAAGCGATCGTAGGCCTTCGTATAAGAATCGGAACCCACCACCTCGAGACCCGCGGCCTGCAATGCGCGCATCACCGCGGCGTCCAGGCGGACGGAAGCATCCGGATCGACTCCCGGGAGGGGCGGCTTGGCAACGGGTATGACCCCGACGCGTTTGCAGCGCGCGAGCACCTCATCGCGGGTGCCCCCGTAGAAGCCGAGTTGCTCGTCGGTCTGCGGCACCGGCGCCGGCGGAGCGGCGCTTGCCTGCGCGGAGACTACCGTGAGCGCCGCAGCGCATAGGACTGCCGCGAATGGCTGGGTGCAAGTGCTCACGGGTTCTCCAGGTAGCTGCGGATAATCGGGGCGTCGTTCGCATTCGGGGCATGCGCAAGATAAACGGTGAAATTCTGACGCGCGCGCTCGGCATTGCCCGCTCGACGATACAAGAACGCGAGCTCACGATAGGCCGCGGGCGGTGCGTCGGCGTGCACAACGCAGCGCTCATAGGCGGCAATGGCCGTGGGCACGCTGGCTGCGTCCGCAGAGTTTCGACGGATCAGTTCAGCGCGCAAGAAGTCGTTGTAGCCGGTAGGCCCGTGCTGTGCGTCGAGCCTGTCCAGTATCGGCAGCACGCTGGAGGAATGTGAATCGACATCGGTCGTCGCCAATCGCAACGCGTAAAACACGGCCAGTTTGCCGAAAATGCCGGAAGGGTCGACGACGCCTTTGTCCGTCGCGGTCACGCTGAGTTCACCGAGCGCGCGATCTTGCGCCTCGGCACGCGCCGACAACCGGATCGGATCGCTCAAGTCGTTCGAGCCGCTGCGCTGTTCGGCCGACAGTCGGTCTTGCAAGGCGCGCAGCGCTGCGGGAGCCGCATTCGGATCGTATCCGGCATTCCCAAGCCACTGCATCGCGACGGCATCGGATTGGGCCTCGAGCTTGCTCTGTTCATCGGCGCGTGCCTGATTGTTTCCCTTGACAATGGCAGGGGCGCCGAATCCCGCCGTCAAGGTGATCAGAAGAATGTCGGGCACGAGATTGCGCTGCGCGCGCTGCCGCTCGGTGGCGCTCAACTTATCGCTATCGTGGTGGACCCACGCAGCCAGGGGCTGCGCAATCATGGCGGCCAACTGCGATTCCGTGTCGAGCCGGGCAATCAGGCCGGTCGAGACATAGCATGCGCCGTTGCCGAGCACGAAAGCGTAAGGCAGCTCATCGTTGAGCGCATGGATCCGGATGGGCACGGCGGCTGCCTCGGGATTGGCATCTTGGAGACGCCGAACCACCTTGGCCAGGTAGGCGTCCAAACCGGGGTAGCGAACGAATTTGTCGCCGGAGTTGTAACTCGCCTCCAGCCGCTCGTCGGAAATCGTCTTGTCGACCGATGTCGGCGCGGCGCTTGCCGGTAGGGTCGCCAGCGCCAGTATCAACGCACTCACGCTGGCCGCCGGCGCGCAACCTTGGCGTCCGAATGGTGACACGGTAATTCCCTCCCCTTGCAGATCTCCGCGTGCTCGCGGGTCGGTATTCAAGGAGTTTAGCCTGCCGCGGGAATGGCTGCGAGGGGGCGGAGCACGCAAATTGTCAAATCGCGATCGCGATACGCACTATTCTGCGACACAGGCAAAATTGGCAGCATCGTCCAGAGACGCGCCCGCTTTGCCTGCGAATTTCGGCCATTGGGGGTAAGGACACATGGGGCGGGTTCTTGAGAAACCGGGATTCTCGTCCCTTGCGATCAACACACCCGGCGCGAGTCCCGTGTCCACCCAAGCGTCCAGAGTCGCCAAGCCCGCATACTTGGCATTGAATGTGCCAAAGCCGTGCGACAGGCCCGGGACCTTGTAGTAACGCACGAAGGAATCCATTTGCTCGCGACCCTGCAGCGCCAAATGATGTTCGTAGTAGGCGTCGGTATTGTGCGGCGTGATGAACTCGTCTTCCGTGCCGTGCGTCAGGATGATCTTTCCGCCCTTGCGGCGAAACGGCGTCAAATCGACGTCGCTGACATCCAAGATGGCACCGACCTCTTGAATGCGGGCCTTCCAGGCAGAGGGCTCAAAGGTCAGCGCATCGAGCTGCGGATTACGCGTGACCACATACTTCGCCGTGGCGGCGCCGGCGCTGTAGAGCAGAGCATCGGCTGTCCCCGGTGGGTTAGCGGGGATTGCGGTCTTCCCAAAGTTGGCAATCGCAAACTTGGAGCCTTCCAACAGTGGCCAGCGGGGGAAGAGTTCCACGCCTGCCACGGGAAACCCGGGACTGTACGCAGACGCGATCGTACGAACCGCATCGATTTGCGCATCCGAAAGACAGGCATCACCCGAATCCTTGCCATCGGTGCAACGCAAAGTCGCGCGCACCGTATCAATCGTGAACGTTTTGTTGCAGGCAGCGACGTTACTGATAATCCCGTCCTCGGCGCCATCCAATCGGTCGCAGGCGGCCACCACGGCATCGGTGAGCAGTTTGACCTTGGAGGAATTCAGCCACCCCGCGCCGCCGCGGGCGTAGAGGGCTTTGCCCACATTCAATGAGCCGAGGTGCAACATCATGACGTTGTACGCCGGATAGTTGGCGATCACGCCGTCATAGTCGGCCGGATAGCGCGCAGCGGCATTCAACGCTTCGTGCCCACCTTGCGAGTTGCCGATGAAGTAGAAGCGCTTGGCATGCACTCCGTAGCGGGCCTTGATAATGGCGACCGCGACGTCATGGGTCTTCTTGACCGACTCCTTGCCGTAGTTGAGCAGTGCCTCGTCGTTCAATGCAAATCTGCCATCGAAACCCGGGCCGCCCTTGTGGCCACCGTCGCTTCCCAGGGTCACGTATCCTTGCCTCAAGGGGTGCTCGGTGCTCTTGGGCTGCAGACCCTCACCGCCGAGACCCGTTACCAAGGTTCCATCGTAACCTCCGCCCCCCATTTGCAACGCCTTTGAATTCCAGCGACTGGGAAGATTGACCTCGAACTCCATGCCGGGAGCATCGGGATTGAGCGGTGCGATGCTGCCTTTGACCGCGCAATATTCCCCGTTGGCATTTTCATCCGCCCCCGCATCGACCAGGGTCGCGCTCTGGACCGTCGCGCCGGCCGTGGGAAGGCCTATTGAGGACGCGGGGATTCTCAAGTTCAATAGCGCGCGGCAAGCGATCTGCGGCACCGGCTGGTGCGAGCCTGCACGCGCTTCGCCCGAGCACAACGCGGCCAGGGGTAATAGCGCCGCGCAGATCATTGCCGTGTATCGATTCCCGCATTGGTGAATAGTCATTGACGTCCCTCTAGTATATGAATCCCACCCGCGACTTCCCAAGGAACCGTCGAATACAAGGAGACATACCGATGAGCACGATTGAATTTGATGAAGGATTTGACCGCCGCCGCTTTCTGGGCGGCGCAGCCATGGCCGTCGCCGCCGTGCAGCTCGGGTTGACCGCCTCCGTGTCTGCTCAATCCGACAAGATTACGCCATCTAAGGTGCAGACGATCAAGCCGGGAACGAACACAACTTTCAAATCACTAAAACAAATCAACGCCGGCTTGCTGAATGTCGGTTACGCCGAAGACGGGCCTTCTGATGGTCCCCCTGTACTCTTGCTGCACGGTTGGCCCTATGACATACACAGCTACGTTGACGTCGCGCCACTGCTGGCGTCCAAGGGTTATCGGGTCATCGTCCCGTATCTTCGTGGGTACGGCACGACGCGCTTTATTGCAAGCGATACGTTCCGCAACGCCCAACAATCGGCAGTCGCCCTCGATATCATCACTCTCATGGATGCGCTCAAAATCGAGAAGGCCGTCATTGCCGGTTTTGATTGGGGAGCGCGCACGGCCGACATCATGGCAGTCCTTTGGCCTGAGCGATGCAAGGGGATCGTCCCGGTGGGTGGCTATTTGATCGGAAGTCCTGCGGCCAATAAGCAGCCGAACCCGCCAAAGGCCGAATTCGCATTCTGGTATCAGTATTACTTCGCGACGGAGAATGGGCTGGCCGGCTACACCAAGTACCTGCACGACTTTAACAAACTGATCTGGCAACTCGCTTCGCCGAAGTGGAATTTTGACGACGCCACCTTCAATCGATCAGCAGCGGCGTTTGACAATCCGGACCATGTCGCCATCGCGATCCATAACTACCGCTGGCGGATCGGCATCGCCGAGGGAGAGAAGAAATATGACGATTTTGAAAAGCGCCTTGCCCTGGGTGTTGCCATATCGTTGCCTACAATCACGCTCGAAGGCGATGCCAATGGAGCTGCGCACGCGCCCCCCGCGGCTTATCGTGCCAAGTACACGGGAAAATATGAACATCGGGATCTGACCGGCGGCGTTGGACACAATCTGCCGCAAGAAGCCCCACAGGCCTTTGCCCAAGCCGTGGTCGACGTAACAAATTGATATATAAAGGTAATATGAAAATTCAGGCCATTCTTTGGATGCTGGTTCTGCTATCGCTCGCGATTGCCATCGTGGCCCCCAAGTTTCGTGTGTACGGCCTGGTTGTGGTCGGATTGGCTGTCGTGACGATCGTAGCGGTCGTCGCGCTTGTCACGAAGAACGAGGCATTGAGCCCAGCGGCGTCGAGCGTGCCCGCCGCGCATTCGCAACGCGTTGATTTCGAGCAGTCTCATGTGGAGAAATTGGACCAGGAAGATCCTGACGCCAAGACCCGAATCGGCGTATCGGAGATTCGATTTGACCAAATACGTCCCTCCGCGGATTCGGAACCCGGCACATTCGACTCGATTCGTGCACGCCTCTACAACGACTCCGCGCGATTTACGCTAACCGACTTCGCATACTATTTGGAGGTGCAAGATTGCGTGGCAAAGGTCTGCACTACGATTTACGATCAGCGCGGTCTATCGTCCACAACGGTACCGCCCAATCAGGCGCGCGACGTGAAGATTGACATTCGCGCCACTGAGACGCGCAACTCGCCCGCCTTCAAACTCTTGGGCACACCGAAAATCGTTCTGTCGCCGTCCGGCACACGCGCTTACAAGGCTGCCTTGGTGCCTTAAGGCGACGTTGCGGCGCGAGCCCTATGAGGCGCGCGCTTTACAAATCTTTACCTCATCTGCAAAGACCGCTAACAATGCGGGCGCAGAGTGTTCAACGTCTCTCCACTTAGCCAAGGGGTCCACCATGAACACTTCCGCCGAACCGGTAAATACCACACCTCCACGTCGATCCATCTTTAGCCGAACGACTCTTGTCGCCTTTTTCGCCGGCGCGGCGTTGGTTGGCGGCATCGCTGCCGCGACTGCTGCCGGCATTGGGGCTTGCGGCTTTCATCACGGCACGTCGGGCTTGCATAGCGGAGCCGACGTCTCTGAGCATGTTGATCATATGCTGAAGCATATGTACGTCGAGATCGACGCCTCGGAGGCGCAAAAAGCGCAGATTACTCCGCTCGTAAAGCAAGCAGTGAATGATCTGCTACCGATGCATGCGCAGTTGCAAGCGGCTCATGAACAAGCCCTGCGGGCTCTAACGGGAGAAACGGTGGATCGGACGGCGCTGGAAGCTGCACGCGTAGCGCATCTGCAACTCGCCGACCAGGCCTCCAAGCGATTGACGCAGCTGCTCGCCGATGTCGACGAAGTACTGACGCCGGCTCAGCGCACTGCCGTGGCCGCTCGTCTGAAAAATATGCACGTTAGGTCGTAATGCGCTGGCATTGATGGGCAGCACTCTTTAGAGTCGCCGATCAATGGTTGAGCGAATACTCTTGGTCGAAGATGATCCCCGCCTGGCCGACATGCTTTTGGATTATCTCGGTCAGGCGGGATTTAACGTCACCGTTGCGTCGTTGGGCGCGAAGGCATTGGAGAAACTCGCCGCGTCGAACTTCGAGGCGGTGGTGCTCGATTTGATGCTCCCCGACATGGATGGCCTGGACGTATGCCGTCAATTGCGGGCCCTATACGACACTCCCGTGCTGATGTTGACGGCTCGCGGCGACGCCGTGGACCGTATCGTTGGACTGGAGCTCGGTGCGGATGACTATCTGCCTAAGCCATTCGAGCCGAGGGAACTGATCGCGCGACTGCGCGCCATCATGCGGCGGCGAGCGCCGGGAGCGGCCGGTGAGAAATCCTTGCTCTTCGGCCGCTTGGAGATCGATACGGCGGCGCGAGAGGTCCGCCTCGACGGCAAGCCATGTGAGTTGACCGCTTATCAATGGGATTTGCTGGTGGCATTGGCGAAAAATGCCGGCCGCGTCTTGTCGCGCGAGGTGTTAATGGATCTGATCAAAGGCGAGGAGTTCGAATCCTTCGACCGTTCAATCGATGTGCACATTTCGCGAATCCGATCCGTGATTGAGGATAATCCAAAGAAGCCGCGCCGAATCATCACGGTGCGCGCGACTGGATATGTATTTGCCAAGGCGCAGGACTGATGCTGCGGCTGTATCTTCGCTTTTATTTCGCATTGTTGGCCAGCTTGGCTGTATTAGGCCTGACGGCGGCGCTGCTGCTGCATTTTGCGCGCGGCCCGATGGAGGAAGTCGGCGTTACCATCGGAAAGGTGGTTGAAAATGTATTGCCGCCCGTTCAGGCGCCGGCCGCGGAGCAACAGGCTGCTTTGCAGAAAGTGGCGGCCGGGCTAAAGGCCGATGTCACCTTGTTTTCTTCGGATGGAACCGTCATCGCCGCCATCGGGGCCGCTCTGCCGGCGCCCATCGAGCGGCAATCCCATCCCCTGAGCTTTTGGCATTGGCACGGCCGCGCAATATCGGGCGTGCGCTTGCCCGACGGGCGCATGCTGGTTGCCAGCGTGCCGATCGAATTTGCAGCCTCGCGATTCAATTTCCACCTGCTCTTGGTGGTAGCGGCCCTGGGCATCGGTCTGGCGGCCTACCCCATGGTGCGGCAACTCACGGGTCGCCTTGAACGGCTACAGCGCGGCGTCGATTCACTTGGTGCAGGCGACTTTAGTGCCCGCGTCGCGGTGGAAGGTCACGATGAAATTGCCAGTCTCGCGGCGGCGTTCAATCGGGCGGCGAGCCAGATAGAACAGCTCATCCTGGCCAACCGTTCCTTACTGGCCAACGCCTCCCATGAATTGCGGACACCGCTGGCTCGTATTCGGCTCGCGGTGGAAATGCTCAAGCAAAACGCCGATCCCAAGACCAAAGCCGGTCTGGAACAGGACATCGCCGAATTGCACGACTTGGTGGACGAGATTCTTTTGGCCAGCCGACTCGACACCGTGGCCCAGCATGAGGTGCGCGAAGAGATTGATCTACTCGCGCTCGCAGCCGAGGAATGTGCTCGTTACGACGACGTTCAGCTTGAAGGGGAATCGCTCAAAGTGCAGGGTGATCCGCGATTGCTGCGTCGATTGTTGCGAAATCTATTGGAGAATGCGAAGCGTCACGGCGTGCCCCCGACTCAGGTGCGACTCAAGGCGGAAACCGGCAAGGCGGTACTGACCGTCTGGGATAACGGGCCTGGTCCGGCGAAGGCGGAATTCGAACATTTGTTTACGCCTTTCTATCGACGGCGTGAGAGCCACAGCACCGGCAGCAACGGATTGGGCCTCTCCTTGGTGCGGCAAATCGCGCGCCGCCACGGCGGCGATGCAAAATGCGCATCGATGACGGACGGACGCAGCTGCTTTATCGTCACTCTAGATAGGCGCTGATGACCGTTGACCGAACGCTGACGTCTCGCGAGGAGGTACTTTCTCTACTGAAATGAACTCTTCGCGGTTGCATCAATGGCTGTTCTGACGTTCTTGTGAATTTTGTAGTCCGCCAGTCGGCTGATGGTAGGGGTCAAACAAAGCTGCTTAAGTTTTTTTCCAATAAGCTCGATCGCTTGCGATTTGTCCTTTCCCGACCACATTGCCACAGGCGCGAGGACGAATCGCTGGTCCGCGCCGTAAAAAACGAGTGTGCCGTGGCTGCCGACTTCAACGCGATTGACGTCGCGCCAGGCTATTCGAAAGAGCCCGAACGAAGTCCTTTGGCTGATACTCATGGTGTTCACCTGAATTTCGCCGGCGCTTACGATCGAATAGAGACCCATGAAGACAAAGAACATGAAGATCGCGATGGGCCCGTATTGTCGCGAGGTATAGGCGCCAATGGCGCAGGCTAAGAAGAAAATTACGCAAACCACACCGATGATCTTTTGACTTCGCAAACTGACAGTGAGCGAAGACGCAGAGACTTGCGCTGCATCGCCTAAGGATGAGGCCGTGCCCAGAGTGAGGTCCGACCCACCAGACGCACCACTCGCTGGCGTTCCGAGGCGCCTACGCATGACTATCGCCGCCATTCCAAGCAATACGGCAAGCATCAACAGAAGACCATCGCGCACCGGCGCATTTTGCATCGAGAGAAGATTATCCTTGGGAGACAAAAAGGCGACGGCTTCTGGGAAGCCCTGCAGGGCGGAACGCTGAATCCAGGTGAGACCCGCCTTCTTATCGACTCCTAAATGGATCTCCGGACACCCTTGCAGAAGAGTTAGGCCAACGGTGAATTGTGACCAGGCATCATTGAGGTCTGCGGCCTTCTTGATAGCCGGCCACGCCTCCGCCATGCGCCCCTCATGGGCATAGACAAAGCCCATGTTTGAGAGTACCCACGCGTCATTGATATCGAGTTTGGCCAATTGCGCAAGAGCGCGATCGGCATCTTCCCGCCGACCCAAGTCATAGGCGCTCCGCGCGACTCCCGCCAGTGCGGCGGGCGGCGAGGGTTGGCCCGCCGCGCGAGCAAGAGCGATCACGTCATTCCAGCGATCAATCCTTTCCGACGACGTCGTATCAAGCGGCATTGACTCGGCCACATCGTAAGCCACAGTCAATTTCAATTCTGCCACCATGGATTCCGATACTTTCGCCTTGATGCATTCGTCGATAAACGCACGCATTTTTGCGAACGAGCCTCCCCATTTGGGTTGTAAGCTGAACATGTATCGGCGGCGTAGAAGCTGGTTGTTGGGATCGATTGAGGTACCCAGATCCAGCCAGTGCCGGCGCCCGTCGGCACCCCCATCGAGCATGTCGACGTTCAGCATATACAGCGCACTTAAGTACGGTTTCGCGGTCATTTTGAAGGAGTCCATCAAATCCTCGCGCGCCTTGGCGAGGTAAGACCTCATTGCGTAGATCTGTTCGGGCTTCGTGTTTTGAATGAATGCCTCGCCTCGTGCGGACCATGCCATCCGATAGTAGTACGCGCCTCTCGCAAGATGAGCCGCGTATGAGTATGGTTGGGCTTCAATCCATTCATCAAAATAATAGGCATTGGCGACATCATCTTGGTAGAGGGTTCGAAACCCCTGATACAACTTCTCGTCGGGAATTTGGCCGGCCTCGTAGCTTTGCTGCAGGCCGGAGAAATATCCCTCTAATGCCTTGAAGTCGCCGGACTTCAACCACGTCAGTTGCTCGCAATCCGCAATGCCTGGAACTCCTCGCGCCTGCGGCGGCGCCAAGGCTAGTGCGATGTACGGGAGTACCGCGAAAAGAAGGGCTGATAGCCTCCCCCAGCGATTCCCAGTTGAGGTCAACCGATAGTAGGCCGATTTCATGCCGCTCATGCTTCCGTGCCACTCTCTATAGGTGGACACTGCTTGAGTCGCTTCGTACGGGCAACAGAATCGAGTGAATTCAGCGTTACCGATCACACTTTGACGCATACCAGCTTCGCGACGGCCGGCGATCGCTCGATCGGAGCTTCTAGGGTTTCCAGTCCACCGCATGCTCCTCGAGATACGCTTCAACGGCGGTGCCAACGGTGGGGTAGAAATTGGCGGCACCGAAGCGTTCGAGCATCTCGAAGCGCTTGAGCTTGTCCTTGACCGGGTCTTTCATTTCGGCGAAGCGCAGTTCGATTGCCGCAGCCCGCAGGGATTGCTCGAACTCATCGAGCATGTCGGCTGATGTCACGTCGATGCTGGTTATCGGCTCGGCGGCCACGATTATCCGCTTCAAGGGCTGCGGCGCACTCGCGACCGCTTCGCTCAGTCGCTGGTGAAACAGTTCCGCATTGGCAAAGAAGAGGGGTGCGTCCCAGCGGAACAGCAGCAGCCCCGGGATGAGCCGCGCTTGCGGGTACCGCTTGAGGTCGTGATATCCGCGGATTCCGTCGACCCGGCCGAGCACGGCATAATGCGGTCGCCAACCGTCCCACAGAAACTCGATCACTGCGATCAGAATCGCCAGGCCGATGCCGGGGATCACGCCGAACACGGCGACACCGGCAAAACATGCGACCGATAACCAGAATTCCCAGCGCTGAATTCGGAAGATGCGTCGCAGGTCCGCGAACTCGAACAGCCCGAGGGCGGCGGCGATCACCACCGCCGCCAACGCACTGCTCGGCAGACTGCGCAGCAGATTGGGTGCCAGCAACAGGAGCAGCGCCACGGCCAGCGCGCCGACTACGCCGGTCAGCTGCGTCTTCGCGCCGGCGGCTTCCGCAACAGGGGTGCGCGAGGAGCTGCTGCTGATCGGAAATCCCTGGAAGAGTCCGGCGGCGAGGTTTGCGACGCCGAGACCCACCATCTCCTGATTTGGATCGACGGTCGAGCGTGTGCGGGCGGCCAAGGTGCGCGACAAAACGCTGGTGTCGGCGAACGCCACCATTGCGACAGCGCAGCCGCCGACCACAATCTGGCTTAGGTCGGCCATGTTGATCCATGGCACGGCGAAGGATGGCAGACCTTGCGGCAACGAACCAAGCACCTTCACTCCCGCGGATTGATCAAGTCCCAGCACACCTACCACGATGGTCGCGCCCACCACCGCGATCAGGATGCCGGGGATCCGCTTGAACGGCTTGAGCACAAGAATGGTGGCGAGCGTACCGGCACCGATCGCAAACGCGACCCAGTTGGCCTTGCCGCCCATCACCGCTTCGGCGATCCGCGCAATGTCGCGTAAGGGGCCGGTGCTGTCGATCGAAAATCCGAACAGCTTGGGAAGCTGGCTGATCAGCACCGTGAGCGCGATGCCGTTCATGTAGCCATAACGGATTGGCTTCGACAAAAGCTCCGTCACGAAGCCGAGCCGCGTCAGGCCGACCAGGATGCACGCGAGCCCCGATACCACAGCCATCAGGCTCGCGATGGTCACCGCCCTGGCGGGATCGCCGCCGGAAAGAGGCAGCACCACTGCCAGAATCACCGCGGCAAGCGAAGAATCCGGGCCTAGAACGAGCGTGCGGCTAGGTCCGAATAACGCATAGGCAAGCAGCGGAATGATCGTCGCGTACAGACCGTTGATCCCGGGAACGCCGGAAGCCACCGCATAGGCGATTCCGACAGGCACCAACATCGTGGTGAGCACGAGCCCGGCCATCAGATCGTGTGGCAGCCAGGCGGCTTCGTAGCGCCGCAGGGTTTGCAAGCCCGGCATCCAGCGCATCAACATAAGCGACTCCCTGCTTGGCTATATAGAGTTCAGTGAAGTTTACGGCTATCAGTGTGCGTCTGTGTGGGTTTTCCGATAGGGCGACTCTCTCGAACTGCCCCATGCGATAGACTGATGCAATGTTGACGCTCTATCACTGCATCGAGGCGCGGTCATTTCGTGTGCTATGGACGCTCGAGGAACTCGGTTTACGATACGATCTGAAGATGTTGCCATTCCCACCGCGAGTGCATGCACGGGAATTCCTTGCTATTAATCCGCTCGGCACCATACCTTTTTTCAGCGACGGCGCGACCCACATGACGGAGTCCGCGGCCATCTGTCAATACCTGGTAGACCGTTACGGTCCCACCCGGCTTGCGGTGAAAAGCGATGAAGCGGATTACGGCGCATATCTTAATTGGATTCACTTTGGCGAGGCGACGCTCACTTTTCCACAGACCATCGTACTGCGCTACTCGAGGCTCGAACCGCGGGAACGGCGTCTAGATCAAGCCGTGCAAGACTACAAGAGATGGTTTCTCGCCCGGCTTCGTGCGGTAGACAACGTAGTTTCGCAACGGGAACACCTGTGTGCCGGTCGCTTTACCATCGCCGACATTTCCGTCGGCTTTTCATTATTACTGACACATTTTGTCGGCATATCCTCTGACTTGCCGCCCGCCGTTGAGGCTTATTGGAAGCGCTTGCAATCCACCGAATCGTTTCGACGTGCTCGAATCGCGGAAGAAGAGGCCCGAGCGGCCCAGGGCATTCCCAAAACTACGCTGCTACCCCATTAGGCTGCGCGTCAATAGCTCAGAATGTCGCCGAAGGTTATGAGCTTGCACATGATGCCGACCCACACCAGATCGAGCATGGAAGCGGCGAGGAGTACCGCGCCGGCTTTTGCAACGATTTTGTTCGATCGCCGAACGGTCGCTACGGCACTGATGACGGCAAGCACAGCCGCACCGATCAGCACCACTCCGAGGAATTGGAGTAACCGAAGTTGCGAATCGAGCCCCGTGTTGTAGATGCTCAGATCGTTTCCCAGTATGGGTCGAAGAATCAAGAACCAGCCAACGAGGTACGTGATCGCGGTCGCCGCGAGCAGCCGCCGAATCGCGGGACCGTCCAATCGCCAGCGTGCCCCCTGCAGAGGACGCTGGTAGTAGCGCCGCAGCATCGCGCCGAAGGGCCACAGGACCAGCGTCAGTGCAACTACTGCGATCGCGACCGCCAGTGCCGGCAGGTTCCATTTGCCCGAGTGAAGCGGTGGCACGGCCTGCAGAACGCTAGTTGGGTCCGCGCCGTCGATGATGGTCTTTTGCCCATCCTGCAACGTCAGCCGGATGCGCCGATCTCCCTTGGTGTCCTGCCATGTGTTGGACTCGACCTCGCGAAACACCTTGGGTTCGATTGCAAACCGATCAGGGACGCTTATGGTGCCGTCCGGATTCGCAGTGATCTCGGTTTGGTCCAGCAGATAAAACAAACTCAGAAATCCCGTTTGGATGCGTCGCGAACTCTCATAACGACCCGCAATATCGGCGGCATGTTGTTCCGCCGTGGGCAGGCTCGCCGCCGGCTTGGGGTGCTCGGGTTCGGGAAAGTACCGATCCATGAACGATTTAAACAGCGTGTCGCGCAATTCGTAATTCGAATCCCCCGCTCCTCGGCTGTTGAGGCTGTAGAAGATGCCGACGCCCTCCTCCGGAATCAGGTACAGGTCGGAGTGGAACAGGATCGTGTCACCGCCATGGCCAAGAGCGCGCCGGCCATTGTGCTGTTCGTCAAAGAATCCGTACGCCAGCGAACTGAATCCAGGGCGGCCCGAGGGATTCGGTGCCTGCATGGTGGCAACGGTGGCGGGCTTCAGCAAATCACCGGTTACCGCGCGACCCTGCTGAAGATAGGCCAGCATGAATTGCGCCATGTCGGCGGCCGTCGAACTCACCGAGCCTGCAGGCGCCGTCGAAACGAATTCAAAGGGATGCGGAGGTGCCGAACCGGCCAGGTATCCCATCGATACATCCGGTGCGAGGTTCGCCGGTACGGGCTGGCGGAAAGTTGAACATGTCATCCCCAGTGGTTTGAAGATGTGCGCGTCGACATAGTCCTCGAACGGTTCGCCGGAAATCCGCTGAACGATGTAACCCGCAAGCGCCGCTCCGTAATTGGAGTACGCAGGCACCGTTCCCGGCGCAAAGACGATCGGACGCGGATTGGACTTGAGGTACTGCTCCGTCGACATTGCCTTTGACGGATCCGTGATGAGAATCGATTTCAGACCCTCCTCGAAGCCGCCGCGATGCGACATGAGATCCCTGATGGTGACGGGACGGTTGCCCGGCTGCACCACCTTGAAATCCAGGTACGAATTGATGTCAGCATCCAGGTTCAGCTTGCCTTGCTCGACAAGCTGCATGACCGCCGTCCAGGTAAAGAGCTTTGATGTCGATCCGATCCGGAACAGCGTCGTAGCAGGATCGACCATCTTCTGCGAAGCCACGTCGGCATATCCGTAGCCCTTCTGAAGCAAAACGCGGCCGTCCTTCACTACGGTGATCACAGCGCCCGCGATATCGCCGCGCTTCAGCCCATAGGGCAAAAATCCGTCAAGCCACGCCTCAGCATCGGACGCGCTCAGAACATGTGCCGCCGCCGCTTCGGGGCTGGCCGCAGCCGTCGCAACAGCGCTGCCGTGCACGGTGACGGACGCGAGCACCAGCGCGCGCGCTATCCACAATACCTTGCTTCGAATCAATTTCTCTCCTCCGGTTGACCGATCGGGACGAGCAGAGTGCTGGGATGTTCACGGTCGTGATAGAGCGTGACAGTGACCGGGCGCGCGTCCTTCATGGACTCCCCCGCAACGACGCCTCCCGAGTTGTAGTTTTTCTGGCTATGAATCGAATCAACTGGAGAAATAATCAGCCGAAGGCGGCTGCCCTTCACAATCTGTCGGGAAACAAAGGTGAAGTGCTTGAACTCGTATAGTAGCGGCGACTTCGTGCTTATGAGATTTGGCAGCCTTAAATCTTGACGGTAGCGTGCGCGCATGGAATCACCGGTCAGTGCGACACTGCTTCCATCAGGACGAATCTCGCTCAGTCTCACAGAAAAGTCCGTATCCGGCTGATCAATCGCAATCCAGGTTGAAAGGCGGAAAAAGCCGCTCACTTCAGTATCCTTTTCAAATGGCGCACTGTGATAGATGAGTTGCTTGCCGCGCCGGGAATATGCGGAACTCTGGCCGGTGAGTGACTCTTGCTCCAAGGCAGCATCAAGCATTGCCGCACTCGTATCGCGAGGATCGTATACGTACCGATCCGGTTTGCCGATGGCGGGTTCAACGCGCAGCTCGCCGGAATGTAGTACGTCGGTCGCATTGGCGCCGGATTCGAGATAAAGCTTCTCAGACTCCGCGGTCACTGCTTCGAGCGAGTCGGCATAGCGCCATTGATCGGCATGCATCACATAGTAGGACACGGGCTTTTTCAGGAACTCGGGTTTCGGTCCCGCTTGCATTGTCCACGCGTACCATTCGAGGTGCAGCTTGGGCAGGTCGACCAGACTTGCCGGCCCGAAGGTCAGTCCGCCGAATTGTGCCTTGGGCGTGCGAGTACCGGCGTGATCCCACGGTCCTATGACCAAGTAGTGCCGCGCCTTCGCTTCCGGCGAGGCATTCTTCATATATTCTCGATAATGCGTCAGCGCGCCTGGCTGATCGTCATCGTAGCTTCCTGTGATCGTGAGAATCGGGATTATCAGCCTCGAGTACTGCTCAGAGGTGGGATTGAAATGATCCCAAAAGGCATCAGGGTAAGGATGAGCGACCCATTCTTGAAATATCGGCGATGGGCTGCCGAGCAGCGCATCGAAATCCTTAAACGGCTTGCCTGACTCAAACCACTGCCGGTACCGTGATTTCCAGAAGAGTTCATCGCCGAATATGTTTTCTTGCGAGGTGTGACCACTGACCATCATCAGCCACTGTAGGTCGTAAGGCTCGAAGATATTATTGCGGCTGGGAAAGTCGACACCCACGTACGGCGAAGCAACCGGCACAATCGTGGCCAGATGTGGGGGAAATTGGCTCGCCGCAGCCCATTGAGTGTATCCGGCGTAGGAGCCACCCCACATCGAGACCTTGCCATTGCAATAGGCCTGCTGGGCCAGCCACTCGACGACGTCGTAACCATCGCGAGCTTCCTGAATCAGAGGGTTGAAAACACCTTCCGAGTTGCCGCGACCGCGCACATCAACAGTGAGGAATGGGTACCCGTGGGCGGCGAAATAAACGCCGCGATCATGATAGCTCTGGGCAATGTAGGGAGTCAGCGTAAAAATGCAGGGTGCGGGTGCCACCTGGTTCTTGGGTGTATAGACGGTTGCCTGCAGCTTGACGCCATCGCGCAGAGGGATCTTCACCCCCCAGTGGAAATCTACTGTGGCGGGGTCCGGTGGTGTGGCAACCCCCTCAGCGAAAGCGGCGGGAACGATTGCATGAGCACAAACCAGGGTGGCCAGGAGCGAAACACCGAAGCTGCTGCACCGCGCACCTGTGGTGGCGATGTTCTTTTTATGATTCATAGTGACTGACCCCAAGCTCCCGCGTTCCGCTACCCTATATTATGCGTATTTGGGAGCCGTGCGCGGATCTGTTTTTTGCGCAGCGTTAGGGTTGCAATAAATTCACTAATATCGCGCCGATCTGCGCCGGATCGATAGGTTTGGTCAGATGATGATCGAAGCCTGAGTCCAGGGCCTGGCGCTTGTTGTCGTCCTGTCCCCATCCGGTGAGAGCCACCAGACGCACGTCCGTACCCCAGGGTTCCCGCCGCACCAGTTGAGCAACTTCATACCCGTTAAGCCGTGGCATGCCGATATCGATGAGCGCCACATGCGGCTTGAATGTTTCTGTCAAGAGGAATGCATCCGCGCCGTTGCTTACCGTGCGAACTTCATGACCGTCGATCTGGAGGAGCATCGCCAAGGACTCGGAGGCATCGAGGTTGTCGTCTGCAATGAGGATGCGCAAGCTATGCGCGACTGTCGCGGTAACAGTCGGCACTGTCGCCCGATCATCTCTGTCGTGAAACGAAAGACCGGGCAGTTCGACTATGAATTTGCAACCTCGGCCGGCCCCTTCGCTTTCGGCGCGCACCGTGCCGTCGTGCAGTTGAATCAACCCTTTCACCAGCGCGAGTCCGATGCCCAGCCCACCTTGGGAGCGATCGAGCGCGCTATCGACCTGCGAAAACATGGTAAATACCTGGTGCAAATCCTCCCGATCGAGCCCAATCCCCGTGTCGGTAATCGCAATCTCCACGGTGTGATCGAATGGGCGCACCGATAAAATAATATCGCCGCCAGGATCGGTGTACTTCGCTGCATTGGTCAGCAGATTGGCCAGTACCTGTGCGATGCGCAGCGGATCGACTTCGAGGAGCACAGGGTCGAGCGGCAGATCCAGTCGGAGGTGATGGTGGCGGCTGTCAATCAAGGGCCGGGCCGTTTCCACCGCCGAGGCAACGACAGCAGCAATGTTGACCGGCTCTTTTTTCAACTGTAATCGACCCAAGGTCACTCGTGATATGTCCAGAAGATCATCGAGCAACAGCGACATGTGCGTCGTTTGGCGCTGGATGACTTCGCGGCACCACGCAAGTTGATTGGGTTGTAATCGTTCCGCAGCGAGAATCTGGGCTGCGTTGCGTATGGGGGCCAAAGGATTGCGCATTTCGTGCGCGAGTGTCGCCAAAAATTCGTCCTTCCGACGGTCCGCTTCGCGCAGCGACTCCTCGGCACGCTTGCGGTCGGTGACATCGAGCATGATTCCGATGCTACGCCCGGCGATACCGGATTCCGCCCTACTCAGAAAGCGGCCATAGACTGATAGCCACCGCACCTCTCCGGTATCCGCCCGGATGATTCGGTGTTCCGCTTGATAGACGCCCTGTGCTCGTGCCGCGTCGGCTATAAGTGTATCGATACGCTCCGCATCCTCCGGATGCAGGCGCTCGCGCCAAAGGGTATAGCTTCCAATCCCGTCACTTCGCGGCTGGTATCCCAGTAGTTCAAAATGCGTGCTCGACCAATGAGCGCGTCCGGTCTCGAGGTCCAAATCCCAGGTCGACATGCGCGCACCCTCGATCGCAAGGCGAAGACGCTCCTCGCCCACTTGGCGAAGTTGCATAAGCTCGATCAGCGCACCGACGCGTGCCAACAACTCCCGCGCCGCAAATGGTTTGATCAAATAATCGTCCGCCCCAGCGTCAAGCCCTTCGATTCGCGAATCGTCTCCCGCTCTTGCGGACAGAAGTATGATGGGAATGCCTTGCAGCTCAGGTTCGGTGCGAATCTGCTGGAGGAGCCCGAAGCCATCGAGGTTCGGCATCATCACATCGGAAACAATCAGTGCGGGACGCGAGCGCCGCGCAGCCTCAATGGCCGCCAAGCCATCGCCCACCGCTTCGACTCTATAAAACGGCGCCAACAGGTCTCGCACATAGGCACGCATGTCGGCATTGTCATCGGCGAGGATGATCCGCGCGCCAAATGTCGTCGCGAAGCGTCGATCGAGCTTCGATGATTCGACGAGCATGCTGTCTTTACTCTCGTCACCTCGCGGCAACCATCGGGAGGCTTCGTGGACGAAGGCGGGCGCGTGGCTCATCGCCGATTCGCCGGTCGGCAAAGCACGGAGTTGATCGTCCGGCACGTGTCGCATACCGAATGGGATTCTTATCAGGAAAGTGGTGCCTTCTCCGAGAATGCTCTCGGCCGAAATGGCGCCGCCGTGCAGCTTCACGAGCTCTTGCACCAGCGCCAAGCCGATTCCCGATCCTTCATGGGTACGGCCGCGCGAGCCTTGCACCCGATGGAATCGCTCGAAGAGGCGTGGCAGTTCCTCGGGGGGAACACCGACCCCGGAATCGCGGACCGTCAAGATCGCGCCATCGGCATCTGCCGCAAGCTCAAGCCGGACTCCACCTGACAGGGTGAATTTGAAGGCATTGGAAAGGAGATTTAAGACTATTTTTTCCCACATCTCTCGATCCACATAGACCGGTTTTGGCAAGGGCTCGCATATGACGCTAAAGGCGAGGCCGGCGCGCTCAATGAGAGAACGGAACATGCTGGCGAGATTTTTAGTGAACGCAGCCAAGTCTGTGGGCTCGAAGGAGGCCTGAGCGCGCCCGGCTTCAATTCGGGAGAAGTCGAGCAAGGAATTCACAAGCTTCAACAAACGCAGCGAATTGCGATGCGCGACCTCGGCACTCTGGCGATCCGTCGAAACGATCGAGCCGCGGGTAAGCATGTCCTCGAGCGGCCCCAGAATAAGCGTCAAAGGCGTGCGAAATTCATGGCTGACGTTGGAGAAAAAAGCTGTCTTGGCCCGATCGATTTCCTGTAGAGCGCGGGCACGCTGGCGCTCCGATTGATATGCCTTGGCATCGCTTAAAGCAGCGGCGATCTGCGCTGCGATGAGTTCCAAGAAGGAACGATATTTGTCATTGAAAGCCAGCCGCGGGCTCAATCCCACGATGAGAAACCCCAGAGTCGGAGCGACACCTGAGCCGCGTACCGGCAGCACGAGGGCCCTTTTCACTGGGTCCTGCCAAAGAGCAGCGGTCAAATTACCGCCGCGGGTCGTGAAGTTATCGAGCAGCACGGATTTGCCTGAGCGCTCTACTTCGTCGATTGGCCAAAACGCGCTGAGTTCATGAGGCGCGGCGCGGGTCGGCGTCAGTTCGCCGGGAATCGCGCCTATCCGCCAGCCAATTTCCAATTGAGTGCGCGTGTCGTTGAATACATAAAGGCATGAGAACGGCAGATCGTTCGGATTTTGTTCAAGAACCAGCGCTTGACGCTGCCAAACCTGGGTCAGGTTTTCGGCTCCGGCGCCCCGTGCCGCCAAATCTCCCAGGGTTTTTAAGTGCCGCTCACCGATCGTCCGATCGGTTATTTCGGTAACGACGCACAGCATCCCCGCGACTCGGCTCTCATCGTTGTGGACTGGGCTATACGAGAATGTGTGATAGGTTTCTTCCAAAAATCCGCTGCGTTCCAAGAACAGGAGCAGGCCCTCGTCCCATGTTGCCTCCCCGTGCTCAAGCACATTTGCAATGCGAGGGCCAATATCCGGCCAAATTTCTTCCCAGACCTTGTCGGACCTCGCTCCCAGCGCCCAGTCCTTCTTGATGCCCAGCGTGGGCACGTAAGCGTCGTTGCAAAAGAAGGTTAATCCGGGGCCCCATAGCATCCACATCGCGTAACGCGAATGGAGCATCATTCGAATCATGGTCTTTAGCGATTGGGGCCAATTGGAAGGCTCGCCCAGAGGAGTGGTGGTCCAATCGAGGGCGCGCATGCGCTTCCCCATCTCGCCGCCGCCGGCGAGAAAATCGTTCCTCTTCATGCTCTCCTGCAACACCGTTTTTGGCTCGATTCGCGTTGAAAAATGGGTGATCTGCCCAACCGGACTATATTGGCCACTTTTTCTCAATTAAGCCTCAGGAAGAGTCGGTAGTTCTTGTCGGTATCTACTTACATGGGGAACTGGAAATGGGGCGCACTGGCTTTGTGATTCAAATCAATAACATGCCGGAGGTATACCCACTTTCACGCGAATAGCGCTCTAATGCCCATGGGAGACTCGATGTGGGGTGAGGGCGCGTGGGTATGTCCGGCAATCGAAACTTCGTCGCAACCATCGCCGCGCGGTACGGACTGCGGCTGCGTCGATTTCTGGCGGTACGCCTGCGCAATGCCGATGACGTCCCAGATTTAGCCCAGGAAGTCTTCTTGCGGCTATTGAGAGTCGAGGGATACGAGAGCATTCGCAGCCCCGAAGCCTATCTGTTTACCATCGCCAGCCATGTGATACAGCAGCATGCGGTGCGCCGCGCGAGCGAGTCCGTCTCGGTCGACGCTGCGGAAGTGTTCTCGGAACTTAGAACCTCCCCATGCGACGACCCGCCCGATCAGGCCGCTCACGCCCAGCAGATCGATGAATTCGAACGCATACTCGCGCACCTGCCGGTGCGCGTCGCGACGGCTCTGGTTCTACACCGAATCGCCGGCTATTCGGTTCAAGAAGTCGGCGATGAATTAGGCGTATCGCGCGAGACCGCTAAGAAATATCTGGCCCGAGCAGTCGAACACTGCCGAAATCTGCGGGCCGCGGGGAGAATCCAAGGTCTATGAGAATAAGATACTCGAACGAAAAGGCTCATGCGGCCGTCGTTGCCGAAGCGTCGGAGTGGTTCATCGAGTTCCGATCCGGCGACGTGAATGGTCAGGCACGGTTGCATTTCATCGAATGGCTGCGCCGCTCGCCGGAGCATATCCAAGCTTATCTGGAGGTGTCCGGCGTGTGGTCGGATCTGCCGAACTCCGATCCCGAGGGTAGATTCGACATCGCCTCTCTTATCGCCCGCGCCCGGAACGAGACCGGTGCGACTCCGCTTTCTCCCATAAATCCCCGGCTGCCTCCAGTGCCGCCCGCGGTTGAACCGCGCGCCTTCCGCAACCTCCCACGACGCCCCGTGCTGGCCGCGGCGGCCGTCGCGCTGCTGACGTCCATCGCGATCTTATTCCTTTGGATCGACCGTGACATGGCGCGTTCCTATTCCACCGGGATCGGCGAGCAGAGAACCATCCAGCTCATGGACGGCTCGACCGTCGAGCTCAACTCGCGATCGAGAATCGAGGTTCGCCTGACCGACCATCGGCGCGATGTGGCGCTCATCGAAGGCCAGGCGCTTTTTCGCGTCGCGAAGGACAAGCAGCGGCCATTCATAGTGCAAGCGGGCGAGGCCCAGGTGCGCGCGGTCGGAACAGAATTCGATGTCTATAGGAAGCAGAGCGCGACCGTCGTGACCGTCGTCGAAGGCCGGGTCGAAACCTATCCGGGATCGGAAGGCGCCGGCGCAGCGGCCATCGTGCTATCGGCCGGCGAACAACTCACGGTCCTGCCTCATACCGTGACAAAACCCACGCGCGCCGACACCGTCGCAGCTACGGCATGGGTGCAGAAGCGTCTGATATTCGAAGAGACGCCGCTGAGTGAGGTCGCCGAAGAATTCAATCGGTACAATCGCCGGCCGCTTGCCATTGATGACCCTGAGATGCGGACGCTCAAGATCAGCGGCGTCTATTCCTCCACCGATCCGGTGTCGCTCATCAACTTCCTGCGCAGCCAGAATTCGATGCGGGTCATAGAAACGGAGGATCAAGTGCGCGTCGTTCGCCGCGAAGCGCATTGAGCATACCCATTTTTATGTGACAACGCTCTACTGCTATGGGAGCCGGCGGCCATATCGGCCGGCCGGCATTAAAAGGCTCTTAAAAGGCGCGGGGGTGTTTTTGCGTCTTGCCATAGTCGCGGCTGCTGTTTGCCCTTCCATTGTCGGTGTTGCCACTGCCGACAGTGCAAGCGCATCCGTGCGCAAACGCACCCACATCGACGCGCAAGATCTGGGGCCCGCGCTCAAACAGCTGGCGCAAAATCTCGGACTGCAAGTTCTCTACCTATCCACTACGGTTCGCGACGTGCATACGCGCGGTGCCAACGGGGATATCACCGCAAACGAGGCCTTCGACCAGTTACTTGACGGCACGGGTTTGACGTACCGCTATTTGGACGAGAACACGGTGACCGTCATACCGCTGAGCGATCCCTCGCTTTCAGCGGCAACCGGGGCGTCGCAGCCGCTGCCGGCGGGCAAAGCAGTCGGCTCCGATTCACGTGCACAGCAGGCCATAACTCCTACCTCAAAGAGAATCTTGATTGCGCAGGCGGTGCCAGGCTCGGGGCAGGTGTCCGTCGAGTCGGCGGGTTCTCAATCCCTGCAAGAGGTCATCGTCACCGGATCGCGCATCGCCGCGCCGAATGAAGTGAGCACCAGCCCCATTGTTGTCGTCTCGGCGAAGTCCATTCAAGTGAGCGGTAAGACCGACATTGCCGACATCCTCAGCCAGCTGCCGCAGATCTTCATCAATGATCTGGGCCAGGATCTCAGCAACGGCACGTCCGGATTGAGCAGCGCCGGCGGCATTGCCACCGCGGACCTGCGCGGACTGGGACCGGGCCGCACCTTGGTGCTCGTCGACGGCCGCCGTCTCGGAGTGGGCTCTCCGAACACCGCCATTGCGCAGCCGGCCCCCGATCTCGACCAGATTCCGGCAGGACTGGTGGACCGTGTCGAAGTCGTCACCGGCGGCGCCTCCGCGGCATACGGTTCCGATGCCATCGCCGGCGTCATCAATTTCATCATGAAGCGGAACTTCGAGGGCTTCCAAGTCGACGGCCACTTCAGTGAGTACTGGCACGACAATGACGACACCTTCATGCAGAACCTGGTACGGAAATCCGGATACACGCCGCCCGCGGGCATGATCCATGATGGGGACAACCGCGCCTTCGACATGCTGATGGGCAGCAATTTCGCGGACGGCAGGGGCAATGTTACGGCCTACCTGAGTTACCGCCACGCGGACCCGCTCGAGAGCAGCCAACGCGATTATGGCGCCTGTCAGTTGAACCCGATCCAAGCCGCAAACCACAATGTGATCGGCGTCGCCTGCGGCGGCTCCTCCAACTCGAATTATTTTGCGCCGGTCACCGGACCCCACGCGGGTACCGCCTACAGCGTCTATGGGCAAGACTTCGTCCCCTGGGGAACGCTCGCGACGACGCCTCCGGCGATCTACAACGGTCAGGGCGGCATCTCGCTGACGCGTGAAGACGATCGCTATAACGCAGCCATCATGCTTCACGAAGAGATCACCGAGCACTTTCAACCGTATGCCGAGTTTTTTTTCATGGGTGATAAAACGCATCAGCAGGTGTCGCCGGCCGCCCTGTTCCAGAACGCCAATCCGCTCGATCCCACGGGCGCGGGCAACTACTACGTCAATTGCAGCAATCCTCTATTGAGCACCCAGCAGCAGGCAATCCTCTGCACGCCCGCACAGATCGCTGCCGACAAGGCGATTCCTGGTTCGGCGGCCGCGCAGGTGAGTATCGGCCGCCGCAACATCGAGGGTGGTCCGCGTTATACCGATTTCGAGCATACCAACTATCGTAGCGTGCTCGGCGCCAAGGGCGAGTTCGCGGACGCGTGGAGCTATGATGCGTATGGGCAGTACTTCTACACTGATTTTTCCGATTCCAATCAAAAGTACTTGAACTTCGCAAGCATCAGCAATGCTCTGCTGGTTACAGGTACCGCCGCCAGCCCGCGTTGCATAGCCGTGCCTCAGCAATGCGTCCCGTACAACATATTCTCTGACGGCGGCGTCACGCAGCAGCAACTCAATTACCTCTATGAGCCAGGCACGGCGTTAGGAACCTCGACCTTGCGTACTCTGCATGCCGATATCACCGGCAAGCTTGGAGAGTACGGGGTCAGATCGTCGCTGGCGAGCGAAGGCATGAGCGTGAATATCGGCTTCGAATACAGAAACGATCACGAGCTTCTGCTACCGGACGTCGCCGAGGAAAGCGGCCTGCTGTCCGGATTCGGCAGCGCCGTGGCGCCGATCGACCACAGTATTTCGGTGGCGGAGGAATTCGTGGAACTACGCGCGCCGCTGCTGCAGGACAAGCCGGGCGCCAAGGAGTTGCTGTTCGATACCGGCTACCGTCGTTCGAATTACTCGACCATCGGCGTGACCAACACCTACAAGTTCGAGGTGCAATATGCGCCGATCGCGGACTTTCGGATTCGCGGCTCCTATGGCCGTGCTATTCGCGCGCCGAGCGTTGCCGAGGCCTTCACCCCACCCATCGTCGGGATCACCACGGTCGCTCCCGACCCCTGCGCCCCGCCCATCACCTACACCCTCCTGCAGTGCGAGCGCACCGGTGTGACGATGACCCAGTACAACAACGGTTCGATCCCCCAAGGGACGGCCGCGCAGTTGTCGCAGGAGACCAGCGGCAACCCGAACCTCAAGCCCGAACAGGCGGATACCTATACCTTCGGCGTGAATTTCGCGCCCAGCCGGATTCCACATCTCACCGGCAGCATCGATTACTACCATATCCAGATCAAGGATGAGATCGGCGTCATTCCCTATTTGTTGGTGTTGTCGAATTGCGCCAATACCGGCAACCCGCTGTACTGCAGCCAGATCGTGCGCCAGCCGATAAGCGGAAGCCTGAACGGCAACAGCGTCGCGGGCGGCGGCTACGTCATTCAGGAGAATTACAACCTAGGTACCGCCGTGAATAGCGGCGTCGACGTACAGTTGAACTACAAGTTCGACCTGTGGCCGGGCTTCGGTGATGTGGTGTTCGGACTCAATGGAACTTATCTGTTGCGTGACGAGACGACACCCCTGCCTGGGTCGCCTACCTATGATTGCGCCGGACTATTCGGCTTCACCTGCCAAACAGTCAATCCTCACTGGCGCCACTTGCTGCGCACGACTTGGGACACCCCCTGGCGTGTGTCCGCCACGCTTACCTGGCGCTACCTCGGTGCAGTCTCTCAAGATAACAACAGCTCGGATCCGACGCTGCACTTCTCGACGTTCAATGGATACGACTACGTCAACGCTAAAATCCCGGCGTACAACTATTTGGACCTCGAGGCCACGTGGAACGTCAACAAGATCTTGCAGATCCGCGCCGGCGCCAACAATTTGCTCGACAAGGATCCGCCCCTCATCAACACGGATATCGTCGCCGGCGGTGCTGCAAACACCTACAGCGCTTACGACCTCTTCGGCCGCCAATTATTCTTGGCGTTCACGGCGAGATTTTGAGGCAATATGCCGACACCAGAGAAACTCGCTCCGCTAAGTCCGCGCCCCATGACGCTTCTCATCGTCGATAAGGAGCCGTTGGTACGCTCCGAACTCGCCCAATTGTGTGATCGGGTCACCGATCTGCACGTGGTTGGCGAGGCTGAGTCTGGCGGCGCGGCCATCGATGCGGCAGAGAGCCTTTCTCCGGATATCATGCTCATCGACGTTGCCTTGCCCGATATGTCCGGATTTGACGTCCTACGCGGCGCCGGTGATTCGGGACCGCTCGGTATCATGACCTCACACCAGCCGGAATTCGCCGAGCGCGCCATTGCGGCGGGGGCGGTCGACTATTTAATCAAGCCGATCAACGCGGATCGTTTCGAGCATGCGATCGGACGGGCTCGGCGGCGCTATGTTCTCGAAGAGGCCGCACAAGCTCGATTGACGCGAGGTATTCTGGGCCTTCTGGGAAGGCGGCCCAAGATTCTGGTCGGCGAACGACAACATCGACTCTACCCGCTGGACATCGAGAAGATCGATTACATTGAAGCCGACGGCAACTACGTGACCATCCGGGTGGGTCATGCGGAATACATCAGCCGAGATTCGATAAAGCGCCTCGCCGCGGACCTCGCCGACTTTGGTTTTGTGCGCATCGATCGCTCAATACTGTTGAATATTCGGGCGGTCGAGTTTGCGGAGCCCGTGGGTCACGGGACGCTGGCTTTCACGCTCTCCTCCGGAACGTGCCTGTACTCCAGCAAGACGTACCGCGACGCGATTTTGAACCTATTGCCATGGCATCACTGTCGAGCCGGAGCGGATCTCTAGCGACTCACGCCTGGCTCTGCGGATCCGCGATCGCGATCCTCATACCTCTATTTTCGGGGTTGCTCACCGTCACGGGTTGCTCCATCCCACAATTTATCTGAGCGCGACTGGCTGTGTAATCGTATCAACCATGAGGTTGGCCGACCGCATTACGCAGTGCCGAACGCCTTTCATCGTGCAAAACACGATAGATGGCAGCCTTAAGCACTTGAGCGGTGCTGCCGCTTTTGCGAATGAGATCCTCGAGTGTCCGACTCGATACGTGCTCGGCGACGATCTGACACGACTATGCACGGCACTTGCCTACTCAAAGGGAACGAGAACCCTGGCCTGCGCCGACCTTCTACATGTGCCGGCCGAGCGGGTTTGGGTTGAATGGTGCGAAGCGCCTTGGCTTGCCGAACTTAGTCGTTATGGATTCAAAAGCGACGAACAATCGTTCATCGGAGGTCGTCGCGGCGCGCTTATCCGATCCTCCGCGACGGGGCGCCGTGGATTGATCAGGGCATTTTGGGTAAACGGAGACTCGGACTTAGACGTCCTTGCCAGCAGCATGGAGGCGTATTTCGATTTCGACACTCCGGAAGGTGAAGCGCCGGTTGCGCCCGACGCCTGCAACCAACCGACGATCAGTGTCGTTGATCACGGCTTGGGCGACGCGGATATTCTGCGCCGTTGCTTTCGCTTCCGATATGAACGTACCTGGGCCGAGTACTACGCGAATACGGCTCTCTGCCCGGAGCAGAGACAGGCGATCGTGCGCCACGCCCTGGGCACGATTGCAATCGAAATTCCCGTGATGCTGACCTTCTTCCTACTCCTCGCGACCCGTCCGGGCCTGCCGCGGCGGCCGCTCATGCTCGAGCGTCTCAATCGAGCACGAACAAGGTCGGGGAAAGCTCCGCTCCTGGCCCATATGGAAGTCTTCGCGCCATTGATACCCGAGTACCCCCCGTCCAGCGGCACAGGCACCGGCGTCGAGCGGCGGCCTCCAAGACTTCACCACGTACGCGGACACCTCGTGCGGCGGGGCAATCAACTTTTTTGGCGAGTCCCGCATCTTCGAGGAAGCTGCCGCGCCGGTGTCGTTCGTACGCGAACGGTGACATGGACTGTGAACAGGCCCGCCGGCGACTCGCAGCGCCCTTCCGTGGACGGGACGCGCGAATCGCAAGAGTTCGTCACATAGCCGGACGCTTCATCACGCGGAGGAGACGACTCGTCACATTTTTTTCCTGTGACATCGCGCGACGGGTATTTTTTCGGACCATAAATGATCGGGCCACGGGCCGTCGAAATGGTTCGTTGTGATCGCGCAACGATGACGTGCCTCGGGTCAGACACCGTGTTCGTGACTGCTCTCGGGAGATCCTCAACATGATCCATCGCCCTTCTGCCTGGAAAACGCGCCTTTTTGTAGGGGTCTTGGCCGCTGCAACCAGCCTGCCTGCCCTGGCGCAGACAGCGCCCACGGCTGCGGCCGCGACCGCGCCGGAGGAGCTGACCGAGATTGTCGTCACCGGCTCGCGCATCGCGGCGCCGAATGCGGTCAGCACCAGCCCGATACAAGTCATTTCATCCGAGTCCATCGCGACGACGGGCAAGACCGATATCAGCGACCTTATCATGCAGTTGCCGCAGAACCTCAACAACTCGATTGGGCAGGACCTGGGCAACACCACGAGCGGCTTGACTGGCGCCGGCGGTATCGCCACCGCCGACCTGCGCGGGCTCGGGCCGAACCGCACGCTGGTGCTGGTCGATGGACGTCGTCTGGGCCAAGGATCCCCCAACACCCTCATACAATCGCCCGCGCCCGATCTAGACCAGATCCCCGCCGGCTTGGTTGATCGAATCGAAGTCGTCACCGGCGGAGCCTCGGCCGCTTACGGCTCCGACGCCATTGCCGGCGTCATCAACTTCATCATGAAGAAGAACTTTCAGGGAGTGCAAATCGACGGCCAGTTCAACGAGAACATGCACGACAACAACAATACTTACATGCAGAACCTGGTCAGCGGGTTTGGTTATACGCCGCAAACCGGAACGAATTATACCGGCCGACAACGCTCATTCGATGTGCTGATGGGGACGAACTTCGCGGACGGTGAAGGCAATGTGACAGGGTATTTGAGTTATCGTCACGCCGACCCGGTGCGGAGCAGCGAGTATGACTTCGGCGGCTGTGAGCTTTATCCCACGTACGCGACCACCACGCACGGAAAAACTGTGGTGGGCTCGCATTGCAACGGTTCGGCAAACTCCAATCTTTTCGAACCGCAGACGGGTCCGCAGGCCAGCAATGACTATTCCGTGCTCGGCAATCAATTTGTGCCCTTCGGTACGCCGGGGACCAACCCACCGGCCGCGTTCAATTCTCAGCCCTACATTTATATGTCGCGCGAGGACGACCGCATCAATGGAGCGCTATTGGGTCATATGAAAGTCACGGATTATTTTCAGCCCTATGCCGAGTTCTATTACATGGACGATCGTACCAGTCAGGCCGTTGCGCCGGCCGCCGCCTTCTTCGGGTCCAATCCATTCGACCCAACCCTGACGAGTCAATACCCGGTTACCTGCAATAACCCGCTGCTGAGCGCCCAGCAGCAGTCGATTTTGTGCACGCCGGCACAAATTGCGACCGCGAACGCGAATCCGACCGCGGGCTGCACATTGGCGGCGGGGGGCTCGTCATTTACCAATTGTGTGGATCTTGGGATAGGACGGCGCAACACGGAGGGCGTAGCCAGGCAATCGAATTTCGAGCACGAGAACTATCGCGTGGTCTTGGGCTCCAAGGGCGACGTGATCGAAGGGCTGACCTACGACTTGTACGGCCAGTACTACTACACCACCTTTACCAACACCAACCTGAACTTCTTCAATTTTCAGTCCCTCCAGAATTCCCTCGCCGTGTACAACAACAACGGCACGCCCGCTTGCGTCAGCGGGCCGCCCTGCGTCCCCTACAATATCTTCCAGGACGGCGGGGTGAGCCAGGCCGCGTTGAACTATCTGTACATCAACGGCTTGAGCATCGGCTCCTCTACCTTGCGTACCGAGCACGGCGAACTCACCGCACAGCTCGGCACCTGGGGCGTCACCTCGCCGCTCGCCCACGATGGAATTGCGATCAACGCGGGATTCGAACATCGCAACGACCACGAGTTCTTCATGGGTGATTATGCCGAGGAGAATCAGCTACTGTCGGGCTTTGGCAGCGCGGTGGTGCCGATCGATGAGAGTCTGGCGGTGATCGAGGGTTTCACGGAAATTCGTGCGCCATTGATCCAGGATATGCCCGGAGCGAAGGATCTGCTGTTCGACACCGGCTATCGTTACTCGAGCTACACCACCGTCAGTGGATCGAACGATATTGGATTCGAGGCCCATACGTATAAGTTCGAAGTGCAGTACGCGCCCATACAGGACGTGCGCTTGCGCGTTGGTTATGACAAGGCCATTCGCGCACCCAGCATCATCGAGCTGTACAACCCGCCGCTCGTCGGACTGATAAATTCCGGCAACGATCCCTGCGCGCCACCGGTCTCGTTCTCCCAAGCGCAGTGCGCCAACCTGGGCGTTTCGGCGGCTCAGTACGCCGCGAGCGCCGCCGGCCACGCCGTCAACGGAGTAAATCCCATCCCACAGTGCATCGCGGGACAGTGCTCTCAATTGCAGGGGGGCAATACGTCATTGAGCCCGGAGCAGGGTGAAACATACACCATCGGCCTCAATTTTCAGCCCAGCTTCTTGCCGAAATTTACCGGCAGCCTCGACTACTGGCACATCTTGATCAAGGATGCGATCAGTGTCTTGCCCTCGACGGGCATCATCAGCGGCTGCGGCAACACCGGCAATCCGGTGGATTGCGCTGCCATTGTTCGCGCTCCGGCGACTGGGGGTCTCCAAGGCTCTAACTTGCAGACCGGCGGTTACATCGTCCAGACCAACATAAACTTAGGTTCGATCAAGACGAGCGGCATCGATCTGCAGCTGGCTTACACTCAGGACCTGCCTCCCGGCTTCGGCAACGTGCACTTCGATATGAATGCTACTTGGCTGCAGGCTCTCGACACCACGCCGGTCCCCGGCGGTCCCAGCTATGACTGCGCAGGCTTGTTCGGAGCAACGTGTCAGACGGTGAACCCACGTTGGCATCATATTTTGCGTACGACGTGGAATACGCCGTGGGATGTGTCGGGATCGATCACCTGGCGCTACCTGAGCCCTGTGGAGCAAGATGCCAATACGGGCAATCCGCTGCTGGCGAATCAGAACTACAACTATGACCAATACAATGCCCGCATCGGCTCCTACAGCTACATCGATTTGGAGGCGAACTGGCATATCAACAAAATCGTGACGGTGCGTGCCGGCGCCAACAATGTTCTCGACAAGAATCCGCCGCTGCTGGTGTCGTCGACGGGACTCATAGCGGGCGGCAACGCGAATACGACGGATCCCTACGATATGTTCGGCCGGCAATTATTCGTTGCGTTTACCGCAAAATTCTAAGGACAGTCGTGCATGGACGCTAGAGAGCGGCCCTTTTTAGGGCCGCTCTGCGCAATACAACAACGGTGACGCGTGCCATCTGACATCAAGCCGATTGTATCAATCATCTTCGCGACGCTGGCAGTGGCATGCTCCAGCGCACCGCGCACCGCTGATCCTGCGCTGGGAACCGCGGCGCAACCGAAAGCAGCGCCGCAGATGGTTGCCGCGGCGAACACCGCACCTGCCACCGCACCTGCCGCCGCGACTGCGCCCAACAGTGACGTCGACCAAAACCTCGTCAAGGCTGGCTATTCGGTGCTGAGGCGTCACAATGCGGTCTACTATTGTCGCACCGAAATCATCACCGGGAACCGCATTGCAACGCGGGTTTGCCTGACCGCGGCGCAGATTCAGGATGAGAAGCAGGACGTCACCAAGGCCAAGGACATCATGAATCATCCCACCTTCAAATGCTTGGGGATGTCGTGTACTGACTGAGCGGCCGTCCCGCTCGACGGACCCGTGATTTGAAACCCTTCGGAGTGTCGCTATGAAACGGTTGTTCTCCGATGCGTTGCGCGCCTCGTCGACGATTTTTCATTGATCCGAGGTTGGCGCCTGCGCTGCGATTGATCGCATTCTCGATCTTGAGCGTGGCCGCTCTTGCCGCGCCGATGCTCGCAGCCTCCGAGACCGAATCGCCTCCATCGCTGCCCGGGGTCAAGACGGAAGAGGATCGAGCCGCTCTTGAGCACCGCGTAGACGCCTTCGTCCGCGCGATCACGCATAGTACTGGATTGCCCGATGACGATTCGATCGTTCGCTGGAATTCGCCGATCTGCGTGCTGGTAGCGGGCCCCGCCCCAGAAGACATCAAAACCCTGTCGGCCGCGCTATCGCAAATCAGCGCCGCTGCTGGTGCACCCCTCGCCAAGGCCCCCTGTCAACCTAACTTCGTCGTTGTGGCGACTTCCGAGCCGGATCGGGTGCTCAATGCGTGGTACGCGCGGGATAAGCGGCTTTTTGGCGATGCGACGCCGGCACTCATTCACCAATTCCTCGAAGGATCTCAGTCACGGCCGGTGCGCGTCTGGTACAACATCGATATGGGCCGTAAGTCCGGAACGCGCAACGGCCATTTCATCCCCAGCAACACCCGGGCCGAATCGTCGGCATTTGTCGGGAATACGGTTTTCGATTTCTTCTCCGTCTTCGCGATCATCGACACCAATCGCACGGAGCACACCAGTTTGAATCAGCTGGCAGCGTATGTGGCCATGACGGGATTGACGAATATCGATCTCGACGCCGAGCTCGGAAGTGCACCTTCTATATTACGGCTATTCGCGCCCTCGGCGGAAAATCAACCCGCAGGCCTGAGCAGTTGGGATGCCACCTTCCTCAAGGCGCTCTACCAATCGAATCAGACCTCGAAGACGCAACGCGTCGAAATCGCAGAGAGAGTCGCCCGCGACATCTCGCGTTGAGGCAATTCGCTATTGCTTGCGTATTACGCTAACGCTGGTGTTGTGTCCTGCCAAGGAAATTTGGTGACCGCCCAGCAACCCTCGAGTGATGGTTACCGCATCGTTCACTTTGAACATGAGCGCCGAATCCGCTTGGGTGGTATCCCAAACCTGCCCGTTATCCAGCGTCAGTCGGTACAGTCCCGCAGGAAGGGGGGTCACCTCTCGCACCTGCGCCGACAGGTTTTTAGGTGAGTTGGTGGTGCCGGCTGCTGTGGTTAACGGCGCCGGCTGAGGATTCGCCGCGCTCGCTGCCGGCCCCGGCCTGCCCATGGCGGTGTCGTAGCACGACAGCCGCGCGGAATCAGCGGCCAGTCGAGTACAGGCCTGCACGGCCTGTAGATCCTGCCCATGTGCACACCCGAGCGCGAATACCAGCGCCAGGCCGGCAGCGCGAACGACTTTGGGAGTGCTGAACCGAGTCATTCGATCTTGTGAAATTCGATTAATTGCTCGCTGTCACGCTGGGTTTGGCAGCCTTGTGCAAGGCGTTTATGAACGCAGTTCTGGCTGCGCTGTACTCCTTGCTGGTGGCGACCGGCCATGCCGAATTGATGACAATGATCAATCGGTCGTCCTTGAACGTAGTGATCGATTGGCCAAAGATGCCCACTGCGTCGTAGCTGCCATTTTCACGAATCCACCAGAAATAACCATAGCCACCCGCTCCGTTGTCAATCTCCTTGGCGGTTGCCTGCGCCACCCACCAAGCAGGAACTACCTGTCGACCTTGAGCCTCACCGCCATCCAAGATGAATTGCCCAACACGCCCATAGTCGCGCAGCGTCATCGAGATGCAGCAGCCGCCGCGTTCCTGTTTGCCTGATGCATCTACCATCCACACTGCATCCTGTTCCATGCCATAGGTGGTCCAGACCTTCTCGGAAAGATATTGCGACAGTGGTTCGCCGACAGCGTTGGAGACCATGATGCCTACCATGTCCGTCTCGCCCGTGTCGTAATGCCACTTCGTGCCCGGTTCTGCCGCGCGCGGCAAATGACGCATGTAACTCACCAAGGGATCCATGCCCGGCTCGCTGCCGGTGAAGCCTGCCTGGGCGACGTCCGACTTGGGATCCGTGTAATCCTCATTCCACTTCACTCCCGAGCTCATCATGAGCAGCTGCCTCACCGTGACACCGTCGTAGGCGGATCCTTTGAGCTCAGGCACGTACTCGGTGATCAGGGCATCCGGCCCCTTGATCTTGCCATCCTGAATGGCCGCGCCAACCAGAGTTGAGGACAAGGATTTTGCAACGGAGAATGAGGTCCAGCGGTCTTCCGGCTTGCGACCCAGGCCATAGCGCTCCAGCACGATTTTGCCGTCCTTCAAGACGAGAACACCGGAGGTTCGATTCGCGCTCATATAGCTCTCGACCGTCCATTGACGACCGCCATAATCCCAAGTCGGCGACAGTTGCTTGGAGGCTTTTGGCAAGGGGTGCACCTTGGAGCCGCGCTTGACTGTGGCTACCTTGTAGATCTTCTCGATGCTGCGATATCCCTCGCTCTGCTGTTCCGGCGTCCAGAACAAGAGGCTGGGGGTATCGGGTTTCAGTGCCACCTGAGCAGAGCCAGGAATAGCCCATAGTAGAGAGCAAAACGTAAGTACGATCTTTGAGATTTCCATAGAGGGTTCCGCCGGCGTGCGAAAGAAACGGCGAGTATAAACCCTGGCATCGAAAAAAAAATGACGGAGCCCGTGAGGACTCCGCCATTCCTGCTCGAGCGTTACTGGCTGCAGACCAAGGTCGTCCGCACAGCAACTACGTCGAAGCGTCCATCCGTTGGACCCGGCCGCGCGCGTGGCATTTGCCTGCGCGCCTCTCTACGGACGTGCGGCCTGCACGAGGTTCCGACTAACGATGAAACTCGCCACTGACCAATGCGCCCAAAGACGCGACCGAACCAACTTCTATATGTGTCACTTGGATCACCTCCTTCAGTTGCCGTGGACTTACTTCAGACGCGTGCCGCCCACCGAAACCGCGCGCCTAGCCAGATACCCCCAAGCATGCCTTCGATTGCGCTGCCAGTAAAGATGCCGGCATTTATCCCTCTCCTGAGGTGACCCCCGTTACAATAGGGGCGCATGAAAGCCTTGGGAAAAGGGAATATCGCGATGAGCAAAGGCCAAATAACGCTGAGAATCGATTCGCCGACAAGGTTGTCGGTTGCGTACGGCAACGGAGAATCTTACGAGGTGCATCCCATTTGGCTACGCGAGCGATCTTCCGACGTTGCCAGCATGGATTTACTCACGGGCCAGCGACTGCACGATCCATCGGATCTCGATCTGAGTTTGCACCTGGTCTCGATCGAGGAATTCGAGCACGGCCGCCTGAAGGTCAAATTCAGCGATGGCCACGAGACGCTATTTGCCGTGAGCGACATTCTTGCAGAGGCGGCAATGCCACCCGGAGATCAGGATTGTCCCGCAGGGAGGGTGTGGGACGGAACTCTTCGGGATCTTCCGCGCGCGCAATGGCAGACTCAGCCGAGCGAAGCCGAGCGCCTCGATTGGACCGCGCGGTTCTTGGAGTATGGATTCATCATTTTCAGCGGCGTCCCATGTGCTGATCGGGAGGTGTTGAAGGTCGCGTCCGCGTTCGGCTTTACCCGTGAGACAAACTTCGGCGCCTTTTTTGATGTACGTTCGGAGCCCAATGCCAGCGACTTGGCGTATACGGCATTGCATCTCGATCCTCACACCGACAATCCGTATCGCTCGCCTGTGCCTGGCGTACAGCTGCTGCATTGTCTCGCCAACAAAACCTCGGGCGGTCTATCCACTCTGGTGGATGGGATAGCAGTTGGCGAGGCTCTTCGCATCCGAGACCCGCAAGCCTTCCGCGTGTTGAGCACTACCCCGGTGCGCTTTCGCTACCGGGACTCGATCACCGAACTGGTGGCCAGTGCGCCGCTGATAGAGCTCGACGTAAGCGGCCACGTCAGGACGATTCATTTCAGTCCGCGACTGGATTTCGTTCCGCTGCTTCCTCTCGATCAGCTGACCGCCTACTATCGGGCACGACATCTGTTCGACCACATGCTGCGATCGACCGAGTTCGAGATTCGATTTCTGCTGCAGAGCGGCGATTTGGTAATGTTCGATAACTGCCGCCTGCTACACGGTCGTACCGGTTTTGATCCGATCGAAGGCTTGCGGCACTTGCAGGGCTGCTACATTGACATCGATGGCCCGCGCAGCTTGTATCGCGTTCTGCGCCGCCAACCCGGGAGCGTTTCCACATGAATTCGACGGTCAGCTTCACGCGCATGGAAGACGGCACCCGCGAGGACTACGAGTTGCTCGATCGCTCCGAGCTGGAGCATGCGAGGCATCTCCCGGATTCCATCCTGGCAGCCTTGAAGAAGCTCGACCACTCGCTCGAGGGCTATCCGGTGAGTCGCTTGGGCCACTCGCTGCAGACGGCCAGTCGCGCGATGCGCGCCGGCGCGGACGATGAGTTGATCGTGGCGGCGCTCATCCACGACATCGGCGATGAATTGGCGCCTTACAATCACACGGAGATCGCGGCGGGAATTATCCGGCCCTACGTCCGCCCCGAGGTTACCTGGATCGTGGAACAGCATGGCCTGTTTCAGAATTACTACTACGTTCATTTCCGCGGCGGCGATCGCAACGCACGCGATAAATTTCTCGATCATCCATGGTATGACGCCTGCAAGAATTTCTGCGCCAACTGGGATCAGTGTTCCTTCGACCCTCAATACCCATCCGAACCCCTCGCCACCTTTGAGCCCTTGGTACATAAGATTTTCACGCGCGCGCCTCACGATCCGAGATATCTGATCACCGCGTAGCGAACGTCAATCCGCCCAAGCCCGCATCGCGCGCGGTCGTTCAACGACAGGACTGCTTACGCCCCTTCAAAAACAGAGCGAGCGGTAACCGCTCCACCACAACATCTTTGCCCAGTATCTCATCATGACCATGCATCGTAGTTGCCATGAACAAGGAGTTATATATCGCCTCCTCGGTTGCTTCTGCGACGGCTTCGAATAGCGGCGAAACGTTGTCGTTGGAGATTTCCGGATATTGAGAAACGGCTGCACGCTTATCCGGTGTGCGAATTCCGCCCGCGGCCGTGGAAAAGGCGATGAAGTAGTCTCCCGAACCGTTGGAAAAGCTAGAACCGGTGCGGGCGACTCCAGCGGCTGCGCGGTGCGCAAGTCGCGTCAAGTTGCGATCCGCCAGCGGCGCGTCGGTGGCAATGACAATCATGATCGAGCCGTCGGCACGTTTGCCTGCAACCTCATCCTTCAAATAGAAATTGCCGAGTTCTACGCCGACTCGTCTGCCGTCCACGGTTAAAATGCCACCGAAGTTGGATTGAATGAGCACTCCCACAGTCCAGCCACCGAGTGATGCAGGAAGCCGGCGGGAACTGGTGCCGATTCCGCCCTTCCAACCGAACGCAACGGTCCCTGTACCCGCGCCGACCGCGCCCTCCTCAACCGGACCGGCCCGGGCAGACTTGATGGCTTGCACAACGTGTTCAGGTGTAACGGCCCTGCCTCGGATGTCATTGAGATGACCGTCATTCGTCTCCCCGACGACAGCGTTAACTGATGGCACTTTTTCGTTGCCCGGCTGAGATAACGTCCAATCGATGACACCCTCCATGCCTCGCTGCACCGCAAGTGTGTTCGTCAGCACAATGGGCGATTCGATCTCGCCAAGTTCGGCAATCTGGCTCAACCCGGCCGATTTGCCGTACCCATTGAAGACGACTACACCGGCGGGCACCTTGTTCTGATAGAGATTTCCACCGTGCGGCAGGATCGCGGTAACACCGGTGCGAATGTTATCGCCGGAAATCAATGTGACCTGCCCGACCAGCACGCCCGTCACATCGGTGATTGCGTTCAGAGGACCAGGGCTCAGGACGCCCGGCGCTATGCCCAACTCCCGAGCGCGGACCTGATCAGATTCTTTGATGCATCGATTCTCTGCGCCTGCGGCGCACTCGTAACTCGCACAGCATGCTATTGCGACAACGAGTGAGGCGGCAATTCGTGATTTGCGTAGCATAGGCCCCGGACTCCTTTAAAGCATATCGCCACCAAGCAATTTGGTCCCGCGTTCATTGCACCTCCATGTCAGAAGGCGCCGACGCCGGGAGTCAGGCGCCGTCGACTCGTCTGCGATCACCGTTATCCACGAAAATCCGGCGTGAGGAGGTGTTATGCCGGTTGATTTCTCAATTGCCTGGAAAACGGGCGCCAAGATCCTCAACGAAACCATTGCGTTGTTGCCAAACGTCATCTTGGCAATATTAATTCTTATCGTGTTCCTCGTTGCGGCATCTTTCGCGAAGTCCCTGACGCGTCGAATCGTGTTGCGACGACTCTACCACCAAGGCGTGGCGCTCCTGTTGGCAAGGCTCGTTCACCTGAGCATCGCGTGCTTCGGTTTCCTGATCGCTATCTCGGTCATTGCGCCCTCATTCCAAGCCGCGGATCTGATCAAGCTATTGGGAATCGGCACCGTCGCCATAGGTTTTGCATTTCAAAATATTCTTCAGAACTTTCTCGCAGGCATTCTTTTGTTGTTACAAGAACCGTTCCGCTTAGGGGATTTCATCAGCGTTACGGGAATCGAAGGAAATGTTTCCGACATTCAAGCCCGTGCGACGATCGTGACGACTAAGGAAGGACGGGAGGTCATTATTCCAAACGCCGTCATCTTTACGAATCCCGTGGCGGTGGGCCACAACGACACGCAGAAACCCTGAGGCCCTCTCCCTACTTGCGTTGCGCCCCACCGATCAGGTGATTCTTAAATTCCGAAAGCCGAGCGACGCATTATGACGTTACACGCTCGTGCTCAGGGTGACGAGAAGCCGGTAATGCGAAAAATGTGGGCGCGTTCGATTCAGCAAGCGCGGCGTGCCCGTCCTAGGTCACGATCGTTGCAACACTTTGAGTGCGGCATCCGCTCTATCGTCCGCAACCTGCAATTGCACGCCGGATGCGCCGCCTTCCAACTCCGACCCGACGCCGACCACCAGTGAAGGTATGTCCTCGGCGGCCAAGGCGATCGTGGCGACATCGGCTTCCAATCGGGTTGAATAAGTCTTGATGGTTTTCATGATCGCTCGGGATGAATCAGGCTGCTGCTAGCTTACACCCATGATCAAAGTCCGGCGGGATCGTAGCCGAACCGTTCTACCCAGGGCGCGAGCACGCACGCTACGGGGGTTAGTTGCGCCTGGTAGCGACGCCATTGCGCCACGCCATCTGCGTTGAGGCCTCGGGCGACCTGGGGCGCGCTCGGCGTCTTGGGGATGGTGCGCACCTGGGTCGCAAAGCCGCGGACCAGCGGATCCCACGGCGCCCCGAGGAAGTCCAGGACTTTGCGAATCTCGCAGTCGAAATCGGCGACTACTGCCTCGTGCCGCACATCGATTAAATTCAATGAAAGCCGCTCGCGGGCGAACGCGGCAAGCTGCATCACCGTATCGTAGTAGCGTGCGGCACCCTGCAGGGTGAGGAACTCAAACATCGCTGCGTTGATACGAAAACGCCGGCGAAAACAGCTAAGCACGACATCTCGTGGATCACGCAGAGCGAAGAGAATCCTGGCATCCGGAAAAAGCTGAGCGATGAGCGGCAAGGCGACGGTGTGCAGAGGCATCTTATCGACAAAGATCCGATCTCCGATCGCTTCTCCCATCGCCTGGCGAACGCTGTTCCAATAAAGACGGCGGCGCCCAATGGCCTCTTCGGGCTTGAGTTCGAGCAGGTTCTTCAGGCCGGTGTCGGTGTCCAGCAAGCCGGTGCCCGCGACGCCCAGGGCGTCGATTTCCTCAAGGGCGACGATGTCAGGATGACTCGTCAGGACCCTCTCGAGCAGAGTAGTTCCCGATCTCGGAAATCCGACCAGGAAAACGTGGCGGCGTGTTTCGCGAGCGCCCACCGTATCAGACCCGGCCGATGCGACCCAGGCATTGGAAGATCTTGTCTGCAACCATGCGGCGATTCGGCGCGCACGATCACCCTGGGTCTCCCTGCCGGCGACGGCGAAAATCGGCGTCTCCATCTGCAGCATCGTGGCATTGCGGCTCGAATAGTCGTCGAATGCCTCGGCACAACGGTCTAGTGCGTCCCGACATTCGGCGCGCAAGTCGAAGGCGTCGATGCGTTGTGCGTCGGTGAGATCCTGCCGCTCCAGCAAAGCCGTGAGGCGTTGTTCTGCAAGGCCGGGCGCGCCCTCGGCCGCATCGGCGCGGGCGATGGCGATCTGGGCGCTGACCAGGCGCGGAGAGAGGGTCAATGCGTGGGCTGCGAATGCCCGGGCGGCGGGCATGTCACCATCGAGGGCCGCCACCACCGCCAGCGCGGACAATGGTTCAGCTGCCTCAGGGTCAACTTCGGCCGCGCGCCGGAAGTGACCTGCAGCTGCAACCAGGTCAGCCAGCCTGAGACACACGGTGCCGGCGTCGATCAAAGCGCTATAGTCCCGTGGGATGATCGTTAGACCTCGGTCGAGGGCGTCGCGAGCCTCGACTCGGCGATCCAGAGAAAAGAGGATCCGCCCGAGGCGAAACCAGGTCTGGGCATTATCCGGCGCGGCATCCGCCGACAACTGAAGCAGGCGGAGCGCTTCCGCCTTGCGGCCCTGGATCTCCAATCCCTCGGCCACCAAGCCCCACACCAGGGGGTGGCGCACGCCCTGCCTCAGGGCCTCAACAGCCTTGTTGATCGCCGAGATCCGATCGGCGCCGCGCATCGCCTCCTCGATTACCGCTAGCTGAGCTGCGAGCGCGACGGCGGTGCTCATGGCCGAGATTTCCGGCTTACTCGCAGTCGCGAAGCGCCGCCAGGGGTCCCAGAAAGGGCTCGTATCGGCGCCAGCGGTCGACCGAGTCGGTGTGGACTGGTTGGCGAAC
>DASXNX010000048.1:0-2423 GCA_036494725.1 Steroidobacteraceae bacterium
CGCCGAGAATCAGCCCAAGGGAACCAAGCCCGGCATCAGCCTGCTCAGCAGCCTCGAACTGATTCAAGGTTCGACCAAGGTCTACGAAACCCCCCTGGTGCAGGCCAAGGCCCTCAACGTGGCGGGCCGCGACGCGGTGTCGATTGAATTGGACGTGCCGCTTGCGGGGCTGAAGACGGGTTCGTATCTTTGCCAGCTCAATGTGGTCGACGATGCGGGCGGCAGCTTTGCATTTCCGCGCTTTGCAGTGTTGGTGCGAGAACCGGCCGGTCCAGCCACTCAGCCGGCGGCGGGGGGCGCGTCGCCATCGGGCGGCGGCGCGGGTTCGGAGCGCTGATCGGAATCCGGAACCGCCGCCCATCCGTACGGACAGTGGCGGCAGCGAGAACCGCAGCAGTATCCGCGCTTCAGGTGATAGGCCGCGGTGAAGACCATGTAGGGACCTTCTATGTAGTAGTCTTCGGGCTCGGACGGCGGCTCTGCGTCGGGCGTATTTTGATCCATACCCTATTGTCGCGGATTGGCCTGCTCCGCCGCCCCATCTAGAATCGAGTTATGACATTGACCGCACATGAACGCGCGCGCCGCATCAAGATCATCCTGTTCGATGTGGATGGTGTTCTGACCGACGGCACCATCTGGCTGGTGCCTGCGCCGGCTGCGAAGGATGCAGAAAACCTTCCCCACAAGCAATTCGGCGGGCCTGACGGCGGGGTGGGGTACGGTATTCAATCGGCCACCATGATGGAAGCCAAGGGCTACAGCGCGCACGACGGGGCGGGCATTTCACTTGCGCGGATCGGCGGCATCAAGTGCGGCGTGATCACCAAGCGCATCAGCGAGACGGTGGCCACGCGCGCTCGGGACCTGAAGCTTGAATTTGTCTACCAGGGCCAGGCGTTCAAGATGCAGGCGGTGCGCGACATTATGGCCAAGGCGGGCGTGACGCTGGAGGAGATCGCTTATGTCGGCGACGATGTGATCGATCTTCCCGTGATGCGCGCCTGCGGTTTCGCGGTTGCGGTGGCCAATGCGCGCGAGCAGGTGAAGGCCGAGGCGCACTACATCACGCCGCACGCCGGCGGTTGCGGAGCGGGGCGCGACGCGATCGATTTCATCCTCGACGCCAAAGGCCTGCTGAACAACTGCATCGAAACCATGATCGATGAATCCAACCCGATCTCGCCTTCGATGGATATCGGCAACAGCGGGGATTCAACGCCTTTATCAGGTCATTGACGCATGTCCAATTCGACCGAAACCGCCAGGCGGCAGCACATCGGGTATGTGGCCCTCGTCGTTCGCGATTATGATGAGGCGATCGAGTTCTACGGTCAGAAACTCGATTTTGTCCTGATCGAAGATACACCCCTCGATGCATCGAAGCGGTGGGTGCTCATGGCGCCGCGCGGCTCAGAAGGAACGCGTCTGCTGCTGGCCAGGGCAGCTTCGCCGGAACAGGCGACACGCATTGGCGATCAGACCGGGGGACGGGTGTTTCTGTTCCTTCACACCAACGACTTCTGGCGCGACTACAGCGAGTATGTCGCTCGGGGCGTCGTGTTTCGACGAGCACCGAAAGAGGAGCCCTACGGAACAGTTGCGGTCTTTGAAGACTTATACGGCAACCTGTGGGACCTGCTGCAACTCACTCAGTCCTAGGGTCTCTGACCGCTTGATTTTGTTCCCTTCGAGGATGCCGGCGCTCAGCTATTTGCTTTTCGTCGCGGCGTAAGCAGGAAATATCGTTTCAATGAGGACCGCGCGCAAGGCCTGGCGCAGATCGGCATGCGGATCGGGCTCGGTGTTCGACTGTGGATGAAGGGGATCAGCCGGCGGCGTACCTGTGTCGGTGGTGTTCACGGCCAGGATGCTCGCGCTCATGCCTGCCGGATCGATCAACAATTCCGACGAGAATCCGCCCTGATCGCCGTCATGGTAGATGTAACGGTGTCCGCCGGTGTCGAGCACAAAGAAGCCGAGGCCCATCATGGGCTGCGCACCGTGCGGCCCGGCCGTATACGGCGTCGGGGCCATGCCGGGCTCGGAGACGGGAAGCACGCCGGTCCATGCTTCTTCGAGCGAACGGCGCTTCAGGACCACTTCATAGAGCGGATTGGCGGGATCGCCGATCAGGAAGCGCGCGTACTTCACCATATCGGGAATGGGCGCTTTCAATCCGCTGTTGGAGGTGGTGATGCCGGTATCGAAGTTGAGGGGCTGGGGCGTGAGTGTGGCGCTCGCGCGAATGTAACTGGCAGACACGTGGCCCTCGAGGAAATAGGGAGCGCGATCGAAATAACTTGCCGTCATGCCCAGGGGCTTGAGGATGTTCTTGTCGATGTAGACTTCGAAATCGTCGCCGCTGAGCCGCTCGATGATCTGGCCGAGAAACACGTAGCCGAGATTGGAGTAGCTCCAGC
>DASXNX010000049.1:0-18200 GCA_036494725.1 Steroidobacteraceae bacterium
TCGGCGTGCGTTTGCATGTGCGAGCGGCAGCGCGGACCGAATGCGATCTCATAATGTCCGTGGCGATTAAGAATTTCCGGCCGGCGGATTTCCTCGAGCCAGCGCACCCAGGCCGGCCCCGCGGCCCGCACCAATGGCGCCAGATGGCGGGCGTTGGCCTCCCGCCGAAAGGCGGCGGCCGCGAACAGCCGGATCCACGGTGCCATGCGCAGCGCCTGCCTTGGGGACAGATCGAGCACCCCTCCGAAGCGGAACAACTCGCGATAAAAGCCGAACAACAGCCCCGGGGATGGCAGCGGCTGCATCACTTCCGTGGCGATGTGCCCGGCGTTGCCGAAGCTGGCGCCGGCGATCCCAGGCTCGGCTCGATCCAGCAACAAGACCTGACGCCCTTCGCGCGCCAGCGCGAACGCCGTGGCCGCGCCGATGATGCCGGCGCCGATCACCGCGACCGTGTCTTGCTCGCTCATGATGCCACCGTATACGATGCGGGATATTCATGTCGAACCCTATGTCATGCGCTTGGTCGGGCGTCTTTCCGGCCGCGACCACGCAATTCGATGCCGCGCTCAAGGTCGACATCGGCGCGACGCAGAAAGTCCAGCAAGCACTGCTGCGGGACGGCGTGCATGGCCTGGTGCTGATGGGCACGGTGGGCGAGGGCAATTCGCTCAGCGCCGATGAGAAACGCGATGTGCTGCGCGCGGCGGTCGAAGTCAGCGCCGGAAAGGTTCCGGTCATCGCCGGCGTCTCGGAGTTCACCACTGCCACCGCCGCCGCCTTTGCGCGCGATGCCGAGCGTCTTGGCGCGGCAGGACTCATGGTGCTGCCGGCGATGGTATATGTGCCGACGGCAGCGGAGCTGGAATTTCATTTTCGTTCCGTGGCAGCAGCGACCGGCCTGCCCATCATGCTTTACAACAATCCCCCTTCCTATCGGGTGAATATCGATATTGCGACCTTGAGAGGCTTGTCCGAAGTGGCCAACATCGTGGCCATCAAGGAATCCGCGCCCGATTCGCGGCGATTCACGGATTTGATCAACGCGTTCGGCGAGCGCTTCGTGCTGTTTGCAGGACTGGACGACGTTGCCTTCGAGGCGCTGACGCTGGGAGCGAAGGGCTGGGTGTCGGGCCTCACCAATGCGTTTCCCGCGGAGTCCTTGCAGCTCTATGAGGCGCTGCGCAACGGGGACCTCCCGCGCGCGCGCAGAATTTATCGTTGGTTCATGCCGTTGCTGCACTTGGATTCTGAGCATGACTTGGTGCAATCCATCAAACTTGCCGAGGCCGTCATGGGCCGCGGCAGCGAACGAGTGCGGCCGCCGCGCTTGCCGCTGTCGGGCGAGAGGCGAGCCGCGGTGATCGCCATGATCGAGCATGCGCGCGATTCGCGGCCTTGAAAGTCGAGACCGTCCGCGTCATTGATTCCCACACCGGCGGCGAACCGACGCGCATGGTGCTCGAAGGCGGCCCCGATTTGGGCAGTGGGCCGCTCGAGCAGCGCGTACAGCGCTTTCGCGAACAATTCGACGGCTACCGCAGCGCGATCACCAATGAGCCGCGCGGCTCCGATCCACTCGTGGGCGCGTTGCTGGTCGCGCCGCACCGTGCCGATTGCGAATTCGGCGTGATCTTCTTCAACAATGTGGGCTACCTGGGGATGTGCGGCCACGGCACCATGGGCGTGATCGCATCGCTGCAGTTTGCGGGCCGTTTGCAGCCGGGCGTGGTCAAGATCGATACGCCGGCGGGCGCAGTCGAAGCGCAGTTGCTCGAGGATGGCCGCGTCAGCGTCGCCAATGTGGTGAGCCGCCGCACCCTGCATCAACTCACCGTCGATGTTCCCGGCGTTGGCCGAGTACAAGGCGATGTGGCGTGGGGCGGCAATTGGTTTTTCTTGGTGTCGCGGCACGATCAAATTGTCGACCTGATGCACGTGGAAGCGCTCACGGATTTTACCTGGCGCGTTCGCGAGGCGCTGGCCGCTCACGGGCACGCTCTCGTGGACCACGTCGAATTGTTCGCTCCAGGCTCAAGACCCGGCGCACACAGCCGCAACTTCGTGCTGTGCCCCGGCAAGGCCTATGACCGGTCGCCGTGCGGCACCGGGACCAGTGCCAAGCTCGCCTGTCTTGCCGCCGACGGAAAGTTGCAGGAGGGCGAGGCGTGGGTGCAGGAGAGCTTGATCGGCAGCACCTTCGAGTGCCGCTATCGATGGCATGATCGCGCCCGAGGCGAGGTAAGCCCAAGCATCGTCGGCGCCGCCTATGTTACCGGCGAAACGCTGCTGCGCCTGGATCCGAAAGATCCCTTTTGCTGGGGCATTCGCTCATGAGACATGCCGGTTCCATGTACAATGCACGCCAGATCCTAAAACAAAGAATGGGGACAAATACGTGCGATCGGAAGTCGCCATTCCACAGCTGGTTCCTTCGCCGTGAGTCTGTTGCTCAGAATCAATGCGGCGCTGGCGGCCGTGTTCGCGCTTTCCGCAGTGATCGCAGGATATATCTGTTGGAACATGCTGGAAGCGAACGCGTCGCGCGAGGTCCTGTCCGAAGCGGGGCTGATGATGGACAGCGCCGCGGCGGTGCGCGCCTACACCTCCAATGAAATCGTGCCGCTGCTCGGCGAGCGCATGAAGAGCGAGTTTCTTCCGCAAAGCGTGCCTTCTTATTCGGCGACGCAGAATTTCCTGCGATTTCACGAAAACCATCCTGACTATGCCTACAAGGAAGCGACTCTCAATCCCACCAATCCGCGCGACCGGGCGGTCGATTGGGAGAGCGATATCATTCAGCGATTTCGCAACGATGAGACCACCAAGCAAGTGGTGGGCGTGCGCGACACGCCGATGGGACGGTCGCTCTATCTGTCGCGGCCCATTCGCGCGAAGCCGGAATGTTTGATTTGCCACAGCACGCCCGCGGATGCGCCGCACACGCTGGTCGCGCGCTACGGTTCGGACAACGGCTTTGGCTGGCAACCCAACGAAATCGTGGCCGCCCAGGTGGTCTCCGTGCCCTTCGCCAGCGCAACGGCGAACGCGCAAAGGCAATTTCGCGCCTTCATGACGTTGCTGGTCGCGGTATTTGCCGCCGCTTTTCTGGTGGTCAACGCCCTGCTGTATTACCTGGTGGTACGGCCGGTGCGGCGGATTGCCGCGGTCGCGGACAAGGTCAGCCTGGGCGATATGGGGGCGGATGATTTCCCGAATAGTGGCGCGACCGAGATCGTATCGCTCACGCATTCCTTTAATCGTATGCGCAAGAGTCTGGAAAAGGCGCTGCGCTTGATCGGGGATTAGCCATGGCGGGTGATGTTTTCATCAGCTATTCGCAGCCGGACTATCACTGCGCCGTGGAAATCGTGGACCGCATCGAAGCGGAAGGCATCAAGTGCTGGATCGCGCCGCGCGATATCAACCCGTCGGCCGATTGGGCGGCGGAGATCATCGAGGCCATATCTCATGCGCGCACGATGATTTTGGTGTTTTCCGCCAGCAGCAACGATTCGCCGCAGGTGCGCCGTGAAGTCGAGCGTGCGGTGCATAAGCAATTGAGCATTCTGCCGTTTCGCATCGAGCACGTTTTGCCGTCCAAGAGTCTTGAGTATTTCTTGAGCGCCCAACATTGGATGGACGCGTTTCCGCCGCCGCGGCAGCCCCATTATGACCGGCTGGTCGCTTACCTGAAGGCGCGGTTGGGAGTGCCGCCTGGAGCCCGCACACCGAGCGGCGATCAGGGCGCCGTTCAATTTGAATCGGCGGCGAGCGCGCACTCAGGGACCTATCCCAGTGTGTCTCATTCCGGCGCGGGAACCTTCGATCCCGCGCTGATCTTGCACGTCGAACGCCAGCTCGCCGAATACATCGGGCCGCTCGCCAGACATCTGGTGAGAAGCACGGCATCGCAGGCCGCGGGTTTTGAAGATCTGTTGGGCCGCCTTGCCACGGAGCTCGATACCGAGTCCGATAAGCATAAATTCATGCAGCGCTGTCGCAGCGCTAGATAGATTTCCAACGGCCGCAGCGAATCCTGTCGCCTATGCGCGACAGCTATGCCCGGCCTTGCGCGGGGTTAGAATTTACCCAACAAGAAGCAAGCTCAGCGCCGGAGCCTTACGGCTAAGGAGGAGCAATGGAACAGCGCAATCGCATGGCTAGGATGGGTACCGCCGCGGGAGTATTGATGGCGGCGGCTCTAAGCGGCTGCGGCGGATCGTCGATGAATGCGGGCTCGATGACGAGCCCTTCCAACCCCAGCCCTCCGGCCGGCACCAGCGGCACGCCCCCCGCCGTGGCGCAGGCCATGGATGCCGGCACCCCCGTGAGTCCGGCCATCGTGACGGCCGACAATACCTTCGCGCTCAATCTGTTTCAGAACTTGGATGCCGGCGCGACCGGCAATGTCGCCATAGCGCCCATCAGCATCGCGATGGCCTTGCAGATTCTCTATAACGGCGCCGCGGGCACGACGCAGCAAGCGATGGCCCAGACCCTGCAGCTGGGCGCGATGAATGCCCAGGCTCTCAACGACGCCAATGCGGCCTTGCAGGGATCGCTGATGAATGCGGACCCGAACGTGCAGATCACCATTGCGAATTCATTGTGGCTGCACCTGAGCTCGACGCCGGTGTTGCCGGCGTTCACCTCGATGGACGAAACGTACTATGGAGCCACGGTGGGAGATCTTTCCGGGGCGCCCGGCAACGTCAACGCCTGGGTCGACACCGAGACCAATGGATTGATCACGCAAATTCTGCCCACCAACGTCAACTACGCCTCGGTCACCGCCGTCATTGCCAACGTCATTTACTTCAAAGGGCAGTGGACCACGGCCTTTGATCCGGCCCAGACGCAATCGGCGCCCTTCACCTTGGCCGATGGCACGGCTGTATCGGCCGAGATGATGCACGAGACCGGCAAATTCGATTACCTGGCGGGAGCCAATTTTCAGGCGGTACGCCTGCCTTACGGCCAGGGACGCCTGAGCCTGCTCGTCATTTTGCCGAATGCCGGCGTCGATTTCGCGGGCTTTGTGTCGAGTCTGACGATCGACGGCTTGAACGGTTGGGTGAGCGGGCTGCAAACGGGTACCGGCAGTGTCGGGTTGCCGCGATTCACGGCGACTTACGGAATATCGCTGCCGCCGGCGCTGACGACTCTGGGCATGGGAGTCGCCTTCTGTCCCAGCAACGAGGCGAACTTTTCCGCCTTGGCGACGCAGCCCACCTGCGTGTCCGACATCGAGCACAAGACCGTCGTCCAGGTGGATGAGAGTGGAACGGTGGCAGCCGGTGGCACGACCATCACCGTCGGACCTGGAGCCGTGGCGGCACCGGCGTTCACCCTCACCATGGACCATCCCTTCCTTTACGCCATCCTCGATGACCAAACCGGCGAGTGGTTATTCATCGGCGCGATGGCGAATCCCGCCGCGGGTTAGTCCTCAGCGATCGTACCCGCGAACCTAAAGGGTTGTTAACTCCGTCGTGGACCGGGGCGCGTATTCGCGCCACTATTGCTTAAGTTAAATAGGCGAGGGGGCGGGGAAATGGCGCTGACCGAGGAACAAGCCAAGGGCTACATGATCAAGCTGCTCACGGCGATGACGCGGGCCGGCGGCTCGGACCTGTTCATCTCGAAGGATTTTGCGCCGAGCATGAAATTGCAGGGCGCCATGCAGCCGCTGGCGACCCAAAAACTCACGGCGGAGAACACCCGCGAGCTGTCGCATGCGCTCATGAATGAATGGCAACGCGAGGAGTTTGCCAAGGAACTCGAGTGCAATTTTTCCTTTGCCATCCCCGACTTGGCGCGCTATCGCGTCAACGTCTTCGTGCAGCAGCTCAACGTCGGGATGGTCATCAGGGTCATTCCCCCAGAGATACCGAGCTTCGATAAATTGGGTCTTCCTGAAACGTTCAAGGAAGTGGTGATGACCAAGCGCGGCATGGTGCTGGTGGTGGGGGCGACCGGTTCGGGCAAGTCCACCTCGCTCGCGGCCATGATCGATCATCGCAATCGCTCTTCCGCGGGCCACATCATCACCATCGAGGATCCGGTGGAGTTCGTGCACACGCCGCAAATGTCGCTGGTGACGCATCGCGACGTGGGCATCGACACGCAGAGCTGGCATCACGCCCTGAAGAACACCTTCCGCCAATCTCCCGACGTCATCTTGATCGGGGAGATCCGCGACGCCGAAACCATGGAGCATGCCATCACGTTCGCGGAGACCGGGCATTTGTGCATGAGCACCTTGCATTCCAACAGCGCCAGCCAGACCCTGGATCGCATCATCAACTTTTTTCCCGAAGAGCGCCGCAAGCAGCTGCTCATGGATCTGTCGAGCAACTTGAAGGCCATCATTTCGCAGCGGCTGGTGCGCCGCGAGGACGGTACGGGGCGCATCGCGGCGATCGAAATATTGCTCAACACACCCATCGTCGCGGACAAGCTGCTCAAGGGCGAGTATCAGGATCTCAAGGAGATCATGTCCAAATCGCCGGAGGTCGGCATGCGCACCTTCGATTATTCCTTGTTCGAACTCTACGATAGCGGCGTCATCGCCTATGAAGAGGCTATCCGCAACGCCGATTCGGCCAATGAGCTGCGCTTGAACATCAAACTGAACAGCAAGCGTCCGGCCCCGACGCAGACGGGCATTTACCGCCAGTTGAGCTGATTTTTTGCCATGCAGGCTGGATTTCGGTAGAATGGAATCCGGTGAAATATTTCTGTAGGCATGCGCGCTCAACCTGAATCCAAGCCCGAGCCCCGCCGCGTCCTGACCGGCGCGGTGTTGCGCGCTTCGGCGCTGCTCGAGATCACGCAATCAGCCCTGGCGCAAATATTGGGCTTGAGCCCGTCCACCGTCTCGCGCATGGCGCACGGCTCCTACACATTGGACGAACAAAAGAAGGAGTGGGAATTGGGCGCCTTGTTCGTGCGCTTGTTCCGGTCCTTGGATGCGGTGATCGGCTCCAACGATACGGCGGCTCGAGCCTGGCTCAATGGGGAAAACAACGCGCTCTTAGGTAGGCCGATCGATCTGATCCGCAGCACCGAAGGCTTGGTTCGTGTCGTACAGTACTTGGACGCCGCGCGCGGTCGAATCTGAAGGGGCCGTCGCGACGCGCCGTCTGTGGCGCGCCGTCGAAGCCCAGCACATCGCCTCGACCTTGAGGTTGGTGGCCGATCTCGAAGAGCAACTCGTTCTGGAACGCGTGCTGGATCAAAGCAAGCCGGCCATTCCAAACGAGGCCGCCGGCTTGCACTACTTGCTTGCCACCCCGTTTCGCTATGCGTCGCCGATCGGGTCGCGCTTTCGCGCACCGAGCGATTCGGGCGTGTGGTATGGCGCGGAACGAGAACGCACCGCCTGCGCGGAGTTGGGATTCTGGCGCTGGCGATTCTTGATAGACAGCAATGCGCTGGACGGCCTCGGGCCCTCGCCGCAGACGGTATTTCGCGCCGGTATCTCCGGCAGGCTGGTCGATCTGACCGAGATGCCCTTCAAGCGTGCCCGCGCCGAATGGACCGATCCGCGCGACTACTCGGCTTCGCAGCGCTTCGCCCGCGTGGCGCGCGAAGCGCGTATCGATGCGATTCGATACGAATCGGTGCGTGATCCCCAACATGACGCGGCGGTCGCGGTGCTGAATCCCTGCTTCAAGCCCCGAGTACCGCTCGAGCAGCGCACCTGGTTCTTGACCGTTCGGCGCGAGGGCGCGACCTGGCAGCGCGAAGGCGCGAGCTTTGAATTTCGCGCAAGCGAGTGGGTGCAATGACGCTTTAGGACGACCCGCGGTTACAATGCCCGCGAGACCTGGCGTCTTCGAGGAATACTCTTGGGCCGAAATTTCAGCAGCGATCACGTCGCTCCCGCCTGCGATCCCATCATGGCCGCCGTGAACGCGGCCAACTCAGGGTCGGCGACTTCGTACGGCGGCGATGAACTGACGATGAGGCTGCAAGCGATCGCCAGCAGATTGTTCGAAACACCGGTCGCGATTTTTCCCGTGAACACGGGCACCGCCGCCAATGCGCTGGCACTGTCGCAGCTCGTGCCGCCGTTCGGTTCCGTCTACTGCTACGAGGCGGCGCATATCGTCACCGACGAATGCGGCGCGCCCGGCTTTTTCAGCGGAGGCGCGCAATTGATCGGCTTCCCGGCGGCGGACGGCAAGATAGTTCCGGCGCAGCTGACCCGGGCCGTCGCCTTGGCGGAGGAATTGGGCATTCACACCGCCAAACCGGGGGCCGTCTCGCTGACGCAAGCCACCGAGTGGGGGACCGTGTACGCGTTGGAGGAGCTTTCCGCGATCAGCGCGGTGGCCAAGCGTCATGCGCTTCCGGTGCACATGGACGGCGCCCGTTTTGCCAACGCGCTGGTGCACTTGGGCTGCAGCCCGGCCGAGGCGACATGGAAGCGTGGCGTCGATGTGCTCTCGCTGGGAGCGACCAAGAACGGCGCGCTGGGAGCCGAGGCGGTGGTGTTCTTCGATCCTGGCATGGCGGCTGATTTCGAACGGCGCCGCAAGCGCGCCGGCCACCTGATGTCGAAGCTGCGTTTCTTGAGCGCACAGCTGGTGGCCTACCTGGAGGGGGGCCTGTGGCTCGACAACGCGCGTCACGCCAATCTCATGGCCGCCAGATTGGCGCGGGGCATGAAGTCGGTTGCGGGTGCGAGGCTTTTGCACCCCGTCCAGGCAAACGAATTGTTCGTGGTGCTGCCGGAGAGAATCGTGTCGGCGCTGGAAAATGCGGAGTTCAAGTTCTACCGCTGGCCGTATGCCGCGGAGTCCGATGTGATTATTCGTCTGGTCACTTGCTATGCAACGCCGAGCGGCGATGTGGATGAGTTCATCGCCGCGGTCAGCGTACTGTCCAAACCCTAGTGAACGAGGCGGACTGCATCGTCATCGGTGCGGGCGTCATCGGCCTGGCGGTGGCGCGGGCACTGGCCCGCGGCGGACGCGAAGTGATCATCGTCGAGTGCGAACGGCAGTTCGGCATGCATTTGAGCTCGCGCAACAGCGAAGTGATTCATGCCGGCATTCACTATCCTCCCGATTCGCTCAAGGCGAGGCTATGCGTGCCCGGCAAGGAACTCTTGTACCGTTATTGCGCGGAGCGCGGCATTGAACACCGCCGTTGCGGCAAGTTCACGGTGGCCGTCGCCGCGGAACAAATCCAGGCGCTCGAGACCATCGAGAGAAATGCCCGCGCCAGCGGCGTCATGGACCTTGAGTGGCTGGACGACTCACAAGCGCGGCGCGCGGAACCCCAGTTGCGCTGCTGTGCGGCCTTGTATTCGCCTTCGACGGGCATCATCGACTCGCATGCGCTGATGCAGTCGTTGCTGGCGGACGCGCAAGGGGCCGGGGCCGACTTGGTCTTCGGCACCGAAGTCACGGCGCTGCGCGCGACGACGCGCGGCATCGACGTCAGCATCGGTCATGAATCCGCGCCCGTGCTACGCGCGCATGCGGTGGTCAACTCGGCGGGCCTCAACGCGCATCGCGTGGCACGCTCGATCGAGGGATTTCCCGCCCGGCACATTCCTGACATCCAGTATGCGAAGGGCAGCTACTTTGCGCTGGCGGGCGCCTCGCCATTCTCGCATTTGATTTATCCCGCACCCACCTCAGGCGGTCACTTGGGTATACACATGACGCTCGATCTCTCCGGCGCCGCGCGCTTTGGTCCGGACATGGAATGGGTGGAGAAGATCGATTACCAGGTCGATCCCCGGCGCGCCGCCGATTTTGCCGAGGCCATCAAGGCTTATTGGCCGCAGCTGGACGAGGCTCGATTGTCGCCCGCCTATGCCGGCATACGGCCCAAGCTATCCCGGCCCGGCGAAGCCGCGCGCGACTTTGAAATGTCGGGACCTTCAGATCATGGCTTCGCGGGCATCGTGAATCTTTTCGGCATGGAGTCGCCGGGCCTTACCGCCTGTCTCGCCATCGGCGACACCGTCGCCGGCATGCTGACCTGAGGGTCATTGAACGCCGGACGTTCGTATGCTGCAATGCCGGTCCCTTTTCGCACGAAGTATCCAGCATGGCCCACCTTCCCAAAACGAATCGGCTCAAGAACGCGAGCGCGTTGACGTGCGCGGCCGCGGCGACTGTTCTCATCGCGGGGTTGGCGGCGGCAGATACGCCGGCCGCGCCGGCGGTGACGGCTCTTTTGTGCGGCCATCTCATCGACACCGTGAACGGCAAGATGCTGGGCGAAAGCACCATCGTCGTCGAGAACGGCCGGGTGCGCGATGTCATCAGCGGAATCAACGCCCCCGCCGGCGCAAGCGCGATCGACTTGAAGAGCCAGACCTGCCTGCCCGGGTTGATCGACAGCCATACGCATTTGACCTCGCAGACCAGCCGCACGCAGTACGTGGACCAGTTTCACTTGAATATCGCCGACTACGCCATTCGTTCCACGGTCTATGCCCGCCGCACGCTGCTGGCGGGCTTCACCACGGTGCGCAATCTGGGGGATGAGGCCAACGAGTCGGCTTCGCTGCGCAATGCCATCAATGCCGGCATCATTCCCGGACCGCGGATCTTCACCGCCGGCAAGGCGATCGGCTCCACCGGCGGCCATGCCGATCCCACCAATGGCTACCGTCAGGACCTGGCCAAAGATTTGGGACCGGTGGACGGCATCATCAACAGCCCCGAGGATGCGGTGAAAGCGGTGCGCGAGCACTACAAGCAGGGCGATGATGTCATCAAGATCATGCCCTCCGGCGGCGTGCTCGATGAGGGTGCGAGCGGCGACAACTCGCAGATGACCCTCGAGGAGATTCGCGCCGTGGTCGCCACGGCCCACGACTATGGATTCGCGGTGGCGGCGCACGCGCATGGCGCCGAGGCCATTCGCCGCGCGGTGATCGCGGGCGTCGATTCCATCGAGCATGGCACCTATATGGACGCCGCGGACATGAAGCTCATGGTGGAACACGGCACCTACTACGTGCCCACCATCATCGCCGGCGACTTCGTCGCGCGCCAGGCCAAGGTGCCGGGCTACTACCCGCCGCAGGTGGCGGCGAAGGCGGCGGCAATCGGTCCCTTGATTCAGGCCACGGCAGGGCGCGCCTACAAGGCGCATGTGAAAATCGCTTTTGGCACCGACGCGGCGGTGTATCCGCACGGCGAGAATGCGCATGAATTTGAATTGATGGTGGGCGCGGGCATGCCGACCCTATTCGTGCTGCAGGCCGCCACGGTGAATGCGGCGCAGTTGCTGCGGCAGGACAAGGACTTGGGCAGCGTCGCCGCCGGCAAGATTGCCGACGTCGTGGCGGTGCCCGGCAACCCGCTCGAGGACATCAGCCTGATGAAGCGCGTGAGCTTCGTGATGAAGGACGGCGTGGTGTACAAGGTCAATTCCGTACCGGTGGACACCAACCCTTAAGATTTAAGGAGCAGGGATGGATCTGCAGCTCAACCAGAAAATTGCCCTGGTCAGCGGTTCAACCGCCGGCATCGGCAACGCCATCGCCGCCGCGCTGGCGCGCGAGGGTGCGAGTGTGATCATCAACGGCAGAACGGAAGCCGCGGTCGAGGGAGCCATGGCCGCCATGCGCAGCGGCACCGGTGGGGAGGTCAGGGGATTTGCGGGCGATTTGAGCTCCGCATCGGTGGCTGAAAAGCTATTCCAGGCGCATCCGCATGTCGACATTCTCGTGAATAACTTAGGCATTTTCGAGGTCAAGGCGTTCGAGGACATTGCCGATGAGGAGTGGCGGCGTTTCTTCGATGTGAATGTGGTGAGCGGGGCGCGGCTATCGCGTTTGTATCTTCCGTCCATGCGCAAACGCAATTGGGGCCGAATCATCTTCATCTCGAGCGAGAGCGGCTATCAGATTCCGGCGGAAATGATTCATTACGGCATGACCAAGGCCGCGCAGATTGCGGTTGCCCGCGGGTTGGCCGAAGCGACCGCCGGTACCGGCATCACGGTCAACAGCGTACTGCCGGGACCCACACGCTCGCGCGGTGTGGGCGACTTCGTGGCGGGCTGGGCCGCCAAGACGGGCAAGAGCGCGCAAACGGTCGAGAGCGAGTTCTTCAAGAACGCTCGCCCCACCTCGCTCCTCAAACGCTTCGCGACGCCGGAGGAAGTGGCTGCGATGGTCGCCTTCGTGGCAAGCCCGCTCTCCGCTGCCACAAACGGGGCAGCGCTGCGCGTCGATGGCGGGGTGGTGAAGAGCGCTTTTTAAGAGAGGCCGTCAATTTGACCGCTTGGCGCGCTCGAGATTGATCGCCGCATGCAGTTCCGCCGCCGCGCCGCGGATCGCCGCCGCCGCGCCGCCGCCGGCATAAATGATGCTGCGCGATGCGCTGATGAGCAGACCGCGGCCGCGTGAATCCAGTCCTGCCTCGAGCGTGGCTCGCAAGTCACCGCCCTGTGCGCCGATGCCCGGCACGAGGAAGGGCAGTTCCGGATGCGCGGCGCGCAGCTGCGCCATTTCCAAAGGAACCGTTGCGCCCACCACCAGCATGAGATTGTTGAGCCGGTTCCAATCCCGGGCTGCGCGCTGCGCGACGTATCGATACAGGGGCATGCCGTCGATCCTTAGGTCTTGAAAGTCTTTCGCTCCGGGATTACTGGTGCGGCAAAGCAAGACAGCGCCGCGGTCGGGGCGTGCGAGAAAGGGCCGGACCGAGTCCTCTCCCATGTAGGGATTCACCGTGACGGCATCCGCTTGGTAGCGATCGAAGGCTTCACTCGCATAGGCCTCGGCCGTGTTACCGATGTCCGCCCGCTTGGCGTCGAGGATCACCACGGCCCGCGGCGCGTGCTCGCGAATGTAGCGAATGCTCGAGGCCAGTTCATCTTCCGCGCCCTGCGCGCTGTAGAAGGCGATCTGTGGCTTGTAGGCGGCCGCCAGATCGCAGGTGGCATCCACGATGCGGCGATTGAAGGCGAACAGCGGTTGTGGGTCGGATGCGAGATCGGTAGGTAATTTGGTGGCGTCCGGATCGAGCCCGACGCACACCAGCCCGCCGCTCGAATCGATCGCGCGGCCGAGCCTTTCGGCAAAGGATTTGGGCACGACTTCATGATAGCAAGCGAACTTGGGATTAGGGAGTATGCTTGTCGGTTCCCGTGAGAAACGCATTGCCCAACAAGACCCGAAGTGGACCGAGATTGGTGTTGCAGCCGGCCAGCCGCCGCGCTGCGCGTCACACCAGCACCAGCGCGCTGAAGCGCTTCTTTGCCATTGCCGATGCCTGGGAGCTCTCGCCCCTGCAGCAGTGTCGGTTGCTCAAGATTCCCTCGCCGCAGGTGCTGGAGCGCTATCGCTTGGGGCAAGCGCCGCGCCTCTCGGCCACTCAGCAAGAAAGAGCCGCGCTCATCGCCAACATTCAATACTCGTTGATGGCGGAGTCGGGACCCAAGGACCGAGCCTGGGCCTGGGTGCACGCGCCCTCGGATCGGGCACCCTTCGCAGGGGACAGTCCGCTTTATTTCATGCTCGAGAATGGGCTGCCGGCGCTGCGGGAGGTGGCCCGCCTCTTGGTTCGCGAAAGCGAACCCCGTTAGCTATAATGCCTGGCTGACTTATTGCGAATGTGGCGGAATTGGTAGACGCGCCAGACTTAGGATCTGGTGGGGAAACCCGTGCGAGTTCGAGTCTCGCCTTTCGCACCATCACATTCTGACCAACCCTTATAGAGGATTGCCATGCAGGTTTCCGTCGAGAGTATCGGCAAACTAGAGCGACGTATGCAAGTTCAGGTGCCCGCCGAGCGCGTGAACCAGGAGATCGCCGCGCGTCTCAAGGACTTGAGCCGCACCGCCCGCCTGAAGGGCTTTCGCCCCGGAAAGGCGCCGATCAAGGTCATCCGCCAGCAATTTGGGCCCCAAGTGCAGCGTGAAGTCATCGGCGAGCTGCTGCAATCGAGCTATGCCGAGGCGGTCACGCAGAAGCAATTGACGCCGGCGGGCAGCCCTCGCATCGAGCCGCAGAGCATGGCCGAGGGCCAGGACCTTCGCTATGTGGCGACCTTCGAAGTATTCCCCGAACTGGCCTTAGCGCCGATCGAAACGCTGGAGCTGGATCGGTTGAAGGCCGAGGTCATCGAAAGCGACGTCGATGCGATGATCGAGCGCCTGCGCAAACAGCAGGTGCAATACATTGCCGCAAGCCGCGGTGCGGCAAATGCCGACAAGGTCACCATCGATTTTGACGGGGCCATCGACGGCGCGCCGTTTGCCGGCGGCAAGGGTGAAAACATTTCAATCGTCTTAGGCGAAGGGCGGATGCTGCCGGAATTGGAGCAAGGCTTGCTGGGCGCTGCGGCCGGCGACCAGCGCGACATCACTGTGCATTTCCCCGCCGACTACCGCGCCACGGAACTCGCCGGCAAGACCGCCGTCTTCGCCACTCAGGTCAAGGCCGTGGATGAGCCCCAGCTGCCGGAGCTCGACGAGGAATTTTGCAAGGCGTTCGGCGTCACCGAGGGCGGCCTCGAGAAGCTGCGCATGGATGTGGCGGAGAATATGCGCCGCGAGCTCGAACAGGCCTTGCGCAACCGCAACAAAGCAACCGTGATGGATAAGCTGTTTCAGGCCAATCCCATCGATGTGCCGAATGTGCTGATCGAGGGCCAGGTACGCGACATGCAGGTCGAAGCCATGCGCCGCGCCGGCGCGAAGGACGCATCGCAGGCACCGCCCCGTGAACCCTATCTGGAACCGGCGCGCCGCCGCGTTGCATTAGGGCTTTTGCTGAACGATGTGATCAAAAAAGAGAATCTCGTGGTGGATCACTCGCGCGTGAATGAACGCCTGGACGAGATGGTGAGCGCCTATGGCGATGCAGCGGCCATGAAGCGCGCGTATTTGCAGAACGAGGAAGCGATGCGGCAAGTGCAGAGCTTGGCGCTGGAGGACCAAGCCGTGGACTGGATCCTGGCTCATGCCAAGGTCCACGAGATCAATTCCACGTTCAAGGAAGTGATGAATTTCGAGGCGGGTTCGTAGAGCTTGCCTTGAAATGATGATATGAAGACCTCACACAGCAATTCGAGTTTGTCATTCACGAGGCAGTCATGAGCACGCGCGCACTGAATTTGGTTCCGATGGTGGTGGAGCAAACCGCTCGCGGCGAGCGGGCATACGATATCTATTCGCGGCTGCTCAAGGATCGATTGATATTCATCGTGGGCCAGGTCGAGGATTACATGGCAAACCTGGTCGTGGCGCAGCTGCTGTTTCTCGAGTCCGAGAATCCCGATAAGGACGTCGCGATCTACATCAATTCGCCGGGTGGCTCGGTGAGCGCGGGCTTGGCGATCTACGACACCATGCAGTTCATCAAGTGCGACGTGAGCACGATTTGCGTCGGATTGGCCGCTTCCATGGGCGCGGTGCTCCTGGCCGGCGGAACCAACGGCAAGCGCTACTCGCTGCCCAACTCGAAAATCATGATTCACCAACCGTCAGCCGGATTTCAGGGCCAGGCCTCGGACATCGACATCCATGCACGCGAGGTGATGGAGACCAAGGCCCGCTTGAACGCCATACTGGCCAAGCACACCGGCCAAACGGTCGAACGCGTCATGGTCGACAGCGACCGGGATAACTTCATGACCGCCGAGCAAGCCAAGGCCTATGGAATAGTGGATTCCATGCTTGAAAAACGCGGCGAGCTGCCGGTAAAGGCCTAAGTAGCCCGATTTGCCGCTACGCGATTGCGGAACCCGGTCACAGCCCTTGGGGGCTTATCTTTGCGCGCGGGTTACTGGGTGCTATATAGTCGATACCGTAGCTGTGCCTCCGGCCCGCAAAGCCCCGGCGGCATGGCCCAATTGAGGACAGCATGAGCGAAGATTCGCGCGGCAAACATGATGACGGCAAGCTGTTGTACTGCTCTTTCTGCGGAAAGAGCCAACACGAGGTTCGAAAGCTCATCGCAGGCCCCAGCGTTTTCGTCTGCGACGAATGCGTTGAACTTTGCAACGACATCATCCGCGAGGAACTGGAAGAGCGCGCGGAGCGCACCCGCGACAAGCTGCCGAAGCCCCAAGAGATCAAGAAGGTTCTCGATGAGTATGTGATCGGCCAGGAACGCGCCAAGCGCGTACTGTCCGTGGCCGTCTACAATCACTACAAGCGGTTGCAGACGCGCGGCGCCGAGGGCGTGCGTTCCCGCGATGACGTGGAACTCGCCAAGAGCAATATTCTCCTTATCGGGCCCACCGGATCCGGCAAGACGTTGCTGGCCGAAACGCTGGCGCGTTTGTTGAATGTGCCGTTCACGATCGCCGATGCCACGACCTTGACGGAAGCCGGCTACGTCGGCGAGGACGTCGAGAACATCATTCAGAAGCTGCTGCAGAAATGCGACTACGATGTCGAGAAGGCGCAGACCGGCATCGTCTACATCGATGAAATCGACAAGATCTCGCGCAAATCGGACAACCCGTCCATCACCCGGGATGTCTCCGGCGAAGGCGTGCAGCAAGCGCTATTGAAGCTGATCGAGGGCACCATTGCCTCGGTGCCGCCGCAGGGCGGGCGCAAACATCCGCAGCAGGAATTCCTGCAGGTCGATACCACGAATATCCTGTTCATTTGCGGCGGTGCGTTCGCGGGTCTGGAAAAGATCATCATGAACCGCACGCACAAGAGCGGCATCGGCTTCATCGCCGAAGTGCGCGAGCACAATGCACGGCCGCATGGTAACGATGTGTTCCATGACACAGAACCCGAGGATTTGATCAAGTACGGTCTGATTCCGGAGTTTGTCGGCCGCCTGCCGGTGGTCGCGACGCTGGAGGAGCTGGACGAGGACGCGCTGATCTCCATTTTGATGCAGCCGAAGAATGCGCTGACCAAGCAATATCGGAAGCTCTTCGACATGGAAGGCGTGGAATTGGATTTCCGCGAGGATGCGTTGCGCTCGGTGGCGCGCAAGGCGATGCAGCGCAAGACCGGGGCCCGAGGTCTGCGGACCATCCTCGAGAATGTGCTCCTGGATACGATGTACGACTTGCCGTCCTTAAGAAATGTGCAGAAAGTCGTTGTTGATGAACAGGTGATCGAAGGTCAGAACAAACCCTATATTGTCCACCGCACCGAGGAGACTCGGCTGGTGGCTCCGGTTGAGGAACAGCGGCGCCCGACGGGCTCGGACCATCTTTGAGCCGAACTTGAAACCCATCGCAGGCGGCCGCATGTATCTCGAACGGCGATTTTTGCCGAACGTACGTGCCACAACCCAAGGCCAAGCCTAGATGAGCGATGAATCCCAATCCGATGCCCCTGAAGTAACGCCCCTTTCCGCGGGCACGCCGGTATTGCCGCTGCGCGATGTAGTGGTTTACCCGCATATGGTGATCCCGCTGTTTGTCGGGCGCGAGAAATCCATCGTCGCCTTGGACCTGGCCATGAAGGCCGACAAGCGCATCCTGCTGGTGGCCCAGAAACAGGCGGATGTCGACGATCCCAAGGTCGACGACCTGTACCGGGTAGGAACCATCGCGACCATCCTGCAGCTTCTCAAGCTGCCAGACGGCACGGTGAAGGTCCTGGTCGAGGGCGTTGACCGGGCCAGCATCGAGCGCCTGACCGAAGGCGAGTTCTTTTCCGCCGAAATCACGCCGCTGCCGGATGTGGAGCGTTACGAAGAGCGGGAAATGGACGTGCTGACGCGCTCCGTGATCACGCAATTCGAACAATATGTCAAATTGAATAAGAAGGTTCCGCCCGAGATTCTGACCTCCTTGGCGGGCATCGAGCAGGCCGGCCGCCTGGCCGACACCGTCGCGGCGCACATGTCGCTGAAGCTGTCCGAGAAGCAAAAGGTTCTGGAAATCCCCGATGTGCGCAAGCGCTTGGAGCACATGCTCGCCGTCATCGAGGGCGAGATGGACGTGCTGCAGATCGAAAAGCGCATCCGCGGGCGCGTCAAGCAGCAGATGGAAAAGAGCCAGCGCGAGTACTACTTGAATGAGCAGATGAAAGCCATTCAGAAGGAATTGGGCGAGCTCGACGATGCACCGAATGAAATCGGCGAACTGGAAAAGCGCATCAAAGCGGCGGGCATGCCGAAGGAAGCGCGCGAGAAAGCGAATTCCGAGCTGGCGAAACTAAAATTGATGTCGCCCATGTCGGCGGAAGCCACGGTGGTGCGCAACTACATCGATTGGCTGGTGAAGTCGCCC
>DASXNX010000050.1:0-45579 GCA_036494725.1 Steroidobacteraceae bacterium
TCGCGGCCCTGGCTCAAATAGAACAACGCCAGGTGCCACCAGATATGCGTGAGCATGAAGGAATTCAGGCCGATCCAGGTCTCTTGCGCTTCCTCCAGAAAGCGTGCGCCCTGCTCGATCTGACCGCGGCTCAACAGTACGTGGGCCAGCGCGTGCTGCGCCCATGGTTCCTTGCGGCGCATGGTCAGCGCCGCGCACGCCGCGGATTCGGCCTCTTCGAGCAAGTGGCACTGCTCATAGGCAAAGGCCGCCATGCCGTGCGCGTAAGACACATCTGCGCCGGCCGAGACGGCCTTCATCGCGACGCGCAACATTGCAGGCGAGTTGCCGCGATTGAACTCGAAATACTGCTGAGTTTTGACGATGACGAGGTCTCTCGGAAATTCATCCGTCAGCTGGTCGCAGATGCGAATGGCCAGGGCCAGGTCGTCATCGACCCAGGCACGCAGCATGCGCGCGTTGAGCTGTTCGCGCCGTGTCGCCGAGTACGCCATGCGTTCCGCGATGACCAGGTAGGGTGCCGCGCGCGATGCGGCCTCGGGAGCCTCGAGCAGCATCCAGAGCATGCCCGCATAAGTATTGGCCAGGCACGATTCGGGGTCCGCTTCTGCCGTACCAAGAATGCGCTCCGCGCGTGTTTCGTATGCCAGGTAACCCTCGACGAAGTCGTCGATGCCGCGCAGCGTCGTGCCACTTTGTCCGGTGATCGGGTTTCCCAGAATGTCCCGCTGCATGCACGGATGATACCGGAAGCCTGACCCGGCCCGGGCCTCTCCAGGCCGGGCCTCTCCAGGCCGGGCGCCTCCCGAAATTGGCCTAGTTTTGCAGCGGCTTCAAAAATGCCGCCACGTCGGCGGCCGAGCGTTGCGGAATCTCGAGCTGCGGCAAATGGCCGACTTTGGGGTAGATGATCAACTTGGCTCCGGGGATCGCCGCGGCGAACTTGTGGGCCGCCGGAACTTCGATGAGCGGATCATTCTCTCCCCACAGAATCAATGTCGGCGCCTTGATGGTCGACACGAGATCCGCCGTCGACCGGGGTTGAGCGCCTCCCATCCCGACGCCCATCAGAATGATGCGGTGTCCAGGCGCGCGTTGAAACTCGGCAAAACGATCGACGATGAACGGGGTAATCAACGAACGGTCGTAGACATCGGCCTTGAGTCCTTGATCGATCAGCGGCCGATTGTCGATTTTGCTCAAGAAGGCGCGGCCAATCGGATATTGCAGGATTCTAAACGCGAGCGGAATTTTCGCCGGCGGCTTGTCGTTGGGAAATCCGGCCGCGTCGACCAGGACCAACGCGCCGACCCGATCCGGGTGCCGTACCGCAAGTTGCCAGGCGGCACCGCCACCCATGGAATTGCCCGCCACCACGAACTTCGGCAGATCCAGTTTCGCGGCGAAGGCATCGACGAAATCCGCGAGGGCCTCGCCGTTCAAGCGGCTGTCTTCCGGCGCCCGGGTCAATCCATGGCCGGGGAAGTCGAGTCTGATGATGCGGAACTGGTTCTTCAACTCGTCCACCCAGCCTTCCCAGGTCGTGAATGAATCCGCGAATCCGTGCAGCAGCACCAGCAGCGGCAATTTTGGATCGCCGTCATCGGTGTAGTGCACGTGATAACCGCCGGGCAGGTCGACAAAGTGGGAGTCGGAGCCCGCGTACTTGGCTTCCAGCGTTTCGTACGGGATGTCGGGGCCGCGCAGCCACAGCCATAGCGCGGCCACGATCACGATGATGACCGCCAGAACGATGCGCATTACTTTCATTGCGGATCCTCAGTATTTGTAGGTCAAACGAATGCCGACCGTTGCAGGTTCGCCGGCCGCCGCGACCTCGCTGCTCGGCAGGAAAAAATTCCGCGTGATGTCGTACGACCTATTGAAAATGTTCCTGCCCCACAACGTCGCCGTCCAAGGCGCGCCGCGGGCTGGCGCAAGCGAGAAATTCGCATTCGCCAGCCAATACTTCGGAATGGTGAAGTCGTTGCTGCCCAACAGGAAGAATTGACTATAGGTGTCGTGAAAGCTGTAATTCGATTCGGCGGTGAGTCTGTATCCGCCGACGGTCCACGAGTAGCTTAGGTCTCCGCCATAGCTCCATTTCGGGAAGCTCTCCGGTTCACCGTTGTAATCGACCGGGGGGACGTCGCTGTTGAGCAGCCGGGAGGTGTAGTAGCCTTCAGCGAATCCTGCGTACTGCGATACCGAGAATCCTTCCCGCGGATGCCATTCCAGTTCCACCTCGCCGCCGCTGATGCGGGAATCGGCGTTCACGAAGCGGCCGATGTAGGACTGAGAAACCTCGTCGAACACCTTGCCTAGAATTTGCTGATCCTTGTAGCGATAGTAAAACAGCGACGCGTTCACGCGCAGGTTGCGCGCCGCGTCGGACTTCACCCCCACTTCGTAGGCGGTGAGTTTCTCAGGCTCAAAAGGATCGGCGGCCGGTGCGCTCAAGGTGTTGTGCGCGGTAAAACCGCCCGACTTGACCCCGCGGCTGATGCTTCCATAGATCAACGTGTCCGGCGCAGCTTGATAGTCGAGCGCGATTTTGCCCGAAGGCAGGTTCGAAGTGATCGAGCCACCCAAGGCCCCCCCCGTGAACGAGGGCACTCCGGGCAGGAAGGCGGTGTTGAGATTCTTCAACTCGCGGGTCTCGTGATCCTCGCGCACGCCGAGAATGCCTTTCAGGGATTCGGTGAATTGGTAGTTGCCTTGCGCGAACACACCCAGCGAATTGGCCACTTGTTCGTAATTGGTCAGCGCGATCCCGCCAAGCCGGTCGGTGAGATCGGAATAGAAATCCTCGCGCAAGTCCTCGTCCGAGTAGAACACGCCCGTCACCCAGCCGAATTTTCCCGCGCCGGTTGATGTCAGCCGTACTTCCTGCGAAAACACGTTTAAATCGCTGTTCAGATACTCATCGGAGTCGTTGTATTGGGTGGCATCCCAATCGGCGTATTCTCGCCTGATGAGCTTATTGTACGCGGTGATGCTGGTCAGCTTGGCTGCGCCGAAATCGACATCGGCGGTGAGGTCGACACCATTGTTGCTGTTGTCCAGCCCCGGCTTGGAATCGGGGGGGCGGCCGATGATCTTCGCAAACGCCGGGGCGAGCTGCCAACCTGTGACATAGCGCGATGTATCGGCGGGAACGGTGGCGGCACCACTTCCCGGGGTGAAGGGCTTCAGTAGATATAGCCCCTGCTCGTCAGATTTATCCTGCGCAAGATGAACCCCTAGCCTTACATCAATTCCCGCCGAAGGATTCCACTGTAACTGGCCGCGCATTGCGATTTTGGCCTTGTCACCGAGGGACTGGCCGGTCACCCGATTTCGTTGCCACGCTCCGCCTTGTTCGGTGGCCACGGACAGCCTTCCCAGCAATTCATCGGTGATTCTGCCGGACACGAATCCTTCCGCATCGAGGGCATTATGAGAACCATACTCGAGCAGCAACCCGGCGTGGCCATCGGCGGTGGGTCGGTTGCTGATGAAGTTGATTTCCCCGCCCGTGGTGTTTCGACCATACAACGTTCCCTGCGGCCCACGCAGCACTTCGACGCGATCGATATCGAACAGCTGGCCCTGCGTCTGGATCGGGAGCGCATAGGCCACGCCATCGAGGCTGACGCCGACCGGCGACGTGTTGTTCGAGGTGTAGTCGATGAATCCCACTCCGCGCAGGCGAAATTGCGGTTGGCCGCTGCCGAAAGCCGGTTCAACTTGCAGGCTCGGAACCGCATTTTGCAGATCATTGACGTAGTTGATGGATTTGTCGGCGAGCGCCTGCCCCGATAGCACCGACATGGCGATACCGACCCTTTGCGCAGGCTCTTCGCGGCGTTGCGCGGTGACCACGATCTCCGTTAGCTCGTCGGCCGCCGCGCTGTCCAGATTGACGAATAGGGCGGCCGTTCCCGCGACGGCAACCACCAGCCGAATAAACATCCCCTCTCCCAAATACCCTGACCCAAAACAGCGCGCATCATGGGCGACGATTTCTAATCGCGCAATCCAAAGCTACACTAAACCCCGTGCTGCAAGGGTTCGACGATGCCGTTGACTTTCATCTTATGTGTGGCCTGGTTACTGTCCTGGACAGCCGCAACGGCGCGGGCGCAGTCCTCCCCCATTCCCGCCGCGGATTACACCGTGTCGCGGACATGGAAGGTGGGCGGCCTCGGCGGATTTGATGACCTGGCCTTGGAGGAAAGCGGCGGCAGACTGTTCGTCAGCCGCGATGAGCGCGTCGACGTAATCGAGACCGTCAGCGGCAAGCTGGTGGGCTCCATTGCCCACACCGCGGGAGTCCATGGCGTCGCCTTCGCGCCCGCCTTGAGGCGCGGTTATACCAGCAACGGCCGAGCCAACACGGTTTCGGTATTTGAACTCGACACCCTGCGCGTGACCCAAGAGGCGCCGGTGTCGGGCAAAACCCCCGTCTCGATCCACTACGAGCCGCAGCAAAATCACATCATTACCGCCAATCGAGAAACGGCGAATCTATCGGTCCTCGACGCCAGCACGCTGCAAATCGTCGCCACCGTGGCTCTGCCGGGGCCCCCGGAGTCGATGGCGAGCGACGAGTCCGGACACTTGTACGTCAATATCAACACCGTTCCCGGCAAGCTGGTGTTGATCGACGCAAAAACCCTCGCTGTAAAAGCCGCATGGCCGTTGAAGGAATGCGCCAATCCCACCGGGCTTGCATTTGACGTCGCCGGCCATAGATTGTTTTCGGTGTGCGCGAATCAAATCATGGCGGTGACCGATTCCGTGTCGGGCAGGTCCGTTGCGCGGATCGTAGTCGGACGCGGACCCGACGGGACCGCGTACGACGCCGATCTGGGCCTGGTGTTCACCTCCAACGGCATCGACGGCACGCTGACGGTGATCCATCAGGATTCACCGGATGAATATCGAGTGACGGCAACCGTCACGACACAGGTCAGCGCCCGCACACTGGCTCTGGACCCTGCGACCCATAAGATCTACATGGCAGCGGCGCGATTTGAAGCGCCTCCCGCGGCCAGCGCCGAACAGCCTTCGCCCCATGCCGCCGTGATTCCCGACAGCTTCGTCGTTTTGGTGGCCCAGCCGAGGTAGCCTTTGAGCGAGCGCATTCAAGTCGTGTGCGGGCATTGCGATTCGGTGGTGGGACTGCCCGCCGATCGGCTCAAGGACGGACCCCGATGCCCGAAATGCCACCATGCCTTGTTCGAAGGCAAGCCGCTCGAATTGACGGACGCGACTTTCGACAAGCACGTGAGCCGAGGCGAATTGCCGCTGGTCGTGGATTTCTGGGCGCCCTGGTGCGGACCCTGCATTGCGATGGCTCCGTACTACGAGGCGGCTGCGCGCCAGTTGGAGCCCAAGCTGCGCTTTGCAAAATTGAACACCCAGGATGAGCCCGGCCCGGCCGCCCGGTTCAATATCCGCAGCATACCGACCATGATCGTGTTCCGCGCAGGGAAGGAGCTGGCGCGTCAGACCGGGGCGATGGATTCCGCCACCATCGCACGCTGGCTGAATTCCGTGGTGTGAGGGGACTCTGGTTGTCTTGGGCTTACGTCTTGCGAAACACCACGACGAAGCGATCGGTTTTGCCGAGCGCGGGACCCTTGTAGCTGATGAGATCCCGTGTGTCGTCCGGTCTTCGCAGCGCATCGCTGGTCGCAATCACCTTGAATCCGTGGGATTCAAAATCCCGGATGGCGAACGCTTCCTCGATACGATGCAATTTTCCAGCGTCCGATTTTCCGTGCCCCTGCTTGGCAGAATGGTCGACCAGCAGCAGCACGCCGCCCGGCTTGAGCGCCCGCGACAATTGATCCAGCACGCTGCTCACATCGATCTTCGGCCATGGGCTCTTCGGATCGGAGTCCACCCAGTACAGGTCGTGATACACCTTGACCAGCAGAACGGCGTCGAAGCTCGCCGCCGGCAAATTCATGCCGTTAAGATCGACGATCTGGTGCGTCACATTGGGTAGACGGTCGCCGCTCACGCGATCCTTCAGTGCAGGCTGGCTCCAATCGTCGAATGCGGTGTTGTTGATCAACGATACGTGGCCGGTAGGGCCCACCACATAACTGAGCAATTCACTGTAATACCCGTCACCGGCAAGCACGTCGGCCACCTTCATGCCGGGTTTGATTCCCGTCAGCCGCAAAATCTCCGCGGGATGGTCGAGCGCATCGCGTGCCGAATCGGCCGCCGGCCGGCCCGCATGCGTTACCGCGGCATCATAGATGTCGGCGGCACTTGCACCTGTGCGCGCCAGCAGAAGTAGCGCGCATGCCGCGGCCGACGCAAAAGTGAATGAGCGTGTCATTTTTCCTTTCCTTTCATGAAGATCAGCGCAATCAGCGTGATCAGCCCAGCCGCCGACAAATAATACCCCACGGAGACCAAACCGTAATGCAAGGCCAGCCAAGTCGCAATCGGCGCCGCCAGCGACGCACCCAGGATCCCCGAAAAATTGAATGCCACCGACGTGCCGGTATAGCGCACCGGGGTGGGAAACAAGGTGGCCAACGCGCTTCCCAGGGCGCCATACGACAGGCCGGCCAATCCGAAGCCGCACGCCAAAAATACGAAGACCGCGGTTGAATTGCGGGCGCCGAATAGCGGTTGGAAGCTGAAGCCGTACGCAATGATCACGATCGTCGCCATGATGAGCATGACGCGGCCGCCGACCAGATCGGCTATTCGCCCCGCCACCGGTATAGTCAGTCCAAAAAACACCGCCGCCAGCATCTGCATGATCAAAAACGATTGGCGCGCAAATCCCAGCGAGTTCGTTGCCCACCCGAGGGCAAAAACGTTTACCAGATAGAACACGAGGAAGGTGGTCGCCGACCCGAGTGTCCCCCACAGCAGCTGCGTGGGAAATTTCTGGAAAGCGGCGGCGAAAGGTACGCGCACCCGCTCGCCCTGGCCCATGCTGCGTTTGAAAGCGGGTGTTTCCACCAACCGCAACCGGATGTAGAGACCCACCACGACCAGAATCGTGCTGGCCAGGAACGGCACGCGCCATCCCCAAGCGAACAATTGCATCTCGCTCAGGGTGTTGCTCATCAACAGAAACGCCCCAATGGAGATGACCAGCCCCAGCGGTGCACCCAATTGCGGGAACATGCCGTACCAGCCATGCTTGCCCGGCGGTGCGTTCTCGGTGGCAAGCAGTACTGCGCCGCCCCATTCCCCGCCCAAACCGATACCCTGACCCACCCGGCAAAGTGCCAGCAGCACCGCTGCATAGACACCGAAGGAAGCATAAGTCGGCAGCAGGCCGATGCAGATGGTCGAAATACCCATGGTCATCAGCGCGGTCACCAGGGTTGTCTTGCGTCCGATCCGGTCGCCGAAATGCCCGAAGATGAGCGACCCGACGGGGCGCGCCACAAAGGCCAGCGCGAAGGTCGCGAGCGATTGCAGCGTGGCAGTGGCTGGGTCGCCTTTTGGAAAAAACAATCTGGGAAAGACCAGAACCGCCGCGGTCGCATAAATGTAAAAATCGTAAAACTCGATGGTGGTGCCGATCATGCTGGCCAGCAGGATGCGGCGTGTCTCCCGCGCATCCGGCACCGTATTTGAATCGAGCAAGGGGCCCCCGAGTCATTTGAATTTTGCCGATACTACCAGCGTGCTGCCAAAGCATGCTGGAATGCAGCTTAGAATGGGGAGAGATACGTGAAGATCAATTCCGGCGATTATCGTGTGAGCGAAGGAAAACAGGTCGATCTCAAGAAATGGCCGACCAAGGTCTCTCCCGTTTACAAGACCAATCTGCAATACAAGGATATTTTGAGGGCCCACGTCAAGGCGCTGCGCGCCCAGCAAGCCCTGCTGTATGCCTCAAACAGCTACGCGCTGCTTCTGATCTTTCAGGCCATGGACGCCGCGGGGAAGGACGGCGCCATCGAGCACGTCATGTCGGGGGTCAACCCACAGGGCTGCCAGGTATTCAGCTTCAAGCATCCCAGTGCGGTGGAACTGCGGCATGACTTTCTGTGGCGCACGACGCGCGAACTGCCTGAGCGCGGCAAGATCGGCATCTTCAACCGCTCCTACTACGAGGAGGTGCTGATCGCGCGCGTTCACCCCGAAATCCTGCAGGCCGAGGGACTGCCGCCCGGCCTGTTGGACGAAGAGACCATTTGGCGCGACCGATATCGCTCCATTGTGGGCTTGGAAAAACACTTGAATTGCAACGGCACCAAAGTAATCAAATTCTTTTTGCACCTCTCAAAGGAAGAGCAACGCAAACGCTTCCTCGACCGTATCGATAAGCCCGAAAAGAACTGGAAATTTTCGTCGGCGGACATCGAGGAACGAAAATTCTGGAAGCAATACATGACGGCCTATGAGCATTGCCTGAGCGCCACCAGCACCAAGCTCGCTCCGTGGTACGTGGTTCCGGCCGACGACAAGCTGAATGCGCGCCTCATCGTGTCGCGGATCTTGCTCGACACGGTCGAGGCACTGCCGCTGCACTACCCCAAATCCGATGCCGCGCGGCGCCGCGAGCTCCGGATGCTGCGCAAGCAGCTGACGAAGTAGCCTAGGACTTCCGAGCGCCCGCCACGATCAGAATCACGCCGGCAGCGAGCGCCGCGCCGCCCACCCAGGGTGGAATCGGATGCTGCTGCGATACTTTTGCTTCGACATCGCCTATCTTGAACACGCTCTTTTCGCTCGAGTAGCCAGGGGCTTCGATAAGAACGAAAAGCCCCCCCAGAATCAGGAGAATGCCGAGGATTTGCAGTACTCGCATGTCGGGACCTCGCATCGCACGATTACCGGCCGCCCTGCGCCCTTATGGGCACAGTTCACGTGTTTTGCGGCCCCGGTAGTGGTATGTTTTGACCATGATACCGCGCCGCACCCGGTTCAAGCTCGCCATCCTTCTGGCATTGATGCTGCCGCTGCAGGGCTTGAGCGCGGCGTCGGCTTGCGCTTCGATCAGCGCATCCACGGCCCCGACCCGTCATCATTGCGCCCCGCTAGCCGGCACGGTATCCGGTTCGCTCCTGCACCACGGCTGCGGTACCTGTTGCGCCGTGGGAGTGGCCGCGGCGCCCCTGAACTGGGCGGCCCCGAGCTTGCCCAGCCCAGAAGTCTGCTCAGTCGACCTTTTGCCTCCGCCCGACATCATCCTCGACCGACTCGATCGTCCTCCGCGCCATTCGATCTGATCATCGGCTTCGCCGGTTTCATTTGATCGATTCAGCTCGAGCCTCGTGCTCGACCGTGAGGATGTATGAAAAGCGCTTCTCTCTTGCTGGCTGCGCTCGGTGCGCTCAGTTTGTCCGGCTGTGCCGGATTTTCGCAGGATGGCGGCTTCGACGCGGTTGCGGACGCGACGCGCGCACGTATGGGCAAAGAGGTCGAGTGGCCGCGCACCCCTGACGAAGAGCACAAGGTGGAGGCCCGGGTCGGCGAGCTTCTGTCGCAGCCCTTGAGCGCCGACGATGCGGTGCAGATTGCCTTGCTCAACAATCGCCGGCTGCGGGCGGCATTTCAGGACTTGGGAATTTCCGAGGCCGATCTGGTGCAATCCGGCCGCCTCCCCAATCCGCGCTTCGATCTGCGCCACGCGAGCAACGCGGGTTTGTACGATATCGAAGAGACCCTGAGCTTCAACGTACTCTCGCTGCTGACGATGCCTTATGCTCATGAGATCGAAAAGCGCCGTTTCGCGCAGACGCAGCAAGCCGTGGTACTGCAAATCGCGCAGCTCGCCAGGCAGACCCGCCAGGCCTATTTCGCGGCTGTCGCCGCCCACGAGTCGCTTCAATATCTGCAGCAGGTGCACACCGCAGCCGAAGCCGGCGCGCGGCTGGCGCAGCGCATGGTGGCCGCGGGCAATTGGAACAGCATCGACGCCTCGCGCGAGCAGAGCTTTTACGCCGATGCGTCCTCGAGACTGACGCAGGCGGGGCTCGCGGCGGAAGCGGCGCGAGAGAGATTGATACGCTTGCTCGGCTTGCAGACGGACTTGCGGCTTGCCGAACGACTGCCGGATCTGCCGCAAAGCATCGAAGAGCTTCCCGATGTCGAACGTATCGTGCTCGAGAATCGAATCGATTTGCGTTTGATGCGCATGCACTTGGACGAGACTGCCCGTAGTCTCAAGCTCACCAAAGCCACGCGCTTCGTCAATGTGCTGGACGTAGGCGCGACGCGCGTACAACAGGGAACGAGCGGGCAACCCTACGAAACCGGCTTCACGGTCACGCTCGAGATTCCGATATTCGATGGCGGCGCCGCGCGCGTCAAGAAATCCGAGGCGGTTTACGCCCAGGCTGTCGACCGCTTTACGCAAGCGGCCATCGAAGCCCGCTCGGAGGTGCGGCAGGCCTATGCCGCTTATCGCGCGGCGTTTGAACTTGCGGGACAGCAGCGTGACGAAGTGGTCCCGCTGCGCAAGGCCGTGGCGCAACAGAACCTGCTGCGCTACAACGCCTCTCTCATCAGCATTTTCGAATTGCTGGCCGATGCGCGCGAACAGATCGCCGGCGTCGATGACAGCATTCAGAGCCTGCGCGATTTCTGGATCGCCAAATCGGAATTCGACGGCACCACGCTCGGCAATTCTTCACTCTAGGCCGGGGGAAAGATCATGGTTACACGACGCGGATTTTTCAGCGGCGCGGGATTGGCGGTGGTGGGGGCGGCGGCGGCCAAGAGCGCGCTCGCGGCGCTGCCGGAGATTGTATCCACGGATTCGCCGCATACTCAGCGGCCCTTGGAGCCGCCCACCGGCCGACCGTATCGCGCGGTCGCCACCTTGAACGGCTGGTCGTTGCCGTGGCGCATGCGAAATGGCGTCAAGGAATTTCACCTGGTGGCGGAACCCGTGGTGCGCGAGATTGCTCCGGGCATGAAAGCGCGCCTCTGGGGCTACAACGGGCAATCGCCCGGTCCCACCATCGAAGTGGTCGAGGGTGATCGCGTGCGGATTTTCGTGACCAATCGCCTGGAGGAGCACACCAGTGTCCACTGGCATGGCCAGCGTCTACCCAACGGCATGGATGGCGTTGCGGGGCTCAACCAACCGTCCATCAAGCCCGGTCAAACCTATGTGTACGAATTCGCGGCGCAACGCGCCGGAACATTCATGTACCACCCGCATGCGGACGAGACCACGCAGATGGCGATGGGCATGATGGGATTTTGGGTGACGCATCCCAAGGACCCCGCTTTCATGCCGGTCGACCGCGATTATGTGTTTCTACTGAACGCCTACGACATCAGTCCCGGCAGCTACACGCCCAAGGTCAGCACCATGCTGGATTTCAATTTGTGGACCTTCAACAGCCGGGCTTTCCCCGGCACGGCGCCGATGCTGGCGCGGCTGGGGGAACGCGTGCGGATCCGCGTCGGCAATCTCACCATGACAAATCACCCTATTCACCTGCACGGTCACGAATTCGTGGTGGTCGGCACCGACGGCGGCTGGACCTCGCCCGCCTCGCGATGGCCTGAGGTGACGACCGACATAGCCGTGGGCCAGATGCGCGCCATCGAGTTCATCGCCGCGGCGCCCGGCGACTGGGCATTTCATTGTCACAAGAGCCATCACACCATGAATGCCATGAGTCACAGCGTGCCGAATACCATCGGGGTCGAGCAGGATGATCTGGCCCGGCAAATCACCTCCCTCGTGCCGGGCTACATGAGCATGGGCGGCGCGATGAACAACATGCCGATGCACATGCCCTTGCCCGAGAACACCCTGCCGATGATGGCGGGCTCGGGTCCCTACGGCGAGATCGAGATGGGCGGTATGTTCACTGTCATGAAAATCCGCGCCAACCTCGCGCACGACGATTACCGCGATCCGGGTTGGTACCGGGCCCCCGCCGGCAGCGTCGCCTACCCGTGGGAGGGAGAAGCGCCGCCCGCCGAACGCGACGCGGCGTCCGAGCCGGGTGCCTCGCCGGAGGCACTGTTCGAAGTGCACAAACCCGGATCCATGGAGCACTAGCGAGGCGCTTCCACCCGCAACTTCAAGCGGAACGGCAATCTGCGTGCGATTGCAACCAGTAACTTGTAGCGCCATCCGGGTACGACGAACACCGTCCCTTTGGGGAGCGCCCGCAACGAATCGTCCACCACATCCTCGGCCTTCATCCAGAACGAGGCCGACGCGATGTTCGCTCTATCCTCGCCCATGACGTCATGAAATCCGGAATACGTGAATCCCGGGCAGAGCGCTTGAACCGTGACGGCGGATCTGGCTTGCCGCAGATCGACCGCGAGGCCTTCCGAAAAGGCAGCCACCCAGCTTTTCGTGGCGCCGTAGCTGGCGCTGCCAGCGCGCTGCACGAAGGAAGCAACGGATGCGAGATTGATGATGGACCCGCGATTTTTCGGCACCAGCACGCGCAGCGCCGCGTGACTCAGGCGGACCAACGCCATGATGTGCAAGCGATGCATGTTCTCGAGCTTCTCCAGATCCGCTTCCCAGAACACGCCTCGATATCCAAAGCCCGCGTTATTCACCAGCAAAGAAAGGTTCGGCTCGGCTGCAATTCGATCGGCCACCCGCGCCAGCTGCTCAGGATCGCTCAAATCAGCCTCCATCACCGAGACGACGGAACTGTGCTGCGCCGCGAGTTCTCCGGCCAGCGCCGTCAACCGTTCCTTGTTTCGCGCAACAAGCAGCAAATCGTATTGCGCCGCCAGCTTGCGCGCGAACACCTCGCCGATGCCGCTCGACGCCCCGGTAATGACCGCAAGAGATTTTTGCAACGCCCTCTCCTTTGGCAAAAAAAGCACTGTAGTTCACCGACAGCCAATTTAGTATTCTGACGGCGTGAGTGCCACCACATTCAAGGTCGCGGTGAACATCGAGGCTCCGCCGCAGCGGGTGTTCGAGATATTGCATGATGTGGAACGTTGGCCTGAATGGACCTCCACGATGATCAGCGTGCAGCGTATCGACCGGGGACCCTTCGGGGTCGGCAGCAGCGCCCGCGTCCGGCAGCCGAAGCTGAGGCCGGCCGTCTGGCAGGTCACCGAACTCACGGATGGCCGCAACTTCACCTGGGTCACGAGCACTCCCGGGTTGCGCATGAAGGCCGGACATTTGATCGAAGCTCGCGGGGCAGCGGCTCGTGTCGAGCTCTCTTTCGAACTGTCGGGACTGTTCAGCCCCATTGCTTCTCGCCTCTATGGCGGCATGATCGAACGGTATGTTGCCACCGAGGCGCAAGGGCTCAAGCAGCGTAGCGAATCAGGGGCTTAAGCGAGGAGCCCTGACCAGGCGATCTCTGCAATAGATAAACAAGGAATTGCCCGCGATGCTGACGGCGAACAAAGCGAGGGAGGCCGGCACCACATCGAGAACCTGATGCATGCCGAGCCAATCCGCGGGCGAGTCCAGCCAGTGCAAAAACGTCGCGAGCCGACCGCTGTCACCATTCTTTACGCAGCAATGAACCAGACTGATTCGCATGCCGTCGCTGACGCCGATATGCGTCCATTCTCCGTTTCGAAACCAGCGGTAGATCTGCACGGTGATGAGCCATAGAAATGCGGCCAGAGATCCGTAGCCAATCATGGCCCCGACGCCGCTCATCACTCGCAGGAACAAGTCCCGGACCTTCATTTCTGCGCTCCCGCCGCCGAAGGACAGCCCTTGACCTCGAGACGGACGATGCGGCCCGACTCACCCTGCAAATCGGAAGGGTTCAACATGCCATCCGTGGGCTTCAAGTCTATATCGATCCAGTAGACGTTGCCGGTGCGCTTGCGATCGGCGATTCCCGGATTAAAGCCCAGCGCCTGGGCCTGCGAGATCCGTGCCTGGGCGCGTTTGGGTTCGCTGAAAAGGCCCAGCGAGATAACCGCCCCATCGTTGGGGCCCGGCATTTCCAGCGCGTCATCGATGCCGTTCGATTTGAGCTTGGTCAGAATCTGCTCGGCCGCCGCCCGCAACGAAGGAAGCGGTAGATACACCCAGACACCCGCCCAGACCTCTCCTTCCGCGACCCTCTGGCGTGGATCATAGCCCCCGCCGCGCAGAATGGACGCCGCATGCGCAGTTTCCGACACGTCGCGAAACGGCCCGACGCTGATGCAGCGTTTCACGTTGGCCAACAGGCCCGAGCCGGCAGCATCTCGCGAGACATCCGCAGCCGCGCCCGCGTCTGCGGCGCCCGACCTCGCGCTTCCGCCCACCGCCTCGCCGCGCGCAGGCTCGCCGCCCTCCGATACCAACTTCAACGTGGCCGGCGCGGCCAACGTTCCGGAGTCGGGCGATTTGGCGATGCCGCGCTCCCATAGAAAGTAGCATACGTTCGCCAGCACCAAGCACACGACAATGGCTTTCAAAATCGTCAATCGTCACCCTTGGGCCAAGCGCAAGCTCGCTTCGCCGGAATAAAAACGTTGCATGTGGCCCCCTGTCTCGAGCAGCAGCGCCCCATCTCCATCGACGCCCCGGGCGATACCCAATGTCGCCTTATCTCCCACCATCACCTGGGCCTCGCGGCCCTGCAGCGCATCGAGACCGATCCAGGCATCCCGAAATGCCTCGAAACCACGGCGCTCATATTCCACCAGCATAACCAAAAGCTCGTCCAAGATGGCTCCCGCAATGAAATTGCGCGATGGAGGCCGCTCGCAGGCGTCGGCCACCGCTGTCACGCTGGCTCCCCCCGCCTCGATTTCGCGCCGCACCGCCTCGGGCAACACCACGTTGAGTCCGATGCCAATGACCACATGGGCAAAGCCGCCGGCATCCGCGCGCGTCTCTATCAGCACGCCGCCGATTTTACGGTCGCGATACCAAATGTCGTTGGGCCATTTCAACACGACATCTGAGGCGCCCGCGCGGACCAAGGCTCGCGACACCGCCACGCCGACGCCCAGACTCAAGGCCGGCAGCGTGCGTATCACATTGCCGCAGCTCCAGCCCAGGGAGAAAGCGATGCCGCAGCCAAAAGGGGCAATCCAGCGCCGCCCACGCCGCCCGCGGCCTGCGTGTTGCAGCTCGCTCAGGCACACGTCCGCGTTTCGTGGCGGCGGCGGCGGCGCAGCGAGCAAGCGCGTGTTGGTCGAGTCGACGTCGAACAACAACTCCAGATTGCGCAGACTAGCCCGGCGCTCATTTTGCACCTCGGCGAGAATGCGGCGCGCATCCAGCAGTTCGACGGGGCCGTCCAATTGATAGCCGCGGCCTGCCGAAGCCCTTACCTCTACTCCTGAGGCACGCAACCCTTCCACGTCCTTTCGGACCGCCGCTAGGGGTTGGCCCAATTCCCGCGCCAGCGATTCGCCGGTGTGTGACTCGCCGTCGGCGAGCAGCGCCAACAAGCGCGGATGCGCTATGCCGTTCGCGATCGAAACAACCATAGTTTTCGCACGCGGTTCTCTTTTCCATCGCGCATGCGCGCGATGTTGCCTCGATGCGTGTAGATCACAAAGACGGCAACCGCCGCGCAGAAAATGCACAGCGGAACATTGCCTGGCTCCAAATAAAAGACAGCAGCCGCGAGCGCGACCGTCGACAGCATGGTTGCCAGCCCCACATAACCCGACAACAGCAGCACGATGAACCAACTGACGAGCAGCGGCAGCAGCAAGCGCAACTCCAGCCCGGCAATCACGCCCACCACGGTTGCCGCCCCTTTGCCGCCGCGGAAATCGAACCACACCGGATAGACGTGTCCGATGATTACGGCGAAGCCGCAAGCCACCGTGAGCCATTCACGCGACACGCCGGCATCGATGCCAACGTACGGCAGGGCCGCTGCCGGCAGCCACCGCACCGCCGCCACACCCTTGGCGATATCGATGATCAGAACGAAAAGGCCGAACAGCTTGCCCTGGGTTCGCAGCGCATTGGTGGCGCCCGCGTTGCCGCTGCCCATGCTGCGGATATCGACACCACGCAGGCTTCCTAAGATCAAGCTGCCCAGAAGGGTGCCGAGGAGGTAGGCCAGTAGAAGCTTGACGCCAAGTTCCAGCATGCTCCGATTATGACACCAGATCCGGCGGCACTACATCCGTGGCTCGTGCCCGTCCTGCTAGCGGTGCGCTGCGCCGAGCCTTGCGATCCGGCTCTGGGCGAGACGGTACGTCGACACCGATGCGCCGCGCGAATCGACTGGTGGCGCAACTTTCGCGTAGTCCGCCAACGCGACATCGCGTTCGCCGCATTGCTCGGCAATTCTGCCGAACACATACCACTCGTTCGCGCCCGGTTGCACCAGTCCGTTGGCATCCATCTCTTGAAGCAAGACTTCGCGCGCCTCTTTGACTTTGTCAAGTTCCGCGTAAACGGCGGCAAGCGTGTGCAGCGTCGACGGGCTATTTTTGGTCATTTGCACGGCTCGAGTCGCAGCTTCGAGATCCGGCCCGCCCCGTCGCTCGAAAAACAAGCTCAACCAGGCTGCCTGGTTGATATCTGAAGGTTCGGAATCGGCTTTGGACACGTTCTGCAAAGCCTGCTCGTAGGCCGCGGCGTACTTTCCTTGCGCCGCCAAGTTGAGGGCAAGGAACCGAGGGGCGGCGAGATCATCCGGATCGGACGTCAGTCGATCGCGGACGAGTCCGTCCGCCTCCGCGAATCGCGCGAGTGCAATCAGGCTCGTGACGCGATGGCTAAATGCAGTCCGGGATCCCGGAGAGTGCTGCATAAGCGCTGCCGCAAATTCGGCGGTCTTCTCCCAATTGCGCATGCTTGCATAACCAGTCATGAGCGCAAATTCAAGATTCTCGATCTCTGCGCCATTCCCGGCCTCGCTTTTCGCTTTCTCCAACAGGGCGATGCCTTGGGGCGCCGTACCCCACCATTGAACCGCCAGCGCGGCCGCGGCCAGGGTGATGTCGTGAGCGCTCATATCGGCATGGTTCTTGGCCCAAAAGCGGGAAAAGACATTCCCGGCGTACGGGTCGCTCTCGGTGGCTGACCTAGCGTCCTCTCGCAGCCAATCCAACAACTGGCCGGCGCCCGCAATATCCTGGCGTTTCACTCGCGCGAGGACTTCAATCGCCATGGACGCGGATCTGCCGTTTGTACCCAGGAGCCTGTATTGACCGTCCTCCTTCACTACAAACAGCGTCGCGATTGCTGCTCCGGGAATCAGGATCCTTTCACGATACCCCACCGAATCGTTCCCCGCGGATTTGATCTGGATCGTTGCGATCGCAAGATCCGTCATTACCTCGAGAGGTATTTCGGCACGCGCCGCCTGCATGATGGCCTGGCGGACTTCGTGGGCGGTTTCGTCGGCCTCCTCGGCAGTCAGCAGGTGCGATACCTCAAGAGCGCTGCGACTTTCCAGCAAACGCAGTTTTTCTTCCGAATAACCTTCTTGCAAGGAGGTGGCAAAAACCCGCTTCACAAAATCTGCCGCGGTGCCGTCGTCGCGCCCGTCCTCGCTGCGGGTGGCTTTGCCCAGCACTGAGGCCAACCCCAGCGTGTCGCTGGCGTTGTTTCCAGAGGCGCCCGCGGCGAAGAACTGCGAAGAATCGGCATACTGACGCACAAGCATTAGCATCCGGCCCGCAGCCACCAAGGTTTCTTTGTAGCTCGCGTCGCTGCTGGTGCGGCGCCGTGCCTCTTCAAGCGCCCTGGGAACCCCGTTCAATTGCGATTCGCACGCAATCAGAAGCCCCATGGGAGGAGAATTGATCGTTTCAAGTAATCGCTTCGCAGCCTCAAACTGGCGCGCATGGAACAGGGCGTAAGCGGGATTCAGCGCGATCTCAAGATCCAATCGCTCTTGGGCGGTCAGTTTCTCGTACTCCGCGATGGCGCCTTGCAAGTCGGCGCCGGTGGCGTAGCGCGATCCCGACGCGTTGTACTCCAACAGGATCGCGTAGTTGGCGACCAGGGACTTGTCGTCTGGATCGAGAGCGATGGCCGCCTTGAACGCACGGGCCGCGCCCAAATAGTCGGCGCCCGGCCCGCGTCGCCTGCCGATCAAATCGTATTGCAGAACGTCGGCAAGCGACTTCTCGACAACGGCGGAGCGCGGATCCAGCTTGACCGCCAGCAAAGATTCCGTGCGGGCAGCTTCGCCCATTCCCGCCGTCAGCAACGCATCCGCGCGACGCGTGTGATTGATGGCGTTCTTGGGATCCGAGGCCACCAGATCGCGATACGCCTGAAACGACTCGCGGGGACGCCCGTTTGTCAGCAGCACATGGGCAGATAAGTCGAACTTTATTTTTATCGCATCGCCATCCCGCAGATCAGCGACTTTGTTCCGCAATTCCGTCTGCTCCGCAATCGTGAAACGTCTCTTGACCGAGTCGAATCTCAATATGCCGCGGACTGTGCCGTCGGAATCTGCGGAAAATCTCTCGGTCAAACGCGCCGCACCCAAGCTGAGAGTTTGGTCCGGCGGCAACGTCGCGGGCGAGAAACCACGCGGCGGGACTACTTCATAACGCCATTCGGTGACGAACGGGCGCCCGATATCGTAGTCGAACTTTCGTTTTTTCGACGCCCCAGCACCATCGGCACTCTCATTGTCCGTAGGTTCGCGAGTCTTCAAATCGGACGGCAGGCTGGCAAACAAACCGCCCGGGCGAATGTAAACTGACGCTTCGACGAGATTCGTGTAGCCGCGGCTCGCATGTTGGCCTTCCAATCTCAGCTGGAACGGCTGTGAGAAATCCGTGGGCGCGGAACGCTCCAATCGATCCAGACTCTTGGCTCGATACTCGCTCTTGAAGTAGTCGGTTAGATTGGTTTTGGTCTCCTTGTTGTTCAAATCAGCGTAGCGGCGACGATAGTCGGATTCAAAGTTGCCGCGCGGCTTCGAAATCTCAACAACCGAGGCGGGCCCGCTGGCTTGCAGACGGACCTCACGCTCTTCAAGGATCACATTGTCGATTGAGCGCGCCTCATCGACACGCGACAGCGCCGTCGTCCTTGCGTTCACAATAAGCGCGAGCCTGGCATGATCGTCGTCTGGAATCTGCCCGAGCCGGGCATTCTCATCCGTGGCATCGATCCAGGTCGCGGTCTCCCCGGGAACATAGACGATGGCGTGATCGAACAATCCCATTCCAGGCAGTTCTTCGGGCACATCCACGCGGTCGCCGACATTTAACAAGGCCAGATCGGCTGGAATATTGGCCGTCCGCAACATGGCAACAAGGAGTGTCGACTTATCCTTGCAATCGCCATACTTGCGTTTCAGCGTTTCAGACGGAGAATGCGGCAGAACATTGGCTTGGCCGAACTCGATGCCGGTATATCGAATCTCCCGATTTAAAAATTCCACGATGGCCGCCGTTTTGTCGGCATTCGTCGCTCGGCCTTTGACGATGCGCGTGACCAAGTCGCCCAGATCGGACTCGGCTATTCTCTGGTCGACGATTTTGGAATAGGCCTGCGCTAGGGCTTGCCAGGATTCACCCGTCGAAAATGTCACCGCCGGCAACATGTGAATGTCGCCCGGGACGCTGCGTTCAAGGGTCTCGTGTGCCGGAACCGGTCCGTTTTCGAACACCCATTGCGCCATGCCGTTGTCTTCGCTGTGCACCTCGTGCAAATTGGGCAGCAGATCAAGATGGTATCTGAGGGGTACCGAGGCCGGCGCTTGCAAGGTCAGCCGTAGATGACCGGCCGGTTGATTCATCTGCAAGAAGGCACGCGCGACTCGGCCGGATCCGGCAAAAATCGGTCCTTCATGAACACTGATCTCCGTCTCCACCACGGCTCCGGGAGAGATCGCGGGCAGCGGCGCATGCAGCGTGTGCTCGTCGCTGAATACCGTGGCATCTGACTGGTGTATCGGCGAATCAACGATGGTTGCAGCATCAAGCGTGAATTCGTTGCCGTCTGCGGAGACTACTCGCGCTCTTAACACCGGACGCTGGTCCCGCCACGGCGACCAGTTCATCGACAAGTCGCTCCAGCCCTCGGCGCCGGCGGAAGTCAATACTTTATAGATGATGTGCTGTGTGTAGACGTCGCTGCCGTCAGCAGCAAAGCTATACGCCTCCTGCATTTCGAGAACACTGATATCGCTCCCATTTGCCGGCGCCGGAGACGACGCCGCGCTATAGAGCGCCTGGGGTGTCAATGCAAAGTGGGCCGATTCCGGGCCGCTTTCAGCGGCAATCGAGGCAAGAGGAACTGTCACGATCCACAGGGCGAATTTCGCGGCATGCGTTGCCATCTACGGTCCTTTTATAATTATTATCCGATCCGGGCAGTATAACGAGGATGCGAGGCTCAGCGCTTCGGCAAGTGTATTTCCGCCAGCATGCAGCGCATCCCGCCGCCGCCGAGTCGCTCGATGGTGGGAATCGGCGTCGGAACGAGGGTTGCGTGTGCCTCCAATGTTCTTTGCTGCGCTGGATTGAAGCTTCGCAAGGCAGTCGTCGATAGGGCGATGAGATTGCCGCGCGATCCTGCCAGTTCCAGAATGTTGGCGGCGAAGCTCCCCATTTGCGCGCGGCTCATGTCGACGATCTGATGACCCGTCGCCTGCAGCCTGGAAAAGACAGCGTCGCGGCTCTGCAGACTCGCTATCGATTCCCCGCAGACCACGGCAAAGCTGCCGCCGATGGCCATCAGTACGTTGGTGTGATAAATCGCCCGCCCGTCCGCTCCCTGTGCATCGAATGTCACCAGATCGTAGTCGAGCTGCTGCGCGAACTCGCCGAGTACATCGAGATCGGTGCGCGGCGACGAACACGCATAGGCGATGCGGTGCGTCCGATCCAGAACCACGCTGCCGGTGCCTTCGAGATATTTTTCCTCGCTCTCGCGATGAGTCAGATCCACCGTGCGTGATACGTGAAATGCCCCGGCGCGCACCACATGCTCCAGGATTTCCTCGCGCCGCTCCGCGCGCCGATTCGGCGCCATCAAGGGGTACAGAGCGACGGTACCGTCTGCATGAAAGCTCACCCAATTGTTGGGGAATATGGCGTCGGGTTTGTGCGGTTCCTTGCTGTCCGCGAACTCCAGCACCTCCGCGCCGGCGCTATCCAAGGCGCTCGCGGCCGCATCGAATTCCCGCAATACGGCGGATTGCACCGCATCGGTCTCGCCCGACGCCGCGTCTTGTTGAAAGGCATTGCTCGCCGCTGTTTGCGGATTGAACCCGAACCTGGCGGGCCGCACCATCAGCACGGTCCCGGCGCTTTGTGGTTCCATGGAAAGTACTATAACAGGCAGCCATTGGATCCTTGCGCCAGGGCCAAATCGAGTTGACACGGCACGCCAGTTTCATCATGGTGGCTGGAGGACACGGCCGCAATCAGCGGGAAAACGCCCCGATACGGCGCGTTATTTCCATGGGAGAAGGGGTATAAGGCCGGTCCGCAATACCCGTGCGTCGGGCCTTAGGGCTTTTTTATGAGGTTCGCCTTGCCGGTATCAATTGCCAGACATTTGGGGGTGCTCACGCTGGCCCTGGCGGCCTTCCAAGCGCAGGGTGCCGCCTCGCCGCCGGCAAACCCGCCGGTCAAGCCGCCGGCCACCTATCCTTTTACCTTTGATACGCTGCTGGAGGAGGCCAAGCGCAGGGCTGCCAGTCCCTATATCCCGCAGCGCAGCAGCCTACCCACGGCACTGGATAAGCTGAGCCCGGAGCAGTATCGCAGCATCCGCTTCAACCCGGACGCCGGTATCTGGCGCAACGAAAATCTGCCCTTTCGGCTCGAGCTGCTGCGAGCTGCCCATAAACTACCCACCGCGGTAACGGTATCGACGGTGGAAAACGGGCAGGCGCAAGATGTGGTGGCCACCCCCGCCATGTTTCAAATGGGCTCGACCCTCCCTTCCTTGGGCAAGGTATCGCTTCCCCTTTCGGGATTCAGGATCCGCAACCGCATCAACTCGAATAAAATCTGGGATGAATTCTTGGTTTTCCAGGGCGCCAGCAACTTTCGGGCAGTGGCCAAGAATCTCCTGTATGGCCTGACCGCGCGCGGATTGGCCATCGACACCGGGGAGCCGTCCGGCGAAGAGTTTCCGGCATTCACCCATTTTTGGATCGAGCGGCCGGGCCAGCGGGCCAAGGCCATCGTCATTTATGCGTTGCTCGAAAGCGAATCCGCAACCGGCGCTTACAAGTTCACCGTGCAGCCGGGAGTGGAAACGCTGACCGATGTCGAACTCACGCTTTTTCCGCGCAGCGAAATGCGCGCCGTCGGCATTGCGCCGCTGACGTCGATGTTTCTCTTCGATGAGACCAACCGCGGCCGTCTCGACGACTATCGGCCGGAGGTGCACGATTCGGATGGCCTGCAGATCACCACCAAGAGCGGCGAACAGCTGTTTCGGCCGCTGGCAAACCCGCTTAAACTTCAGGTGTCCACATTCACGTCCCAGGCGCCGCAGGGTTTTGGGCTGGTGCAAAGGTCGCGCGCACAAAGCGATTTTCAAGATTTTGACGCGCAGTACGAGCGGCGGCCCAGTGCCTGGATTACGCCCAAGGGAGATTGGGGCATGGGCGCCATCGAGCTGGTTGAGATTCCATCTGGCCGCGAGAGCAACGACAACATCGTGGCTTTCTTCCGTCCCGCGCAACCTCTGATGCCGGGTCGTCCCGCGCACTTCGCCTACACCATCACCTGGAACGACGAGCCTGCTTTGCCGAAGGGCCTGGGCAAGGTGCTCGCGACCCGCTCGGGCGCCAGTATCGACCGCAAACGGCGGGTATTCATACTGGATATCGTCGGCGCCGGCGAAAAGCTCGACGGATTGCGCCTCGATCTGTCAGCTTCCGCCGGTAAAATATCCAATGCCACATTGGTATCCAACGGCGAATTGCACGGTCTGCGCGCGAGCTTCGACATCGATCCAAATGACGCCGAGCTGATTGAACTGCGGCTGCGAGTCATGCGCGGCGACACGCCCGCAAGCGAAACCTGGTTGTATCGATGGACCCCCGGTTAGACATCGCCTACGACGCGGAGGCTGGGTTGGGCGGAATGCCGCCGGAGGCGCCGCTCGCCATGCCTGCGCAGGACTTTAGCTACAACCCAAAGCGGCGCGGGCGGCGCTCGATCACGGCGGCTGTACTGTACGCGCGATTCATTTTGCTCAGCGTAACCATCGGCGTAACCACCTACGGCGTCTATCAGATGTTGCAGGTCGTGCGCTTCGCGAGCATGACCGTCCTGCAAGGCACGATGATATTTTTTTTCGCGATCTCGCTCGGCTGGATTGCGTTTGCCGCCGGCTCGGTCCTGGCGGGCGCATCGCGGCGCCGCGACCCGATTCCGCCGCAGGATGGCGCCGCGACGCTCACCGCGCTGGTGATGCCGATTTATAACGAAGACCCCACGCGCACCACGGCGGCGCTGCAGGCGATGGGCGAAGCTCTGCAGCGAATCGATGCGCAGCTAGGCTTCGAGATCGTGGTCCTTTCGGATTCGACCAATGCCGATGCATGGATTCGAGAGACCTTGAGCTTCGCCAAATTGCGCGCTTCCTTGAATACGATCATGCCGGTCTGGTATCGCCGGCGGCGGCTGAACATCGCCCGTAAATCCGGTAATCTGGAGGAATTCGTCACGCGTTGGGGCAGCCGCTACGATCACATGATCGTGCTCGATGCGGACAGCTTGATCGATGCGTCGACCTTGCAGCGCATGGTGCTTGCAATGCGGGCGGACCCGACGATCGGGATATTGCAAACTTCGCCGCAGCTCATCGGCGCCAAGACCCTTTTTGCACGCTTGCAACAATTTGCGGCGTGCGTCTATGGCCCGGTCATTACGCGCGGTTTGTCGGCATGGTCGGGTGATAGCGGCAATTATTGGGGTCACAACGCCATTATTCGCGTCGCGGCCTTCGCCCAAAACTGCGGTTTGCCGAAGCTCAAGGGCCGCAAGCCCTTCGGCGGCTTCGTGCTATCGCATGACTTCGTCGAAGCCGCGCTGATTCGTCGCGGCGGCTGGAAGGTGCGCATGGCCGACTGCGGCGGCTCCTGGGAGGAGTCCCCGCCGACGCTGATCGACATCGCCGTTCGCGACCGCCGCTGGGCGCAGGGCAATCTGCAGCATATGAAGATCATCGGCGGGGCGGGCTTAAGGTTCGTCAGCCGTCTGCATCTTGGCGTGGGAATCATGAGTTATTTGAGTTCCCCGCTATGGCTGTTGATGCTCGGCATCGGCTTCGCTCTGGCAGTTCAATCGCGCCTGATTCGCCCCGAATACTTCAGTCACGACTTCCAGCTGTTTCCCACCTGGCCGCGGTTCGACACGGCATTGATGATGGACCTATTTTGGTTCAGCATGGTTGTGCTGCTCATCCCCAAGATGATCGGCCTGATTCGTGCCTTGTTGTCGCGGCGCATTCGACGCGGCGCCGGCGGGATCATTGGAACCACGGCGAGTTTTCTGCTGGAGGTCGTTCTTTCCGCCTTGTACGCGCCCATTCTCATGATCATTCAATGCCGCCATGTATTCGAGGTGTTCATGGGCCGCGATTCGGGTTGGAAGCCGCAGCGACGCGACTCCGGCGGCACGTCTTGGGGCGATGCGTGGCGTTTTCATCGCCGGCAGATGCTGCTGAGCTGCGTCACCGCCGTCATCGTTTATTTTATTTCGCCGCCGCTGCTTGCCTGGGTTTCGCCCGCGCTCCTCGGGCTGTTTCTTGCCGTGCCGTTGTCGAGATTCAGCGGCAGCCAGAGCATGGGATCGTTTCTATCGCGCTTCGCGCTGCTGCGAACGCCGGACGAGGTGGAAACGCCGGCATTGGTCGCGCGCCGCGGGGAATTGGTTCGCGACAGCGACGCCTTGCCCGACGATGGACTGCGTTTTTTGGCCCGGCACCGCGAGGCTCGTCTCGCGCACATCAGCGGCAATCTGCCGCGCCCCGCCAACCCGCGCGGCCAGCCGGACCCGCATTCCTTCACCGCCGAGCAGAAGCTGAAGGACGCCAAATCGCTGGACGAAGCACTGCTATGGCTGACGCCGATCGAACGTGTCGAAGTCGCCAGCGACGCGCGAATGCTCAATCAGCTCGCCTTGCTGCCCGATACCGTTCAACCCATATTCTCGATCTAGGATCTCAAAACCATGGTCCGCCGACGCGACATACTTAAAACCGCCATTGTCTTGGCCACTGGAGAGTTGCTGTACATTGAACGCAGCCCGGCGGCCGTCTCCACGGCGGCCGTCTCCACGGTGGCCGTCTCCACGGCGGCCGGATCCGGGCCGGCGAAGCCCTTCGACTATGCATGGCTCAAGGGTCAGGCGCGCTATCTGGCAAGCAACGTCTTTCAGCCCTCCAAGGAAGTGCTGCCGCCGGCCATGGCGTCGCTGGGCTACGATCAATACCAGTCTTTGCGTTTTCGCACCGATCATTCGCTGTGGGGCGATGCCGGCTCGGCTTTTCGCCTGCAATTTTTCCATGTGGGGCGCGGCTTCGCGCAGCCCGTGCATCTGTTCGAAGTGATCGACGGCAAGGCGCGCGAAATTCTTTACGACACGGGAATGTTCGAGTTCGACAAGGCGGGCATCGACCCTGCCATCATGCGCGACCACGCGGGCTTCGCGGGGTTTCGCGTGCAGTTCGTCACGGACTGGAAAGCCGATGTGGCCGCCTTTCTCGGGGCTGCTTACTTTCGCGCGGTGGGCGGCGATACCCGGCAATACGGGCTATCCGCGCGCGCACTGGCCGTGGATACGGCCTTTCCAAGGCCGGAAGAGTTTCCGCGTTTCACTTCCTTCTGGTTCGAGCGGCCGGCCAAGGGCGCCGGGTCGATGACCTTGTATGCGTTGATGGATTCACCCAGCATTTCCGGTGCGCTGCGATTTCAGATTGCACCGGGCGGCACGCAGATCATGGACATCGACGCCGCGTTCTACCCTCGCAAACCCATCGAGAGATTGGGCATAGCTCCTCTCACCAGCATGTTCTACTACGGCGAGAATGACCGGCGCGCCGTGAACGATTGGCGTCCCGAGATTCATGACTCCGACGGCGTATCGATGTGGACCGGCGGCGGCGAGTGGATCTGGCGGCCGCTGACCAATCCCGCGCAAACGCACTTCAATTCCTTTGCCGATGAGAATCCGCGGGGATTCGGCTTGCTGCAGCGGGACCGTGTTTGGGATCACTACCAAGACGACGGCGTCTACTATGACCGCCGCCCAAGCCTATGGGTCGAACCCAAGGGCGGCTGGGGCAAGGGCGCCGTGCAATTGGTGGAAATTCCGACAGCCGACGAGACCAACGACAATATCGTGCTGTTCTGGAATCCGCAGGATAAACCCAAGGGCGGCGAGGAGTTGCTGTTCAGCTACCGCCTGTATTGGGGCACGCGCGTGCCATTTGTTCCATCGCTTGCCCAGGTCATTGCGACGCGTACCGGAATCGGCGGCATCGTCGGGCAGAAGCGCCAGTACTACTCCTGGCATTTTGCCGTGGATTTCGCCGGCGGCGAGCTGGGCGCGCTGGCCAAGGACGCCAACGTCGAAGCGGTGATCAGCACCTCGCGCGGCAGCTCGACGGAACATGTGACGGCGCACTATGTCGAGGAGTTCAAGGGTTACCGGGCTCTGTTCGACGTCAGACCGCCTGACGACAGCAATGACCCCGTCGATTTGCGCCTGTTCCTGCGTATCGATGGCAGACCGCTGACGGAGACTTGGATTTATCAATGGGCGCCGGCGCCGGTGAAGGATCGAAGGGCCGCGTTAAGCTAGCCGGTCTTGCCCAGCACGCTGCCGCGCGCACGTCAGACTTAGTTGTTCTTGCCGCCGGGTTTGTGAGATTTGAGCGTTTGCATGCGCTGCGTGTCGCCGGTGGGCCTGCGCAGCTCGCTTTCGCGCTCGAGCTGCGGCAATCCCTGTTTCGGATTCAGTATGATCCACCGCCATTCGTTGAGCTGATGCTTGAGCAGCGGCAGCAGTGCGGGCGCAGGCGCGGAACCCGAATCCTTGCGCGGGATCAGCGTGGAGCAAAAGAGCTCGAGATATTCCGCGTACAAGGTCTCATAGTGCTGCATTGGGTCCAGAAATGCGCCGTCGCGAATCACGTCCATGCCAAGATGACTCGCGCACAGAAAGCTGCATGCCTTGCGCAGATACACGGTATGTTCCGCCACCACGGCATGCGCATAGATCTGCGTGGGATGAAAGTGCGCGAGCAGGCGGGCGCGATCCGCACCCCGAACGTTGTGCTTCCTCAAGTGCTCGAAGAGAGCCTTGCCGTGAATCAATCGCAGCGCCGTATGTCTGAGCGCCACCGCTTGCTGGCGGAAAACGGTGCAATCGGCTATGTGGCGCATGAGGCCGGAGTGCTCGAGTTCCCAGGAGTGCCAGGATCCGGGGCTCGCAAGGATACGCTGGGCGACCAGATGCTCGGCAGCGTCGGCGCCGCGCAGAGCGCGTTGGACGCGTTCTGTAGATTCGCGCATGAGTCTCTCGTGACTTAACGCGCTGCGCTGCACCAGTGATTTCCCCTCGCGACTCGGCGATTCGATTCTAATCCCCGGAGCTTAGGCGCAAATCGTCGGAGGATGAAACGTCGCCATTGCGCGACGTCGGACAAATCCTCAGGCCGCGAGCGGCGGTGCCATGTGAAACTGGTTGCGTCCGGATCGCTTCGCCACGTACACCGCCGCATCGGCTTGCGCGAGCAATGGCTCCCCCCAGATACCGAGGGTGTCGCTGGCGGCTATCCCGATGCTGCAAGTCAATGTGATGGGCATGCCGAAGCCATCCACCCGCACGCCGGCGACCCGCTCGAGAATGCGCTGCGCGACCGGAACGGCCGCGGCGGCGTCCGCGCTGCTCAAGATGACGACGAACTCCTCTCCGCCGTAGCGCCCGATGACATCCGATTGACGCAATTCAGCGTGAATGGGATCGATGATGGCGCGCAGGCACGCGTCCCCCGCCTGATGGCCGAAGGTATCGTTGATCTGCTTGAAATGATCCAGATCGATGAACAACAGCGCAATCGGCAGACCGCGGGCGCGGGCGCGGGCACACGCGGCATCGAGCCGCTCGATCAGGGAGCGGCGGTTCAAGACGCCCGTTAGCGGATCGGTCTGAGCGCGCCGCTCGGCCTCCGAGAGCGCGGCGCGCTGCGCGCGCAGGCGATCGGCGACGCCCAATGCGATCAGTATGGACGCTGCCACCATCGACAACGGCAGACCGTAGTAGTACAGCGCGTCGGAATCGACCGACGATGTCATCAAGAAGCGCACGGCGGCGGCAATCGTGAATCCCTCGAGCAGACACCACGCGACCAGGAACCAGCCGGCCGCACGGTTGCCGCGCCGCCAGGCGAGCGAGCACACAATCACGGTAAATATGGACACCACCACGAACATGACATTGCCGATGTCGTTCACCGCACCCTCGAGGCCGACGAACTTCGCGGCATTGGCCGCGGTGATCGCAATGAACGCCACGCCGAACCAACCGAAAATGACATAGACGCGCGGCGATGAGTGCCGCAAATCGGCGATCTCGCGTGCGAATAGGCAGGCGACGGCGCCGCTTAGACCAATGGGAACATTCCAAGCCAGGGAGCCGATCGGTATTGCGAAGGACAGCCACGGCCAGTCGAAACCCTGCCCGGACAGGTAGGCCACGTACAGGGCCTGCAAGACGAACATGGTTGCGTACAGGATGAACAGCGGATCCTTGAGCACGAACCAAATCAACAGCGCGGCCATCGACACCGCCATGAGCGCGCCGAACGTCAAGGCAATCATGCGGGCCCGCTCCGCCCCCTGCATGAGCGTGCCGTCCAGCGCCGCCAGCGAAAAGCTCAGGAATTGTTCTTCATTGCTGCTCGAAACGACATGAGCGTACAGCGGCTGGCCCGGCGCCACGCCATTGGGCAGGATGAATACATTGTCGCGCGTGCCGAGGAATCCGGAGAGCGTCGCGGCGAGCGGCAAAGCAACGATGGCGCCGTTCTCATAGGCCATCAAGTCGGCGTGCAATCCGCGGGTGGTGTTCATGACCACCACCGGAATGCCGTTCACTTCGGGGGGATCCTGCGGCATGACCTTCAGCCAGTAGTCGCGCCAGCGAGTATGTCCCGGGGTTTTGGAAAACGGCTGCAGTTTGTCGTCCAGCGAACCGCTGACAACGGCCTGCGGCGGCGGGGCAGCATCGGAGGGCGGCAGCGCACGCAACCTGATTCCTAAGTCAGCCGCAACAGCCCATTCCGGAATCACGCTTCCAAGCCAGATCAAGAAGCCGGCTGCGAGCAGTGCGCGCACGTCTTTATAGGATCAATATTGCCGCGACAGAAGCCAGTTTGCTAGGGAACGCAACGAATCGGCACGATCGCCGAAGGGAGCCAGCACTTGGATTGCCTGGTTGTGCAATAGTCGCACTCGTTGTTGCGACGCGGATATACCGATAACCGCAGGGTGAGTGGGCTTGGCGCGTTCGCTGTCCGCACCGGTGGCCTTGCCCAGCATCGAGGCGTCGCCGGTCACATCGAGCAGATCGTCTTGAATCTGGAACGCCAGCCCGACCGCATTGGCGAATCGCGACAGTGCGCCGTACAGGGTCGCATCCAACGGCGGAGCGCACTCGGCGGCCATGAGCACACTGGCGCGAATGACGGCACCCGTCTTGCGGGCATGCATGTCCTCGACTTGCGAGATATCGAGCTTGAGTCCCTGCACGGCCAGATCGATCGCCTGGCCTCCCGCCATTCCCAACGTGCCTATGGCTTGCGCCAGCATCTCGATCAGGCGCAGTCGAATCGCGGGCGAGGCGGGCAATTTGGGATCGCGCGCCAGCAGTTGAAATGCAAGCGGCTGTAGCGCATCGCCCACCAGCAGTGCGGTCGCCTCATCGAATGCTTTGTGGCAGGTGGGTCTTCCGCGCCGCAGGTCGTCATTATCCATCGCGGGAAGATCGTCATGCACCAACGAATACACATGCACGAGTTCGATGGCGCAGGCCGCGGCTTCGACGTCGTCTTCCGAAAGACCCACGGCGCGGGCGGTGGCAAACACCAGCGCGGGCCGAATCCTCTTGCCGCCGCCCAAAACGCTGTAGCGCATCGCCTCGTGCAAGCGCGCGGGTACCACGTCGTCCTGCGGAAGCCGGGCCGCCAGCGCCGCCTCCATGCGATGCCGCCACGTTTCTAACTGGGCGCCGAAGTCGTCCGCGTTGGCATAGCTGTCGACGCGAGCCGATTCGATCACGGCCCTCGGCTCGCGCGCTTGATATCGCTTAAGGGGATCGCGGTGACCGCCGCATAGCGCGGGCCTCCGTCGCTGTACTCGAAAGGCAGCTCCGGAGCCATCGGACCCGCGACCCGCGGCCCCCGCAGCGAAGTCAGCAAGGCCTTGATGGGATTGCTGAATGCATCGTTGACCGCGGTTCCCTCGAATCCGCAGTGCGCCATGCAGTTGTCGCAACGCGGATTTTTACCGACGCCGTATTTTTCCCATTCCGTGTCCTCGATGAGCGCCTTGTAGGTCGGTGCGTAGCCCTCATCCGACAACAGGTAGCAGGGCTTCTGCCAGCCAAAGATGTTGTAGGTCGGGTTGCTCCATGGCGTGCATTGATAGGTTTGATTGCCGGCCAGGAAATCCAGGAACAACGCCGAATGGTTGAACGACCAGGCGGGTTTCCCCGAAGGACGCCGACGCTGCTTGAAGATGTCGCGGAACAATTGTTTGCTTGAATTGCGCCCCAGGAACACATCCTGACGCGGCGCATGATGGTAGCTATAGCCCGGCGATACGGTGATGCCTTCGACCCCCAGCTGCATTGCGGTATCGAAGAATGCAGCGACGTCCTGCGGATCTTCACCGTTGAACAGAGTGCAGTTCACCGTCACGCGAAAACCCTTGTCGCGCGCCAATTTGATCGCTGCCACCGCCTTGTCGAACACGCCTTCCATACACACCGACTCGTCGTGGCGTTCCTTATTGCCGTCCAAATGGATGGAAAAAGTCAGATAAGTAGAGGGCTGATATTCGTGGATGTGCTTGGACAGCAGAATCGCGTTGGTGCACAGGTACACGAATTTGCGACGCGCCACGATGCCCGCGACGATTTGCGGCATTTCCTTGTGAATCAGAGGTTCGCCGCCCGGTATGGACACAATGGGCGCGCCGCATTCATCGACCGCGCGCAGCGCATCCTCGACTGCAACCCGCTTCTGCAGGATTTCCTTGGGGTAATCGATTTTACCGCAGCCGGCACACGCCAGGTTGCATTGGAACAGAGGTTCCAGCATGAGGACCAGCGGATAACGCTTGTCGCCGCGCAGCTTGCGCCCGGCAATGTAGCGGGCGACCTTGTACATTTGTAGGAGTGGGATGGCCATATGCCTATATTACCAGCAGCGCCTGGGCGTGGTCGCGCCAGATTCGGGCCCATTCCAGCAGGAACCAGGGGGTAAACATCCGGCCCCCCTGAGCCGCCATTTCCCTGTTTAGCGCATCGGGCGCGATCCAGCGCCAATCGAGAATTTCAGCCGTATCGACACGAACCGGGCCGTTGGATCGGCCAATGAACACCGAACATAGCTCGTGCTCGGCGCCGGTTGCGTCGAATTGCGCCTGATATTGAAACTTATACAAAAAACGCAGAGCGCAGCTAATCCCGAGTTCCTCATGCAGACGCCGGCGAGTGGCGACTTCCAGGTCTTCATCGGCGCGCGGATGACTGCAGCAGCTGTTTGACCAGTACATCGGCCACAGGCGTTTGGAGGCGGCGCGTTGCTGGATGAGCAATTCGCCCTTGGAGTCGAAAATCAACAGCGAAAACGCGCGGTGAAGGACCCCCCGGCCCTGGTGACATAATGATTTGCTCAAGGTTCCGACGCTGCGGTCGGACTCGTCGACCAGCACCAGCGCCTCTGGGTCCGCCTCGGAATTGTTCATGTCAGCAGACCACGCTCGCGAAACCATCGAATCGCGTCGTCAAAGGCCTGCAGCGGCGGCCGGCTCGTGTAGCCCAGTTCGCGAACGGCCTTCGCGCTCGAGAAGTACATGAGCTTGCGCGACATGCGCACTCCTTCCAGCGTAATTCGGCCGCTCCTTCCCGCCAGCCTGGCATACCCTTCCGCGAGATAGGCGATCGGCAGCACCAGTCCGTACGGTAGGCGCAAGCGAGGCGGTTTGCGCCCGGTCAGCGTCGCGATCATCTCCAATATCTCGCGCAGGCTCATATCCCGGCCGCCCAGAATATATCGTTCGCCCACGCGCCCGCGCTCATAGGCCAGGAGATGGCCCGCGGCGACATCATCAACATGGACGATATTTAATCCGGTATCCACATAGGCGGGCATGCGGCCCGCCGCCGCATCGAGCACCAGTTGGCCCGTGGGTGTGGGTTTGACGTCGCCCGGCCCGACCGGTGTCGATGGACTGACGATGACCACCGGTAATCCTTCGCGCGCGGCTTGCCGCACGACTTCTTCGGCCAAGTACTTCGAGCGCTTATAGTGTCCGATCATATTTTGCAGCGCGCTCGGAGTGGTCTCATCCCCCGGCGTGCCATCCCCGGAAATTCCGATGGTCGCAACGCTGCTGGTATAGACGACGCGCGTCACGGCGGCATGCCGCGCGGCATTCAAGATGTTGCGGGTCCCATCCACATTGCTGCGATACAGTTGCGAAGGATCCGGCGCCCCCAACCGATAATCCGCGGCGACGTGGAACAATGCCTCGCATCCCTGCGCTGCGCGCTCGAGGGATTGCGAATCCATGAGATCGCCCTCGTGTATCTCGATGTCAAGGCCGGTCAGGTTGCCGCGATTCGAACCTTTGCGCGCCAGCGCCCGTACCTGCCAATGCGCCGACAACAGCGACCTCGCAACGGCGGCGCCGACGAATCCCGTGGCGCCCGTCACCAGCGCCTTCATGAGAGGTAGCTGTCCGAATCGAGCGGCGCCTTGGCACCGGCGGCGGCAACCGCCCGCAACGAGCCTTTCGCCGCGCGATAGCGCAACGCCAATCCGAGCAACGCCTTGATTTGTCCCGGCGACAGTCCCGCCAACAAGCTTCCTATCCGCAATCGCCCGCCCTGACTTGCCGCGATCACCGACCGCGGCAACGCGTCCGACGCCGTATCCACGATCACGCGCAGCGCGACGAACGGCAGTTGATGGGCGGCCGCGACCGCGGCGACCGCCGCGCTCTCCATGTCCACCGCCACGGCACCGGTTTCCTGGAACATTGCTTCTTTTTTCGCGGGGCTGTCGAGCAGCAATGCGCTGCTCAACAACGTTCCGTCCACGGCCGCTTGCGATGAACCAATCTCGGCGGCGAGCCGGGCGCGCCACGAGCGGCACGTGTCAAATCGCGCGCCGCTGGTCGAAATCACCTGTGCGGGTAGAACGACCGCGCCTGACTCGAGCGCAGGATCCAATCCGCCGGCCAAACCGAAGGTCATGAGTGCCGACACGGGCGCCGCCACCAGTGCGCGCGCAGCAACGGCGGCCGCGGCGAAACCGATGCCGCTCACCGCCAGTAACGACCCGTCCTCCAGAACCGAAAATACCTCGCGCTGATCGTGAATCATCGAAGGACAAAATGCGCGCGCCTCGGCCGCCAAGGCCGCGACGACACCCAGCCTTCTCAATGAGCGATTCCGCGACGAGTAAGCGTTCGATAGGCGGCCAGCGCCCATAGCGGAAAATAGGCCGAATACCCGTGATAGCGCAGATAAAACACGCGCGGGAAACCCGGGGCCGTATATCTCATGTCGCTCCACAGTCCGTCTGCTTGCCGGCTCTGCATCAAATAATCGGCGCCGTGCCGTACCGCATCGGACGCGGCCTCGCCCGCGGACAGCAACCCCAGAAGCGCCCACGCGGTCTGGAAAGGGGTGCTGGCAAAACTTTCCGCGGCGCGCGCCTGTGCCGACTGCGCGTAGCTGTCGTTGCTCTCGCCCCAACCTCCGTCCGTGTTCTGGCACTGCTTGAGCCATGCGACCGCACGCTGGATCGCAGGATCATTCGGCGTCACATGCGCTTGCGCAAGCGCCATGAGCACGGACCAGGTTCCGTAAACGTAGTTGGTGCCCCAGCGCCCGAACCAGGAACCGTCTGCTTCCTGTTGTTCTCTCAAATAAGAGATAGCGCGCTGCAGCGCGGACCGATCCTGCGGCCGGCCGATGCGCGCAAGCACGGTGACGACCCGCGCGGTCACATCGCTGGTGGGCGGATCCAGCAGGGCGCCGTGATCGGCGAAGGGAATCTTGTTCAAGTAGTAGCAGGTGTTGTCTGCGTCAAACGCCGCAAATCCGCCGTCGCGGCTTTGCATCCCCACCAACCAATCGAGTGCGCGGCGCATACTTTCTTCGTAGCGCGCCGAGTCGCGCGAATTGTGCATGGCCCAGACGACCACCGCCGTGTCGTCGAGATCCGGGTAGTAGTCATTGGCAAATTGAAATGCCCAGCCGCCGCCCTTGAGCGCGGGCTTTTTGTTGCGCCAGTCGCCCGGCTCATCGAGTAGCTGCTTCGATTGCAGCCAATCAAGAGCCCGGATCGACGCGGCGCTCGCCGGCGCATCGCCGGCTTCCTGCATGGCAAGGCAGGCCAGCGCGGTGTCCCACACGGGCGAAACACAGGGCTGGCAATAAGCGCTGGACGGACCCACCACCAGCAGTCTCTGCAAGGCGCGCTTCGCGGTAACTCGCTGCGGATGGTCTTCCGGATATCCCAAGATCACCATGGCTTCCAGGGCATTGACCATCGCCGGGAAAATGGCGCCGAGGCCATCCTCACCGTTCAAGCGCTCGAGCATCCATTGCTCCGCGCGTCGAGTCGCCCGCCCGCGAAGACGCTTTGGGATCAAGGGATCCGCCAGGCGCCCGAGCCGATCGAGCACCAGAAATACCTTGGCGAGCATGCCGTCGCGCCGGAAGTAATGCCGCTCGAGCTCGGGAGGCGTGGTGAACAGCTCGCGAATATCGACATGGCGCGGGTTCTTGGCCCGCGGCTTGGCGGTGCAGAGAATGAACAGGGGCACCATGACCGTGCGCGACCAGTACGATACCTTGTCGAGGTGAAACGGAAACCATCGCGGCAGCAACATGATTTCCACGGGAATATAGGGCACGCCGCGCCACGGTAATTGTCCGAACAGGGCGAGCGCGATACGCGTGAACACGTTGGCCTTGGCGGCACCGCCCCGCTCCAATATGGCGGCGCGCGCGCGCCGCATATGCGGAGCCTGCGGACTATCGCCCGCCAGCTTCAATGCGTAATAAGCCTTGATCGTGCAGCTCAGATCCAGTTCGCCGGCGTGATAGAGCGGCCAGCCGCCGTGATCGGCCTGGCGCTCCCGTAGATGATTGGCGATCTTGGACTCGAGCGCCGCGTCGATCTCATCCAGGAAGTGCATCATCATGATGTACTCCGCAGGAATGGTGCAGTCCGCCTCGAGCTCGTAAACCCAGTAGCCACCTTCGGTCTGCCGCGCGATCAGCGCATCGCGCGCCTCCGCGATGGCGCGATCCAGCGGCGAAGAATCAGAGATTCGCCGCAGCGTGTGCGAGACGATGGTGCTGCGCGCGTCCGGTAGCTCCGCGGGCAACGGAGTGGTTTTCGGCGCGATTCGATTCACGACCCGGAACTCCCATAGGAACGGCGCAGCGCTTGCTCGGGTTCCTCGCTTCGCACCAAGGTGGGTCGCGGTCGGCGCAGGTCGCCGATTCGTGCCAACGGCACCCCTCGCGCGGCCATCGAGAATAGCCGCCGTAGCAGCCAATCATTGCCGATGGCCATGTTGGTCAGCAGCAGGGTCATGCTGACCGTGGAGCGGCTTACCTTGACCTGCGCGCCCGCCGTGAAGCCTGGATTTCGAGCAATCTTGCGCAGCGTGAGAATGGCCAACCCTACGGCCCACAGGCAGAAGCGGCGAATCCCCTTCTCTTTGGCGGGGATTAATAATGTGTAATCCAGCGCATTGCGCAAATGAGCGTGCGCCACGCCGACCAGCTCGGCCATGCCGGCGCTGAAGCGCGGGTCGTGCGAATCGGCGGACACCTGTGCAAGATCGACGCCATGCCGCGTGAATACCTCTTGGGGCAACCAGCAGGCTCCGCGGCTCCTGTCCTCCCAAAAGTCCTTGAGAATATTGGTCATCTGCAGCCCCTGCGCAAACGATGCCGCAAGAGCGGTCAGGGCAGGCCGGCGGCGGGCAATGTCGGGGGAATAGTCGCAAAACATGTCGGTCAGCATCTCGCCCACGACGCCCGCCACGAAGTAGCAGTATTCATCCAGATCGTTGGAACGCTCCAGGCCTTTGATGCTCGCGCTGAACTGGAACCGCGGCATCCCGTCGCACATGAGCTCGAGGCAGCGGCGAATGGCGGCATTTTGAGCTTGGCTGAGGTTGCCGGTGACGCGCACGACCCGATCCATATTGCTGACCAGATCGCGCTCCGTCGGCAGGGTGCGATCCGAGAGGCGATGCTCCAGATCCCGCGCCAGAGCGGCCGGCTCGCCGTTTCCGGCCACCACTCCATTGAAACGCCGCAAGAACGCCAGCGTCTCCTGGGCTGTCAGGGCCGGTTCATCCTCAATCGTGTCCGCTATTCTGCACAGCAGGTAGGCGCTGGTGACCGGGATACTCAAAGCGGGGGGCAACTGCGGAATGGTCAGCGCGAAGGTGCGCGAGACATGCGGCAGGATCTGATCTTGATAGATCTCATCGGAACTGACGGAATCCATGCGAGCAGTATCTCGGAAAGCCGGAAAGATAGCATCATGTCAGCGGGTCGGCCCTGGTGCAAATCCGCAACATCGGCCTCAATCCGTTGCCACCATGTAGGTGGGGCAGTATAAACTGGGCCGGTATGGACGCCGCGCCCGATAGTTATCCCCTGCTCCGAGCCATCAACTCGCCGGCGGATCTGCGCAAGATGCCGCCCGGCAAGCTCAGCGAATTAGCGGCCGAGTTGCGCCAATATCTGATCCACAGCGTTGCCACCCGTGGTGGGCACTTTGCCGCCGGTTTAGGCACGGTTGAGCTAACTATTGCTTTGCACTACGTATTTAACACTCCGGATGACCGTCTGGTCTGGGATGTGGGACATCAGGCCTACCCGCACAAGGTGCTGACCGGTCGGCGCGAGCAATTGCACACCATCAAGCAGGATGGGGGCCTGGCGCCCTTCCCAACCCGCAGCGAAAGCGAGTACGACACCTTCGGCGTCGGCCATTCCAGCACCTCGATCAGCGCAGCCCTGGGGATGGCCGTAGCGTCGGCGCAACGCGGGGAGAATCGCAGAGTGGTGGCCATCATCGGCGATGGCGCACTGACGGCGGGCATGGCATTCGAAGCGCTGAATCATGCCGGATCGCTTCCCGCGGATCTGTTGATCGTGCTCAACGACAACGATATGTCGATTTCGGAAAATGTCGGTGCGCTCTCCAACTATCTGGCGCGCGCGCTGTCGGGGCGCATGTATTCGCACTTGCGGGAGAGCGGCAAAAAAGTTCTGAAGCAAATGCCCACCGTCTGGGAGCTTGCGCGCCGCTCCGAGGAACACCTGAAGGGCATGGTGCTGCCGGGCACTTTGTTCGAAGAGATGGGATTCAACTACATCGGTCCGATGGACGGCCACGATGTCAAAGCGCTGGTCAGCACCCTGCAAAATCTACGCAAGCTCAAGGGCCCGCAGTTTTTGCATGTGGTGACGCGCAAGGGGAAGGGCTACGCGCCGGCGGAGGCGGATCCGATCAAGTGGCATGGACCGGGACCCTTCGACCCGGCCAGCGGCATGATCTTCAAGGAAGCCAGTTCCGGGCCGACCTACTCGCAAATATTCGGCAAGTGGCTCTGCGATATGGCGGAGCGCGATCCCAACATCGTCGGCATCACCCCGGCGATGCGCGAAGGTTCGGGCCTGGTTGAATTCTCGAAAAAATTTCCGGATCGCTACTTCGACGTTGCAATCGCGGAACAACATGCCGTGACCCTGGCCGCCGGCATGGCAGTGGAGGGCCTGAAGCCCATTGTTGCGATCTATTCTACTTTCCTGCAGCGCGCCTACGATCAGTTGATCCACGACGTCGCGTTGCAGAACCTGCCCGTGGTATTCGCCCTGGACCGCGCCGGACTGGTCGGCAGCGACGGCGCCACGCATCAAGGAAGCTACGACCTGTCCTTCATGCGCTGCATCCCCAACATGATCATCATGGCGCCGGCCGACGAGAACGAATGCCGCCAGATGCTCTACACCGGAACCACGCTTTCCTCGCCGTCTGCGATTCGTTATCCGCGCGGCACGGGTCCCGGCGCGCCGATCAGCGCGGAGATGACTGCACTCCCCGTGGGGCAGGCGCAACTTCGCCGTGAAGGACGCTCCGGCCTCGCGATACTTGCATTCGGTGCGCTGGTCGACTCGGCGCAAAAGATAGCGGAGCGCTTGGACGCGACCGTGGTCAACATGCGGTTCGTCAAGCCGCTGGACGAAAAACTGGTGCTATCGATCGCGGCACGTCACCGCGCAATCATCACCATCGAAGAGAACGCCATTATGGGCGGCGCGGGCGCCGGAGTCGGTGAACTGCTTGCGGCCGCCGGATTGCTGCTGCCCATGCTTCACATCGGCATCCCGGATCGCTTCATCGAACACGGAACCCGCGACACATGTCTCGCGCGCGCGGGGCTTGATCTTGCCGGACTCACTACGCAGGTGGACCAATGGTGGGGCCCGCAGAGCCAGGCGCGCATTCGTTCTGCGAGCGGCGCCTAACAGATTCAACGGCGAGCCGCGGCCAAAAGCGTGACCGAATTTAAATCCGAATTCCTGCGCACGCTTAACGAGCGTGGATACATCCATCAGCAGACGGACGCCGCCGCGCTCGATGAGCGTGCGAGCAACGGCATCGTCACTGCCTATATCGGCTTCGACGCCACCGCGGACAGCCTCCATGTCGGCAGCCTGGTGCAAATCATGTTGTTGCGGCGCCTGCAGCAAGCGGGGCATCGGCCGATCGTGCTGATGGGCGGCGGCACGACGAAGGTCGGCGACCCTTCCGGCCGGGACGAAACCCGCCAGCTTTTAACCGATGCGCAGATCAACGCCAATATCGATGGCATACGCGAGATTTTCGTCCACTTCCTGCGCTTCGACCACGGTCCAACCGGCGCCATCATGGCCAACAACGACGACTGGCTGTCCGGATTGCAATACATCCCCTTCCTGCGGGACATCGGCAGGCACTTCTCCATCAATCGCATGCTCACGATGGATAGCGTGAAGCTCAGGCTCGAGCGCGAACAGCCGCTCTCCTTCCTCGAATTCAATTACATGATATTGCAGGGTTACGATTTCGTGGAGCTCAACAAGCGCTACGCCTGCACGCTGCAGATGGGCGGATCGGATCAATGGGGCAACATTTTGCAAGGCGTGGATCTCGGCCGGCGCGTGCGTGAACAAGAATTGTTCGGACTGACCACGCCGCTCATGACGACAACGTCGGGCGCCAAGATGGGCAAGACCGCAAGCGGCGCCGTATGGCTGAGCGCGAAGCGGTTGCCCGCATACGATTACTGGCAGTACTGGCGCAATACCGAGGATGGCGACGTCGGGCGATTTTTGCGCCTGTTCACGGATTTACCGCTTCAGGAAATCGCCCGTCTCGAGAAGCTCGAGGGCTCCGAGATCAACGAAGCCAAGAAAATCCTCGCGACCGAGGCCACGCGTCTTTGCCATGGAGATGCAGCGGCGCTGGGCGCCAAAGACACGGCGGCGAAGGCCTTCACCGGGACTGCGGCAGAGGGTCTGCCCACTTTTACTCTGGCCGGCCCGGCACATTCCATTATCGATGTGGTCGTGGCACTCGGCATGGCCGCATCCAAGGGCGAAGCACGGCGACTGATCGATCAAGGCGGCGTGAAGCTCAACGACCAACCGGTGGTATCTGCGACCGCCACAGTCTCGCATGCGGATCTGAATGAGCAGGGTACCGCGCGGCTGGCGGTCGGCAAGAAGCGCCACGGCTTGATCAAGCGCGCATAGCTATCAGTATTTCCGCGCCCACTGGATTGCCCGCCCGACAGGTATTTGCCGTCGCTCTGGGCAATGCCATCGAGTTTTACGATTTCGTCACCTATGCGTTTTTTGCGGCTCAAATTGGGCGCGCATTTTTTCCCTCCGATATCCCAGGCGCCAGCTTGCTGGCATCGCTCGCCACGTTCGGCGCCGGGTTCTTGACGCGGCCGCTGGGCGCTTATGTGTTGGGCCGTTTCGGCGATCGCGTCGGGCGCAAACCCGCCATGCTCGTCTCCTTTGCATTGATCGGCATCGGCGTTACCGGCTTACCCTTAATTCCGACTTACGCCACCATCGGTATCTTCGCGCCCATTCTGGCGATCGGCTTTCGTCTGCTGCAGGGATTCGCGCTCGGCGGCGAAGTCGGCCCAAGCACGGCGTTCTTGATGGAAGCGGCGCCGCCTTACCGACGCGGTTTCTACATCTCGCTGCAGGCAATGAGTGCCGACGCAGCGGTGATGGTCGCCGGAGCGGTCGGAGTCGGCCTGGCCAGCGTGTTGGATACCGCGGCGCTCGAAAGTTGGGGATGGCGTGTCGCGCTGCTCGCGGGCGCGGTGATCGTTCCATTAGGACTGGTGCTGCGTCGGACGCTGGTTGAAACGCTCAAGCCCGCGCCCCACTCCGGCGAAGCGATTGCGCTGCGCAGCTATGGCCGCGTTGCCGCGGCGGGACTCGCCTTGATGGCTTCAGCGACCACCACCAATTATTTGCTCGACTACATGACTACCTACGCCGGCTCGACGCTCGGCATTGCGCCCAAGATCGCTTTTGGTGCCACGGCGGTGGTCGGCCTGTGCGGGGTCATATTCGACCCTCTCGGCGGTTGGCTTTCGGATCGATTCGGCCGCAGGCCCATCATGATCATTCCCTGGCTGTTCCTGGCAGTCGCGGTCTTTCCTTGTTTCAGGATGCTCGAACATGAGCGCAACAGTGTCTCGCTGTATATCGCATGCGCGGTGCTGGCGAGCACCTCCACGCTCTCCTCGTCCACGTGCCTGGTCGCCATCACCGAATCGCTGCCGCACCGGGTGCGGTCAGGTGCCTTCGGTCTCATTTATGCGTTGTCGATTTCCATTTTCGGCGGCTCCGCGCAATTCCTCGTTGCGTGGCTGACCCGGCTGACCGGCAATCCTCTGACGCCCGCCTGGTACATGATCTGCGGAGTACTGGTCGGACTGTTGGCCCTTCGGGCGATGCCGGAGACGGCTCCGATCAAGGTCGGAGTAGGAACGACCTAGTGCCAATTCGCCGGATACAACTCGCGCAGGCGCGAGATATCCGCAGCCGTCAGCGAAAACATCCTCGGAACGCCCGACACAAACGCCGCCGGCCTGCATGAGGCCGGCCTCCCGCACATCAGAGTGGTCGGATCGGCGTTGTGTTCGAGTCCCAGCGCATGACCGAGTTCGTGTGCAACGACATTGTGCAATACGTTCGGCAGATTGAGCGGCGCCTGCGAACCGTCTTTGATGGCTACCAGCATTCGATCGCCGATGCGCGATGTGAACGATACGAAATCTGCATCCGAGAGCACGACGATCAAATCGCCGCCAAAGGACGCGAACGGGTCCGGGTGATGCCGAATCCACATGCCGCGCGGCGTCGAACTCGACAGATCTTCCAGGTCTTGATCGGCCACCGAACCATCGACGCGAGTGATCGCACCCAGCCGAAAGGGTGTCGGTAGATCGGTGAATGTCTTGTTCCAAAAATCCACGGCTTCGCGTACCGCCGGCAGGCGCGGATCGTTTTCGCGGCCGACGATCGTGATCGCCGGGACCTTTTGCCAGTGCGAGGGACCCCACTGCCACGGCAGTGCGAACGCGAAGATCAGCCCTGGCAAAATGATGAGCGAAAAAGCCGCGGCAAATCGACTGATGCTCGCTCTCCAGTTCGATGTGCGCTTCATGTGCGTCCAGCCCCAAGTCAGCGAGTCGCCTTCTCGCGATCGCCCGGGTGGTAGTCGGCCTCAACGTTCCCCGCGAGCTGGCTCATGGTGAACAACACCGGCTTGGTTTTCATGGCTACAAACAGAGGCGTCTGATCGGCGTAATGAGGGGAATGCGAATCCAAAGTCGCGGAACCGAACTGATTAATGCTCTCGGAAGCCAGGGTACCCGCCTTATCCCAGGAAACAAACATGATCAGCGTGTCGCCCGCCACCGCGTTCAAAATGCCGTCCGGCTGCGCGGCGCCGTAGACGGCGCGATAGGTGTCAGGACCGCCGTCGATCGCTAAATCGACACGGCCGCGGCGAATGCGATTGACCTGGCCCCACTCCGGATCGATGCGGCCGAAGTGAGTCCTCAGAGTCTTGATGGCGTGGCGCAGTGCATCGATGGGCGGCACGTCTGGATGGCTGTCCGAGTGCGCAGCTTCCGTGCTCATCAACACCGCCAGGGCCGCTGCCCGGCTGGCGACATTGGTGCGCCGATCCCAACTCTTGAGCAACGCTTGAGCGGCAACGAGATCGCCATCGGAACCTGGATCGATCTTGGCCACTTCGGCGATTTCGCGCGCGACGCTGGAGCGCTCACTGTAGGCAATATCAAATTTGTAGTTGCGGAACGCTTCGGCGCTGATCGCCGGATCGGCGCCGAAGGTCTCCTCGGCGCGATAGGCTCTGTTGGTCATGTCGGATTGGATGCCCATCGCGGGGCTGAAGTCGTTTGCCTTCAGATCGTCTTGCGCGGCTGTGGCCTCGAACGGAGTGTTATTGGAATTGAACACATAGCCTGAGCTGGGATTCCAGACTTGCGGCACGCGATCAAAGGGCAGATAGCCCTGCCAGATGAGGTCGGATCGATCGCCGGGTTGGATCTGCGTCCAATCAGTTCCTTCGGCGCGGACCGGAAACTCGCCGTTATAGATATAGCCGATGTTCCCTTTTTCGTCGGCGTAAATATAGTTGATGCTGGGCAGGGCTTGAAGGCGCATGGCCGCCAGCCATTCATCTCGGTTGGCTGCCTTGTTGAGGCGATAGTACTGCAGCGACTGCCGCACCTCGTCCATGCCGGCGTAGCGCACCGCGAACGTCCCGTGATCGGTGTTGAACACCGGACCTTGGACGGACCACAGAATCGGACGGTGCACCGTCCAGATCAGCGGGCCCCAAATTTTTACGCGAATGGCCGCATCGCCCTTCTCGAAATTCTTCCACTCACCGTCCAGCCGGTACTGATCGGGATTGGCGGGATTCACTTCCAGCCGATAGACCGTAGACAGGTTGGGGGCATTGACCGTGTTGGCCCAGCCTAAGTGCGCGTTGTGGCCATGAAGCATGAAGGGGGAGCCGGGGAAGAAACCGCCGGCGACATGCCAGCCCTCGCCGGAATCGAGCACCGCTTCGTACCAAGCCACGGGCCCGGCATACGGCTGGTGAGAATTCACCAGCAGACGCGTGGCGCCATCCGCCGACTTCGACGGCGCCACCGCGATGCCGTTTGATCCGATTGGCAAGGATCCGGTCATCAAGAATGCTGTGGTCGGGGCCCGGCTCGTCTTCTGCGCGGGCGAATTGATCTTTCCGAATACATGATCGAGTCCGTAGAAGAAGGGCGTGCGGAATACGAAGCCCGCGGCAACGTCTTGGGCGGTCATCGGCAAAAGGCCTCGAGCGACCTTCTCGGGGTGGATCGCGGCGTAGTAGTTGACTCCATCCGCATACGCGCTCATCACAGCGCGAACATCGGCCGGCAGGTCCGTGTCGTAATGAGCGGTCACGGTTTCGCGCACTTTGAGCAGACGGATCAGATAATCCGGAACAGCCCCGCTCGCGCCTCGAACACTGGCGAACTGACCGCGGGCGATCAGGGCCGCATCCTGAATGGTGGCGAAGTCATCCTCGGAATGAGCGAAGGCCAAACCAAAGGCCACGTCCGCATCGGTAGGGCCGCTGATATGCGGCACGCCAAAATGGTCGCGCTGGATCCGGGCATGATAGCGCGCTGCCTGAGCGATCAGGCTCGCAGGGGTGGGTGCCGAAGGCTGGCTCAAACGATCCTTGGCGATTACCGTGGTCAGTACCACGAGCACCAGAGCCGCCAGCGCGGCGGCGCCGATCTTTAGATATCGCATGAGGCATTTTCTCCCGGCACTAGTCTGCAAATTTCTTGATGTGTCCATGACCCCAAACGCGAATCGACTCAGCGATGGGTGCTAGGGTCCGGCCATAGTCGGTCAGCGAATAGATCACCGGAGCGGGGACTTCGCCGGTGGCGTGACGCGTCACGATGCCATCGTCTGTGAGTTCTCTTAGCTGCTCGGTCAGCACCTTCTGAGAGACCGCTGACATCTCGCGCTTGAGGGCCGCGAAATGCGTCGGGCCCCGCGCCAGCCAATGGATGATGATCAGCTTCCATCGCCCGCCCATGGCGGCGAGCGCGGCGGTTAGCGGGCAATCGCTTACCGGATTTCGCCTGCGTAATTGCGTCATAGGTACCCCGAGGTGCCTTCTGGTGAAGCGGCGACCGGTCCTTTACGCTGGCTATCGTAGCAGTTGGAAGGATGACATGAAGACACTCGTCAGAACCCTCGGAGTCGTGTCGATCGCCGCTGTGCAAGCCTTGTTGCTGACGGCCAGGGCGGAGCCGGCCCGGGAACCGGCACAATTGAACGAAGCTCGAGCATTCGACTTTGAATTTGGCGACTGGAAGGCGCACCTGTCGCGCCGGCTGAAGCCACTGACCGGATCCACCACCTGGGTTGAATACGATGGGACTTCGATCGTGCGGCCGATCTGGAAAGGCGCTGCAAATCTCGGCGAACTTGAACTCGATGGACCCGCCGGCCACATCGAGGGCTTGAGCTTGCGAGTCTATAACCCCGCGACCCATCAGTGGGGGATCAGCTATGCTAACAGCGCTGCGGGCGCCGTTGGCCTGCCCATGATCGGCGGGTTCAAGGACGGTCGAGGCGAATTTTACGCCCAGGACACCCTCAACGAGCGGAGCATATTCGTGCGGTTCATTTTCTCGGAGATAACGCCGCGCACGTTCCAATTGGAGCAGGCCTTCTCGGACGACGGCGGCAAATCTTGGGAGCCCAACTGGATCGCCAAGTTCAGTCGTTGACGGGGTAACGGTCGGTGCCGATGACGATTTTCGCCCGTTTCCACGCCCGCGAGGGCCTCGTCGAGGCTCTGGCGACCGCCGTGCGCGATGTCGTGCCGCCGACGCGAGCGGAAGCCGGCTGCCTGTCAATTGACGCCTACCGATCGATCCAGGACTCCGCGCTTTTCTTCATTAACTCCCATTGGGTGGACGAGGCCGCGTTTGAACGGCACGCAAGACTGCCCCACACGATCGATTTTCTGGGCGCTGTCGCCTCTCTGGTCGATCAGCCCGCTCAGATCGCGCGCACAAAACCCCTCGACGACGTCTGAGCGCCGGCGACAGACCTATGACCCACATCATTTCCTCCATGAACATCACGATAAACGGCTGTTGCGATCATCGTCGTGTCGTCGCGGACGAGGAGCATCACAACTACGCTACGAAGCTCGTTCAGTCGGCTGGTGCGCCCATCAAAAAGGATTTGCGCTTGATCGAAAGCCGCGCGTTCAAGTCCGGTGTCTTGCTGACGAGATATGGCCGGATCGCGGATCGGGCTTAAGGCCAAATT
>DASXNX010000051.1:0-2290 GCA_036494725.1 Steroidobacteraceae bacterium
GCCATCCAATCGTACGGCCACGACCCGGGCCTCGAGATCATCCAGCAGCTATGGCCGCAGGAGCGGCCCTTCCAAGTCGACCGTCACGAACTGCTGGCCACACTGCGCCGCGAACTGGGGCGCGATGCACGCGATTTCAGCTTGGCGGCGCCGCCCGACGACAAGGCGGTGTTTCGCTATGAAATGCATACGCTGCCCTCGGAAATCGGCGATCGCATCGGCACCTCGACCTTGTTCGCGGCCTGGAACGCCGCCATCTATGTGAATCAAATCGAAGATGAACGGCTGGATGCCGTGGTGGCAAACGGCGCCTACCTCGCGGCCACGCAGAGCGTCTTGCAGAAATACGGCGGGCTGTGGTTCAACGACGAGGCCTTTGTGGTGGCAAGGCGGCGCACGTGAAGAACTATACGCCGCAGTCCGTGACCGACGCCGTGCTCGAGCAAATGCAGGGCACACCCGATAAACGCTTGAAGACCATCGTGGAGAGTGCAATTCGCCACTGCCATGCGTTTGCAAAAGAGGTGAATCTGACTCCGGCCGAATGGCTGCAGGCAATCGAGTTCCTCACCCGGGTCGGCAAGACCTGCACGCAAACGCGACAAGAATTCATTCTGCTGTCGGATGTCATCGGATTGAGCACCTTGGTGAACACGCTGCATGACGCGACCGCACTCGAACAAGCGACCTCCACCAGCCTGCTCGGTCCTTTCTTTCGCGAGGACGCGCCGCAGCTGCCGTTGGGAGAACAGATTTCGCACGCCGATAAATCCGAGGAGATTCTGTTGTGGGGCGCGGTCCGAAGCGTGGCGGGTGAAGGCATCCCCAATGCCCGGCTCATGGTCTGGCAGACCTCGAGCCGCGGAACCTATGACTTGCAAGAGGGAGACGGCGCCGCGATCGACTATCGGGGCACCTTCTACAGCGACGCCCAGGGCAAGTACTTTTTGCGCACGGTGCGCCCGCTCGGCTACTTCATACCCATGGATGGCCCGGTCGGCGATCTGGTGCGCGCACAGAAACGCCAAGGTTGCCGCCCGGCACATATTCATTTTCTGATCAGTGCTCCAGGGTACCGGGAGTTGGTCACGGCGCTGTACTTTCGCGGTCAGTACCTCGAAACCGATGTGGTGTTCGGCGCATCTCCGGAACTCGTGGCAAACGAGAAAGCAAACGACAGCCAAGCGCCGGTGCAGGGCCTACCCAACGTGCATTTCGATTTCTCGCTGGCTCGCGCAGGATCGGTGGATCTCGCCGGCGGCCGTGTGGGCGCCGACCCCACCAAGCTCGGCACCGTATAAAGGCACTACGGCTCGGTAAATCCCCGACACACCGCGGCCAGCTTATTGCCGTCCGGATCGCGCACGTAGGCCGCATAGAAGTCCGGCTGGTAACGCAGACGCAAGCCCGGCGCGCCCTCCGAGGATCCGCCGTTGGCGAGCGCCGCGGCATGGAACGCGTCGACCTCCTTCCAGGACTTCGCTTTCAGGCCCACCATGGTGCCGTTGCCGACGCTCGCCGCAAGTCCGTTGAATGGGCGGCAGAGCCAGAGCGCCCATTCAACGGCTCCATGCTGTTCATAGATACCCCAGCCGATCCATCCGTCCCAACTCGGCTCGTTCGAAACATCGCACCGCGAATGGCCCAATGCGCCCAGAGCCGCATCGTAGAAGCGGGCCGCGCGCTCCAAATCGTTCGTGCCCAGAGAAACATAGGTGATGATCACGACCCTTTTCGGCCTTACTGCCCGGGAATCGGCAGGATCTCCATGATTTCAACTCCCTCGCCGGGGAAAATGGCGAACGACGGGTGCTTCTCGAAGAGCTTCGCGGCGGCATCGTGGGATTCAGCCTTGACGACGACATAGCCGCCCAGGTTGTTCTTCGTGTCTGAGATACCCTGCGCCGCAACCCGTTTGGTCTTACCCAGCGGGCCTCCCGTCTCGACAATGACCGAGCTCTTGGCCTTCATCCAGTCATGCCACGCCTTCATGCCTGAGGCTTCCAAAGCCTTGCGCTTGCCTTCCTCCATCGCATCCCATTCCGCTCTCCTGGGTGAGGATGCGCTGCCGGTAAAGATCGCCATAAATTTTTTCATCGATTGCTCCTTTGCCAAGGGTTGTACAAGTTAATTCTACGCCGGAAAATTCAGCCTGCCGCCGCGAGCGGCGCACGTTCAATGGGCCAAGGATCGGCCCAGGCGGGATTGCGCTTCAAGCCATCGATCCAGCGCACGATGTGGGAAAAGTCCTCCAACGGCATCTCCGATTCCCGCCAATAGTTTGCCATCG
>DASXNX010000052.1:0-2505 GCA_036494725.1 Steroidobacteraceae bacterium
TCTATCTCATTCCGGGGAATCGAAACACCGGTTCCTTGAATTCCCTCGAGGTTTATTTCCAGCGTGTCAGGCCGCGCCGCCGATTTGGGTCTAAGCTGAAATCCGGGTTTCGCTGAAAGCAAAATTACTGCCCCGGATTTGTCCGATTTGGCCCCAGGTGCGGCGCGATGCCGCTCTAGAATGCAGGACGGGGCTTCGGCGGGCAGCCTTCGGCGACAGGCTCCGCGATTTTTTCAGAATCCGTGCCCCTGCGGCCGTAACTTTTTCAGGCGAGGGGCGTTTATATGGGGATGAAGCGCATTTTCCGGCTCGGGGTTCCTGTCCTTCTCGTCGTAACGGCGAGCGCCATCACATCGGCCCAGCCACCCGCTCCGAATGAACCGCCTCCGCCGGCAATGGACGCCCGCGGGCCCGTCGTGCTCGATTGGACCCCTCCCGCGCTGGGCCAGTTGAGCGCACTGGCAGCGGTGAAAAACAGCTTCACTCTGGACCGGACGATGCTCAACGCCGCAGCCAGCCTCATGCCCGATGCGGATGAGCCAACCCGGCAGGCCATCAATCGGGTCGATGGGGTGAGCGTTCACCTGCTGCGCTTCGGACAAGCGGGTGTTCCCGACGAGGGTGCGGTCAGCTCCATTCGCGATGCCTATCACCTGCGCGGCTGGAAGCATGTGGTCACCACGACCGGCAATGGTGGTCCGGTCCATGACGGAACCACGGACGTTTGGGTCGTGATGGACGGTATCAACCTGCGCGGCGCGGTGGTGCTGGCCGAGACGCCGAAATCGCTGACCCTGGTGACAGTGGCCGGGAACCTGAGCCCCGTTGACCTCCTGCACCTGCGCGGGCATTTCGGGATTCCGCGCTTTGAGGGAGACGAGTTGCAGCCCCAATCGCGCCGCGAACCGCCGGAGCCAACCCTCAAACCCCGGCCAACGAATTGATTCCATCGCAATTGCCACCCCCAAACGGCGGATGCTAGCCTTCCCTTTGAACATTCACTCGGGAAGGACAACAGCAAAACCCCATGCAAACCACCTATAACGGGCTGGCATTGCCGAAAGACGGCCAGCCCATCGAGTACGCCGGCGGCCAATTCACCATCCCTGACAATCCCATCATTCCGTTTATCGAAGGCGATGGAACCGGCCGCGATATCTGGAAGGCATCGCAGCGCGTCTTTGACGCCGCGGTGGAAAAAGCCTACGGGGGCAAGCGCGCGATCAAATGGTTCGAGATTTTCGCCGGCGAGAAGGCCTACCGCCAGTTCAGCAGCTGGCTGCCCGACGACTCGGTGAATGCGGCGCGCGATTTGCGCGTCTCCATCAAGGGACCGCTGACCACGCCGGTCGGCGGCGGTATCCGCTCGCTCAATGTAGCGCTGCGCCAGATCCTCGACCTCTATGCGTGCGTGCGCCCGGTGAAGTACTACCAGGGCGTGCCCAGTCCCGTGAAGCACCCGGAAAAAGTGGACATCGTGATCTTCCGCGAGAATACCGAGGATGTGTATTCGGGCATTGAGTTCAAGCAGGGCTCCGACGATGTGGCCCGGCTGATCTCTTTTGTCAACGACGATCTGTTGAAGGGCGGGAAGAAAAAAATCCGCGGCGACTCGGGTGTGGGCATCAAACCCATCTCCATTTTTGGCACCAAGCGCCTGGTGCGCTATGCCATTCGGCACGCGCTTGAATCGGGCCGCAAGACCGTGACCCTGGTCCACAAGGGCAACATCCAGAAATTCACCGAAGGCGCATTCCGCGAGTGGGGATACGAAGTTGCTACCGAGGAATTTCGTGACCATACTGTAACCGAACGTGAGAGCTGGATCCTTGGCAACGTCGATGCCAATCCCGGAATCAGCGTGGAAGAAAATGCGGCCTTGATCGAGCCCGGCCTGGAGTTTGGCAATCAGGCATTCCGCGAATCTCTCTATGCCGAGATCAAGGGCGTGCTGACCTCGATCGGCAAGACCCACGGCAACGGCGCGTGGAAGAACAAGATCCTCATCAACGACCGCATCGCCGACTCGATCTTTCAGCAGATCATCATTCGCCCCTCGGACTACAGCATCCTGGCCACGACAAACCTGAATGGCGACTACATTTCTGACGCAGCCGCGGCGCAGGTAGGCGGTCTGGGCATCGCGCCGGGCGCCAACATCGGCGATGGTTTCGCAGTGTTTGAGGCCACGCACGGCACCGCACCCAAGTACGCCGACAAGGACATGATCAACCCCGGCTCGGTGATTCTTTCCGGCGTGATGCTGTTCGATTTCATTGGCTGGAAGGAAGCCGCCAAAATGATCGAGAGTGCGATGGAGAGGACCATCCAGCAGAAATTTGTCACCTACGATTTTGAGCGGCAAACCGCCGGCGCTACCAAGGTGGGCACCAGCGAGTTTGCCACGCGGATTATTGCGAACATGTAAGAACAGCTTCTAGCTACTAGCCACTAGCTCCTGGCGATTCGGTGCCCGTCTCGGCATGTCACCAAAGTGATGACAAG
>DASXNX010000053.1:0-16902 GCA_036494725.1 Steroidobacteraceae bacterium
TCGATGCGTGCCGCCTTGCCTGACAAGTCGCGCAAGTAGTACAGCTTGGCGCGCCGCACGGCGCCGCGGCGCTTGACGCTGACTTCGCTGATCGACGGGCTGAAAGTCTGAAACACGCGCTCGACGCCCTCGCCGTGCGAAATCTTGCGCACGGTGAACGAGGAATTCAATCCGCGGTTCTTCTTGGCGATCACGACACCCTCGTAGGCTTGAACGCGCTCGCGATCACCTTCCACCACTTTGACCTGAACGACGATGGTATCGCCGGGATTGAAATCCGGAATCTTGCGCGTTGCGCGCTCGCCGTTGATTTCTTGGATGATCTTATTCATGACTATTGCCTCGCACGTTCATTCTTGAATTCTTCCAACAAAACTCGCTCTTCATCGCTCATGCCGCGCCGCTCGAGCAGCTCCGGCCGGCGCAGCCAGGTGCGGCCCAGCGCCTGCTGCAATCGCCAGCGGTGAATCGCCGCATGATTGCCCGACGCCAGCACGGCCGGCACTTCCTGCCCGTCTAATACATTCGGCCGCGTATAATGCGGCCAGTCAACCAAATCGTCGCTGAAGGATTCCTGCAGCGCCGATTCCAAACTACCCAATGTTCCCGGCATCAACCTTGCTATCGCGTCGATGACCACCAGCGCCGGCAGCTCGCCGCCCGACAGCACGTAATCGCCGATCGACCACTGCTCATCGGTTTCCCGCTCGATGAAGCGCTCGTCGACCCCTTCATAGCGTCCGGCCACCAAAATCAGGCCGGGCCACTCGCAGGCCTCGCGCGCCATGTGCTGCTCGAACCTGCGCCCATCGGCGCCCAAGTACACGCGCCGGCTGCCCGGCGGCAAAATTCCCATCGCATCGCGCACGGCACTGCGCATGGGTTCCACTTTCAGCACCATCCCGGGACCCCCCCCAAAGGGACGGTCATCGACCGTGCGGTGCGGATCGGCGGTGTAGTCTCGCGGATCGAAGCAGTCGACCTGAAAGACCCCTCGCTCCAGCGCCCGGCCGACAACGCCCACGGCAAGGGCCTCGCGGATCATTTGCGGAAACAACGACACCACTGCAATACGCATGCTCAGTCCGTTGCGGCGTCCCAGTCCACCACCACGCGGCGCGCCGGCAAATCAACGCGCCGCAAATGCTTGGGGCTGGCCGGCACCCAATGTTCCCTCTCGCCGCGCACCACCATCAAAACCTGCGCCGGCGACTCGACAAAATGCTGCACCACACCCAAAATCACACCGGCCAAATTGACCACTTCGCAGCCGATCAAATCGGCGCGGTAGAAATCCTTGTCGTTCCGCTCCGGCAGCTCAGCGCGGGCCACAGAAATCTCCGCTCCTCGCAAGGCCGCCGCCTGATCCCTATCCTCGATACCCGCCAATTTGGCCGTCAGGGCGCCTCCACTGCGTCCGGTGGCCTCGATGCGATACGTACGCCGCGCACCTTCGCGTCCAATCTGCCATTCGCGGTGTACCAGCAAGCGCTCGGGAGGATCCGTATGTGAACGCAGCTTGATCCAACCCCGGACGCCAAAAGGGGCTCCAACGAACCCCAGTTGGATGAGCGCCGATGAATCGTCGCCCACCTAAAGCTCCATAAGCCTTTACGCGGCCTGTTTGCGATAGCTGGTGAGAAGAAACTTGACGCGATCCGACATGTGGGCGCCTTTGCTGACCCAATGCTCGATGCGAGCGACGTCGAGACGCAGCTTGACTTCCCCGCCGCGTGCCACGGGATTGAACAGGCCCACGCTTTCGAGGCTGGTGCCGCCCTGGCGTTTGCGGCTGTCGGTCACCACAACGTGATAAAAGGGCGTCTTTTTGCCGCCGCGTCGAGTCAACCGGATCGTCACCATCGTTAATTCACCTTGCAATGCCTAGCCGCTAATTGTAATGACAATCAGGGCTTAAGAGCAACAAAACCTTACCCTCGGGGGCCAATTAGCGGGGAAATCTCCCCGGGGGGGATCCCCCGGGGGGCATGCCCCCGCCCATTCCGCCCATGCCGCGCATCATGTTCTTGAGCATTCCGCCCTTGAACATCTTTTTCATGGTCTTCTGCATCTGGTCGAACTGCTTCAGCAACCGATTGACCTCCGGCAGGGGCACGCCGGCGCCGGCGGCGATGCGCCGTTTGCGCGAATTGTCGATCATTTCCGGGCGCCGGCGCTCGCGGGGCGTCATCGAGTCGATGATGCCCATTTGGCGTTTCAAGTGCTTCGGGCTGGCGGAACCGGCGGCCGCCGCCGCATTCGCCTGCATGTGCGCGGGCAGCTTGTCGAGTACCGCCGCCATGCCGCCCATATTCTGCAGCTGACTCAGCTGATCCCGCAGATCCGTCAAATCGAAGGACTTCCCCTTGCTGATCTTCTTGGCAAGCTTTTCCGCTTTCTCCTGGTCGGCCTGGCTCTGAACCTGCTCGACCAGGGACAGCACATCGCCCATCCCTAAGATGCGCGAGGCAATCCGCTCCGGCTGGAACAGTTCCAATGCCTCGGATTTTTCGCCCGTACCGACGAATAGAATCGGCTGGCCGGTGATTTGGCGCACGGAGAGCGCGGCGCCGCCGCGCGCATCGCCGTCGGTCTTGGTCAAAATGACGCCCGTGAGCGTCAATGCATCGTTGAACGCCTTGGCGGCGTTGACCGCATCCTGGCCCGCCATGCTGTCGACCACGAACAAACGCTCGTGCGGCTTGATCGCCGCCTCGAGCTCTCTGATCTCCGCCATCATTTCATCATCGACATGTAGCCGGCCGGCGGTATCGAGCAGCAGCACGTCATAGGCCTGTAAGGAGGCTTCGGTGAGCGCGCGCTTGGCGATGGTTACCGGCATCTCGCTCGGCTGTGACGAGGCAAAGCCCGCGCCCACCTGCGCGGCCAGGGTCTGCAACTGCAGGATTGCGGCGGGACGATAAACGTCGGTGGAAACCATCAGCACTTTTTTCTTTTGTTTCTCGATCAGCCAGCGCGCCAGCTTCCCGGCGCTGGTGGTTTTCCCCGCGCCTTGCAGACCCGCGAGCATCACGACGACTGGCCGCTGGGCACGCAAGTTGAGACCGCTGCTCGCCCCGCCCATGAGCCGCGTCAATTCCTCGTGCACCACCTTGATGAACGCCTGGCCCGGCGTCAGGCTCTTCGTCACTTCAACACCGACCGCGCGCGCCTTGACCGCTTCGGTGAAACTCTTCACCACCGGCAGCGCGACATCGGCATCGAGCAGTGCGAGACGCACCTCGCGCACCGTCTCGGAAATGTTGTCTTCGGTGAGTCGGCCGCGCCCGGAAAGCGACTTCAGAGCTGCGGCAAGGCTGGCAGTTAAGCTGTCAAACATAGTGCGGTTATTATAGATGTGTCATTATCGGAACGTCATCCTTAGGGCCTGCAGTGATCCTCGCCATCATTTTGCTTCTGCTTTACGGCGCAAGTGCCTGGGCCATGCTGCGCAGTGTAAAGAATCCGCGGCTGGAACCGATCGCCTGGGGTTTGATTCTGGTGGCTATCATCGGCCACAGCGATGCCATCATGCGCATGATGCGTATGAACGGCCGCTTCTCGATCGGCTTGTTCGAGGCCATGTCGCTGTTGGGCTGGACGCTCGCGGTGCTGGCCTGCTTGATTTCCATCGACAAGCAAAATCGAGTGCTCGGTTCGTTGCTCATGCTGAGCGCAGCCGCGGGCGCCGCGGTGACCGGTGCCGGACGCAGCTATGCCGAAGCCAGCGCGTCGGGCTGGGAATTGACGGCGCATATATTACTGTCCATGGGGGCGGCCGCCCTGCTATTCGCGGCGGCGGTCACCGCACTGCTGCTGGTATTTCTCGATAAGCGGCTGCGGACAGGTCGCATCGCGGATTTACCAAGCGCTTTGCCGCCGCTCGACGCGCTTGAAAAAATCATGTTCAGACTGATCGCGGCGGGCTTTGGATTGCTGACGCTGGCGCTCATCACCGGCTTCGTTTTCGTCACCAATCTGTTCACGCAAAACCTGGTGCAGAAGACGGTTTTGTCGCTCATCGCGTGGCTGGTATTCGGCGTATTGCTCGTCGGCCGCTTGGCGGCAGGGTGGCGTGGACGATCCGCGGTGCGTTGGACGTTGAGCGGCTTCGGCATATTGGCGGTGGCGTACTTCGGCGTGAAGTTCGTCCTCGAGTATTTGTTCGGGCGTCACTGGGGCTAATCGCCTGTCGATGGCACACCCGTCCCTGGCACTGTTGTTTGGAGCGCTGGCGGGAATGTTGATACTCGCCGCCTTTTTCGCGGGCAGCGAAACCGCCTTGATGAGCCTCAATCGATACCGCCTGCGGCATCGTGCCAGCGAAGGCAGCCGCGGCGCGCGCCTGGCGGAAGCCCTGCTTGCCCGCCCCGATCGCTTGATCGGGCTGATCCTCTTGCTCAGCACCGTCGTCAATGTCGCCATACCGACGCTGGTGGGTTTCATCGCTCTGCGCTTGGGCGGAGAGTTTCTGGTGGCATTCAGCGCAGCGCTGCTCACGCTGGTGCTGCTCATTTTTTGCGAGGTCGCGCCGAAGACCTTCGGGGCGTTGTATCCCGAACGACTGGCACTGCCCGCCGCGTACATCTATACGCCGCTGCTGCTCTTGCTCTATCCCTTCGTTTGGGCGACGAATCTGCTGGCGAACGCGGTATTGCGCCTGTTCGGCGTGTCGCGCCAACAGGCGGCGAATTCCTTGAGCAGCGAGGAACTGCGCACCGTGGTTGCCGAGGCCGGCGCGATGATTCCGCGCCGCCATCAGCAAATGCTGGTGAGCATACTGGATCTGGAGCGCGCCACGGTGGAGGACATCATGGTGCCGCGCAATGAAATTGTCGGCATCGACATCGATGATGATTGGGACCGGATACTCGAGCAGCTGCGCCAAAGCCAGCACACGCGCTTGCCTCTGTATCAGGGTGAAATCGACCGCATCATCGGACTTTTGCACATGAAGCAAGTCGTACATGAATTGGCGCGAGGGCATCTGGATCAGGACGCGCTGACGGCGGCCGCGCAAGCGCGCGAACCCTACTTTGTTCCTTCGGGGACGACGCTCAACACTCAACTGCTGAATTTCCAGCGCAACAAGCGCCGCATGGCGTTCGTGGTCGATGAATACGGCGACATTCAAGGCCTGGTGACCATCGAGGACATTCTCGAGGAAATCGTCGGTGAGTTCACCACCGATCCGGCGACCATGATGCACAAGGATGTCCATGCCGAGAGCGACGGCAGTTTCGTCGCCAACGCTTCGGCTACGATTCGCGCGCTCAATCGATCGATGCGATGGAATCTGCCGACCGATGGGCCCAAAACCCTCAACGGCTTGATCGTCGAGTTTCTAGAGACCATCCCGGAGCCGGGCACGACCTTGAAGCTGGCCGACTACATGCTCGAAGTGCTGCAAACCGGTGACAATGCGATCAAGACCGTGCGGATTCGGCCGCCGGAACCGGCGGCGCCGTAATCGGCATGCCGGCGGGATTGCCGCCTGCAATGATGTCGGCGGTGCGCTTCTGCACCAGCGGCAACATCTCGGGATGCGTCAGAATATAGAAATGCTCTGCGCGAATCGCGGCCAGCACCTGCTCGCCCACGGCGCGCGGCGGCAGTCCATTTTTCAGCTGCTCCACGAACCAATTGCGAAACGCCTCGGCGGCAGGCCCGGCGGACTCCTGCGACGCGTGGGCCAAATCCTTCGGGCGATTACGCCGCGAGTTGAGAATGCCGGTATTCACGAAACCCGGACAAAGTACCGAAATCCCGGGCTTCAAACCGTCGCGTTGCAGTTCCAGATACACCCCTTCGCTGAGGGCGACGACCGCCGACTTGGTGGCGGCATAAAGCGGCATCGCGTTTACGATCAGTCCCGCCATCGAGGCGGTATTGACGATGTGCGCCTCCTCATCCTGCGAGATCATGATGGGCAGGAAGGTTCTGATGCCATGAACGACCCCCATGAGATTGACGCCCACAATCCAATTCCAATCATCGAGCGTGCTGGTCCACGTCGACTGACCGCCCGCCGCGATGCCCGCGTTGTTGCAAAGTAGGTGTACCTTGCCAAAGCGCTCGAGCGTCGCTTTTGCCAGCGCCTCGACCTGTGAAGACTGCGAAACATCGGTGACGACCGCATGAACATCGGCGCCTGCAGCACGCAAGGATTCGGTGGTCTTGATGAGCGCCTGCTTTTCGATGTCGCTCAATACAACCTTCATCCCGGCGGCAACGAAGCTCTCGGCCATGCCGCGGCCGATGCCGCTCGCGGCACCGGTGACCACCGCAACCTTATCTTTGAAATTCTTCATTCTGACTCCTTAATCCGCGCCGTCGCTCGGAGACATCTCCCTAGCGCCCGGGCATCTTGATCTCCACGCGCAGCAACGGAGGCCCATTGTCTTCATCGTACTTTTCTACGGTCTCGATTCCATGCATTGGCTCCGGCTTCATCCAACTCACGCTCCAATGGCCGGGATACGTGGGTGAATCCGCGCTTGGAATATCTCTGACGCTTCCATCGCCCCGATGGTAACGAATATGCGGCGATCTGCCGCCTGTATCCCAACTCAGAAAGAAACTAGGCCAGCGGTGGTGATGCATCGGCTCTGATTTTCCGGCCGGCGGCACAGTGACCTCGAGAACACGCACCAATGCGTTCTCGAAGATTACTTTGTGGCTGTCGGGCGCCGCTTGAACCGCGTCATAGCCGTCGGGGAAATCGGATTTAGCGTCCGCCTGCGCGTATGCATACCACCCGCATAGGGCGGTGAGGCACACGGCCGAGAATCCCGTACATCCTTTGAGTATTTTATTTCGCAAAATATCCCCCTCCCTCGGCACTCCGCTGGCCTAAAAAGTCTCAAGCGCCTGAATCAGGCGAGTAACGCCCGTCACCTTCATACCTTCAGGCGGCCGCTTCGGCACATTCGCCTCGGGCACCACGGCGAGTTTGAACCCATGCTTTGCGGCTTCACGCAGGCGCTCCTCGCCGTACGGCACCGGGCGTATTTCGCCGGCCAGACCCAACTCACCGAAGGCGATCAGGGAGTTGGGCACCGGCACATCGTTCAAACTGGATCGTGCCGCCATGATGATCGCAAGATCACCGGCGGTCTCCGCGAGCCGCACGCCGCCGACCACATTGGCGAAAACGTCCTGACCGTGCAGCATCAGCCCGGCATGACGATGCGCCACCGCAATGAGCATGGTCAGGCGGTTGCCGTCGATGCCGACGGCCACGCGGCGCGGATTCGCGCCGATGCTCGCATCGGCCAGCACCTGAACCTCGATCAGCAGCGAGCGGGTACCCTCGCGCATCACCGTGATGACGCTGCCGGACACCGGCTGCGGGTGCCGCGACAAAAAAATGGCGGACGGATTGGTGACTTCCCGTAGCCCCTGTTCCACCATCGCGAACACGCCGATTTCGTTGGCGGCCCCGAATCTATTTTTTACTGAGCGCAGAACGCGGTAGCGGCTGCCCGTGTCGCTCTCGAAGTACAGCACGGTATCGACCATGTGCTCGAGCACGCGCGGCCCGGCGATTTGCCCTTCCTTGGTGACGTGACCCACGAGCAGCACCGCAGTGCCGCTGGCCTTGGCAAACCGTACCAGTTCGGCCGTGCACTCGCGCAGCTGCGAAACGGCACCGGGCGCGGCCTCCACTCGTTCAGAGCGCATGGTCTGGATCGAGTCCACGATGAGCACACTCGCCGTCAAACTCGATGCGACCGCCACCAGATCTTCCACGCAGGTCTCCGCAATCAATCGGGCCGTTGCCGTTTCCAGCCCGAGGCGCCGCGCACGCAAGGCAACCTGCTTCAGCGATTCCTCGCCCGTAGCGTACAGCACCGGACGCACATCGTTGAGCGCCGCGGCCGCCTGCAACATCAGCGTCGATTTTCCGATTCCGGGATCGCCACCGATCAGCGTCACCGAGCCTGGGACCAAACCGCCGCCCAGAACCCGATCAAGCTCCGTTGAGCCGGTCGATAGTCGCGGCGATTCGTTGACCGCCTCGGCGGCCAAGGAAGACGAGGTATCGTTACGCTTGGAGCGCGCGGAGTTTATCCTGCCCGGATTGACGGTCAAAACCTCAGTAACGAGGGTGTTCCACTCACCGCAGGCAGCGCACTGCCCCTGCCATTTCGGCGCTGAAGCCCCGCAATTCTGGCAAACAAAAACCTCTTTGGACGCGCGCATAGGCTCCTAACACTGTTTTGTGAATTTAGCATTGCCGATTTTGCAGCCCGATCACCTATACTGCCCGGCTTCTTGACTCGGATTATGTCTATTGCATGCGCAAATTCGGACTGATCGCGGCGATTGTCGGCTTTGGGATCCTCGCGGTAGGACTGGTTCTCCGTCTGTTTGCAAATCAGAACGCCTGGGTCTGGCTGCCCGGACTGGCGCTGTTCGGCATTGGCGGTACCCTATTTCTGTGGGCCCGCCGGACGCGGTCCTCGCCGGTTCTAGCCATTCCGAAGTCGACCGCGGTCGTAGGCACCGATACCGCCCGGTTGCTCGATAACTTCGAGCAGCGCTTCGCCGAACTGAAGGGCCGCAAACCCAATGCCACCGTTCTGGGCGACCTGTATACCCTGGGAAATCAACTGGAGACCCGTGGACGGCTGCAGCAAGCCACCGCAGTCTATCGCCACTTGGCGCGCTTCGATAACACCTACAAGGACGTCTCCGCGCGGTTGCGGCGCCTCATGGATACTGAGCGAGCCAAGCCTAAAGCGGCCACCACCGCGACCAAGGTGCCCTCGCCCGCGGCGGTGCCAAGTCCAATCACTGCGGATGCCCGATCCCCCGCGCGCGATCCTTCGGCCGGTGCCGCGGTCCCGGAGGTCGATCGGCTCGGCCGCTACCAACTCGAACGGGAAATCGGCCGCGGTGCCATGGGCGTTGTGTATCTCGGGCGCGATACCGCCATTAACCGCATGGTGGCGATCAAGGCCATTCCGCTGGCCAGTGAATTCAGCGATACCGAATTGGTCGAGGCACGGGCGCGCTTTTTCCGTGAAGCAGAGACCGCGGGCCGCCTCAATCACCCGAACATCGTGACCATCTATGATGTGGGGGAAGAGCGCGGACTGGCCTACATCGCAATGGAATATTTGAAAGGCCGGCACTTGAGCGACTACACGCAATCCAGCAATTTGCTCGAGCCGCGCAAGGTGCTGGAAATCATCGGCCGCACTGCCGAGGCGCTGGGATTTGCACACAAACAGCAGGTGGTTCATCGCGACATCAAGCCCGCCAATCTCATGTTCGACCCCAGCTCGGATACGCTGAAGATCACGGATTTCGGGATCGCCCGCTTGAGCGGAGCCGGCACCACCAGAACGGGAATAGTTCTCGGAACGCCGTCATTTATGTCACCCGAACAGCTCGAGGGACGAACTGTGACAGGTCACTCGGACTTGTTTTCCCTGGGTGTTAGCCTATTTCAATTATTAACCGGCCAACTTCCGTTCACCGCTGATTCGATGACCGGTCTGATGCAGCAGATTGCCGAAGCCCCGCATCCGCCATTGCGAGCGTTCCGACCGGATCTGCCCAAGTGCGTCGAGAGCGTTGTCGATCGTGCGTTGGCCAAGAATCCTGCCGAGCGCTATGACTCGGGCGGCCAAATGGCTGCCGCCCTGGACGAGTGTCGGTCGCGTATGCCCAGCGGGTCGCCATGATTGGATTTAAAAAACCATGAGCTTGAAGGGGAAAATCACCAGCGTAGCCCTGACCGACACGGGCAAGGTCCGCGAGCACAACGAGGACATGATCGGCGCCGAAGCGGACATTGGCTTGTTCGTGCTGGCAGACGGCATGGGGGGCTATAACGCCGGCGAGGTAGCGAGCGGCATCGCGGTCAAAACCATCATCAACTTGGTCCGTGATGCGTTTGTCAGAGAAGACCTCAGCGTCCGCGATGCGGAGTCCGGCTTGACGAGGCCCAGCATTATCCTGCGTGACGCAATTCACAGAGCCAACAAGATCATCTACCACACCTCCAAGACGCAGCCTCAATGCGAGGGCATGGGTACGACCGTGGTGGCTTGCCTGTTTCACGACAACAAGGTCTCGATTGCTCACGTAGGCGATTCGCGGGCCTACCGCCTGCGCGACAACCGATTCGAGCAAATGACCCTGGATCACTCGCTTCTGCAAGAGCTGGTCGACCGTGGTTTTTATTCGCAGCAGGAAGCACAGCGGGCGACCAACAAGAATTATGTAACGCGCGCGCTCGGGGTGGAGCAGAATGTCGAAGTCGAGATTCACGAGCAGCCGGCACAAAAAAGTGACTACTACGTACTGTGCTCGGATGGCCTGTCTGACATGATCGAGGACGAGGACATTCACTTAACAATCAGCACCTTTAGTGCTAATCTTGATACGGTTGCTAAACAGTTGATACAGCTGTCGAACGACAATGGCGGCCGGGATAATGTGTCTGTCATTATGGCGCACGTCGAGGAGCCGTTCCCGGCGCACCGGCGTATATTTGACAAAATCTTGGGATGGTTCGGCTAGCAAAATGGAGTCTGAATGGCACGCCTGATGCTCAGCTTGGACGGAAATGTCCTTGCAGAATACAACATGAACAAAGAGCGCTACACCATAGGGCGCCTGCCGGATAACGATATCCGTATCGACAACCCGGCAGTGAGCGGCCATCACTCGCTCATCATCAACATTCTGAACGACTCCTTCTTGGAAGATCTGAACAGCACCAATGGCACCTACGTCAATGGCAAGCTGATCAAGAAGCATGCCATGCAGCACGGTGATGTCATCACCGTCGGCCATCACCAATTGCGCTTCGTCGACAGCCAGGATGGCGACGTGGAGCAGGACGAATTCGAAAAAACCATGGTCATCACGCCCAGCTCCCAGGGCGAGGACCGGATCCGGAAGGTAACCGCAGCGGTCGATCAGGCTGCCAAAGCCGTGGCTGCGAAGCGACCCAGTGTTCCCGAGAATGCCACGGCACTGCCGAAGGCAAAACTGCAGGTACTCAGCGGCGCGTTCGCCGGCCGCGAGCTGGAGCTGACCAAGGCCCTCACCACTCTCGGCCGCCCCGGGGTGCAGGTTGCTGCCATCACGCGGCGTTCCGAAGGGTACTTCATCGTGCACGTCGATAGCGGCAAGGAAAACGACTTCCCGCAGGTCAATGGTGTGCCCATCGGACCGCAAGCACGCCGCCTGAACGACAACGACGTCGTGCAGCTGGCGGGCGTGAAGATGGGGTTCTTCGAGAGCTAGGGAACAATCTCGCGCCGGCTGAAGAATTCGGCGATCTGAGGATCCAGCGAAGTCGCGGCCGCGATGTCCGCCCGGCCCTCCGCAGCGTTCGACATACGCGACTTTGCGACGCCGCGCCCATACAAAGCTGAGGCGCTTTTCGGATTGAGCTTCAAGGAAGAGTCGAAGTCGGCGACGGCCTTGTTGAGTTCACCGCTGCGCAGATACACAAAGCCGCGGCTATCGAGCAGCGCTGAATACGCAGCGGCATTCTTTTTTTCCATACGTCGAAGAGCGTCGTTGCAGTCGCTAATTGCCGCGTCCAAGCCCGTTCCTTGCATGGCCCGCGACCAGCATCGGCCATGGAGAGCCCCGAGAATCCTTCTGTCATCTCGGTGGTTTGCAATCCAAAGATCGAATTGCTCGATAGCGCCGTGAAAGTCTTCGGCGCGCTCATACAGCCCGGCGAGCGCGTATCGAGTGTCCGATTGACTCGGCGCTGCCCGATCCGCCGCCGCAAGATCCGCAGCGGCCCCCGCGGCGTCCTGGCTCCCAAGGCGAAACTCCGCTCGCGAAATCAGCGCGGCCAGAAAATCTGGTTTCAACGACAGTGCCTGGTTCAAGTCCGCAAGCGCCAATTCGGGTTGCTTACGGGCCAAATAGACCATCGCGCGTCGATACACGTATTCGGGCTCATTCGGATCCAATTCGACGGCACGCGTCAAATCCGCAAGCGCGGCCCCATAGTCGCGGCGATCCGCGGACGCCGCGCCGCGCCTCGCCAAATCCCCTGCGTCGATGAACTCTTGCGATTCCTGTTTTGCCTCGGCCGGCGTGACTTCGGTGGGCGGACTTTCCAGGTTGAACACCGCGCCGCCGTTGTAGGTGAGATACATTTTGTGTTGGCTGTTGGATACGAACAGCCGGTGCGATAAAAAGAAATCATCTCCGATAAACATGTCCGCAGCGGCAGCGCCGGTGTCCGCGATTCTTAAGCGCGTATTCTGGATCTCTTCGGCATCGCCGACCTTGAAGCTTGCGAAAGGCGCAATATAGGTTTCGGTCGAGCCTCGGCCTATGCCACCCCAGGCGCCGGCCTTCTGGACTCCGGGCGTCTCGAGATTGACGCCTGCTTCTTTGGCTGCCCTGAGCGACAAGACGGACACTTGCGCTCCGGTATCGAACAGGGCGCGAAGCTTCTTGCCGTTCACATATACCGGAGCGATCGTGTGAGGCCGCGACGGACTGGTCGATTCGATGTCGAGCACTGAATAGGCCTGACCTGGCTTCAACCAATAAGCGAGCATTGCATGCTTGCAATTCTCAACCCTAAACAGACGTATGACCCCGTCCGCGAGGTCGTACTCGACATCGAATGCCTGAAGAAAATCCTGTCCCAGCAATCCGCCGCCGCCGCCCCCTACCTCGCTGCCTACGACCAAAAACTCCTTGTTGTGCAGCAAAAAGCCCGCCAATAGGAAATCCTTGACTGTCGCCATGCGTGGTTTAACCGTGCCGCCGAATCCGCGGAGTTCCAACCCATATGGGGCATCTTGCAGCCTGAGATTGAATTGCGCCGCCGTGGCGGAACTGATCACACTAAAAGCCGCGCCGCTGTCCACGAGAAACCTAGCGTCCTGACCGTTGATCTTGGCATCAATCCTCGGGCGCATTGCGTATGAGGTGACCGGCAACTCGCCGGTTCCGGCCTTGCATGTGTCGGCCGCCTGACCTGAATGATTTACGAGAGTCAGGATTAGGGTTAAGGCTGCGCAAAGATCTCGCGATGAGAAAGCCATACGAACCCCGCTGTCTTGTCCGAGTCTAGCGGATGTTTAGCGCAACCCGCTGGCTGACTCCGCACAGCAACGCATAAGGATTGGTTTTCGCCCAGGTTGCCACTTCTTCCACCGGCAATCCTTCTCCCCAAAGCACGACCGGGTCGCCCACCTTCGGCGCACGCCGCACGTCAGTGACATCGATTGCAGTCATATCCATGGAAACCCGCCCGGCAAGGGCCGCACGTTCTCCATTCACCAATACCGGAGTTCCGGATGCGAGACTGCGCGCGTACCCGTCGCCGTATCCGACCGCCGCAATCGCGAGACGCGAGGGACGCGCCGCAGTCCACTCGCCGCCATAACCCACCTGCCCGCCCACTGCCACATCCTTCACTGCGATCACGCAGGATCGCAGCGTCATGACGGGACGCAAGCCATGCTTCGTGCCGGTCGCGCCTGCAAACGGAGAGACGCCGTACAGCGAAATTCCAGGCCGTACCCAGTCGGCTTGCGATTCCGGATTGAGGAAAAGTGCCGCCGAGCTCGCGATGCTGCGCTCGCCTGCGAGCGCTCGCGTTGCGCCGGCGAACAATGCCAGCTGTTCTGCGGTTGCCGGTAATTGCGTCTGGTCGGCGGAAGCGAGGTGGGTAATCAGATTCACAGGCGCTTTAATCGCCGCCATCCCGCCCAGGACCGCGTGTGCCGCTAGAAATGCATCCCTCTTGAATCCCAATCTGTTCATGCCGCTATCGAGTTTGAGCCATACCTTGAAGCGCACGCCGGTCGGGGCAGCGCGCAGCAGTTCCAACTGTTCAGGGCTGTGCACGACCAACTCGAACTCGGCGGTCGCAGCGGCTTCCAATTGCTCGCGATTCAAGACTCCTTCCAGCAGCACAATGGGGATTTTGATTCCGGCCGCGCGCAGTGCCAGGCCTTCATCGACCCGCGCCACTGCAAGCGCATCCGCCGATTCGAGCGCTCGCGCCACAGTGACGAGCCCGTGCCCATAGGCGTTGGCCTTGATGACGGCCATGACTCGGGACCGGGGCGCCTGGCGCCGGATGATTTTCAGATTGTGCCGCAGCGCGTCCGTATCGACGGTCGCGCTCACCATGGGGGTCAACGGAATACGCCCTCGGCGTATGACTCCGGTGCGAAGTTCTCGAACTTGGTGTACTGCCCCAAGAAAGTCAGCTGCACATCGCCTGTCGGGCCATTGCGCTGCTTGGCAATGATGATGTCTGCAATGCCTTTGCGGGTGGTGTTGGGCTCGTAAACTTCTTCGCGATAAATGAGAAGAATGACGTCTGCGTCCTGCTCAAGGGCGCCGGAATTATGGCTCACTATTCCGTCCGCAAGCCAGCTAGCGGGTCCAGGAACAGTCATGTCGAAGACTTCTTCGTCTTGTTGGACCTCGATGGCGACAACACGATCCCAGAATAAATCAGAAGTTGCCCATTTCTTAAGGGTTTGACTCTTGAGTAAGTCGGCATACGAATTCAGCGTCGCTCGCGAGGGACAGAACTTGAAGTGCGAAGTTCCCCCATACGCGGTGCCGCGCATTGACGCCATTTCGCGTCCACCTATTCCCTGAGCACTCATTAACGAGCGCACTTCTGATAATACCTGCTGCGGCAAAGTGTCAACGTTGGGATTTGATTGAGTGCTTGCGAGTCGTTCAGCCAATAGTTTCGCAGGCGCCTCGCGTGGTCCGAATGCCCCCACTTTTCCCAGAAAGATAGCCTGTTGTTCCGAACCACTAACGAGCACTGAGTACATCGGTCTATAGCCTTCTTGCCGCACTTGCCGAATTCGACCGACGATCCCTAAGCGCAATAGAAGTGCGGCAACTTCTTGAACGAGCCGTTCGCTACTTGAGGAAAAATGGATAGCTGTATGTCCGTGTTTCCTTTCCCGGCTGACGTGAATACACCCATCAGTTGCCCAAAGATGTCTGAGTAACAATCCAATCTTGGCATCGTTAAATTGAAACACGGCCGGCGGCAAGTGCTTTTCGTGTGATCGCTGACCAAATATGCCGAGCTGCTTCAACCAGGCCCCGACCCCGGCGGCATGCCAACGATTGCCATTACCTGCGATGAGAAGTTGGTGCCACTTACCCCGACCTGCGTACCGTTTTACCGTGCTTCCGAGCGCAATCGCACAACCGGCAACCATTTTGCTGTTGGCCTCGGAGGCGGTAGCGTAGCGAAGCGGCTGATTCTTAAGGTAGCTACCGTCTCCGACCAGATGCCCCAGCAGGCAAATCTTTGCGTCTGGCCAATCAACGGGGCTAGAAATTTGGGGGAACTGGCGACCGATCGCAACGCGAGAACCCACATTTAACTCGCTGACCGTTTTCCACCCGTCTCCTGTGAAGACCCGATGATTCGGTGTTGCGCGTAGTGAGCGACCGCTCGCCAAGGAGACGCGATGCACCTGCTTCACACCCTTGGACCAGACAAGATCGCTCTGCGCCTTGACGATCTTCTGGTCGGCGCTCATCGCCCATACTTCGGGCGTCTGTCCCACGAGTTCGCGAATGGGCACGCGGCGTCCGTCCGCAAGACAGACCAGCGTTTCGCCGGCCACGCACTCGCGAAGATCCGACATCACCGGCTTCTTCTCCGTGCGCTGTTCTACGCCGCGATTGAGCTGCGACAGCGCGATGACCGGCACCTTCAACTCCTTGGCCAGCGCCTTGAGCGATCTCGAGATCTCCGATATCTCGGTCGCGCGATTTTCCTTGGTACCGGCGACCTGCATGAGTTGCAGATAATCCACCACGATCAAATCCAGGCCGCGCTCGCGCTTCAAGCGCCGGGCGCGTGCGCGTATTTCTGTCGGCGAAAGTGCGGGAGTCTCGTCCACGAAGATGCTGGCACTGCCCAATTGCGTCATCGCTGAATCGATGCGCGGCCAGTCCTGCTCTTCCAAGCGCCCGGAGCGCAAATTGCTTTGATTGATGCGGCCCAGGGAAGAAATCATGCGCAAGGTCAGCGATTCTGCCGACATTTCCATGCTGAAGATGGCGCACGATTTGTTGGAGCCCAGCGCAGCATTCTCGGCGATGTTCACCGCCAGGGTGGTCTTGCCCATGGAAGGCCGGCCGGCAATGATGATCAAGTCGCCCGGCTGCAGGCCCGAGGTCATTTCATCGAGTTTCTTGAACCCCGTGGCAACGCCGGTCATCTTGCCGTCGGAGTGATAGAGCTCGTCGATGCGGTTCACCACGTCCGGCAGAATGCTCTTGACTGTTCTGAAACCGACTTTGCCGCGGGAACCGCGCTCGGCGATTTCGAACACGGCGCGTTCGGCTTCATCGACGACTTCGCGCGCCTCGCGCCCCTCAGGCTCGAGCGCAGAACCGACGATGAGATTTCCCGCCGCAATGAGTTGGCGCAGCACCGAGCGCTCGCGCACGATGTCGGCGTAGGCCCGGATGTTCGCGGTGGTGGGAGTATCTCTCGCCAGGGATCCCAAGTAGGACAGGCCGCCGACTTGATCAAGGAGTCCCTGGCTCTCCAGATGACCGGACACGGTCACCGCGTCGCAGGGCTGACTGCGTTCGATCAGGACGGCAACGGCTTCAAATATCAGCCGATGGTCGTTGCGGTAAAAGTCCTCGGATGCGACGCGATCGGCGATCTGATCCCACGCGGTGGCGTCCAGCATCAAGCCGCCCAGCACCGACTGTTCCGCCTCGATGGAATGCGGCGGCAGGCGCACGCCATCGGCAGCGCCTAAACTTCGATCGTTGATGCGAACGGCCATGCGCAACCCGTAAGGGACGCGAGTCGGCCGCTACTCTTCGGCGACGATCGTGACCTGCAAGGTCACATTCACGTCCGTGTGCAGGTGCAACTGAACCTGG
>DASXNX010000054.1:0-1648 GCA_036494725.1 Steroidobacteraceae bacterium
CATTGCACCGGGAAGAAGTCCACGCGTTCATTGCTGTCCCGGGACGCCCTGACCGTACCGGAGGTTTTGAGGCCAAAGGGCGTAACCATGGCGTCGCGCACCGCGATCAACGCCTTCTGCCACGCGGGTGGATTGCCGACCGTCAGGGTCGCCAGCACGCGCATGCTGGACTGTTCCGATGCACTCAAATCAATGCTGTAGCTATCGAGTAAACTTGCGTTCTTGTACCAGCTCGCAACGACACTTTCCGATGGCGGCGTCATCCGGCGTACCTGCTTGCCCTTCCCCCCGTGCTGATCCGGCGCGCGTGTCGGGCTGTCAGTTGGTTCGCTTGGTTTCTTGTGCGTTGTCATTAGACCTGCCGATGCCGACGCATCGCCATATAGGCCAATTCGGCCGCCTTGGCGACGTTCACGGCCGGAGCGGTGTGCATAATTCAAGAATTTCGTGCCAAAGTTAGAGCATCGAAGCGATTGCGCTTTTGGTGCAGAAATCCGGTGCAGAATAGACTCATGATTTACGGTTATTTGCGGGCATCGACGGACCGCCAGAGCGTTGAGGCCCAGCTGCGCCAGCTTCGCGCCGCCGTCGCCGGCAAAGTGTTCCGCGAATTGGCGAGCGGCGCCAAGACCGAACGCGCGCAGCCTCCGCGATCGCTGGGGCGTGCGACGGCAATTGGCCCGCGCGTACCTAAGAGTGCAATCACTTCCCTGGATGAGCGCCAATCGCCCGCACCGATGAAGGAGCGGCACCGCTAAAATTGCCATAATCGCATGGTATGTTGCAGGCGAAGACGGAGCAGGGTGCAGAGCAACGTGACGGCGAGGTTTGAAAGTTTTGGCGAGGCGGATGCCAATCGAACTGCACTCATTCCGGGAATCCGGCCTGATCTTCTTGTGATAAAACAGGTCGATCAGGTCAGCGCGCTCAACGGCAGGTTGCCTCCAGCCGGCGGGTCGCCAAGATCTTCACCGCATTGATGAGCTTGGTCGCCGAGTCAAGCTCCGTGATGTTTTGCCGGAGGAAATAAAATTGGATTAGATGACGTCGACCTGTTTGCAGAGGAGTTTCACGTGCCGCAGCCGGACCGCATCTCCGCGCTCCCCGTCCCCGATCCGAAGGCGCTCGACAAGGATCTGCAGGAGCTCTTCGCGCTGTGCACCGAAAAGCTCGGGATCGTGCCGAATGTGCTGCGCGCCTACAGCCTGCGGCCGCAAAAGCTGCGCAATTTTGTCGCGATGTACAACGAGCTGATGGCGGCGCCCTCGGGCCTCTCCAAGCTCGAGCGGGAGATGGTCGCGGTCGTCGTGTCGAGCGCCAACCGGTGTTACTACTGCCTCGTCGCGCATGGTCAGGCGGTGCGGCGGCTGTCCGGCGACCCCGAGCTCGGCGAGATGCTGGTCATGAACTATCGGGTGGCCCCGTTCGACCCGCGCCAGCGCGCGATGCTCGATTTCGCGTGGAAGCTGACCACGGCGCCGGCGACGATCGACGAGGAGGACCGGGCGGGGCTGCGCCGGGCGGGTCTCGGCGATGAGGATATCTTCGACCTCGCCGAAACGGCCGCCTTCTTCAACATGTCGAACCGAATGGCCAGCGGTCTGGATATCATTCCGAACCGCGAGTATCACCGGTGGGACCGGTGACC
>DASXNX010000055.1:0-36742 GCA_036494725.1 Steroidobacteraceae bacterium
CAACTTGCGGTCGATGTAGAACTGCTCCACTTCGAACTCGCCGGGATCACTGGCGGAGGAAACGGCATGCTCCACCTCGAACTCCGAATTGAACTCGGTGCGGCTGTCGAAGACATAGCCGATGCCGAACACTGCGCGGGCGAGATCCGCCTGGGTCTGCGTGACGTCATGAGTCGGCCGGGTGTAGTAGATCTCGCCGTATCCCCACAGCTTCAAGTCGCCGAACGGCGATGAGTTGCTTGCCGACAAAGCGGGCCCCGGAGGTGCCGGAGGCGTCGGGTTCGAGGCGGGCGGCACCGGGTTTTGCGCAGGAGCTGCCGCGACCGCCGCCCCGGCCGGCGCATTCTTCGACATCTGCTGCTGGATCTCTTGCTGCTTTCGTAAGAGCGCCTGATTTTGCTGCGCCAGCTCCTTCATCTGTTCCTGCACTGCTTTCAGTTGCTGCGTCAACGCATCAATCTGCTGCTGCTCGCTGCCCGGTGCCGCCGTGGATTGCTGGGCGCACGCCGCGCTCCCGGTACACAGCGCGCAGGCGACTAACGCGGCCACTCGCAAGGTGGTGGGTACGGATCGGGCGCGCGTCGACATCTTGCGGATCATTTTGAAGTTCCTAGCTATAAATGCGAGTGTAAATGCTATCGAGAACTATTCGTATTTGCAACTGTATCTAACTTATTGTGGCGACATTGAGCGGAACCCTCGCCCGCCGCGCTACCATTCGGGTACGTCGTCGTGGACCTCCAATGAACAAAATCACCCCGAGAGATTTTCGCAACGCCTTCGTCGCGGTCATGAAAGCCGAGCACGATAGCTTTCGCACGGCGGTCGGATTTGAGACCAAGTCCTACAACTACTTCATGCGCTCGACGATCTATCCGAGGATCGGCAGGCAGCTCGGCCTACAGTCGTGGAATAAAGAGTACGTCACGCTGGACGGCATGCTCTATGAAGAGCGCGGCACGGACGAGACCGGCAAATTCGCCTCATACGCGAATTGGATATCGGTTGCCATAGAACATGAGAACGATGCTGCGCATGCTCAGGAGACGATGAACAAACTGCAGCTGTTCAACGCCCCGCTCAAGGTGTTGATCACGTACGCACCGGTGGGCAACGCCACCGACTCGCTGCTGCGCAAGTATGAAGGCATCATCAAGGCCTCCGACGTGTTCAACGACTTCGCAACCCTGCGTCAACAATTGGTGATACTGGGGACGCCGAAGACGGTCGCGGAGTGGCGCTTCTATGCCTACGAGAACGGCGGCTTCGTGTTGATGCTGCCGACTTGAATTAAAATCCCTTACAGTTACGCATGGGAGTGAGCCGATGAAAGGCCTGATTTTTCTCGCGATCGGTCTGCTGTCGTTGACGACTGCTGCGCAACAACCATCCGCACCGCCGGCTCAGGTTGCGCCGGCCGCCGCCACCGCCGAACCGCGCTCCTTTATCTCTGCAGCCGAGATCGCCGAGCGCATCGCCAAAGCCGATGCTGCGGCGAAAGCCGGCGCGCCACTCAACGCCGGACCGCTGCTACTCGAGGGTTCCTTCAAAGCGAATATGGAGTATCGCAATGCCCCGGCGACCAGCGTCAACATTCATGAAAATGACGCCGAACTCTTCGTGGTCATCGAGGGTGCCGGCACAATGACCCTGGGCGGCACACTGATCAACCCGACTCGCAACGGCACCAACCTATCGGCGGCCAAGGCACAAGGCGGGACTCCCTACAAACTGGCCAAAGGTGACATGGTGCTGGTGCCCGAGAATACCGCTCATTCTGTTACTCAGGTCGACGGCAAGCTGGTGCTGATGTCCCTGCATCTGCCGCATCCGGCGCAGCCATGAAACCATTTCTCCCCTTTACGCGGCCCTCGATCGACGAAGACAGCATGCGCGCCGTGGCCGAAGTGCTTCGCTCCGGCCAGTTGGCGAGCGGGCCGAAGGTGCAAGCTTTCGAGGCGGCGCTGGCCACCTACCTAGGCTCGGGCCGTCATGTGCGCGTCATGACTTCGGCGACGGCCGGATTGGAAATGGCCCTCGAAGTCGCCGGGGTCGGCGAAGGTCATGAAGTGATCGTGCCGGCGATGAGTTTCGCTGCCAGCGCCAATGTAGTCGCCCGGGTTCGCGCGAAACCGGTATTCGTCGATGTCGATCTATACACACGCAATCTCAACATCGATCTCGTTGCCGCCGCCATCACGCCACGCACACGGGCCATTATGCCGGTGCATTTCGCGGGAATGCCGGTGGACCAGGATGCACTGTATGCAGTTGCGAAGCAGCATGGCTTACGCGTGGTCGAAGACGCCGCGCATGCCATCGGCTCGCGTTATCGCGGCCGGATGATCGGCGGTTTCGGTGATCTGGTGGTGTTCAGCTTTCATCCCAACAAAAACATGACCACGACGGAAGGCGGCGCGATCTCGACCGCCACAAGCCAGGAAGCCGAGCGGTTGGAGCCTTATCGCTTCCACGGCATTAAGCGCAATGCCGCGGGTGAAATTGATGTGATCTTTCCCGGCGCGAAAAGCAACCTCACCGACGTTGCCGCGCAAATCGGCATCGATCAATTGCGTCGCCTCGACGCGTTCAATGCGCGGCGCTTGACGCTGGCCGCTCAATATTTTGCGGAGCTCGATGGATTCAAGCCGGTGGTCATGCCGGCCCGCGGCGACTCGGGACACAGCTGGCACATGTTTCAGGTGCTCATCGATTTTCCCAAGCAGGGCATGACCCGCCCGGAATTTCAGGCCCGCATGGCCGATCGGGGCATCGGCATTGGCGTGCATTACCCGTGCATTCCCGGCCTCGAGTATTACCGGGGCAAGGGGTACCGGGCCGAGGACACACCGGTGGCGGCACGCGTCGGCCGCGAGACCGTCACCTTGCCGATGTTCCCGGCCATGAGCGACGACGATGTTCCCAGGGTCTGCCGTGAGCTACGCGACATGCTGCATTAGGGCATTGCCGGTGTTTCGGGAACCGGCGTTAGTGGGCCCTTGCCCGACGCCCAGGAGAGCAGATTGTCGACGACCAGCTGACCCATCGCCGCGCGAGTGTAAATCGATGCGGAACCCACGTGCGGCAATAACACGACGTTATGCATTTCGATCAGTTCCTTGGGGACGTCCGGCTCGTTGACGAAAACATCCAGGCCGGCGGACAGAATCTTCTTGTCGCGCAGCGCGGCGATCAGAGCACTCTCATCGACAACGGAACCGCGCGCGACGTTGATCAATATTCCGGCGGGACCCAAGGCCTCCAGCACTTCCGCGTTGACGAGATTGCGAGTCCCGGCGCCCCCCGGCACGATGACGATCAACACGTCTACGCTCTGCGCCATGTCGAGGAGTCGCGAAAAGTACCTGTAGGGCACGCCCACCTGAGGACGGCGCGAGTGGTAGACCACCGGGACTGCAAAGGCCTCCAGGCGTCGCGCGATCGCCTGCCCTATCCTTCCCATACCGATCAATCCGACCGTACGGTCGCGCAAGGTCGCGGTTAAGGGATAGTTTCCCCGGCGCCAATTATCGTCTTGCAGATAACGCATGGCCTGCGGAAGCTCGCGCACCGTACACAACAGAAGTCCAAGCGCCGTGTCCGCGACCTCCTCGTTGAGCACATCCGGCGTGTTGGTGACGACAATGCCATGAGCCCCCGCCCATTTGGCATCCACGTGATCGTAGCCGACCCCGAAGCTCGCAACGATCTCGAGCTTGGGAAACTGTCGCATGAATTCCCCATCGATCCTGCGATTGGACGGCGTACTGGAGTAGGTGACGGCGATTGCCCTCACTTGATCGGCGATTCCGGACAAAAACGCATCCACGTCTCGCGACTCATTCATCAGGTGCACGGAGAATTTCGATTGCAGCGCCTTTACCACCTGCGGCGGGAATATTCCGACTACGAGTAAATCCGGCCTGTTGTCACTCACACGCTTGCTCCCGTTATGCGGCAGCGGAGTTCAGCCGCGGCCGACAAAGGGCATCCCAGTGGCCATGACCGTCATGGTCAACACGTTCGCCTCGAGCGGCAGGCTGGCCATGTAGCGCACTGCGTCCGCGACATGCCCCACCTCCATCATGGGTTCGACCTGCCGAGACCCGTCAGCCTGAAGCGCACCACGGGATACATGCGAGCCCATGGCGGTGTCAGCGTTGCCGATATCGATCTGGCCGCATGCGATACCGTACGGACGACAATCCAGTGCCGTCGATTTCGTTAATCCCGAAATTGCATGCTTGCTCGCCGTATAGGCAGCGGAATTGAGCCGCGGCGTGTGCGCGGATATCGATCCATTGTTGATGATACGGCCGCCGGAGGGCGACTGACTCTTCATCAGCTTGATTGCCTCCTGAGTACACAAGAAGGCGCCGGTGAGATTCACTTTAATGACTTCTTCCCATTCTGCCAGCGGCAGTTCCTCGACAGGCACCGCCCTGGCACTGGTTCCGGCATTGTTGAATAGCAGGTCTAGACGGCCGAACTCTGCACGGATCCGCGCGAACAGCTCCCGTACGGAAGTTTCGCTCGCAACATCGGCACTCAATGCCAGCGATCGATGGCCGGCCTTGGTGAGCTCCCCTGCCCCTGCTTGCAGCGGTTCGAGCCGTCGGCCCGCCAGCACTATCGAAAAGCCGTCCGCGGCCAGTGCGCGGCTGACCGCCTTTCCTATTCCAGAGCCGGCGCCCGTGATCAGCGCCACCCGCAAAGATGCTGGAGAGCTCATTTTCGTTCCCTCCAAGGAAATCGGCGGGCTCAGCCGGGGCTCTTGAGAGTCAGAAAGCCCGCGGCCATGAAAATGGCCATCCGTTTCTTCACCGCGGGGAAATCATCGGAATGACACAGTCCGCCCGAGAGCCGATCGATGCGCCCGGTGCGCGCGAGGGTGTTCATCAGCGCGCCGGTCACGAAGTGATAGCCCCAGAAGATGTCCTCGGCAGGATAATCCGGCAGTGCTTTCTTCAAAATGCTGACGAGCTTTAGGACCACCGGATCGAAGTAAACGTCCATCAGCGCGGCGCCTTCCGGCGTATTGCTGACGCGGGCGCCGAAAGCGCCATAATTCATCCACGCTTCCCCGCCTTCGTAGTAAAGATCCAGGTCGGTGTCGAGAAATGCATGCAGTGCGCCCTCAACGGTCGGGTGATCCTTCGCCTCGATCTCGTACTGTTCCATGGCCGCCATGCGGCGGTCGCTGGTGACCCGCGCCCGTCGCGCGAACACCGCCTCGAACAAATTGCGCTTGTCCTCAAAGTAATAATGCAGCAGCGTCGTGTGGATCCCGACTCGTTGCGCAACGTCGCGCAACGTCACACCATAGAGTCCGTGTTTGGAAAACAAATACTCTGCGGCATCCAGAATTTGTTCCAAGCTTTCGGCGCGCTGCTGCGCCTTGCTGCGCCGTTGGCGCTTCGAAGCTTCCGGCACCAGGCTAGCCCTTTTGTCGACAGCGAAGGTCGATAGACTGCAATTCCACTATAAGTGCTTCACTCTGCTGTGAGTTTCCCATTTGCGAAGTCGGCACGCAATTGGTTCTTATCGATCTTCCCGGTCGCCGCCAGCGGCATGGCCACAACGTGCAGAATCAGGTCGGGAAGCCACCAGCCGGCAATTTTGCCGCGCAGGAATTCGAGCAGCGCATCGCCGTCCGGCGACTGACCTTGACGCCACTCCACGATGAGAACCGGACGCTCGCCCCACTTCTCATCCGCGCGGGCGATGACTGCAGCGAGAGCCACCGCCGGATGAGCGCCGACAATGTCCTCGATTTCCGTGGGATTGATCCACTCGCCGCCCGATTTGATCAGATCCTTCGAGCGCCCGCAGATCGAGACATTGCCGTCCTCGTCGATGCTGGCCAGATCGCCGGTGTCAAAATAGCCCTCATCGTCCAAAGCGCCGGCCTCGGCCTTGAAATAGCGCTCGATGACGCTGGCGCCATTGACCTTCAGGTGCCCGACGACGCCGCGCTGCCGAGGAAGATCCGTTCCGTCCGCATCGGTGAGCTTCAGGTCGAGGCCCATGGGTGGCCGACCGGAAGCTCGAGTCTGCGTCGCTGGCGCATCGGGCGCAGCGATGGTGCCCAAGGGCGAAAGCTCGGTCATGCCCCAGCTGGTCTGCACTCGGGCGCCAAGGCGCTTTTCCATTCGGCGGATCAGCGCGTCGGGACAATTCGCCCCGCCGATAATGACCCGTTTCAGCGCGGGCAGTTCGCCGTTGACGGCATCGAGATGATCGAGCACTCCGAGCCAAACCGTCTGGATGCCGGCCGCAACGCTCACCGCTTCATCGCGCATGATCGCAGCGAGACTGGCGCCATCCGTGTAGCGACCGGGCAAGACCAGTTTGGCGCCGACCGCGGGAGCGGCGAAGGGCAGGCCCCAGCCGTTCGCATGGAACATGGGCACGGCAATCAGCAACACGTCGCTGCCGGAGAGCGCGATGGCATCGGCCTGAAGGGCGCGCAGCGTGTGCAAGTAGTTGGAGCGGTGCGTGTAGAGCACACCCTTGGGCGAGCCGGTGGTACCCGACGTGTAACAGAGTCCCGCGGGGGTCTCCTCGTCGAAGTCGCCCCAGGGGCTTAGGCGCCCGTGCGCATCGAGCAGGGTCTCCTGGCGCCACACTTGCACACGCCGATCGTGCCGCACATCGCCATGGGTCCTTTCATCGTCCATCAAGATCAGATGCTCGAGGCTGGGACACAGCGGCACCAAGTCCGAGAGAAGCGGCGCGAGGCTTGACGCCACCGCGAGCGCGCGGTTTTCCGCTTCGTTGATCATCGCGGCGAGATGCGCGACCGTGAGACGCGGATTCAGGGTGTGGCAGACCAAACCGGCGCCCATCAGGGCGTAGTACATTTCCAGATGATGCTGGGTGTTCCAGCCGAGCGTGCCCACTCGATCGCCGAGACGAAGCTGAAGCGCGGCGAGGGCCCCCGACAGACGATTGCTTCGCGACCTTAACTCCGCATAGCCGACGCGCCGCGCCACCTGTCCGGCTTGCGCGGTGACGATCTCGTGATCGCCGGACCATTTGGCGGCGTGATCCAGAAACTTGTCGACGGTGAGGGCGTAAGGTTGCATGCGCAAGCCATGTACGGCGTTCAAGGGTACGGCCGCCGGCCTTGCAGGCGCGGCGGCCGATTGTTCGCCTCAGAAAGTCGTCAGGAACCTGATGCCGAACTGGCGTGGGTAGCCTGCAAAGCGCAGCCCGGAGTTCAGCGCCGAGACATAGTGTTGGTCGGTGATGTTCGTGCCGTACAAGGTCGTGACGAACTTCGCGTGCGTCCAGGCCAGCTGCGCGCCCAGGATGCTGCGGCCCGCAAGGTGATCTCCCAAGTCCGGATTGGCGAACAGCGTTGCCCATTGCGGACCCACGTATCCAAAATTCACACGCGGGGTCAGCGAGTCATTCGCGCCCATGACCATTCGATACTGTGTGCCCACGTTGAACGTGAAGTTGGGCGCATAGGTTTGCGAGTGACCGGTCAGGTCGATGCACGACGTGCTCGCGGGACCGGACTCCGGATCGCAGGGCGTGACACTCGCGATTCGGGGGTCCGTGGCGAAGAACCTTCCGAGCTCGCTGTGCATCCAAGCCAGTCCGCCGTCCACCGAGAAGTCGCCGAACACAGCCTGCGTTTGCGCCTCGAATCCATAGATATGCGTCGGGTTCGGATTGTTCAGCTCGAAGCCGAAAGTCGGAAATTGAGGATACCCGACGATGACCTGAAAATTCTTGTAGTCATAGTAGAACGAATCGAGCTGAGTGCGCAGATGCCCGTCAAAGCCCTGCACTTTCCAGCCCAGCTCGTAGTTGGTCAGCTTCTCGGCATCAAACGCGTCGGGCGTGCCCAAACCCACCGGAACATTGAGACCGCCGGGCCGGAAACCCGTCGAGACGAAGGCATAGAGAAAGTTGTCCGGGCTGAGAGTCCAGTTCAAGGAAACTTTGCCCGAAGTATTGGTGTACTTCTGCGATTGATCGTCGGCCAAGGGCAAACCGTACTGAAGAACTTGCACGTGATTCGTGGTCTTGGCATCGGTATAGCGGGCGCCGATCTGGAGTTGAAAGCCCTTCGCCAATTGAAAGCTCAGCTGGCCGAATGCGGCATAAGCGGACGTGGGATTGGTCCCCTGCAGCCGGTACTCGGTAAAGGGACTTCCGGGCGGCGTGCCAATTAGAAAATAATAGTTCGGCACGAAATTCAAGTTCGCGCCGTTCGCGTAAGCGCCGAAGATCCAGGTCAGGAACCCTTCATTGGGCGAGATGACATTGATTTCCTCGGACCAGAGCGTCTCCCAGACATTGTCCGCGAAGTAATCGCTCTGAATGTACCCGGGCAAGTTCGGAATGACTTGATTCGTCCCATCGAGGTCGGCTTGATACTGCGTGTCGCCCTTCTGGTACCCGGTGACGGAGCGCAGCGTGATGCCGTCCGGCAGCACATAGTCGATCTTGAGAGTCGACCGTCCAAATCGATCCAGTCCCTGTTGCGGAGCGTTCACTCCGATATTGAACAGATCTTCCGTGGAGTTGTACGGATCGGCGGGGTAGCCGCCAAAATCCAGGTAATTGAAATCGGTCTTGAAGAGCACCGTGAGTGCATCGTCGGGCTTCCACAGCAGGCCCAAGCGTCCGCTGCCGATGCGAAGCTTGCCGGGATTGCCCGTATAAGAGCTGCCGTTGGGCCCGGTGACATTATAGAAACTGTCGCGAGTTTCGCTGTTGAAGGCGATGCGCGCCGCCAAGGTATCGCTGATCGGCAGATTGATCGCGCCCTGCAACCCGATGTCGGTGTAGTTGCCGAACTGGCCCTGCACGTAGCCGGTGAAGCCGCCGCCGATAACCGGATCATTGGTGTTCACGAACACGGCGCCGCCGGTGGCATTTTGCCCACCGAAGGTGCCTTGCGGGCCGCGCAAAATCTCGACACTGGCAATGTCGTAGTAGGGTTCCCCTTGGAAATATCCCGGGAAGGTCGCGACGCCGTCGCGGTACGTGACCACACCGACGGTGGTCTGCGAATTGTGCTCGCCTTTGCCGACGCCGCGAATGTTGAAGTCATTGCCTTGGCCGAAGTTATTCACCGTCGCGCCAGGTGTGGCGAACTGCAACTGATCAACCGAAACGACGCCCAGATTGGCCAGGTCACTGCCGCTGATGACGGTCGCGGAGATCGGCGTGGTCTGAAGATCGGTGTGCCGCCGTTCGGCAGTGACGACGACCTCGGTCAACGTATCCGAAGAGGCGACCGTGGTGGAAGCCGCCGTCTGCGCGGCAGCGCTACCGCACCAAGTGAGCGTGATCACGCCGGCGCTCAAGCACAATTCTTGGAATCTCATGACTCTCCCCTTGAGTTGGTTGCGCTCTTGTGGCGCGTGCCAAAATACTTACATTAACTCGCTGACTAGTCAATATTCACTATGACGATAGCGAATGTCTCAAGAGTAACGTGCCTGAGTTAGTTTCTTAATATTTTTCAATCACTTGCCGCTGGGCGCCGGCGCTCTTGTATATTGCTCATCATTTCGTCAACCCCGCCCCCGAGGTCATATGCAGCTACGCAAATTGGGCCGCTCAGGCTTGCAGGTCACTCCGCTTTGTCTCGGCGGAAATGTGTTTGGCTGGACTGCAGACGAACCCGCTTCTTTTAATGTGTTGGATGCGCTGGTCGGTGCGGGCCTCAACTTCATCGATACGGCGGATGTGTATTCGGTGTGGGTGCCCGGGCATCGCGGCGGCGAATCGGAATCCGTCATTGGCAATTGGCTGAAGCGCAGTGGTCGGCGCAAGGACGTCGTGATTGCGACCAAGGTGGGCATGCCGATGGGGCCGACCCGGATGGGTCCGGACCGCAAGGGCTTGTCAGCCGAGCACATCACACGATCGGTTGAGGAATCCCTGCAGAGGTTGCAGACCGATCACATCGATCTTTATTTTTCCCACAGCGACGATGCCACGGTTTCGTTCGAGGAGACCCTGGGTGCCTATCAAAAGCTCATGGCCGCCGGAAAGATACGGACGATCGGCGCCTCGAACTACACTGCCCCCCGCTTGGCGCAGGCGCTCGAGGCCAGTCGCAAAAATGCCTTGCCGCGCTATGAGGTACTGCAACCTCATTACAATCTTTACGCACGCTCGGACTATGAATCCGAACTCGAGCCGTTATGCCTGAAGGAGCAGATTGGCGTGGTCAGCTACTTCGCGCTCGCTTCCGGTTTCTTGACCGGGAAATACCGAACGGCTGCGGACGCGGCGAAGAGCGCGCGTGGCAAAGGGGTGGTCGATAAATTCCTCAACGCGCGCGGGCTCAAGATTCTCGCGGCATTGGATGATGTCGGCAGGCGGCATGGCAGTTCGCCCGCCAGCGTGGCGCTCGCCTGGCAGATCGCCCGGCCCAGCATCACGGCGCCGATCGCCAGCGCAACCACCGTGGAGCAACTGAACGATTTGATCGCCGCCACGCGTTTGCATCTGGACGCGGCCGACATCGAGCAGTTGAACTCGGCCAGCGCGTGATCGGCACGCGCAGCCGGGCGAGCGAGGCGCGCGACGCCCTCAATAATCCGTCGTGATGGCGTTGGGGCCGCTTCCCGTTGCCACGCTGCCGATGGCGCTAAGCGATCCGCCCGCGCCGATTGCATACTCGGAGATGGTGCTGTCGCTGAAATTGACCACATAGACATTCTTGCCCGATGGATCGATCGAGAGGTACCACGCCCCATTGCCCGTCGCGATCGAGCCGACGGCAGTGAGCGCGCCGCCGATGCCGATCGAGTACTCCGACACCGTGTTGCTGCACCAGTTCTCGGCGTACACATAGCGTCCCGAGGGGTCGACCGCCACCGTTTCGGGACAGCTGCCTGAGGCTATCGTGCCGATGAAGCCCAGCGTCCCGTTACTGTTGACCGTGTATTCCGAGATGGTCGCGTCGTTATAATTTGCCGCGTACGCATAACGACCCGTCGGGTCAACGGTCAGGTATTGCGGATTGTCGCCGGTCGCCACCGTGCCGAGCAAGGTGAGCAAGCCGCCGGCGCCGATGGAGAACTCGGAAACCGAATTGCCGGTTTCATTCGCAACATAGACGTAGTTCCCCGCCGGGTCGACATTGACCGAAATCGGGCTTCCTGCCGAGGGCACGTTGCCCAACGAGGTGAGCACGCCGCCCGAGCCGATGGCGTATTGCGAAACGGTATTGCTGGCGAGATTTGCCGCGTACACATAGTGGCCGGTGGTATCGACCGCGAGCGAGGCCGGATTGGATCCGGATGCAATCGTACCGATCCAGCTCAAGGTTCCGCCGCTGCCCACCGCGTATTCGGAGATCGTGCCGTCCGTCCAGTTGGCCACATAGACAAAGCTGGCCGTGGGATCGACCGCCAGGGCGTTCGGCTCATTGCCGGATGCCACCGTGCCGATCAATGTGAGCGCGCCTCCGGCGCCGATCACATACTCCGAGACGTTATTGCTGTTCTGATTGGCCACGTAGGCATACTCGGGAGCGGCTGTCACGGTGAGCGTCACGGAGAGCGAAGCGATGCCGCCCAAAGCCGCGCCGATCGAGGTCGTGCCGGCCGTGCCACCCGCGGCAAGTCCGTTCGAGCCTGCGGCATTGCTGATGGAAGCAGTCGAAGAATTCGAACTGCTCCAGGTCACAGTGGCAGTCAGGTTCTGTGTTGAATTGTCGGTGTAGGTTCCGGTCGCGGTGAACTGTTGGCTCGCTCGACCGGCAATGCTCGCGCTGGTCGGCGTCACCGCGATCGACACCAGCGTCGCCGGCGTCACGGTCAGTACCGTGGAACCGGATACGCTGCCCAGCGTCGCGGTGACCGTCGTCGAGCCTAGCGCCGCGCTGTTCGCGAGGCCATTCGAACCGGAGGCGTTGCTGATCGTCGCCACGCTCGTATCCGAAGAACTCCATGCCACCGCCGTGGTCAGCGGTTGCGTCGAGTTGTCCGTATAAGTACCGGTGGCTGCGAATTGCTGACTCGTCCCATTGGCGATGCTCGGAGTGCCCGGGATGACTGCGATGGAGACCAGGGCCGCCGCCGTCACGGTCAGACCGGTCGAACCCGATACGCCGCCCAACGCGGCGGTGACCGTCGTCGACCCTAGGGCCGCGCTGCTGGCGAGACCGCTGGACCCCGTTGCGTTGCTGATCGAAGCGATGCTGCTGCTCGAGGAATTCCAGGTCACTGCACTCGTCAGATCCTGAGTCGAGTTATCGGTATAAGTTCCGGTCGCGGAGAACTGTTGGTTGGTCCCATTGGCGATGCTCGGATTCGCAGGGATCACGGTGAGCGACACCAAGGTGGCCGGAGTAACCGTCAAGCCCGTTGAGCCTAAGACAGCGCCGAGTGCGGCGCTGACCGTGACCGACCCTTGTGCCGATGTAGTGGCGAGTCCGTTCGTGCCGGCGGCATTGCTCACCGCAGCCACTGCAGGATCGGTCGAATTCCAGGTCACCGCCTGGGTGAGATTCTGATTGGAGTTATCCGTATAAGTGCCCGTCGCGGTCAACTGCTGGGCGGTGCCGTTGGCGATGCTGGGATCGGCCGGCGTGACCGCGATCGACACGAGAGTGGCCGGCGTGACCGTCAAGATGGTCGACCCTGAGAGGGCACCGCTCGCGGCGCTGATCGTCGTCGATCCGGGGCTCATCGCAGTGGCGAGTCCGTTGGATCCCGAGGCGTTGCTGACCGCGGCGACGGCTGTGGCGGAAGAGGCCCAGCCCACGGTCGCCGTCAAGTTCTGCGTCGAGTTGTCGGTGTAGGTGCCCATCGCCACGAACTGAGCGCTCAAGCCGTTCGCGATGCTGGGATTGGCCGGCGTGACCGCGATCGACACGAGAGTGGCCGGCGTGACGGTCAAGGTGGTCGATCCTGAGACGGCGCCGCTCGCGGCGCTGATCGTCGTCGACCCGGGACTGATTGCCGTCGCAAAACCATTGGAGCCCGACGCGTTGCTGACCGAGGCGATGGTTGTGGCGGAAGACGCCCAGCCCACGGTCGCCGTCAAGTTCTGCGTCGAGTTGTCGGTGTAGGTGCCGGTCGCGACCAACTGAGTGCTCAAACCATTGGCGATGCTGGGATTCGCGGGTGTGACTGCAATCGAGACGAGCGTCGCCGGTGTGACGGTCAAGGTGGTCGACCCTGAGACGGCGCCGCTCGCGGCGCTGATCGTCGTCGATCCGGGACTGATCGCCGTCGCAAAACCATTGGAGCCCGATGCGTTGCTCACCGAGGCAACTGCCGCGGTCGAGGTGGTCCAGGCGACGGCGGCGGTCAGGTTCTGCGTCGAGTTGTCGGTGTAGGTGCCGGTCGCGACCAACTGAGTGCTCAAACCATTGGCGATGCTGGGATTCGCGGGCGTGACTGCGATCGAGACGAGCGTCGCCGGCGTGACGGTCAAGTTGCTCGTACCCTGGATCGAGCCAACGGCGGCGCTGATCGTGACGCCGCCGGTATTGAGCGCCGTGCCCTGCCCCTCGAAACCGACCGCGTTGCTGACGCTTTCCACAGTGGGATCGGAGGAGTTCCACAATGCGACGGCCGTGAGATTCTGAACCGAATTGTCGGTGTAAGTCCCCATGGCCGTGAACTGGGTCATCAGGCCCTTGGCGACGCCGGAATTTATGGGAGTAACGCCGACGGAGACCAGCGTGGCGGCACTCACCGTGAGCATGGTTGCTCCGGACACATTGCCGAGCGTCGCCGTGACTTGCGTCGAACCGACCCCTAACGCCGCGGCTTGGCCGTTCGAACCGGACGTGTTCGCAACGGAGGCTACGCCTAAGTCCGCCGAACTCCAGCTCACGGCGGCGGTGAGATCTTGCGTCGAGTTGTCCGTATAAAGGCCGCTGGCCTTGAGCGCCGTGGTCAGACCCTTGGCGATGGTTGAGTTCGCCGGGGTGACGCCGATGGATACCAGAGTCGCGGCCGTCGCCGTCAGCATCGTCGATCCGGAAATGCCGTTCAACGTCGCCGTGATGGTGCTCGTACCCGGAGTCTGTGCCGTGGCCAGACCTGCCGAACTTGACGCGACGCTGACCGAGGCGACGGCGGAATTCGACGAACTCCAAGTCACCGCGCCGGTGATGTCGTGCACCGAATTGTCGCTATAGACACCGCTCGCACGAAGCGCGGCGGACAGGCCGCTCGCGACGCTCGGGTTCGTCGGCGTTACGTCGATGACAACCAGGGTCGCCGGCGTGACCACCATGTTTGCCGATCCCTGAAGACGCCCGATGTACGCCATGATCTTGGTCGACCCGGGGCTGACCGTGGTCGCGATCCCACCATTGGCGACGTAGGCGACAGCCATATTGGTCGAGCGCCAGACAACTTTCGCCGAGAGATCCTTCTTGGTGCCGTCGGTATAGATTCCGGTCGCCGTGAAATGGCCCACGAGCCCCACGGGGACGTTGCTGTTCGGAGGTCCCACCTCGAGCGAGCTCAATTGCGCCGCGACAACGGGACTCCCCGAACCGGACGAGTCGCAGCCGGCGAGCATGCCGATGACGCTGAGCAAAATCAGCGCGATATAGCCCCGGCCTCCCTGCATGGGAGGCGTGCGCGCATCTTGCGCGCCGCGTTGGAGGATCATTCATTGACTCCAAAATCGCCTGCATTCATTGCAGGCGCATAGAGTCTAGGGGGATACACTACGGAGAATCTGTGACGAGACCGACGGCGAATCGGCTCGATTACGAGTGGCGGCTCACCATCGGGCGGGAAAAAAAATATATGTCAAAACGAATTTGACCCGCGTCTAATCGCGGGGCGTTTCTCGCGGCGGAACGCTCGCGCGCGGTTTAGAACATAAGCAGATCGACGGCCTCAGCCATGGCCTTGTAGCCCGCATCGTTGGGATGCAAATGATCACCGCTGTCGTAAGCTGGTAGAAACTGAGACGGGTGATTCGGATCGCGCACGGCGGCGTCGAAATCGATGATGCCGTCGAATTCCTTGCCGGTGCGGATCCAGGTGTTCACCGCCTGTCGTTTGGCCTCGCCTGCCGCGCTGAAATACCCCGGCGCAAGATTGAACGTATCAAAAGGCGTCAGTGTGGCACCGATAATTTTGAGACCGAGCGCATGGGCGCGCGCAATCAGCTGGCGATAACCCGCGATGAGCTGATCCGCGCTCACTTGCTGTTCCTGCAGGCCTAGCGCACCGGGTTGACCAATGTCATTGATGCCGAGCAGCACCACGACGTGCGTCACGCCCGGCGCGGCGAGCACATCGCGATCAAAGCGCGACAGGCCATTGGGTCCAAATATGGGCCGCTCGGAAGTGCCGTCAAAGTACATGCGGTTGCCGCTGATGCCCTCGTTCACCACGGCGAATTTGCGTCCCGAGGCGATGAGCCTGCTCGCGAAACGATCCGGCCAGCGATGATTGGCGTCCGGTGTCGATTTGTAACCGTCGGTGATGGAGTCGCCAAAGGTGACAACAGCGCGCGCTCCCTCGGCGTGCACCTCCACGGCGCTGAGGAAGGGCCAGCTTTGAATGGTCTGATCAAATGCGGCAGCGCCATCGCTCTGCGCAAAGTCCCCTGCGCCGGAAACGTAAGAAGTCTGCAACGCGAGCGCATGAATAGTCGCCGCACCGACACTGTGCGCGATGAATACGCTGACCGCGAGGTCTGCGCTCGGCGGCAGCGGCAAATCGACCGGGTCGCTGACCGCCAACGCCCCGGCCGGAATGGTAATCGAGCGCATGCCGCTGAAAGTGACTGCTCGATTGGAGCCCGCCACCACGGCGGCGCCGGATTGGCGCAATCCAACCTCGGCCGCCCCAACCACCAAGGGCGCTGTCCCAAAGCGATTGGAAAGACGCACGCGAATTCGATCGCCGTTGAGACTCGTATGGACGATGAGCCGCAAGGTCTGGCCGCTGTAGCTGGCCTCGTTCGCCGGCGGAGTCTCCGGGCTGGCTCCCCAAGCCGTCACCCAGCCGGGGCCCTGGCCGTGCTTGGTGCCCTGATTTTGAGCCATGGCACATGCGCCGAGTGCCGCACTCATCAACAATGCGAGCACCAGCTCGCGGCTATGGCTTGACATAGGCTGTGCCATCCTTGTGCAGGAACCGGCCGTCGGCATTGGAACTCATCATATCGATATCGGAACAGGTGGTGAGATCGTTCGGGTTGCGCGAGCCCACCTCCAGATAGACCGCCACCTTCGCGGATTTGTTGATCATGTGATGGCCATTGCCGGTGCCCTTCGGAAATGCCGCACTATCGCCCGCGCGCAGCAGCGTCTCGCCGTCGTCCTCGATGAGCGTCACTTCCCCTTCGAGCACATAGACAAATTCGTCTTCGTCGCTGTGCCAGTGACGCTGGCTGGACCAGTTGCCGGGCGGCAAGGTCATCAAATTGACGCCGAAATCTCGCAGCCCACCCGCCTGGCCCAGGCGCCGCCGCGTTCGTGCAGCGCACGGCACATCGAACGGCGGCGGATAACCCGAACCCGGGCGTATGGGCACAGCGGCAAAATCGATCTTAGGCATGATGCGGCCCGCTTTCAGCCGAAGAACTGAAGAGCGCCGGTCTCGAGGTTGTACATTGCGCCGGCGATTTTAATCGCGCCCGAAGCTTCCAGCTGTGCCAGCACCGGACTGTTTTTGCGGATGCCGGCCATTGTCATCTCCACATTCTTGCGTGCGACCGCATCCACGTAAGCGTAATTTGTCGCCGAGCGCTCACCGCTGTAGCTGGTCGCCTGCACCGCGGGTTTGATCTTGGCGAGCAGTCCGGTGAGATTGCCCAGCTCGGCGTTTGCGATCGCGCCCTTGATCGCACCGCATGCCGTGTGCCCCATCACCAGCACGACCTTGGCACCGGCCAGTTTGCAGGCGAACTCCATGCTGCCAAGAACATCCTCGTTGGCGATATTGCCGGCGACCCGGCAATTGAATATGTCGCCGATGCCAAGGTCCATGATCACTTCCGCCGGCGCGCGCGAATCGATGCAGGAGAGCAGCACGGCCGCAGGATACTGCCCCTTGGCGCTCGCCTTTTGTTCTCTCAAGTAGCTGCGCGGCTTTGCTTCCCCTCTCTGAAAGCGCGCATTTCCCTTCTTCATCGTCTCGATGATCTGATCGGGCGTCATACTTGCGCGCTGCGCCTCGGTCAGCGCATCAGCCCTGGCCGTTGACGTCAGCAGAGCGCCCGCAATCCCGACGGCGGTCGCGGCGCCCGATGCCAAGAGAAAATTTCGACGCCCCCAGCTTTCACAATCGTGTTCAATTCCGTTGCACATGATACCCCTCGATGGTTTTGTCGTGATTGACGCCCCCGGGCGACGGTCATCATACGAGCCCCCCTGTTCGAATCAATGGCCGGCGAGCTATTTAACGAGCGAGGCGCGCGCGGTCGTGGAGAAGTCGGTGAAGACCCCATCGATGCCCAGAGAAAAATAGGCCCTATATTCGGCCCTCGGATCCCCGTGGTACGACTTGGTCAGATACTGGGGTTCGTCGCGAAAGGTGTAGGCGTGGACAAACAGGCCGGCCTTGTGAGCGTCCGCGATCAGGCTCGTCGGCGCTGCGTTGGTCGCCTCCGCCAAAGCCGCCACGGGATGACCCGCCGTATCGAGTCCGCGAGCGGGCAGAATGTACAGCTTCCATGGCCCAATGCCATCCGCATAGGATTTGATTTCCGCCAGCCCGGTGGGCGTCACCATCGCCGCGAAGGTGCGCGTATCGCCGGCCTGCAGCCAGGAGAACGGCCTGGCGGTATCCGCCGTGGTGTACGTGATCGAACCGGAGCGGTAGTCCACGTCCGTCCCGTCGATGAGCTGCACGACTTTGGTTTTCAGGCCAAGCTTGCGTATCAGTTTCAGGCTGGCAGGATCAAAGGACTGGACGAACACGGGGGCATCCGCCCTGTTCCAGCCCGCGTTCGCGAGCATCGCCAGGAGCTTCTCTTCCAAGGGTCGGCCGAGCTGACGTTGATAGAGAGGATTCTTGGTTTCGGGATACACATAGACCGTGTGCCCGGGGTTCGCACTCATCGCGTGTTTGGCAAGATCGATGATTTCCTGAAATGTGGCCATCGGATACAAGCCGTCATATTGCTTGCTGCGGGTGGCCATGGGTTGCCTGACGCGCAGGGTCTTCAACTCGGCGGCGGTGAAGTCGCTGATGTACCAGTCGGGTCCGGTTGGAACACCGTCAACCATGCGCGCCTTCTTGCGGGAGGCGAATTCCGGATGACTCGCAACGTCGGTGGTATCGCTCAGGAAAACATTGTGGCAGGCAAACAGCACGCCATCGCTGGAGGATTGGAGATCAAGCTCGAGCGCATCAGTGCCGGCGTCAATCGCCGCCTTGTAACCGGCCATGACCTCTTCCGGGTACAGTCCCGGCAGCCCGCGGTGCCCGATGATCAAAGGCGCCTTGCCGTCGAGCGTTTTCACGTTGGCGTTGCCCTGAGCGAAACAAGTCGTTGTCAGCAGTCCCGCGACACAGGCCGCGAGATTTCCCCAAAATGTGCTTGTTGCGTGCATCAGTGTCGCACATCAAACCGATCGAGATTCATCACCTTGTGCCACGCCGCCACGAAGGCGTGCACGAACTGCGGCTGCGCATCCGAACTGCCGTAGACTTCGGCGATGGCGCGCAGCTGCGAGTTGGAGCCGAACACCAGATCGACACGAGTGGCAGTCCACTTTATCTCGCCGCTCTCTTGCTCGCGGCCTTCGTACGTTTCCTTTGCTTGCGAGGTCGCCGTCCATTGCGTGCTCATGTCAAGCAGGTTCGTAAAGAAATCATTGCTCAGTGTCCCGGGCTTCTTCGTAAGAACGCCGAGCTGGCTTTGTCCGACGTTGCAGTTCAACACGCGCAGGCCGCCGACCAGCACCGTCATCTCGGGTGCGGTCAGCGTCAGTAGCTGCGCTTTATCGAGTAGCAGCGCCTCGGCGGCAACAGCGAAAGGGCCTTTCCGGTAGTTGCGAAAGCCATCCGCCTCGGGCTCGAGCACAGCGAAGGATTCCACGTCGGTCTGCTCTTGCGAAGCGTCGGTGCGTCCCGGCGTGAAGGGGACGATGACCGCCTGACCTGCACTCTTCGCGGCTTGCTCGACCGCGGCGCAACCGCCGAGAACGATCAAGTCCGCGAGCGACACCCGCTTGCCATTGGTTTGCGCCTTGTTGAACTCGGCTTGGACGCCTTCCAGGACCTCAATCACTTTTGCAAGCTCAGCCGGCTGATTGACCGCCCAGTCCTTTTGGGGCGCGAGTCGAATTCGCGCGCCATTCGCTCCGCCTCGCTTGTCGGAACCTCGAAACGAGGATGCAGAAGCCCAAGCGGTTGATACGAGTTGCGAAACGCTGAGCCCCGACCCCAGGATTTTGCTCTTGAGCGACGCGATGTCCCCATCATCGATCAGAGCGTGATCGACTGCCGGAATCGGGTCTTGCCAGAGCAGTTCTTCCTTCGGAATTTCAGGGCCGAGATAGCGAGAACGCGGACCCATGTCACGGTGCGTGAGCTTGAACCAGGCGCGAGCAAAGGCGTCCGCGAACTGTCGCGGGTGTTCCAGGAAGCGACGGGAGATCTTCTCGTAGGCGGGATCAAATCGCAGCGCTAGATCCGTGGTCAGCATCGAGGGCGAGAGGCGCTTCGATTTGTCGTGCGCGTGAGGTACGGAGCCCGCGCCGGCGCCGTTCTTGGGCGTCCACTGATGTGCGCCGGCCGGACTCTTCGTCAGCGCCCATTCGTAGCCGAACAGATTCTCGAGGAAATCGTTGCTCCAGCGGGTCGGCGTGGAGGTCCAGGTGACTTCCAGACCGCTGGTGATAGCGTCTCCGGCCCAGCCCGTGCCGAAGGTGCTCTTCCAACCGAGGCCCTGCGCCTCGAGATCACTTCCCTCCGGATCCGAGCCCACGTGCGACGCGGACCCCGCGCCATGCGTCTTGCCAAAGGTGTGGCCCCCGGCAATGAGCGCGACCGTTTCCTCGTCATTCATTGCCATGCGGCCAAAGGTTTCGCGAATGTCCCGGGCCGCCCCTACAGGGTCGGGGTTGCCATTAGGGCCTTCCGGATTCACGTAAATGAGCCCCATCTGCACGGCCCCGAGCGGATTGGCAAGTTCCCGCTTGCCGGAGTAGCGCGTGTCATCGCCCAACCATTGCTTCTCGGTGCCCCAGGACACATCGTGATCGGGCTCCCACACATCCGTGCGGCCGCCGCCAAAACCGAAAGTTTTGAATCCCATCGTCTCGAGCGCCACGTTGCCCGTGAGAATCATGAGGTCGGCCCAGGAAATCTTGCGGCCATACTTGCGCTTGATCGGCCATAACAAGCGCCGCGCCTTCTCGAGGTTTGTGTTATCGGGCCAGCTATTGAGCGGCGCAAAGCGCTGCTGTCCGCGGCCGCCGCCGCCGCGGCCGTCGCCGGTCCGATAGGTGCCGGCGCTGTGCCACGCCATTCGAATGAACAGCGGACCATAGTGCCCAAAATCGGCGGGCCACCAGTCCTGAGAGTCGGTCATGAGCGCTGCGAGGTCTTTTTTGAGCGCCGCAAAGTCGAGTTTGTTGAACTCTGCGGCGTAATCGAAATCCGCACCCATCGGGTCGGACTTGGAGGAATGCTGGTGTAGCAAATCCAGAGGCAGGTGCTTGGGCCACCAGTCCTTGTTCGACGTGCCGCCGCCGAACGTGTGATCGAAAGGGCACTCTGCTGCAGTCGCGTCGCTCATGGGGTGACTCCCGTCTCGTTAGGCGCCCAATATAAGCCCGCTGCGGGAGTATCGCTGTCGGTCTTTTCGATTACGGCGATAGACAGCCTCGATCGGCGCTACTGCCTCCCGGCTGGCACACGGCGCAGAGCCTCCCGGACGCTTGTCTGTAATTCGATGCCGCGAACGTCAAGCGGCAGTTCCGCCGCCTGTTCGGGGCGATCGATCAGATTCACCACTTGTGCCAAGAGTCCCCCTTCTTTCTCGGCGATCTCGAAGTTATCGTTCGGAAACTGATTCTGCAGATCGCTCATCAGCATTTCCGGGTCATCCCCCACCATGATGGAGCGAATCAGTTGCTCGGAGACGGCGATGATGACGAAACCCAATGAACAGGGTGCAACGGCAAAACCGATGGTCGCGGCCGCCCGGATGAGCGGTACGAGCACATCGGTCGCAGGATGATGGCTGTGATTTTGATGACTCGATGTAAACATGTTTATTCCTTGAAAGCTTCTCCGACCAGTTGTTCGCTTTTCTGCCACAAAGCCTGCGCGCGCTTCGGGTCGAGGGCATAGGGCTGCACGCCGCCGCGCAGGTCGGGTGTCGAGGAAATCTCGGCGACGTGACAGTCCTCGCAATATCGGCCTCCCACCGCCTGCGCGTCGGCTACGCAGGCTGCCCACACGGAAGTGGCCGCTCCCTGCGGAATACTCTTGTAGTTGAACGGCGGCGCGCCCTTGGGCAAGCTGGCGCTGACGTGGGCGACTAACCTTTCGCGCACTTCGGGCGTCATGTAGCGGCCCAACTCGGTTTGAATCCCGCCCGGATGTACCGCGGTGGCACGCACGCCGCGCGCCTTGTGGCGGCGATCGAATTCAACCGCGAAGAGAATGTTTGCGGTCTTCGAGCGACCATAGGCGACGAATTCCTCGTAGCGCGAGTGCTCGAAGTTCGGATCCTCCAGATCCACGTCGGCGATGCGATGGCCGGCCGAGGACAGATTCACCAGACGCCCGCCGGACGTGAGCAAGGCAGCGATGCGGTTCACGAGCACGAAATGCCCCAGGTGATTGGTGCCGAACTGCGTCTCGAAGCCCTCGGCCGTGACGCCCTTCGGGCAGGCCATGACGCCGGCGTTGGCGATGATGAGATCGAACGTCCTGCCCACGGCGAGCAAGCCGTCGGCGCAGCGGCGCACGCTCTCGAGCGAGGCCAGATCGAGTTGAACCAGCGTCAACGATCCGCCGCGCACGGCTTGTGCCCGCACCTGTTCCGTGGCCGCTTGCGCCTTGGACAAATCGCGAGCCGCGCCGACGACTTCGGCGCCATGCGAAGCCAATGCGCGCGCCGTTTCGACGCCGAGTCCCGCTGACACGCCGGTTACCAATACCCGCTTGCCACTCAATTTGACGCCCTGAAGCACCTGATCGGTGGTGGAGGCGGCTCCAAATTCATTGCTCATGGTGAAAACCTCGGTATCGGTGCCAGCTCTTTCGCGCACCCTAGGAAAAATGGTTTAATTGGAAATGGAGGGAACCTCCGTTTAATATACGGAGGCATCCTCCGCTTTGCAAGCACTATTTTAGGAGCAGCTCATCAACGCGAATCACAAAGTCACCACTGCAGCGCGTAAGCCCCGCGCCGACGGTACCCGCAACCGGCAATTGCTGATCGATGCCGCGAAAGCAGGCTTCGCCGAGGCCGGTGCCCAGGTGAGCCTGGAGGAAATTGCGCGTCGCGCAGGCGTCGGCATCGGCACCCTGTATCGGCACTTCCCGAGCCGAGAGGCAGTAGTCGAAGCGGTCTATCGCCGCGAAGTCGAACATCTCGCCGCAGCCGTGCCGCAGCTGCTGGACCGATGCAGCGCGGGAGAGGCGCTGCACAAATGGATGCACCTATTCATCGACTACATCGCCACCAAACGCTTGATTGCACCGTCCTTGGGACCCAAAACCGGCCGTTCCTCCGCGCTGTACGCGAGCTCTGCCGAACTCATCAACGGTGCCCTTGCCACGCTGGTGAGGCGCGCGGCCGCCGGCGGCGATGTGCGCAAGGACATCGACTCGACCGATTTGCTGCGCGCCATGGTCGGCGTCAGCTATCAGAATCCAGACGCCGGCTGGGAAGCCAGCGCGCGGCGGGTCATCGATCTGCTCATGGATGGACTCAGGCGCCGATGAATTGCTGCCCGACGGGGCTTGCAAACTTCAGGCCGGCCACATAGGCATCGTCGCGCAGGCGCTGGCAGTAAATCACTTCTGCCTCGACGCGAAAGTCGCCGATGAGATCCATCAGGATGACATGCTCGTGCGGCGCCCAATTTTGATGAGTGACGACCTGAGCCCCTTGGCTGCTGATATTTTCAATCGAAACGACCTCTGAGGTCAGCGGTCGGTCGGGCGGCTCAAGGCGCCCCGCGAGACTCATAGCCTTCCGATGCTCGATTCTTCCCGATTGCACGCACTTCTCCTCAAAAGGTTTACCGAACGGCCCGCAGAGCGCGGTCGAAGCGGCGTGATTCCCTCCTCTTGTCCCGGTACATGATCCGGTCCGCCTGCTCCAGCAGTGAGAAAATGGCAACCGGCCTACGCGGTTCGAAATCCGCGATTCCGATACTCAATGAGAGTTCAGGGGCGGCTGCCGAAGCATTGCAGGCGTCGACTGCACTCTGCAGCCGATCCAGTATCTGATTGTGGTCGGTGCGATCGGTCGAGGCTTCGAGCACGGCAAATTCATCGCCGCCCAGTCTGCCGATAACGGCGCTGCTCCCCGCCGCGTCGCGCAGCACCTGCGAAGTTCGGCTCAACAACCGGTCTCCGGCCTCATGTCCCAAAACGTCGTTAACACGCTTCAAGTGATCGACGTCGACGTAGATCAATACCGCCGCGCGCATCTCGCGCGCAGCCATCTCGAGCAGCCGCGCCGCCCTGCGCAAAAAACCTCGCCGGTTGTTTAGCCCGGTGAGTTCGTCGGTAAGCGCCAGCGAATGCAGCGCGAGAAAAAAGTCCTGCAATGCTTGCAGCTCGGAAGACAGATCCACATCCACGTGACCGTTTCGACCGCTCAGCATATCCGCGAGAATCTGTTTGACCCGCGCTTGATCCCCGTCCATGGCGGCGGCATAGAGCCGCACCGCGATCCTGGGGTCTCGGCCCGTTGCGCGCAAAGCACGTGGTATGGATCCTTGCATAGTCGGAATCTCCCCTTGCAAGGTTGTCAGCATATCGGGGTGGTCAAGCATGCCAAGTCGGCAGAGGACCCATATGCCTATAGGGTCTTTACCGGAACCGGGGGGGATCACACCTGTACTATTCCGTGGCGAATCGCATAGCGCGCCAGGCCGGCGACCTCATGAATATCGAGCTTCTGCATGAGTTTGGTGCGGTGGGATTCGACCGTCTTGACGCTGACGCCGAGCAGCGTCGCGATTTGTTTGGTCGATTTACTCTCGGCGATGAGCTGCAGGACTTGACGCTCGCGCACCGACAACGCTTTGTTGACCTGCGCCGGATCAGAGTAGCCCTCAACGACGGCGCGGGCGACACCCGGGCTCAAGTAGACCTGTCCACGACATACCTCACGTATGGCCTGCACCAGATCATTGGCTGCTTGGCGCTTGAGCACGTAGCCCTTGACGCCGCTGCGCAACGCATGCGTTACGTACTGTTTTTCATCGTGCTGCGTGAGTAGTATGACCTTGGTCTTCGAGGTGCGGCTCAGCTCCAATGCGGCGTCCAAACCGTTGAACAGCGGCATGCTGATGTCCATGACCGCCACATCCGGGCTGACACTGTGCGCCAACCGTACCGCTTCCTTCCCATCCACCGCCTCTCCCAGGACGAGGAAGCCTTCGCGCTCCAGCAGCACCTTGAGACTTTGTCTCACCATGGCATGATCGTCGGCCAGAATAACGCTTGTCGGCACTTCTAAACCTCTATCGGAAGTTCCAGCCGGACCTGCGTCCCCGTGCCGGGCGTCGAGGTAATCTGCAATGTCCCGTTCGCAGCGCTGAGCCGCTCTCGCATACCGATGAGCCCCAGCCCGCCGCCGCCGTGAGATGCGACATCGAAACCGATGCCATCATCCTTGATCAGGCAGTGCAGAATATCGGCATCGCGGCTCACCTCGACGTTCACGCAGTTCGCGCGCGCGTGCCGGCTCGCGTTGGTCAGCGCCTCTTGGACCGAGCGATACAGCACAATCTCGATCCTCGACGGCAGGCGCCCCGAGACGCTCGAGCGTACGTGTATCGGCAACTGCGCCCGTTTGGAGATTCCCTCGGCGAGGAATTCGATAGCCGGCAGCCAACCTAGATCGTCGAGCATGGTGGGCCGCAGCTCGTGCGATAGATTTCGGAGCTGGTGCTCGATCTCCTCGAGCAGCTCTCGCACCCGGCGAAATCCCGGACGCGCGGCCGGCAAACAATCGATCTCCAACTCAGCCAAAGCCAAGTGCGCGGATACCAATAGCTGCCCTGCCCCATCATGCAGCGAATGCGCGATTCTCTTGACTTCCCGTTCCAGCGTTTCATTGAGGTGGCGCATGCCAATCAGCGCTTCGCGGTATCCGCGGTGCGTCATCTCAAAGGAGGACAAGGATTCGGCCAAAAATGCGTCGCCCAGTTCCTGCGACGAGCTCAAGGAATCAGTGCTGGCCGTTGCGGCGATCACCGCTCTCAACGCGCGGTTATGGGTCGTGACCAGTTCCGGAATGCTCCAACCCTGCTCCAATGCGTCCCTACCCAATTCGTAGGCGCTTCCAAGATGCAGTTCATTCTTGCGAGCGATATGCGCAGCAAGGGCCGCAGCGAGCCGCTCCTCCAGAGAAACCGCGAACTCATCCGATGATTTGATCGTACTCATAGGCCGCCTCAATTTATGCGCGCCACCAGCACCAGTGCGTCGTCGCTGCCCTGGAGATAGTTGTTCAAAATATTCTGCGCCAACAGGCGCGGTGTTTCCGATGCAACGAGTCGGTCGCCAAAACTGCTTCGAATGCCATCGGTCGTAAAAATCAGGGTATCGCGCCGGCGAATCGGAACGGTGGCCGAGCAAAGCCTGGGCAATTGGGCACCGACGATGCCCGACCTGAGCAACAGTTCTTCGCGGGCGGGCATCGCAGCGGCATCGAACCGGCACAGCAGGGCCTGCACATTGCCGACTCCCACCCAGCGCAGCAGACCGCCTTCCAAGTCGATCGCGGCGAGGCTCATGACCGCGCCCCGGGTCCGGCGCAACACGGTGTGACAGCGCTGCACGAGCGACTCGACCGTCTCTTGCGAATGCGCCTCGATGGCAGCCTTGGCAAGCGCTGCGGCGCCGAACGCCTCCTCGCCGTGGCCGAGCCCATCGATGACGGCCAGCAGCGCTCCGCCCTCAAACATTTTCACCACACCCAGGTCTCCGGACCTACTTTGACCCGGCATCACGAATGTCGCCACGCTGCATTCGATCGGCTGCGGATTCTCCGTGCTCATAGCTGCCACTTCTTTCCGGTGACCGTGGTGCCGCGGCCGAGTTCGGAGCGGATGTCGAATTCATCCATCAAGCGCCGCACCCCTGGCAGACCCAGCCCGAGCCCTCCCGAGCTCGAGAAACCATCGCGCATGGCCCTCGCCACATCGCTTATTCCCGGCCCTGTATCCGTGGCGACCATCATCAACCCCACGCGCCCCGATCCATGGATGGCCTTCAGAGTGACGATACCGGTACCCGCATAGAGCAAGATATTGCGCGACAGCTCGGAAATCGCCGTTGCGATCAAGGTTGCCTCGCTGATCGAAAAATGCAGCTGCAGCGCCAGCGATCGCCCCGCCTGGCGCGCCAGCACGATGTCCTTGTCCGAATTGATGGCGATATGAACGTCCTCTGGCACGGGGCTTCAGTTCGTAGCCGAGAATTTCTGATGCAAGTAGGCCAACCCCTCCTCGAGATCCAGTGCCGTCGGGATGTCCTCGAGCGTCAGGCCCAACTGCACCATGGCAAATGCAACGTCCGGCTGGATGCCGACAATGACGGTATCGGCGCCCCGCAGTCGGATCATGCGCGAGATTTCCAGCAAGGTACGCGAAGCAAAGGAGTCCATGACGTCCATTGCCGTCACGTCCACGATGACGCCAAACGAACGGAAGCGCACGACTTGGTGCACCAGCGCACTGCGCAGCTGCGTCAAATCGGCATCCGATAGGGCCGCCTGGATGGTGGCGATCAAGAAGTGCCCTTGTTTAAGGATGGGAACTTCCACGTCCTGCTCCGAGCCGGTGCTCGCTAGGTCAAGGGTACAACTTTATAGCCAAGCAGACGCTCGGCCTGTTCGATGCCTCCCTGCAGATCGCCGACCGTGTTCATCTTTCCAAGGTCGACGCCGATCGTAACCAGCGTTTGTGCGATTTCGGGCGACAAGCCGGTGACGATCACCGTAGCGCCCAACAGACGCGAGGCCTCGACGGTCTGCACCAGGTGATTGGCGACGGTGGCGTCCATCGCGGCAACACCCGTGATGTCGATCACCACCACCTTCGCGCGATTCGTTCGAATTCCGCGCAGCAGCTGCTCCGTCAATTGTCTCGCGCGCTGCGGATCGATCACACCGATGATCGGCAGGATCAACAGCCGCTCGCGAACCTGCAGCACGGGCGTCGACAGTTCCCTGATCGCTTCCTGTTGTTGACGAATGACGCGTTCACGCTCTTGCACGAAACCGACCGCCACCGTGTTGGCGATCCGATTCGCTGCAGGTTCATAAGCGTCCAGAATACGGTTCAGCTTTTCGAAATCAGTCTGATACTTGGCAAACAATGAGCGTGCCAGCACATCGCGCAGCAGCAGTACGATGCCGACCACCTCGTGGGTCTCCACGCCGCGCGGAATGATGCGTTCCGAGAGATTCCGTGCGTAGGCTTGCAGCGCTTCGAAGGTACCGGTCTCCAATGCCGCCACGTAGCTGTCGTAGACCGAGGTCGCCTCGGCGAAGATCTCCTCCTGGGTCATCGCCGTCAGCAGCCGCGCCTCCGCAATGCGTGCCACCCACTCCTCGCGAAGCAAGGTGCGATTCTGCCGAAGGTGTGCGACCAGCTCGCGCAGCAGCTCGGATGTCGGCTCGTTGCGAGCCAGGTCGGCGGCGTAGCTACTGGAGGAACTCGTGTCTCTGGACCCGCTTTTGGTGTTTTGCATAATTGGCTGGCTCCCTGTTCCCAACCCGTTGTCCGGCTCAAAGGGCATCGTCAAAAGTCTAAGACATTTATCAAACTTTGGCAGGAGGGACCATCGAGCAAGCCACCGACCGGGGGGTCAGGTAAACACCTGAAGCCGCGTCCTTCATGCCACACTCGCACTCCGTCTTCCCGAGATGCATTATGTTTAGATTTGCAGCGCCGCTCGCCGCCAGTTTGCTCTTCGCCGGAACTGCTGCGGCAGCCGCCGCTACCTATGGCCACGTTGAGTTTGCCAATTCCGGCGCGGCATCGGCCCAGGACGATTTCCTCGACGGCCTGGCATTGCTGCACGACTTTGAGTACCCCTCCGCGGCAGCCGCGTTTCGCCGCGCCGAGGCGTTGGATCCTGGATTCGCCATGGCTTACTGGGGCGAGGCGATGACACACAACCATCCGGTGTGGATGGAACAGGACCTGGCCGCGGCTCGCGCCGCCCTGAACAAATTGGCACCGACTGCCGCGGAGCGCAAGGCCAGGGCGAAGACGGAACGCGAGAAATCATACTTGGATGCGGTCGAAGTACTGTATGGGCCAGGGACCAAGGAAGAGCGCGACTTCCGCTACGAAACCGAGATGGAAAAGCTGCACCGTCGCTTTCCCGACGATGTCGACGCGGCCGCCTTCTACGGCCTCTCGATCCTCGGCACCGCGCACCGGGGACGCGACGTCGCGACATACATGCGGGCGGCGGCCGTGCTCGAAGAGGCCTGGATGAATCATCGTGAACATCCCGGACTGCTGCACTACCTGATCCACAGCTATGACGACCCGGCGCACGCACCGCTCGGGCTTCGCGCCGCGCATATGTACGCGAAGATCGCACCCGACGCGGGCCACGCCCAGCACATGACATCCCACATTTTTCTTGCGCTCGGCATGTGGCCGGCGGTGGTCGATGCCAATATTGCCGCGATCGCCGACGCGGATCGCACGCGCGCGGCCCGCGCGCAAGCGCCCTATCGCTGCGGCCATTATCCAAGCTGGCTCGGGTACGCCTACCTTCAACTCGCCCAAACGGACAAGGCCAGGAGCACACTTCAGGCTTGCCGGGATTCGATGGGCGCAGAAGCCGTCATGAAGGATCACAGTATGGCGATGGATCCCGATGAAAGCTCCACCGGCTCGTTTGCCAACATGAGGCTGCGCTACCTGCTGGATACAAAAGATTGGGGCGGCGAAGTTGCTGCCTGGACGTTGCCGGCAAACTCCGGGCCGGGCGCACGGCTCGACTTCGCGTTTGCGCATGCCATGGGCGAGATCGCGCAAGGGCATACCGCCGCCGCGCACGAAGCTCTACACGATCTCGAAGGCGTCGGCCGCGAAGTTACCGATCCGACTTATCGTGTCCGCCCGCAAATATTGCTGCTCGAGGCCCGCGGCCTGATGGCCGAGAGTGAAAAGGACTTGGCCGGCGCCGAGGCGCTGCTGCGTCAAGCTGTCACGCTGGATGAGACGCTCCCGATCGCTTTCGGCCCCCCGACGATCGACAAACCGACGCACGAATTGCTCGGGGAATTTTTGCTCAGGCACGGACGCAAGAACGAGGCACACGAGGAATTCGAGAAAGCCCTGGCGCTGACCCCGGGTCGGCGCGCCGCCGAGCTTGGGCTCGTGCAAGCGGCTACTTAGTCCCGGCGACGCGCCGATTCTTGAAATCGGCTGGCCGATTCTTAATGAATTCGGATCTGGCGAGACGCGCCTGGACTCCTGATGCATCTTTCGACACCCCGGGGTTGACCCCTCATCACAAGGTGTTCACATGCATCTCAAGACTATTGGCGTCATCGCGTTTCTGTTCTGCGCACGTGCCAGCCTCGCGCAGGCTTCGTTGGGGCAAGCCGAGATCCCCGCGACTTCCACGGATGGACCGGTGACCGTGTACTACTCGAGCGCCGACGCAGAGCGGCCACTCAAGCGCGGGCGTCTGGTGCTGAATCTCGCAGCGGACGGTGTGCCGGTCGCCGGCAACGGCCGGCTGGTGGTGATTTCGCACGGTTCCGGCGGCTCGCCCTGGGTACACGCCGATCTGGCACGTGCCCTTGTGGGGGCCGGCTTCCTAGTGGCCATGCCGGAACATCACGCGGATAACTACCGAAACAGCAGCAATCCGGGGCCGGACAGCTGGACGCTGCGGCCGGGAGAGGTTTCGAGGGCCATTGATGCCGTCAGCCGGGACTCACGATTCGCCCCGTTGCTTCGGCTCGACAAAGTCGGCCTGTATGGCATGTCAGCGGGCGGCCACACCGCGCTCAGTCTCGCCGGCGGACGCTGGTCTCCGGCTCGATTCAAGCGCCATTGCGAGGCCGATCTCACGGAGGATTTTCAATCATGCGTGGGTCTGGCAGCGCAGCTTACCGGCGGAATGCTGGATGGAATGAAGCGTGAGATCGCGCTGATGATCATCCGCAGCCGCTTCAGCGACGAACGAATGCGCAGCGATTCGGATGCGCGCCTGGCGGCCATCGTCGCCGGCGTGCCTGCCGCGGCGGACTTCGATCCGGATTCGTTTACCAATCCGCGCGTGCCGCTCGCGTTGATTACGGCGAGCCAAGACCGTTGGCTCATTCCGCAATTTCACTCCGACCCCGTACTTCAAGCGTGCAGGCCTTGTGAACACTTGGCCGATTTACCCGGCGGTCACGGAGCCTTGCTGTCACCGCCGCCGCCGGGGCTCACCGGGCTGTTGGGAAAATTGCTCAACGACCCGCCGGGTTACGATCGCGAACGGCACACAACGGAGGTGGATGGAAAGGTCACTGAATTCTTTGCGGCTCACCTGCTGCCATAGCAGCGCCGACGCGAGCCCGGCGATATTCGCCGGGCGTCACGCCGTTCTCGGCCTTGAACGCTCGATTGAAAGGCCCCAGGGAATTGAAGCCGGCGTCGAGCGCAATGTTCAGTATGGATTTCCCGGGCTGGGAAGGATCCGCCAGCGCCGCCTTGGCATCAGCCAGTCGGTAGTGATTGAGAAATTGGGTGAAGTTGCGATAGCCCAAACCCTGATTGATCAGCCTGCGTAACTTGTATTCCGGCACATCCTGTAGTTCGGCGAGCCGGCCAATGGTCAGCCCGTCGCGTCGATAGAGCCGCTCCACCATCATCACCCGCTTGAGCGCCGCTACCGACTCCAGTTCCGCTGGCTCAAGAGGCGGCGTGGCGTTTTCCGCCACAGCGGCCGATTCGCGCAGCGGAGCGGCCACAAGCAAGTCATTGCCCGAGATTCGAAGCAGGGAATAGGCCACTACGGCAGCCAGGCAAAGCAGCACGGCAGCCTCGGCAACCGCCGCCGCCAGCGGCGCTGCGCCCGCACCGAGCACACCCGATGCGGCGGTCACCACGGTGTAGGCCGCGGCAGTGACTACAATGAAGAGACGGAGTCGACGCCTCGGTTCCACCAAATCCGCCCGCCAACTGGCCAGGGTCTGGGCGCCGGCTAATAGCGCAAATAGCACCGATTGCACGGCCAAGGCTTGCGAGAGCCATGGCACGCCGGCTGGATGAAGCACGAATCCGCACAGAATACCGGCGCCGGCGATGAGGCACCACAGTGCCGTGTGCCACCACCGTGCGCGAAACCCATCGTCGAACAACGCCCGCGCGAAGAGCCAGAACACCAAACTGTTGCCCGCCGACAGTGCCACCAACACTGCGCCGAATATGCCGAAGGGACGTGGTAATGCCGCCGCATTCCAAAGGGCGTGCGCCGCCGCGCCAGTGGCAAACAACGCCCCCAAACGACCGGCTGTGGTCCGCCCGTAGTCGCGGATCAGCAGCAGGCCGACTATCAGCAGCAGCATGCAGGCACCGCCGCGCAGCATGAGATCAATCGAAGCGAGCGAGCCAGATCCGGTCATGGTTGGGATATTCTAATGCACAGTCCTCGGCCGAGAGTAGGGTCTGCTGCGACTGAAGCACCGTGAGAAGATCGGTGGTGCCCTGCCGGTATTGAAGCTGGGACGGCACATGGTGCAACGGTAGGGGTGTCGCAAACACCCGGCGTCGGGGCTACCATCAGTTTGCGGTTCTAGTTTCACAACCGATGAGGAAGTCACCATGATTCGTCTCACGACATCGCTGCTGTTGGTTGCCGGACTCGCCCTATCGGCCACCGGCTTGGCGGCCGATCCGGATTGGACCCGCGTCGATCAGGCGATCGGCAAGAAGGGTGCGGACCTGCCGGGTGGTGTCCACAAGTTCGGTCTACCTCGATCGGACCTCAATGTGTCGGTGGATGGTGTATCAATCAAGCCGACGTTCGCGCTGGGGTCCTGGATTGCATTCCTGCCCTCTGGCAGCGAGGCCATGGTGATGGGCGACTTGGTGCTGCTGGACACCGAAATCAGCCCTGTGATGAAGCGCCTCAGTGAGGATGGCTTTGAAATCACCGCCGTCCACAATCACCTGTTGCGCACTTCGATTCCGGTTTTTTACATGCATATAGGCGCACACGGTGATGCGGTAAAACTTGCCGAGACCTTGCACGCGGCCCTGTCTTTGAGCAAGACGCCGCTCACTGAGCCCACTGCCATGGCGGCAGCCCCCGCACTCGAACTTGATACCGCCGGTATCGAGAAGACGCTGGGATTCAAAGGAACGGCTAATGGTGGCGTGTACCAATTCGGCATCCCACGCGCCGAGAATATTTCCGAGGGCGGCATGTCGATTCCGCCCTCGCTGGGTACCGCCATCGCGATTAACTTTCAGCCCACGGGTAGCGGCCGGGCGGCCGTTACAGGGGATTTCGTGCTCTTGGGGAGCGAGGTCAACCCCGTGCTTCGTGCCTTGCGCCGGCACGGCATTGAGGTCACGGCATTGCACAGCCACATGATCGAGGATTCTCCGCATCTGTTCTTCATGCATTTTTGGGCCAACGATGATGTCCAAAAGCTGGCTCAAGGACTGCGTGCGGCGCTCGATCTGACGAATGCGAAGCGAGGTTCGTAGCTGGAATGGCAGCGGTGATGTCGAGCGCGAAGATGCTGCGCCCCTGCTCAGAATCCCTGCCATTACCCGGCGAACGAATAGTGGGTTATGGAACGCGCCTATCGTAATCTCGGCTACTTTCTACTCGCACTTCTGCCAATTTTTATCGCGGGTTTTTGGATTCCATATCTATCTGAGATTCCTGCATTCGATCCTTCCATTACTCCACCCGTTCATATCCATGCAATGTTGCTCTTTGCGTGGATCGTACTCTTGGTTTTTCAGCCGTTCGCCGTTCGATACAAAGCATTCTCCGCGCATCGATTTCTCGGGAAGGCCTCCTATGTTTTGATGGCATTGATCGTGCCATTCACATTGGCGATGATCTGGAAGGAGTATCACGAAAAACTGTCAGACGGGCAATCTAGTATCTCCGCGCTGCAGGGGGAATTCGTTTCGGCAGCCCAGCTAGTGGTGACGGTCGCGATGTATGTTTTGGCCGTTGTTCGCATTCAAAAGCGTGACGTACCAGCGCACATGCGCTACATGATTTGCATCGCTCTTTTTCTGTTGCCGGCCGGCTTGGCGAGAACACTCGGGTACTGGTTCGATATGCGGCAAGTGACCTCGCAGACGATTAGTCTTGCAGTGATTGAGACTTGCCTTGCAGCGTTAATCGCGTTCGACATTCGCCGTCAACTCAACGCGCGACCTTACGTCGTGGCCTTTCTCGCGTATAACGCGACTGCCTTGGTCTGGATAGCCCTTGGCCGGCCGGTTTAACGTAGCGCCGATTGTGACGCTGGCGCTCGCCGATACCTATTCCGCCGGCGAATTCGGCGTCTGCCCTACCCTTGGCTGCTCACCACGTCGCGTCGCCACGGACACGACCCAGACCAGCGCGGCCACCACGACCAGTACGGTCAGCCAGCGCAATGTGCTCATGAGCCCGATCCGCGTCATCGTGGGCCAGGGAAATTCTCGCAGAACGTCGAAGCGTTGTTCCATCCAGTGCCAGGCCTGATGGGCGACCAGGGCCGACAGGATGATTGTGCCGAGCCGCACGGCCACCACATATCGGAACAAAAGATTCAGCGCAGGCACAAATAGTACCAGTACGAACAGTTGCCCTATCTCCACGCCGACATTGAAGGACAAGAGCGACGTCAGGACATGCGCGCCGGCGAATTGCAACGTGTTTCGCAGCACGAACGAAAAGCCGAAGCCGTGCACCAGGCCGAAGAAAAAAGTGATGATCCAGCGCCGGCGAGGCTGCTCGACCACGATATTCTCCAACGCCATGTAGACGATCGATGCCGCGATCAGCATTTCGATCAGCGGCGGGAACCACAGTGCATCGGGCGCGAAGCCAAGGCCCGAGGCGATCAAGGTGATCGAATGGGCCACGGTGAAAGAGGTAACGATGGGGATGAGCGGTGGGATGCGTCGGAACGGGATCACCAGGCAGAAGAGAAACAAGAGGTGGTCGCTGCCCTCCAGGATGTGGTGGAAGCCCATGATCACGAAGAGGCCTGCGGCGTGATACCAGCTGGGGTCGAGCCGCACCAATCCGGCATCGCCCGGCAACTCAAAAGCGCGCCAGCCCCCATTCGGTAGCAGATACTGAACTGTGGTGATTTCGTGCTGCGCCAATCGATCGAAGGCGGCACGCATCGAGATAGGGGACTTGTCCGTCTGAATGGGATACTCGAATAAGACATCGAGCTTGCCCTGCTCCCAGAACATATTCGTCTCGGGCGCCAGAGGCGGCCCTACGACATGGGAGAGCGCCGCATCGTAGCTGATGAAGGACTTGTCCGAATCCAGCGACATCCGTGCCGAGACAATGCGCGGGTTGGGAAGCTGCCGGTCTCCCTCATACATAGTGAGCGATTCCAGCAAAATCACGGTCGCGGCGGCGCGGAGCGAAGCATCGACCTTGGCGAGATCCACATAGTCGCCGGCGCGTCGCGGATATTCGGCGTCTATGTAGGTCGTCAGCGGCACCCGGACCATCACCTGCAGGGTGTGGCCTTCTGGCTTGACGAACATCTGCACCCTCGCGTCGACGGGAATATTGTGCGCAACGGCGATATGCGCAGAAAAAGTCAGCGCCGCCAGCAACAAAGCAAATTGATGGCGCTTGAGGCTGCTCAACATAGAGATTTAGTGCTTCGTAAGACTAGTTTTTGGGCCAGGGCACTCCCTGATCCATTTTCGTCACTGGCGCCATGCCCTTGTAGATGAACTTTTGAATTCGCCGGCCTTCGTAGGTTTCCGTGGTGAAAAGATTGCCCTTAGAGTCGATCGCGATCGAGTGCACGCCATGGAATTCGCCGGCATAACGGCCACCGTCGCCGAAGGTGGTCACGGGCGTCAGGGTCTGGCGGTCCCAGACAACGACTTGTTCGTTCACGCCGTCCGTCATAAAAATCCATTTTTGCTGAGGATCTTTGGAGAACGCAATGTCCCACACTGAGCCGTCGGTCCTGGTGGCGGTCTTGTAATAGACCTCCTTCACAAACTTGCCCTCGGGCGTGAAGACTTGCAACCGATCATTGGCGCGGTCGCAAACATAGATCAGCCGGTCGACCGACATGTCGGCGCAATGCACCGGGTTGCGGAATTGCTGGGCATGCGGCGCGGCCGGATCGTAAGGTCCGAGCGGCGTATCGTCCGGCTTGTTGCCATAGGCGCCCCACCAGCGTTTTATTTTGCCCGTATCGGCATCGATCACCGCAACACGATGGTTCAGATAGCCGTCGGCGATGTAAGCCTCGTTTTCCTTGGCATCGACGAAGATTTTGGCGACGCGGCCGAAATTGCTGCGATCGTTTGAATCTGCGGCAAAATCCTTCTCCGACGCCTCCGCGTTGGCGTCGGCTGCCGCACCCGCCTTACGGCGTGCGCCCGACTTGCCGTATTGCATCAGGAACTTGCCGCTTTGGGTGAATTTCAGGATCTGCGAGTCCGGACCGCCATTGCCGCCGATCCAGACATTGCCCTTATGATCCACAAAGATGCCGTGATTGGATTCCGGCCAGTCATAACCTTGACCCGGGCCGCCCCAAGCATTGAGCAGATTGCCGTCCTCATCGAACTCAAGGACCGGCGGCGCCGCCTGACAGCATTCACCCAGGCCGCGCTGCAACTGGCTTTCCGTCTTGTCGAGGGTGTTTGCGCGATGGACCATCCAGATATGGTCGTTGTCATCGACCCAGACGCCGATCGCCATACCCATGACCCAATGCTTGGGCAAGGGCTTCGGCCAAAAGGGATTCACTTCGAATTTCGGCGCCAGGTTGCTTAGCGTAGCGGCCCTGCCGTCGAGCATGAATTGCCCTACGGCAAGCGCACCAAGCGCCACCGCGAAGCTTGTGCCGACCAACAAATTCCGAGAGCGGAAAAAATTTGTCATAGTCCCCCCAGATACGGGAACGGGCGATAAGCGCCGCGTACCCCTCCCCTTCGTATGGATTAGGGTTACATGCAAGGCGGCGCGACACAAGCACTGACGCTGCCAGACATTGGGACGCGTGTCCCGCAGCAGGTCGGGCGTTAGCGCTTAGCTGCTGGTGTAGAATTCGTCAATGATAGTAAAGCCCTGCCACTCTTGGCTGATGAGCGGTGCATTGTCAGCCATGATGGCAACAAGCATTGCCGGCGCTGCGGACGTACCTAGTCCTTACGAAATCGAGCAGGCGATAGCGGTCGCCAAAGCCAAGTCGGCTGAGGCCGTCGCGGACAAGCAATACAAGGTGCCGCGCTCAAGCTATGGCCAGCCCGACTTGGAGGGCGTCTGGACCAATGTCAGCATCACACCCCTGGAACGCTCTCGTCAGTTTGGTAGCAGTCTGAATCTGACCGCGGCGCAGGCCGCCGCGCTGGAGGCATCGGCCATCGACCACT
>DASXNX010000056.1:0-8103 GCA_036494725.1 Steroidobacteraceae bacterium
TGCCGCACCTTCGGTTGCCGAGTTTTCCCATCGACAGGCTGCCGGATCTTCTCGCGGAGGCCGCAGGCGTGGCTTTGGTGAGTTTCTCGAGCCTCATGCCGACGGCCCGAAGCTTTGCCGCAAAGAATGGTTATGAGGTCGATGGCGACCGTGAAATGGCCGCCCTGGGCCTTGCGAACATCGGCTCCGCATTCTCGCAGGGATTCGCCATCAGTTCCGCCGACTCGCGCACCGCGGTCGGAGATGGAGCCGGGAGCAGGTCGCAAGTGACCAGCCTGGTCGCCGCGGCCGCCATCGCGGCAGTATTGGTCTTTCTCACGGGATTCCTCCAATACATCCCGACGGCGACCCTGGGCGCGGTGCTGGTCAGCGCGGCGCTGTCCTTGATCGATGTAAAGACACTGAAGACGCTGTGGCAGATCGATCGAAGAGAATTCGGTCTGTCGATGCTCGCGACATTGGGGGTGGTGGGAGTGGGGGCGATCCAAGCGATCCTGATCGCCGTTTCGCTGGCGGTGATTCGATTCGTGAAGCTCGTATCCCGGCCGAAGGTGGAAATTCTCGGCACCGCTTCCGGAATCGCCGGGTTTCACGCCATAGACCTCCACAAGTCGGCTCGCACGATTCCGGGCCTGGTGCTTTTCCGGTTCAACGCGCCCATCGTGTTCTTCAACGCCGCCTATTTCAAACGTCAGGCAATGAAGGCCGCGGACGATGAGGGGCCGGGCCTCAAATGGTTCGTGTTGGACATGGTTCCGGTCAACATGATCGATGCCACCGGGTTGTTCGCGATCGAGGAAGTGATAGCGGCGCTGGGCGCGCGCGGCATCCGATGCGTGGCCGCGGGACGGCAGACCGAGTGGCAACTTTGGATCAGCCGTAGAAAGCTGGAAATGAACGCGCTGAAGACCACGGCCTTCCCGACGCTGCGCCAGGCAGTCCAGGCCTTCCGCAGGGAGTCGGGCGCCGCGTAAGCATGCATTGACTATGGGACGAAGGTCTTAGTGAAGGCGCGATATCGCGGCGCGCAGACTGGAGCTGGCGGAGTCCCGACCGTAGGAGATGATATGGCCAAGAAAAGCAAGAAGTCCGCCGCTGCACCGCAATCGGCGGAGAAGCTGAAAGGCAAGGATTATGCGAAGGAGCTAGCGCGGCTGCACGGGGAGCTGGTCAAGCTGCAGCTATGGGTCGTTCACAAGGGCCTCAAGGTCTGCATCGTCTTCGAGGGCCGCGACGGCGCCGGCAAGGGCGGAACGATCAAAGCCATCACGGAGCGGGTCAGTCCGCGCGTGTTCAAAGTGATGGCACTGACCGCGCCGACAGCGCGCGAGAAATCGCAGATGTACGTGCAGCGTTATTTGCCGCATCTGCCCGGCGCCGGCGAAGTCGTCATATTTGACCGCAGTTGGTACAACCGCGCAGGTGTCGAGCGAGTCATGGGATTTTGCACCGAGGAGCAGACGAAGAGCTTCTTGAAAACCGTACCGTTGGTCGAGAAAGCGATAGTCGAATCCGGCGTCATTTTGTTGAAATATTGGCTGGAGGTGAGTCCGGAGGAGCAGACGCGCCGCCTCGAAGGGCGGATCGAGGACGACCGCAAGATCTGGAAACTATCGCCGATGGATCTCGACTCGTACAGCCGCTGGTTCGATTATTCGCGGGCGCGCGACGACATGTTCCAGGCCACCGATACGGGATTCGCGCCTTGGTTCGTGGCGCGATCCAATGACAAGCGGCGCGCGCGACTCAACATCATCCGGCACATTCTGGCGCAGATCCCCTACAAAAAGCTGCATCACAAAAAGGTGGTGCTGCCGAAGCGTCAGAAGGCCGGAAAATACCGCGAGCCGGACTATCCGTACAAATTTGTGCAGGAGCGCTTTTGAACGCGAACAAGGCTCTCTGGGAAAAAGGCGACTTTACTCGCATTGCGGAGAGCATGAGAGAAAGTGGCGAGGCATTCGTCGCCGGATCCGGAGTTCGCAAGGGCCTCAAGGTCTTGGATGTCGGCTGCGGCGATGGTACGACGGCTATTCCGGCAGCAAGGCTGGGGGCCGATGTGCTTGGCGTCGATATCGCAAGAAATCTAGTCGAAGCCGGAAACATGCGGGCGACGGCGCTCGGGCTTGCGAACTGCCGGTTTCAAGAAGGCGATGCTTCGAATTTGGAAGCATTGTCGAACCAGACGTTCGATCTGGTCGTGAGCATCTTCGGCGCAATGTTCGCGCCCAAGCCGTTCGAGGTGGCGCAAGAAATGGTGCGTGTCACCCGGCCCGGCGGACGCATCGTCATGGGCAACTGGATTCCGAATGATCCGACCCTGGTGGCGCAGATTCTTAAGATCAGCTCAGGTTACTCGCCACCGCCGCCGGACGGCTTCATCAGCCCCATGACGTGGGGCGTCGAGGCGCATGTGGTCGAGCGCTTCGCAAGCGCCGGCGTCTCCAAGGAGAAAGTATCGTGCGTTCGCGACACGTGGACGTTTAATTTTCGCGGCACACCGCCTGAGTTCGTCGCTCAATTCAGGGATTACTACGGCCCAACCATGAACGCGTTCGACGCTGCCGCGAAGAACAATCGGACCCAGGAACTGCAACAGGAGTTGGAAACCCTGTTCACCAGCAAAAACACCGACAGCAGACAGGGAATGACCACCATTCCGGCCACGTTTTTGCGCGTTACTGTGGCGCTCTAGACGCGGGCAACGGCCGAGCCTCGCTCGCAAGACCGCAGGCGCCGGCGCGCCGGTCGCTTTCAGGAGGCATTTTTGTGATAGCCACAAGCCTGTCACAACTCGGAATATTGCTTTTTGTGGCCACTTTGGTCGCCATTGTCACCCGGCGTCTGCGCATGCCCTACACCGTAGGCTTGGTGTTGGCCGGCATGGCGCTGTCTTTGGCACATGTGGGGCTGCCGCTGCGTTTGTCGAAGGATCTAATATTTTTGGTCTTTCTGCCGCCTTTGGTGTTTGAAGCAGCACTCTTTATTCGCTGGCGCGAGTTCAAGAAAGAACTGCCTGTTGTCGGCCTGCTGGCCACGTTAGGCGTGGCGCTCGCCGGGGCCGTTACGGCCGCGGGAATGCACTATCTGCTGCGCTGGGATTGGGCAAGCGCAATTGTTTTCGGGATTTTGATTTCCGCAACGGATCCGGTGTCCGTGATTGCGACCTTCAAGGAATCCGGCGTTCACGGCCGTTTGCGACTGCTGATGGAATCGGAAAGCCTGCTGAACGATGGGACCGCAGCGGTAGTTTTTGTTGCGGCCCTTGCGGCAATCGCCGGCCAGCAGGTCGGCATTTTGGCGGCAGGCAGTGCGCTGCTCTTGAGCATCGGCGGCGGCATTTCGATTGGCGTTGTGGTGGCCTTCGGCTTCATCCTGATAGCCGGGCAGACTGCGGACCGTTTGGTTGAAGTAGCGCTTACGACGCTCACCGCCTATGGATCCTTTTTTGTCGCCGAACACTTTCAGGCGTCCGGCGTGATGGCAGCGCTGTCCGCCGGGCTGGTGGTTGGTCATTACAGGACTGCGGCGGCGATCTCGGAGGCCGGCTTCCACGCTTTGGAGACCTTTTGGGAATATGCGGCCTTTATCGCCAATTCCTTCATTTTTTTGCTGATCGGGGTTCAGGAAGCGCAGCAGCATTTCCAAGGTTTAAGGCGCGCGGCGCTCATAGCCATCGTGCTTGTGACGCTCGGGCGGGCGGTGTCGATCTATCCTGTCTGCGCAGTCTTTGTTCGCACGCGATTGCGTGTGCCATTGCGGGATCAACATGTCTTGGTCTGGGGTGGGTTGCGTGGCGCACTGGCGCTCGCGCTTGCCTTGGCGTTGCCGGATGAATTGCCGCAGCATGATGCCATCGTGACCGTGACATTCGCGGTGGTTGCCTTTTCTGTCTTTGTGCAGGGGTTGACGATGACGCCCTTGCTGCGTCGCCTCGGCAATCTTCGTTAGTTAGTATCTATTCGACCGTGAGGCTCTTGGCCAGATTGCGCGGCTGATCGACGTCGGTACCTTTGAGCACCGCCACGTGATAGGCCAGCAGCTGCATGGGAATTGCGAATACCGCGGGCGATTGCAGTTCCGTGGCGTGCGCCGGCATCTCGATGACGGTGATGCCGTCTTCGCTTTTCATGCGCGCCTGCGGATCGGCAAATACGTAGAGTTTCCCGCCGCGCGCGCGTACTTCGTGCAGGTTCGACTTGAGCTTGTCGAGCAGCTCGTTGCTGGGCGCGACCGCGACGACCGGCATGTCTTCATCGACCAAAGCCAGGGGTCCATGCTTCAACTCCGCGGCCGCATAGGCTTCCGCGTGGATATAGGAGATCTCCTTGAGCTTGAGCGCGCCCTCCATTGCGATCGCCTGCAGCGGCCCGCGGCCGAGGAACAGAGCGTGCCGCTTCTCGGCGAACACTTCGGCCAGTTCACGGATGCTCTCATCGAGCTTCAAAGTTTTTTCAACGAGGCCTGGCAGTTGCAGCAGCTGCGACAGCAATGCGGTTTCCTCGGCGGCCGCCGGCCCATTCTTTGCCAGGGCAATGGTCAGCATCGCGAGCGCGGTCAGCTGTGTCGTGAATGCCTTGGTCGATGCGACGCCGATTTCAGGTCCGGCGCGCGTGAGCAGCACGAGATTCGATTCTCTGACCATCGAGCTCTCGGCGACGTTGCAGATGGTGAGCGTCGCCAGATACTTGGCGCGCTTGGCGTTGCGCAGCGCGGCCAGCGTGTCGGCGGTTTCGCCTGACTGCGAAATGCTCACGAACAGCGTATCGGCGGTGATCACGGGATCCCGGTAGCGATACTCGCTGGCGATTTCGACGCGCGCCGGTATGCGGCAGATCTGCTCGATCAGGTAGCTGGCCACAAATCCCGCGTGATAACTGGTGCCGCACGCAGCAATGTGCACGGCCTTCACGCGCTTGAAGATTGCCGCGGCGCCGGGGCCGAATGCTGCATCCAGCAGCTTGCCGCCGGCGACGCGCTCCTCCAGCGTTTGCGCGATGGCGCGCGGCTGCTCGTGAATCTCCTTGAGCATGAAATGCCGGTACTGGCCGCGCTCGACTGCGTCGGCGGGCAAATCGCTTTCTCTGATGGAGCGCGCGACCGGCTTGCCGGCAGCGTCGAATATCTTCACGGACCGGCGACGCACTTCGGCGACATCGCCTTCCTCGAGAAACATGAAGCGCCGCGTCACCGGCAACAGCGCCGCAACGTCCGAAGCCGCGAAGTTTTCGTCCAATCCCAAGCCGATGACCGCGGGACAGCCTTCACGCGCCATCACGATGCATTCCGGGTCCGATTCACAGAGCACCGCCAGGGCGTACGCACCGCGCAACTCAGCCACGGTCTTCTGCACGGCCGCCAGCAGTCCGGCAGCGGAGGCCAAATGATGATGAATGCGATGTGCGATCACTTCGGTATCCGTTTCCGAATCGAAGCGATAGCCCAAGGCCTTGAGCTCGGCCCGCAGCGCCTCATGATTTTCAATGATGCCGTTGTGCACGATGGCGACGCTGTCGCGCGAGAAGTGGGGATGCGCGTTTTCCGTCGTGGGGACACCGTGGGTCGCCCAGCGAGTGTGCGCAATGCCGATCGATCCTTGCACGGGGTCTGCATCCAGGGCGTCCTGCAACGCTTGGACCTTGCCCACCGCGCGCAAGCGTGCCAAACGCCCGTGATCCAGCACCGCGAGGCCGGCCGAGTCGTAGCCGCGGTACTCCAGGCGACGCAGGCCCTCCATCAGGATAGGAAGCGCGCTGCGCTCGGCGACGACGCCCACGATGCCGCACATGAACTGGATTTCCCGCAATAAAAAAGGGTGCCTAGTGTGCCCGAGGCACGAAGGAAATCCACCGATTCCTGGTTGCTTCTGTATATCAAGCAATACTGTTTGCTTTATACTACTAGTAACTATATAGTATTAGCTTATGGACGATAGTAACGACCGCAAGTTCCAGAAAGAGCTCAACGGGGGCCTGGTTGGCCTGGTTCTGCTCGCGGTGCTGGCCGAGTCGGACGAAGATCTGTACGGCTACGAGATCGCCAAAAGGCTGGCCATGGCCAACGACGGCACGTCCATTTTCAAGGAAGGCACCATTTATCCGGTGCTGCGTGCGCTCTCCGCCCAGGATTTGCTGACCAGCCGCATCGTTCCTTCCTACTCCGGGCCCCCGCGCCGCTACTACCGAATCACCGAACAGGGTCGCAAGGTGCTCGCCGAATGGAAGACCATTTGGGGCACCACCCGGGATTTCGTCGATCGCTTCATCGAACCAGAACATTCAGAAACAGGACATTCGCCATGAACCGCAGCGCGCCACGCTCCATCGATCAGTACTTGAGGCAACTCCGCGAAGAACTTGCAAGATCGGACGCCGCGCTCATTCAGGACGCGCTGTACGACGCAGAGGAATACCTGCGTGCGGAAGTCGCGGCGCATCCCGACAAGTCCGAAGCGGATGTCCTCGAACTGATCGCTTCGACCTACGGTGCGCCGGATGAAGTGGCGGGCGCTTACCGCGACACCGAAGTCAAAGTGAAAGCCGCCATGGCGACGCCGCGCAAACAGCCAACGTCGAAGCTCGGCGCGTTCTTCGGCATCTTTCTGGATCCGCGAGCCTACACGTCGCTGTTTTTCATGCTGCTCTCGCTCGCCACCGGCCTCATTTATTTCGTGTTTGCAGTGACCGGGCTGGCGCTCTCGGCCGGTTTGGCGGTCCTGATCATCGGGGTGCCGTTCTTTCTCATGTTCGTGGCGATCAGCCGCGTGGTGTCCCTGGCCGAGGGCCGCCTGATCGAGGCGACGACCGGGGTGCGCATGCCGCGGCGCCCCGTCTACCAGGGCAAGGAAACAGGATTCTGGGGCAGGATCGGCGAGATGCTGAGAGACCCGCGTACCTGGAGCACCATCGCCTATTTCTTGTTGATGCTGCCCATGGGCATCGTGTACTTCGTCATCGCCGTGGCCGGTCTGTCGGTGAGCCTTAGCTTCATTGCGCTGCCCATTGTCGCGGTCTGCGCCCGCGCCGGATTGTTTGGCATGAGCGGCATCGAGATCTTCTCGCACGCACAACCTGAATGGCTATTCGAATCAGGTCTCGCCGTTCCCGTCTTGGGGGTGTTGGGAGTGTTGGTGTTGACCACGCTCATGCATGTAGCGCGAGGCATCGGGCGATTACATGCCATGTACGCGAAGGCGTTGTTGGTGGCGCGTGTTGCGCCGGACGGCTCCGGCGCCGTGCAGCCCGCGCCGGTTGCGGCCCACTGAGGGCGCGGCGCCCGCGCGAGGCTCAAGCGGAGGCGGATTTCCCGGCGGCCTTGGCGAAGAATTTAGCGATGCGCTTGGCCGCATCCGGCGCCAAGCCCTCGTTCTTGAAAAGCTCGAGTGCATGGGCATCCGCCAAGCTCATGCCGTCGGTTTCGATCAGTGCACGCTTGTTGACGTGATTGGCATACCACGAGTTGGCGAGGATGTCGGCCGCCAGCGCATTCAAGCTCGCGTCGAATTGATCGTCCGGATAACAGAAGTTCGCGAGGTGCATCGCTTCGGCCTGCCTGCCTGAATAGGTGCGGCACGAGAACATCATTTCGGCCGCCTTGATCGTGCCGATGCGGTGCGGCAGGCGCATGCTCAAACCCCACACGGGAGTCAAACCCCAGCGCGCATACACGTCCGCGAAACTGGCCGATTCGGATGCCACGATCAGATCGGCCGCCAGGGCGAGTTCCATGGCTCCGGTCGAGCAATGACCCTGCACGGCGCTGATCACCGGCTGCGGCAGATTCGCTATCTTTTGGATGACCTCCGACTGGAAGTGGGGTTTGGCGTGGGCCTTGACGTGCTGCAGCACCTCGTTCATGTCGTAGCCCGCCGAAAAATTGCCTCCCGCACCGCGCAGAATGACGAGACCGATGGTTTTGGTCTCGCGCGCAAGCGCATCGGCATGCACTTCGAGCGCCTCGAACATGTCCTTGTTGAGCGCATTCAGTTTTTCCGGGCGATTGAGCGTGAGCGTCGCGGCACCACCGCTATTGTCCCGTCGGACCAATTCGTTCATTGATGCTCCTCCGTACGATTCCACCAGCCGCCGCCGAGTGCCTGAAACA
>DASXNX010000057.1:0-42392 GCA_036494725.1 Steroidobacteraceae bacterium
CCCGGCGCGGTCTCGATCGGATTCGGCGATGTGCGCGGCCAGGTGCTGGCCGCGAGCCAATGAACTCGGCGCAAATTCCGCAGTCCAACTTATTGGAGTCCTTCCAACGGATTGAACGGAGGCCGCTATGCGCAGCAGCATTAAAACGGCAACGATGCTCGTTTGCCTGTGCTCGTTGATGGCAGCAACATCGCGCGCCGGCGACGGCGTTCAGGTCATGGTGACCAATGACGGGACCGAGGACATTCTGGTCACGGTGTACGACATGAATGCGGGACCGCAACAGACGGTATTGCAGGCTACGCGGATAAACGGCTTCACTTCGGTTCCGATCTCGGCTGTTCGCGATGCGAACGGCGAAGCGAATCTGGCGTGGATTGCCACCACGGCGGACGCCGGCTCGCGCAAATGCGGACATGGCAACGCCTCGGGCATCACCGTCGACTCATCCTTGAGCGTGCACGCCGATTCAAGCTGCAGCGCTTAGGCGAAGCGCTGCTTAGCGCGCATCGCACGCCGCATTCTGGCCACGCACAGGCCCAGCAACCCGAGCAGAGAGTAGAGCCCGAGCGCACCACCGCCGTGCGAGCCGCCCGAGGCAGCGGCAGCGCTCACGGTGAGCGTCACCGACACGGTCGGTGAAACGCCTGCGCCGTTGGTGCAAAACAGGGTGTATGTATCGGTGCCCACTGCGGTGGGCGAGACCGTCATGCTGCCGGAGCTGGACTGCGCGCCGCTCCAACCGGTGCTCCCGCCGCCCGCGGTGCAGCCTTGATTGTTGGCCGATGACCAGGAGAGCGTCGTTGAGCCGCCCACGGTGACGGAACTGTTGGCCAAGGTTAGCGTCGGGGTGGAAGGAAGGATTGCCGGGATCGCATTGGCGGCCAGATCGGCCTGGAAGAATCCGAAGCCCGACGCCTTGTTGTACCCGGCTCCATTCATCGGCAGCGTACTGCTGCGAAAGTTCGCATAGATTTGCGCGGGCGTCAGCGAGGGATCGGCCTGCAGCAGCAACGCCGCGGTGCTCGCGACATGCGGTGTGGCCGCGGAAGTGCCGAAGAAATTGGGGTAGCTGGCCTTGTTGCCACATCCGACGATGTTGGTGTTGTCGACTATCGGCGGATTGGCGTTCGCAAAAGTGAATCCAAGGAAGGTGTCATTGCCGCCATCCGGACCGACCAGATCCGGCTTTTGCCGGTACACGGCCGTGGCCAGGCGCACCCCGTTGACATCGAACAACGTGGGATCGCCGCCCGAGGAAGAGTAACTATTCAGTACGGCCGGAGATACTCCGCATGCCGGCGTGTTGAGGAAAAATGCGGCGCCCACGGCGAGTGCGCCCAACGCGCTCGGATGTCCCTGCAGCGTGCCACCCCCAGGCTGGGCCACGTTGATGGTGCTGCCGGCGCCATCGTCCTCCACCACGACCTTGATTCGGCCGGGTGTGATGCCGCCGGCCAATCCCACCACGATGTTCACAGTCTCCGGTTGGCTGTTGCCTGCGGCGTTCGCGGGGTTGTCGATGAGCATCACCTGGTACGGATCCGTTCCCAATGTATTCGCACCGCTGCAGGTATTTTGCACGCCGTTATAGTTGATGATGCCGTCGCTGTTGGGAGTCGCGCCTTCGATGCACAGATCGATCGCACTGGTGGCGCCACCGCTATTCGGGGCGCCGGTGACATAGGGTTGATCCCATTCCACTACGATGGCAACGAACTCGCCCGGAAACAGCGCGGGTATGCTGACGGGCAGAGTCGTCACTGGGGCGCCACTGAGGTTTGCTGAAAAGGTCAATAACTGCTCGCCCGCGTTCTGACCGGTGCCCGCCGTGGCAAAGCTGGGGTTAATATAGTCGAGGGCCAGTGTGCCGTTGTTGCCGGCCGCTGAGAAATAGGACACGCCCTGCGCTTCGACCGCATCGATGGCCTGCGCAACGATGCCGTCCTGATAAAAGGGCTCGTCAAAATATCCCACGTCATCCGCAATGATCTTGGCGCCGGCGCCGGCCAGCTTGCCGATGCCGGAGGCGAAATCCGCCTCGCTGTTTTCCGCGGTGTAGAAAGCCAGGGCGGCGCCGGGTGCCACATCATGCACGATTTGCATCATCGCGCGGCCTTCGTCGCCGAAGGGCAACTGCGTCGGCGCGCCGTAATTCATGCAGGTTGCCTCCTCGAGGACGGTGACCGTGGCGGGCAGATCACCGGTCGAGATGTCGGTGGCTGCCGTCGCGGTGAATCCATTGTTGGCATAGCCCGCGTTACCGCCGGCGGGCACGCCGTTGGCGGCATAGGTCGAATAGCAGTTGTAGCTGTCGGAAATGATTCCGATGGTGACACCGGCGCCGGAAAGTGCGTTCTGCGAGCGCACCAGATCGCTGTGTTGCACGAAGTCGCCCTGTGAGGTCACGGCGCCGGCGCGCGTTTTCGGCATCGCGGCCCGGATCGAATGCACTTCACCCAGGGCAGCAGCCGCCTCGAGTTGGTCCACCGGCAGCCATCCTCCGACATCATTCGAATACTGCGAGGCACGCTGCAACCCCAGACCCACCAGCGCGGCTTTCAATTTCTGCGGGTCGCCGCGAGTCACAGCGTCGATCAACACCAGCGGCACGGACGAGTCTGTCGGCTGGGCAAACCTTGCCGCCGGATTCAGCACATGCAAATCCTGCACTCCAGGATGCTCGCGGTTCACATGGCGCGAGATTTCCGCCAGCGCTCCGTCGAACTTCGAGGCACTGGCGCTGGCGCCTTGCTCCGGACTGCGGCTACCGGCGACGCGCAGCAGGGAGGTTCCGGGGACACTGGCGTGCAGCCGCACATGACCAGGACCCACCGCGGAGACCGCCGAAATCGCCGTGAATAGGCCCACAGCCCCAATTGCGAAGAAACGTGAAGACATCCGTGGTCTCCCTTTATTGCCACGTTATAGACCGACGATCTGACCGGATCATCGGCAAAAAGTTTGCATGGCATGGTAGCAGTAGATGATGAATGAGATGGTGGCGTCGTGGAAACGCGACGCCAAAACCCGATATTGACCATAAAATCGGGCCGCAGGGTGCGAATTTAGTCTTTTTGCCCCGCGGCTGCCGCAGAGGCGGCCTGCAATTCCGCACGATCCAACTCGGCCTCGAGAAGATGATAGGCATCGTCGGCAACGCGGCCGCCGCGCCGCCACTCGAGCAGCAAACGGCGCTCGGCCGCGATGGCCTGCACACGCATCCGATTGAATTCGGTGTCCGGCTGCCACCGATCGACGCTGCCCGCCCGCGCGGCACTGTATTCCGCGCGCACCGCGGCGGCGCTCTCGCCGGAAATGGCCGCCAACTCCGCGAGCGCGGCCCCGAGCATCGCGTCGCGAGCGCGGGCTACATCCTCGTCGAGCGAGGAGTCCGGTGCGATGCGCAGCAGCGCGATCAGCGGGCGCATCGTGAATCCCTGCAAGATCAGCGTGCCGAGCACCACGATGAAGGCGCTGAGCACGATGACGTTGCGCTCGGGAAACTCCTGCGGTAAAGCCAGCGCGGTCGCGAGAGTCACCAGCCCGCGCATCCCGCACCAGGACACCAGCACGCCGATTCGCGCGTTGGGCACTTTGCCGTGCAGGATCCGGGCCTCAAAGAAAGCGCGGAATGTTCGCAGCACCAGGCCGTACAGCATCACATAGGCGAAGCGCACGACTATCACGATGCCCAGCACGATGCCGGAAAAAATCAGTGCATGGGTCAACTCAGCGCCGTGCAGTTGATTCAGAATTACCCGGGCCTGCAGACCCATGAGCAAGAACGCCAGCACGTTGAGCACGAACACCACCATTTCCCACACCGCATTGGTGTAGACGCGATCGCGCGCGCTGGTGCGTCCGGGAACATACCAGGCGATCACGCCGGCGAGCGCAACCACCGCGACGATGGGCGAGAGCTGCAGCCGCTCCGCCACGATCCAAGTGCCGTAGGTGAACAGGAACTGCACGATGATCAGGGATAGCGTGCCCGCGACCCTCGGAAAAATGCGAATGCTCAGCAGGGCCGAAACGATGCCAAGTGCCGCGGCACCGGGTACTGCGATCAGCAAGCGCGGCGCCAGCGAATGCCACTGCGTACCGGTGGAGACCACAGCGGTCAGCGCCAAGCCAAATGCCAGCAGCGCGACTGCATCATTCAGCAGGCTCTCGCCCTGCAGTACCGCCATGGTGCGGCGTGGCAGATTGAACTCGCTCAGCAGCGCCGCGGCCGCCGCGGCATCGGGCGGCGCCACGATGGCGCCCAGGACGATGGCCGCCGCGATCGGCAACCCCTCGAGCGCCACGCCCGCCCAGGCGACCGCCGCCGTGGTCAGCAACACGAGAACCACCGCCAGAGAGACCAGCGGCACCCACATGCGCAGCAATTCGCGCGGCGGCATGTCGAATGCCGTGTCCATCACGGCAGGGGCCACGAAAAGGGCCAGAGCCAGGCGCGGTTCGATGCTCAAGTGCGGGGCAAAGGGCAGTATCGCCACGCAGCCCCCGGCCAAGGCCAGCAGCGAAGGATAGGGAACGCGCAGACGGCGGGCCATTTGCAGGAACACCACCGCAATGGTCAGCAGCAGCAATGTGATTTCGAATAGCGCCATGCGCTAGGATTGTACTTCGGTTCCCCAATTTAGAATCTCGCGGGAGGACGCATGAGGCGAGTATCGGCTTGGGTCTGCGCTGCAGGGTGTCTCGCCGCGATCCCGCCGGCATTGGGAGCGGACGCGGCCGCCGGCCGGGTCATTTTCCGGCAGCGCTGCACCGCCTGCCACACCGCGGAGCCGAACGACAATGGCGGGGGTCAGGGACCGTCTCTTATCGGCCTAATCGGCCGAGGCGCGGCCAGCGACGCGTCGTTCTCCTATACCGCAGCGCTGAAGAGCTCGAAGCTCACTTGGGACGCGCCTACCCTGAAACGCTTCCTGGAATCGCCGAGCGCGTTGGTGCCGGGCACGTCCATGGTGGTCGCCGTGCCGCAGACGACCGACCGAGACGATCTTGTGGCCTATTTTCAGAGCGTCGCCGGCTCTCGAGCCATCGCCCCGCAGCCGCTGGTCGTTCCGGAAGCGAGTGCACAAACCGCGAATTGGCGGCTCGACGCGCCGGGCCGAGCGCATCGCATTACCGTCGCTTCCTTGCCGCCGCCCTATGCCACCGCCTCATCGAACAATCGCCCTTCGGTGGTCTCGAAACCGGCCGATGCGAAACTGGCGGTGCCGCCGGGATTTCTCGTCGAATCCTTCGCCACCGATCTTGGCGGTCCGCGCAAAATGTTGCTTGCCCCGAACGGCGACATCTTCGTGACCGAAATGCGCGCCGGACGTGTTTCCGTGCTGCATCCGAGTGCCGACGGCAGGCGCGCGACGCGTAGCGATATCTACCTGCAGGGGCTGCGTCAACCATTCGGACTCGCCTTCTATCCCAATGCACAAAACCCGCAGTGGCTGTACGTGGCCGAGACGAATCGTGTTTCGAAATACGCCTATCGAGTGGGCGATGTGAAGGCGCGCGGCGACGCTCTAGTGGTGGTGCCGCAGCTGCCGAGCGGTTCCGGGCATTCCACCCGGGATATCGCCTTCTCTGTCGACGGCAAAAGGCTGTTCGTGTCGGTGGGCTCCGGATCGAACGTGGCCGAATCCATGCCGAAGAAGTCCGCCGCCGAGATTGCGGGCTGGGAGGCGCAACACGGGCTCGGTGCGGCCTGGGAGACGGAGGATGATCGCGCCGCGGTCCTGGAATTTGACGCGGCCGCGCCATCGCGAGCCGTACTGTACGCAACCGGTATCCGAAACTGCGTCAGTCTGACCGTGCAACCTCAGAATGGCGCGCTCTGGTGTACCACCAACGAGCGCGATGGGCTGGGCGATGATTTGGTGCCCGACTACTCCACTCGGGTAAAGCACGGCGAATTTTTCGGATGGCCCTGGTACTACTTGGGCTCGATCGAAGACCCTCGCTTGAAGGGCGAGCGGCCCGATCTTGCCGGCAAAGTGTCGGTGCCGGACGTACTCTATCAATCGCATTCGGCCTCTCTCGGATTGACTTTCTACGCTGCCAGCAGCGGTAAATCCGCTTTCCCCGGAGCATTCACCGGCGATGCGTTCGCCACCTTCCACGGCTCCTGGAACCGCAGCCTGCGTACCGGGTATAAACTGGTGCGCGTGCACATGAAAAACGGCGAGCCGACCGGCGACTACGAAGACTTTTTGACCGGCTTCGTGGTCGACGACGCTCATGTGTGGGGGCGCCCGGTGGCAACATTGGAACTCGATGACGGCTCGCTGCTGATGAGCGAGGACGGCGGCAACGTGATCTTCCGCATCTCGTATGCGCACTGAGCTACAATTTGCATAAATAAACGTGAGGCCACCCCATGAAAATGATCCCGCTACCGTTTCTGGCAATGGTCGTCTTTTCCCTCGTCGTGAACACGCTTGGCGCCGCCGCCGATGAACCCAAGTCCGGCGACCAGCCGGTGCGCACCATCCTGGAACGCCACGATCAATCGGGAGTGCCGGGTAAGGAAATCGTTACCGGTACTGCGACTTTGCCGCCGGGATCCAGCATCGGCTACCACACTCATCCCGGCGATGAAGCGGGTTACGTGCTCAAAGGCTCCATGACGCTCAAAACCAAGGGACAGCCCGACCGGGCGTTGAAGGCCGGCGACAGCTTTTTCAATGCGCGGGGCGCGGTCCATAGCGTCGTGGCGGGCAGCGATGGAGCCGTCGCGGTATCGAACTGGATCGTCGACAAAGGACAGCCGATGGCGACGCCGGTTCCTTAGGACTCAGCGCGCGTGAAAATTACTGCCTTGAGCCTCGGCATTCTGGCGCCGCTCGCGATGTGCGCGCAGGCAGGCGCAACCGCGCCTCTCGAACTGGAATCCGCCAAGGGCATGGTGGCATCCGCGCAGCACTATGCCTCCGATGTGGGTGCGATGATTCTGGGGCAAGGAGGGAACGCCATCGACGCCGCGGTCGCAGTCGGTTACGCGCTCGCGGTGACGCATCCCTCTTGCGGGAATCTCGGCGGCGGCGGTTTCATGACCATTCACCTGGCCGATGGGCGCAACACCTTCATCAATTTCCGCGAAAAGGCGCCGCTTGCCGCGCGCGCCGACATGTTTCTTGACGCGCAGGGAAATGTGGTCAAGGACCGTAGTATGGACGGCTATCTTGCGGCGGGCGTTCCGGGAACCGTGATGGGGTTGGAAATGGCGCGCGAGAAGTACGGGACTTTGCCGCGCTCGACGCTGATCGCGCCCGCGATCCGCCTCGCGTCGGACGGATTCTCGCTGACTCGCGGCGATGTCGACATTCTCCTGGAGGGCACCACGGCGTTTGGCAAGAACCCGAATGTGGCCGCGATTTTCCTCAAGAACGGCGCGCCGTTCTCGCCGGGAGATCGTCTGGTCCAGAAGGAGCTGGCCGCAACCTTGCAGGCGATCAGCGACGGCGGGACGGACGCCTTTTATCGCGGTGCCATTGCGGCGACCGTTAGCGCGGCGAGCCATGCCCACGGAGGGTTGTTGACCCGCGAAGACTTTGCCGCATACACCGCGACCGAGTCGGCCCCGATCACTTGCTCCTACCGAGGATACGGTATCGTCTCCGCGCCCCCGCCCAGTTCGGGAGGCGTGACCCTCTGCGAAATGCTCCAGGTGCTTGATGGATACCCGCTAAACACCCTGGGACTTCATTCAAGCGCCTCGGTACATCTGTTGACGGAAGCAATGCGGCATGCGTTCCGCGACCGCAACAGCTACTTGGGCGATCCGGTCTTCGTCAACAACCCGGTGGCGCGCCTTTTGTCGCCGGAGAATACGGCAGCCATACGTGCGCAGATTCAGCCCAATCGTGCCACACCTTCCTCGGCACTCGTCGGCGCGCTTGCGGCCAACGAGCATGCGACCACGACTCACTACTCGGTCGTCGACAATCAAGGCAATGCAGTGTCGGTCACGTACACGATCAACGATTATTTCGGCGCCAAGGTCATCGCGCAAAATACCGGCTTTTTTCTGAACGATGAAATGGATGATTTCACCTCCAAGCCGGGTGCGCCGAACGGGTTCGGCCTGGTGCAGGGCAAGGCCAATGCGATCGCGCCGGGCAAGAGGCCGTTGAGTTCCATGACTCCGACGCTGGTGCTCAAGGACGGAAAACCGGTGCTGGTGGTGGGATCACCGGGCGGCGCGCGCATCATCACGACGGTGCTCGAAATCATCGTCAACGTGATCGACAACGGCATGACGATTCAGGAAGCGGTGGACGAGCCGCGCATTCATCATCAATGGTTGCCGGACACACTGGCTGCGGAACCCTTCGCCCTCTCGGCCGATACCGTCTCGGCATTGACCAGGATGGGCTACAAGGTGGTGCCGCTCGAGCCTTGGGGATCCGGCAACGCCGCGGAAGTAATCGGAATCGCGCCGGCCGACGCGAATGCCGCCAAGGCGCTCGGTTTTCCCCGTCCCGGCCGTTTTTACGGCGCCAGCGACTCTCGCGCGCCGGCAGGATCGGCGGCCGCGCCCTAAGCAACCCCACAGGGGCTTTATGATCAAGCTGTCTATTTTGTATCCGAACAAACCCGGCTCACGCTTCGATGTGAACTACTATGTCGCCACGCATATGCCGTTGGCGATGCGACTGCTGAAGAAGAATTTGCGCAGGACCGAGGTCGATGCCGGACTGCAGGGCGGTGCGCCCGGAGAGCCGCCGGCCTTTCACGGTGGCTGCCAGTTTTACTTCGACAGTATCGAGGCTTTCCTGGAAGTGTGGGGCGGGGCCGCCGCCGAGCTTCAGGCCGACATCCCGCGCTATACCGATGTCGCCCCCATCATTCAGTTCAATGAAGTCAAGCTGAGTACTTGAGCACGCGACCGAGGTCCGTGCGGTCCCTGCACGCCTTATTTCCGACGCTTGTCTACGCCGCCGCGCTGCAAAGGAGCAACGCGCGCGAGTTCAATCGGCAGCTGATCAAGGAATGCCGGCAGCTGCGCCGGGACGATGTGGCGGGACGGCGCTGGTCGGTCAAGAACTATCCCGGCGGCTACACCTCCTACGGATCGGTGCATCGCCTGCAGACCGTCTCGCCGACTTTCGAGTCCTTGCGCCGCAAGCTGCAACCACATGTCGCCGCCTTCTGCACCGCCGTGGAATGGGATCTCAAGGGCCGCGAGCTCGAGATGACCGATTGCTGGGTCAACATCATGCCCAGGCGCACCGTGCACGGCCTGCACCTTCACCCCCACTCGACTTTGAGCGGCACGTACTACGCGCAAGTACCGAGAGGGTCGCCCGGCATCAAATTCGAGGATCCGCGACTGGACCGGTTCATGGCAGCACCGCCGCGCAAAGCGCAGCCTAAGCGCGAGGTCAAACCTTGGGTGACTTTTCCCGCTGAGGCCGGCCGGCTGGTTCTATTCGAGAGCTGGCTTCGTCACGAGGTCGTGCCGAACTCCGTCAACGGCGAGCGAATCAGCGTAAGCTTCAACTACAATTGGTTCTAACCAAGGAACGTGGAATGGCGAGCAAGGCCTCCGACGCCACCATGGCGGTATTTCTGGATCTGGAGAACATCGCGCTCGGCGCGCGCGATGCCAAGTACCCGAGCTTCGACGTCGAGAAAGTGCTCGAGCGCCTTCTGCTCAAGGGCCATATCGTGGTCAAGAAGGCCTATTGCGACTTCGAGCGCTACAAGGATTTCAAGCGCGGTCTGCATGAAGCGGCATTCGAACTGATCGAAATTCCCCACGTGAGGCAATCCGGCAAGAACTCCGCCGACATTCGCATGGTCGTCGATGCGCTGGATCTTTGCTATACCAAGAGCCATGTGGATACTTTCGTCATCCTGAGCGGCGACTCGGATTTCTCGCCGCTGGTGAGCAAGCTGCGCGAGAACGCCAAGACCGTGATCGGCGTGGGTGTGAAGAACTCGACCTCGGATTTGTTCATCAATAACTGCGATGAATTCATCTACTACGATGACTTGGTGCGCAAGGAACCCGCCAAGGCGCGTCAGCGCAATGCGGCCTCCACGCCCGCCACATCCGGCGGCGCGCCCGCCGAGAAAAAAGGCAGCGATTTGAGCGCGGCGCTCGATCAGATCGTCGAGACCCTGGAGGCGCTCACCGAGGAGCGCGGCGGCAGCGAACCGATCTGGGGGTCGATGATCAAACAAGCCATCAAACGGCGCCAACCGGGCTTCAACGAGCGTTTCTACGGCTTTCGATCGTTCAACGACATGTTGGCCGACGCGCAAAAGCGCGGACTCTTAAGCCTGAGGGCGGACGAGAAGTCCGGCGGATACACGGTGCGTGTGATCGAGAGGCCCGCCGCGCGTCACTGACCCTTGAACTTCGGGGCGGCTGCCCGCATCTGGGATGCATGGATAGCTACCACCGAAGATCATGGATGTGGGCGGAGGCCTGCGCTCTGCTCGAAGAAGCTGAGCGCAAGCATCGGCATTTTTTCACCCTGCTCGCCGCACCCGCGCCGCAGCCCACATGGGAGCCGCCGGCCGACATCTTCTCGGACGGTACCGAACTGCAGGTCGTCATCGCATTGCCGGGTGCCCGCGCCGAGGAGATCAGCGTGCACCTCACTCCTTCGGGCTTGCAGATCGATACCAGTGTGCCGCCGCCCGCCGCCAGCGCCGACATGAAACTCGTCCGTCTGGAGATTCCCTATGGCCGTATGCGCAGACGCGTCGACTTGCCGCCTGGACGCTATGTTTTGGGCGAGCGCAGGTTGGAGCGTGGCTGCCTGTATCTGCGTTTGACGAGGGAGGCCGGCTGAATATGAGCGAAGACGTCCTGATCATTCTGCCTGTGAGCAATGCGGTGTTGTTTCCCGGCGTGGTATTGCCTGTGACCATTTCCGGCAAGGCGGCGGTTGCTGCGGCGCAAGAAGCGGTGCGCACACAGCGCCGCGTTGGTTTGTTGCTGCAATCCGATCCTGAGGCAATGGAGCCGGGACCCGAGGCGTTGCACCGCGTCGGCACCTCGGCTTCGATCGTGCGTTTCATCACGGCGCAGGATGGATCGCATCATTTGATCTGTCAGGGCGAAGAGCGCTTCACGGTGCTCGACTATGTGAGCCGCGAGCCCTTCCTGGTGGCACGCGTCGACCCACACAAAGAACCGTCGGTTTTCGACCGCGAGATCGAGGCGCGCGGCCTCAACTTGCGCGAAAAAGCCCTCGAAGCGGTGCAGCTGTTGCCGCAGGCGCCGGGCGAACTCACCAACGCGATTCGCAGCATCGAGTCCATACCTGCGCTGGCCGATATGATCGCCAGTTTCATGGACCTCAAGGTTGCCGATAAGCAGGACATCCTGGCGACCTTCGATCTCAAAACGCGGCTGGATCGCGTGCTGACCTTGCTCGGACGGCGTATCGAGGTGCTTAAAGTCTCGCGGCAGATCGATGAGAAAACGCGCGAAGCCTTCGACGAGCGGCAAAAGGAAGCCGTGTTGCGCGAGCGGCTGCACCAGATTCAAAAGGAGCTCGGCGAATCCGATGATTCAAAATCGGAGCTGGCGGAATTGAAGAAGGCGATCAAGGATGCGGCCATGCCTCCCGAGGCGGAGGAACAGGCGCAGCGCGAGATCAATCGTCTGGAGCGCATGCCGGAGCAGGCGGCCGAGTACTCCATGACCCGAACCTACCTCGAGTGGCTGCTGGCCATGCCCTGGAGCAAGATCGATCCCGAGCAGGTGGACATCGAACAGGCTAGAAAAATCCTCGATGAGGATCACTACGGCCTGGCGAAAGTGAAGCGCAGAATTCTCGAATTCCTCGCGGTGCGCAAACTCAATCCCGAGGGTCGCAGTCCCATCCTGTGTTTCGTCGGTCCGCCGGGCGTGGGCAAAACCTCCCTGGGTCAGAGCATCGCGAAGGCGATCGGACTCAAGTTCGGGCGCGTCAGCTTAGGCGGGGTACACGACGAAGCGGAGATACGCGGACATCGGCGCACCTACATCGGCTCGCTGCCCGGCAATATCGCGCAGGCCCTGCGCAAGGCGGGGAGACGCAATCCGGTGCTGATGCTCGATGAGGTGGACAAGCTGTCGGCGAGCTACCAGGGCGACCCGTTTTCCGCATTGCTCGAGGTGCTGGACCCCGAGCAGAACAACACCTTTCGCGACAACTATCTCGGCGTTCCCTTCGACTTGTCGAAGGTGCTCTTCATCGGTACGGCCAACGTGCTCGATTCCATTCCCGCGCCGCTGCGCGACCGCATGGAGATCATCGAGCTGACGGGCTACACCGAAGAGGAAAAACTGCAGATCGCACGCCGCTACTTGCTCAAGCGCCAGCTGCAGGCAAACGGCCTGTTGGCGGAACAGGTGCAGGTCTCCGATGAAGCCCTGCGGCGCGTGATCGCCGATTACACGCGCGAAGCCGGGGTACGAAACCTGGAGCGTCAGATCGGCGCGCTGCTGCGCAATTCCGCGGTGGCGATCGCTTCCGGTGAGGCGCAAAGCGTGTCCATCGACCCGGCGGCCGTCGAACGCATTCTCGGCGCGGCGCGCTTCGAAAGCGACGTGGCGCTCCGAACCAGCGTCCCCGGTGTCGCCACCGGGCTCGCCTGGACCCCGGCGGGCGGCGACATTCTCTTTATCGAGTCGAGCCGCGTTCGCGGCAGCGGCAAGCTGATCTTGACTGGACAATTGGGCGAGGTGATGAAGGAAAGCGCGCAAGCTGCAGTCACCCTGATCAAATCGCAGGCCGAGCGGCTGGGAATTGATCCCGCGATCCTGGACAACAGCGACCTGCACATCCACGTGCCGGCGGGCGCCATTCCCAAAGACGGTCCCAGCGCAGGCGTGGCCATCGCCACTTCGCTGGCCTCGCTGCTCTCGCAGCGTACGGTACGAGCCGATGTCGCCATGACCGGCGAGATCAGTCTGCGCGGCGTCGTGATGCCCGTGGGCGGCATCAAGGAAAAATGCGTGGCCGCCGCGCGCGCCGGCATTCGCACCGTCATTCTGCCGGCGCGCAATCGGCGCGATCTCGAGGATATTCCGGAGAGCGTGCGTTCGCGGCTGGAATTTGTTTGGGCCGAGAAAATCGACGACGTGCTCTCACGCGCGCTTGAGGACGCGCCCGCGCAGCGTGCCGCCGCTTAAGAAGCCGGCAACGGATTGGTCAGCCGCCGAATCCACAGCTCAAAAGCGATCAAGAAGCTCACGCAGAATTCGGCGCTCGCGGGGTTCATAAAATCGCCCGCGGCGTCGAAGAGCTTGGCCGCGCCTCCAATGTAAGCCTCGGGGTGCGCCATCGTGGCCATGCCGACCGCCACCAAGGACTGGCGCAGATGATGATTCGCACCGAACGCACCCATGACGCCCGGCGAGAGGCTGACCACCGCAGCCGGTTTGTGCGCCCAGGCGTTGCTGATCAGCGGCCGTGACCCCACGTCGATGGCATTCTTGAGCACCGCCGGCACCGAGCGATTGTATTCGGGAGTCGCGAATAGCACGGCGTCGGCACGCTTGATGCGGGCGCGAAAATCCGTCCAAGCGGCGGGAGGAGAAGCCTCATCGTCGTAGTTATAAATCGACAATCCGCCGATCTCCACGATCTCGATTTGCAGCGCCGGCGGCGCCAGACGCGTGAAGGCCTTCACCAGGATTCGCGTATAAGAGTCGCGGCGCAAGCTGCCCACCAGCGCTGCCACATCGAATGTTCCGCTCATCGCTCGCCCTGCACCAGGCGATAGCCGACCGCCGTCTCGGTCAAGATGTGCCGCGGTTGCGCCGGATCGTTTTCCAGTTTTTGCCGCAGATGACCCATGTATACGCGCACGTAGTGTCCATCCTCCGAGTGTGCAGGACCCCACACCTCGCGCAGTATCTGCCGGTGGGTCAAAACCTTGCCGGCATTGGCTATCAAGAGACTCAAAAGACGGTACTCGATTGGCGTGAGATGAATGGCTGCGCCGCCCTTGTGGACCGTGCGCAAGCTCAAATCGATCTTAACATCGCCAAAGGCGAATGTGGCGCCGGCACCCGCGCCGGTGCCCGTGCCCGCGCCCGCTTCCGTGCGCCTCCGCGACGTGGCGCGAACGCGAGCCAGCAATTCGCCGACGCCGAAGGGCTTGGTCAAGTAGTCATCGGCGCCCGCATCCAGCGCATCGATTTTGTCGCGCTCGTCGACCCGCGCCGACAGCACGATGACCGGGACCTTTGACCAGCCGCGAAGGTCGTGCAGAAAATCCACGCCGTCGCCGTCCGGCAACCCTAGATCCAAAATGATGAGGTCGGGCCGGCGCGTCGCCGCGTCCGTGAGGCCCTGCCGCAGCGTGTCGGTTTCATGAACGTTCCAGCCCTCGGCCTCCAAAGCTGTGCGCACGAAGCGGCGGATTTGACGCTCATCTTCAACCAAAATGGCAACGGGAAGAGGTTCAGCCATCCGCCACCTGTGCTTCAGGTTCGATCGCCGGCAGGGGTGGCGTGCCGAGGGGCAAGGTGAAGGTGAATCTGGCGCCCCCGCCGGACCGCTGCGCGGCAACGATCTTGCCCTGATGCGATTCGATAATGGCGCGACAAATCGTAAGACCCAAGCCCACGCCCGGCGTGGCCGTTTCGCGCTCGCCGCGAGCGAATTTCTGAAACACCGCCTCTTCCTGGCCCACCGGCAGCCCTGGCCCGTTGTCCGCCACCGAGACGCTCAAATAGTCTCCGATCACTTCGGCCGACAATGTCACTGTGCTACCCAAGGGCGTGTACTTCGACACATTTTCCAAAAGATTCACCAACACCCGCTCGATCAGCACCGCGTCGAACTTCACCAGCGGCAAATCGCGAGGCAAGCGCACTTCGACCTGACGTCGCTGCAGCATGCCGCGCGCCGACTCGAGCGCTGCGCCCACCACTTCCTCCAGCGGCTGCCATTGCAGGTTGAGTTTTACTTCCCCGCTCTCGATACGCGCCATATCCAAAAGATTGCTGACCAGCGTGCTCATGCGGCGCGCCTCGTCCTGGATCGCCCCGGCGGTCTCCAGCTGTGCGATCGACAGCTTCGGGGTGGTGAGCGTCAAGGATTCGGCCAGGCCCACGAGCACGGTCAGCGGCGTACGTAGATCGTGCGAGAGCGCCGCGAGCAGCGAATTGCGCAAGCGCTCGGATTCCATCTTGAGCAGCGCGTCTTGCGCAACGCCGACGTAATGCACGCGCTCCAGCGCAATCGCGATCAGCGCGGCAAAAGTGTCGAGCAGCTGCCGCTGCTCCGGGATCCGCAGCAGTCTGCGATTGTGGGCTTGGACCGCCAGCACGCCGCGCGCCTGCGTGGGCGCGCGCAGCGGTATGTAAAGCACTTCGCTGCCGGGCAAGGTATCCGTGCCGAAACCCGCGGGCTGGCCCTTGTCGAAGGCCCACTGAGCGGTGCCGATCTCCACGGCCAAGTCCTTGTTGGGGCGCCCGGCGCCGGGACCCGGCGTGGTGCCGATCAATCGGCCACCGGCGTCCGGCAGCAACAATGCCGCGCTGGCGCGAAACGTGCGCTGGATGGACTCATCGCTGATTTTGACGACCTGCTCCACTTGCACGGCTCCCGACAGATCGCGCGCGATTTCGTAGAGAGAACCGGCGCGTTCCTCGCGATGCGATGCCACGCGCGCCTGGAATCTCAACCCCGCGGTGAGCTGGCCGGTGATCAACCCCACCGCCAGCATGATGCAGAAGGTCAGCAGGTACTGCACGTCGCTCACCGCGAAGGAGAAGCGCGGCGGTACGAAGAAGAAATCGAAGGCGAAAACACTCAATACCGCCGCCAGGGCGGCAGGTCCACGCCCAAACTGAACTGCCACCAGAACCACGGTCAGGATGAAGATCGCCACGATGTTGGAATTCTCGAAATGCGTGGCCAAGGGCAGCGCCAGAACCGTCACCGCGACGCAGGCGATCGCGGCCCAGAGGTAGCGCAGCCGTTTGAATTTGCGCCGCTCACTGGACTCCGCATCCGGCAGCGACGGCAACTTCGCCGATTCGCGCCGATCCTTCGTCGGTGTCTCGGCCCGCCCAATCTCGATCAAATCGATATCGGGCGCGAGCATCGCCAGCTTCTGCCCGCTGGATCGCTGCCAGGGCCACAGCCTCCGAATCGGATCGCGCCCTATGACCAGCTTGGACAGATTGTTCTTGCGCGCATAGGTGATGATGCTCTCGGCGATCTGGGCATTGGCGATCACCGCGGTGATCGCTCCCAGTTCTTGCGCCAAATTCAGATTGGCGAGAATCTTTTCGCGCTTGACCGGCTTGAGTCGTTGCAGATCCGGGGTTTCGACATAGATCGCATGCCAGTCCGTGTTCAACTGGCTCGCCAAGCGTGCCGCTGCCCGCACCACGCGTTCGGCGCCTGCGTCCGGGCCTATGCAAGTCAGCAACGCCGTGGCGGTTTTCCAGACGGATTCGATGGATTGATCGACGCGATAGGCCTGAACGTCGCCCTCCACCCGATCGGCGGTGCGCCGCAGCGCCAGTTCGCGCAGCGCCATCAGGTTTCCCCTGCGGAAAAAATGCTGCGCGGCATGCTCCGCCTGCGGCCCCATGTACACCTTGCCGGCCTTGAGGCGCGCCAGCAATTCATCCGCCGGGATGTCGACCAGCACCACCTCATCGGCCGCGTCGAACGCCGTATCAGGAACGGTTTCCCAGACGCGCACGTTGGTGATGCCGCCGACCACGTCGTTGAGGCTCTCCAGATGCTGCACGTTCAACGTACTGAATACGTCAATACCCGCCTGCAGCAATTCGTCCACGTCTTGCCAACGCTTGGGGTGGCGCATTCCCGCCACGTTGGAATGCGCCAGCTCGTCGACCAAAATCAGCTCCGGATGCCGCGCGAGGGCCGCGTCCAGATCGAATTCTGTGAGCGTTTTGTCTCGGTAGGTGACGGTCTTGGGGGACAGCACCGACAAGCCATCGAGCAGCGCCGCCGTTTCGGCTCGCCCGTGCGTTTCCACCACGCCGACGATCACGTCGTGCCTCTCGCTCGCGAGCTTGCGGGCTGCGACCAGCATGGCGTAGGTCTTGCCCACGCCGGCCGCCGAGCCGAAGTAAATTCTCAGCTTGCCGCGTCGGGCCTTGGCTTCCTGCTGCTTGACCTGCGCCAGCAGCAAATCCGGATCCGGTCGTTGACCATTGGTACTCAGCATCTACCCACTATTGTGCGCGATCCAGGGCAAGATTCAGCATTAATACATTCACTCGCGCTTCGCCGAACAGGCCCCACTGTGCATCTTCCACATGATCCTGCACCAGGCGCCTCACCAGCGCAGGGTCGAGATTTCGGGTGCGTGCCACGCGCGCGACCTGGTACAGCGCCGCCGCGGGACTGATGTGGGGATCTAAGCCGCTGCCCGACGCCGTGACCAGGTCCACCGGAATCGGCAACGCGTTGCCGGGATCCGCGCCTTTCAATTGGGCGATGCGGGCTTTGACGGCATCGATGAGCGCCGGGTTCGTAGGGCCCAAGTTCGACCCGGTCGATGAGGCGGCATTGTTCGGCATGGGCGTCGTCGCGGAAATTCTGCCCCAGAAGTACTTTGGGTCCTGGAAGGATTGCCCGATCAAGGCTGAGCCAACGACCTCATGGCCGCGCTCGACGAGGCTGCCGGATGCCTGGTGCGCAAATGCCAACTTGCCTATGGCCGTTACCGCCAAGGGATAAATGACGCCTGTGAGCACCGTGAGGAGGCAGAAAAGCACCAGCAAGGGACGCAAAGTTTGGCGCATGAGTAATTCCTAGATCAGATGCAGAGCGGCGAGGCTCATGTCGATCATCTTGATGCCGGCGAACGGCACGGCAATGCCGCCCAAACCGTAAATCAACAGATTCCGCCGCAGCAGGGACGCGGCGCCCAGCGCGCGATACTTGACGCCCTTGAGGGCCAACGGAATGAGCAGCACGATAATCACCGCATTGAATATGACCGCGGACAGAATGGCCGAATTGGGGCTTGCCAGGTGCATCACGTCGAGCAGCGCCAGTTGCGGATAAGTCGTGGCGAAGGCCGCCGGAATGATTGCGAAATATTTGGCGACATCGTTGGCGATGGAGAATGTGGTGAGCGAGCCGCGCGTGATGAGCAGTTGCTTGCCGACTTCCACGATCTCGATGAGTTTGGTGGGATTTGAATCCAGATCCACCATGTTGCCGGCTTCCTTTGCCGCCTGGGTCCCGGAGTTCATGGCCACGGCCACGTCCGCTTGCGCCAGTGCGGGCGCGTCGTTGGTGCCATCGCCCGTCATGGCCACCAGACGGCCTCCGGCCTGATACTGGCGGATCAGCTTGAGTTTCGCCTCGGGCGTGGCTTCCGCAAGAAAGTCATCGACGCCCGCCTCGGCCGCGATCGCCGCCGCGGTCAACGGATTGTCGCCGGTGATCATGACGGTTCTGATTCCCATGCGGCGCAGTTCCACGAATCGCTCCTTGATACCCCCCTTGACGATGTCCTTGAGTTCGACGGCGCCGAGTACCCGGCCCGCGTCAGCCACCACCAACGGCGTGCTGCCGCGGCGCGCCACCTCGTCCACCGATTGCGAAACCTTTGGCGGAAACGTGAATCCTTGAGCCTCGATGTGCTGGCGCACGGCTTGCGCAGCGCCCTTGCGAATCTCGCGTGCCCCAAGATTGACGCCGCTCATACGGGTCTGTGCGGAGAAAGCCACGAAGACGGCTTCCAGCTGGCTTAATTTGCGCTCGCGCAGATTGAAACGCTGTTTGGCCAGCACCACGATGCTGCGTCCCTCGGGAGTCTCATCGGCCAGGGAACTCAGTTGCGCGATATCGGCGAGTTGTTGTTCGGTCACGCCTTCTGCGGGGATGAATGCCGCAGCCTGCCGGTTTCCCAGCGTGATGGTGCCGGTCTTATCGAGCAGCAGCACATCGACATCGCCCGCCGCCTCCACTGCTCGTCCCGATGTGGCAATCACATTCGCGGCCATCATGCGGCTCATGCCCGCGACGCCGATGGCCGACAAGAGTCCGCCGATGGTCGTCGGTATCAGACACACCAACAGGGAGACCAGCGCCGTGATGGTCACCGGCGCGCCGAGCTTCGCCACCGCCACGCTGTACAGCGAGAACGGCAGCAAAGTGGCGGTTGCCATCAAAAATACCAATGTCAACGCGATCAGCAGGATGGTCAGCGCGATTTCATTCGGCGTCTTTCGGCGCCGAGCGCTCTCGACCATGGCGATCATGCGGTCGATGAAGGCCTCTCCCGGATTGACATCCACACGCACAATGAGCCAATCCGACAGCACCCGGGTACCTCCGGTAACCGCGGAGAAATCACCGCCGGACTCGCGCACCACGGGTGCGGATTCGCCGGTGATCGCGCTTTCGTCCACCGAGGCGACGCCCTCGAGCACCACGCCATCAGCGGCGATAACATCGCCCGCTTCCACCAGGAACAAATCGCCCTTGCGCAAGGAAATTGCGGCCACCGCAGTCCAGGGCGCGCCGTGCGTGGGCATAGCGAGCTTCTTCGCATTGATCGATTGCTTCAGGCCCCGCAAGGATTCCGCCTGGGCCTTGCTGCGCCCCTCGGCCAGAGCTTCGGCGAAGTTGGCGAACAGCACCGTGAACCACAGCCAGATGGTGATCGCCAGAATAAACAGCGGCGGCGCCTCGCCGCCGCCGCGCAGCGACTGCAGGAACAGAATGCTCGTCAGAATGCTGCCCACATAGACCACGAACATGACGGGATTGCGCAATTGCACCCGCGGCGACAACTTGCGGAACGAAGCGATGAGCGCCGGTGCGAGCAACGCCTTATCGAAGAGCTTCAGCGATTGACGAGCCATTCTTGTTCTCCGTGCCTTCAGCGCGCCGCGGCGAGCATTTGCAGGTGCTCGATCACGGGACCCAGGGCGAGCGCCGGCACGTAGGTCAGCGCTCCGACCAGCACCACGGTGCCGATCAGCATGGCCACGAACAGCATGCCGTGTGTGGGCAGGGTGCCGGCGGTGATCTCGATGCGTTTTTTCTTGGCCAGCGATCCGGCGATGGCCAGCACCGGCACGATGAAGGCGAAGCGTCCGAACCACATCACGAAAGCGAGCAGCGAATTGTAGAAAGGCGTGTTGGCCGACAGTCCGGCGAAAGCGCTGCCGTTGTTGTTCGACGCCGAGGACAGCGCATAGAGTATTTCCGAAAATCCGTGTGCGCCCGGATTGGCGATGGCAAGCCGGCCCTGCTCCGCCATCACGGCGATCGCGGTGCCGACCAATACCAAAAAGGGCGTGACCAGAATCACGATCGAGGTCATTTTCATTTCGAACGACTGAATCTTCTTGCCGATGTATTCCGGAGTGCGGCCGATCATGAGACCCGCGATGAACACCGCCATGATCGCAAAGATCAGCATGCCGTAGAACCCGGAACCCACGCCTCCGAACACCACCTCGCCCAGCTGGATCAGCCACATCGGCACCAAGCCGCCCAAGGGCGTGAATGAATCGAGCATGCTGTTGGTCGCGCCGCAAGACGCCGCAGTTGTGATGGTGGAGAACAAGGCGGAGGCGACGATGCCGAATCGAGTCTCCTTGCCCTCCATGTTGCCGCCGGCCTGGAGTGCGCTATGCGCCTGATCCACGCCGAGATTGCCGATGAGGGGATTGCCCCGCTGTTCCGCCGAGATGGCGACCACGGCCATGAAGACAAAAATGACCGCCATGGCGCTCAACACCGCCCAGCCTTGGCGCGTGTCTCCCAGCATCCTGCCGAAGACGAAACACAGTGCCGCGGGGATCAGGAACATCGCGAGCATTTGGGCGAAATTCGACGCCGGCGTCGGGTTCTCGAAAGGATGGGCGGAGTTGGCGTTGAAGAAGCCGCCGCCGTTCGTGCCCAGCATCTTGATCGCCTCTTGCGATGCCACCGGACCCAATGCGATGGATTGCGTGCTGGTCGTGACGGTTTGCGTGACCGCGTTGCCCTTTTCATCCTTGAGCGGCTGGCCCGCGGCATCCAATATTGGATTCTCGTAGGTGAGCTTCTCCAGCGTCGTCACGTCCTCGTAGGTGTCGAAATTCTGGATGACTCCTTGCGAGAGGAAGAAAACGGCGAAGCAAAGGGCCAGGGGCAGCAGGATATAAAGAGTGCTGCGCGTCAGATCGACCCAGAAATTGCCGATGCCGGCGGCCGAGCGGCGGGCAAAGCCGCGGATCAAGGCAAAGGCCACCGCGATGCCCGTGGCTGCCGACAGAAAGTTCTGCACCGCCAGGGCGATCATCTGCGTGAGATAGCTCATCGTGGATTCGCCGGAATAGGCCTGCCAATTGGTATTGGTGACGAAACTCACGGCAGTATTGAAGGATGAATCCGCGCTGACATTGGCCATCGCTTGCGGGTTCAAGGGTAGCCAGAACTGCACGCGCTGCAAGAGGAACACCACGAGCACGCCCAAGGCATTGAACAGCAGCAAAGCGACGGCGTACCGGGTCCACGGCATGTCCTCGGCCACATCGATGCCCGCAGCTCGATAGACGAGCCGTTCGAATTTGCCGACCCAACCGCAGTTGGGCTTCACGCCTTCAGCCGGCCCGCCGATACGGGTCATATAGATCCCCAATGGATAGGCGAGTGCCAGGAGAACGGTGACGAACAGCGCCACCGTGAACCCAGCCTGGCCGGTCACGCTAGAGATCCTCTGCGAGAAACAGGGCCACGACCAGGTACACCAGCAGCGCAAGCGACACAACGCCGCTCAAGACGTAGGCCCAAGTCATTTTTTCTTCTCCAGCGCAGCGCAGCCGGCGACTAAAGCGAGGGTCAACAGCAAGAAAGCGCCGATGGCGGCGACGTAGATGAAGTCCATGCCGTCAAGCTACGGCGGTCCACGGAAAAACAGGGCAGAATTAGGCGCCGGCGGTATAAAAATCGTGCAAAGAGCGGATCGCGAAAACGACGAAGGGCGAGACAGGCTCGCCCTTCCGATATCGACAAAGCCGCGATCAATTGGTCATGCAGGACCAGACGGCGCTGATCGTGCTTGGATTGGTGGTGTTGCCTAAGGTGTAGTCGGCGCTGCCGCGCATGGATCCCGTGGTGGCGCGCCCGTCGTCGTACGATAAATCAATCTGCTGCGCGGCGCCGTTCTGCAGTTTGTACCAACAAACGGCCGACGGTGCGGGAAAGTTGGCGATGACGGTAGGGTCATTCAATGTCACGACGCCACCGAATGGGTGGGTCGAGGAAATCGTGCCCGTGCCGGTGAGAAAGCCCGCGAGGCGCATGTGATAGTTCGCCTGGCACACTTCGGTGTTCGGATTGTCGCCCGCATTGACGCACTGAATGTTGCCGCCGCCAATGAACCCGTCGCCGCTGCCATCGACGATGGCCGGATCACCCGCCGCCACTACGAAGCCATGCTTGGTCGCGTTGGCATCATCCCCGGGCAGTGCCCTGAAACGGTCCTGGTAGCCGTACATTGCCGCCGTGTACTGGCGATAGCTGTCGTACGTGGACTTGACCTTCTGGTTGTAGATGAGTTCCTGGCCCTTAAGCACGCCGCCGAGCAACAGGCCGATGATGACCAGCACGATGGCGATTTCGACCAAAGTAAATCCGCGTTGATGCTTTTTCATAATGAACACTCGGCGCTCCTATCCAGGTAGCCGAATTAACGGCATTCGGTGGAAATCCTGAATGCCCAATCCGTCACAGATTGGGGGTTGTCCCGCGGAAATTGGCCGCCGGAAGGCGGGATTCGAGGAACTGAAGTTCCGCCGGGGAACGGATTTGACCCGCGGCGATGAGTTCGCCCAGGATGATTCTCGCATCCGCGATTTCCCCAAGATCCGCGCGCAGCAGCATTTCCATTTGCCGCACGAAGGCAGGAGCGCCGGGGTCCGTGACTTGGGTCCGCAGCGCCGCGGCGTAGGACAAGGCCAGGGCGTCGTCGTTGAGTACGTGGCGGGCGACGAACGCCGCATGCACCAGCCATGGCCAGCGCGTGTTGGGTTCTTTTTCGAACCGCCGGTACACCCAGTCGAGCATCATGCGTCGACCGGCCGGCGATCCGGTCTCGGCGAAGTGGCGGCTCGCGAGTAACAAGGGATACCCCGTGCCGGAATCAAGATCGCCTGCAAGATCGAGCCAGCGCACCACGGAGCGGCGGTCGATATCCGCCACCGCCGTCGCCGTCCCTAAGTGAACATTAAAATTCTGCAGGTACACATTCACCAAGTAGCCCGCAAATACATTCTCGCCCAGACTGGCGGCGCGTACTTCCGCGACACTCGGCGGCGCGCCGAGAGCATAGTCCGCCGCCCAACTTGGCGCATGGGTGCGCTGGAACACAACGTTTGCGGCGAGACACACGATGAGCAGACCCCAGGCGCGAAATTGCAAGTTCGTGGCCATGTCAGAACTGCTTGCGGCGCAGCTCGATGTTGGCTGCGGCGCCCAGCAAGACCACGTAGATCAAAGCTTGCAGCAATTCCGGCCCAAAACTGATTGGACCGCCCGAGAGCCAAGAGGTGTCGGCAAAGCGATCCATCCGCGGCAAGAGATATCCGGCGGCCTCGACGTAGCGAGCGTCCAGGCGATCCATCCATGTGCCCTTGGTGGCGCCCATGTTGGCGCTCAACATCACCAGCAAGTAGCCGATCCGGGCAAAAAGATACAGGCAGCAGAAGGCGAGCATGGCGGTGATGACCCTTCCCAGCGCCAATGCCAGCAGCAGCGCGAGGCTGGCGATGACTACCGCTTCGGCCGCAAAGCTGAAGGTCCACTGAAGTCTTCCCGGCGTGGCTGAAAACGCCAGCAGGGGCACCCCGGCCGCCACGCCGCAAACGGCGGCCACCGCGCTCCAACCCAGCCACTTGCCCGCGGCGTACTGCAAACGCGTCAGCGGTAGAGCCAGAAAATTTTCGACGATGCGCTCATTCAGGTCGCGCACGGTATTGGCGATGATGGCCTGAGCGAGGGTGAAAATGATCGCGAGCCGCACGATAACCGCGTAGGCGACGACGGTGACCCGCTCTTGGTCGGTGAGCACGATGCGGCTTGCGAACAACGCCAGGAAAAACGCCGCGGCCATTGACGCGAGCGCCGCCTTGCCCACGGCGGTGCGTCTCGCCTCCAGCAGGGTCAGTCTCGCGAGCCCCCAAACGGGATGCGCCATCGTCCGCACTATTGCACCTGCCAGGCGAGCATTAAATTGTCGGCCACCGGGCCCCAGCCCAGCCACACGACCACGTCATCGAAACGCCCGACCGGCGAGCCCACATCGGCCTGAGTGCGCATCACGAATGCGCGAGCGATTCCCGGCACCCCCAACTGCGAGGCGTTTTGCGCTTCATCAGCCGAATTGCCCAGCGCATCGTTTCCCGTGGGTCCTTGCGACCACACCACCGCCACGGCATTCAGCGCCAGAGAATTGGCACCCGAGCCGCAGCGATTGCCCGCGCCCACGATACCGCTCGATGAGCGGCAGACAAACAATCCCGTGTTGCCCGAGAGCGCGTTGCCGACCGTGGCACGTGTATATCCGCCGAGCGAGGGCAAGACCAGCGCATACGGCGTCGCTGTGCCGGCCAGCAGCGCCACCGAATATCTGAGGGCGCGAGGATAAGACAGAGCACCGGAGTCGTCACGCACGCTGCCATCCGCCCAGCCATCTTCGAGCAAGCCGTTGGCATCGAGATTGGGCAATCCCAAGGTCACCGCGGGCAGAAATCCCGCCGCAGCAGTGCATTGCCCGGCGGGATTGGTCGATTCAAGTCCATTGCTGCCGACCACTGCCGGGCACGGTAGACGCGCATTGGCAACGACGAAGGCCAGCAGCGCTTGATTCGCCTGCGTGAGCGCCGTGCGCGTGTTCAGCAGATAGCTTTGCTGCAATTGCTGCGAGAGCGCCACGGTCAACCCGGTCAATACCAGACCCAGTATCACCAGGGAGATGGCGATTTCGACCAGCGTGAATCCTGAATGCTGACGTCTCATGGGATACCGTACATGCGATCGTTGTAGTTGGCAGTGGGCGGCGTGCCCGCTGCGTCGAACGGCGGGCCGTTCACGTTTCGGGTGCTGTCGAAAAAGTCGGCCAGCGATCCGCTCAGAATCGGCGACTGCGCCGCCCCCTTGGAGGCGGCATAGGGCGCATTCACGATCGCCCGGCCGGGGCTGAACAACACCGCGTTGTAACGTGTGGCCGCGCTGCCGAGTTGCAGCGTGGGGGCAGCGCAACGCGGCGCGGCCGCACTCGCGACACAGCCTGGATCGACGGCGTAAATGAAATACGATTCCCAGCCCGCTGCGAGATACCAAGGAGGATAAGTCAGCGTGCCGCCGCAATTGGCGGCGGCGGGCAGCAAACCTAAGTGCGATTGCAACGCGCAGGTCGTCGCCAAGGGTATCGAGGGGTTGGAGGGGTTGTCGCCCGAATACGGCAAGTAGCCGTAGCTCGCGCGAAATTGCGCCAGCGTGTTGAGGGCGGCCAAGCGGGCGCGCTGTTCCATTGCTTCGAAATATTCGCTGGCGGTGATATAGATCATTCGATCGTTGAACTGAAACGGCTGCGCGTAATAAGCAGGTTGCGGCCCCAGAGCCGTGCTGGAAGGCGCGTCGATGAAGGTCCACGCGGCGCCGTTGGCGATAGTGTAGGCCGCGTTATTGTAAGTGCCGGGGACGCAGGGCACGGGACACGCCGCCGTCACCGTCAGGCTATCAAGATATGCTGCGGGCGATTTGTCGTTGGGCGAAGTGCGCCGCTGTCCATTGGCAACCGCCGGTCCGGGCAGGATGAGAACTATTGCGACTTCCGATGAGAGCAAATTACCGCGATTGTCGACCACGTTGAGCCAGGGAAACGGCACCGTGGATCCGCAGCCGCCGCCGCTAAAGGTCTTGCTCAACATCAACGGATTCAAATTGCTCAAGCAGGGTTGGCCGACCACCAGATTCGCGGACATGAACATCCAGGGAACTTCGCCGTCCTGATCGTCCGAGGTAGCAGGTCCTGGCAGGCCGTAGGAGAGCCAGGGAAAGCGGCCGAAGCAACGCACGTCGAGCTTCACCACCGCCGGACTATTGGGATCGCTCAACGCCTGGCCGGGTGTCCAGTTGCGCGTCGCGCACAGTCCGCTCGGGATCGGACTCGAGCCGGTATAGGTATTTCCGGCTCCGACCGGTAAATCCGGCGTCAACAGAATCTGACCGAGGCGGCGGGTGCCGGCGGCATCCGCACCCGGGTTGGCGGCATACGCCAGGATGGCTGCCTTCGCATCGATCAGCGCCTGCGAACCTACGCCGGCAGCCGCATTGTGCACCTGCCATAGCGTCATCCGGGGTGCGAGAACGATGGTCAGCATCACGATCATCGTGAGGATCAGCAACAGCACTGCGGCGCCGCGTTGTCGTTTCATCGGCGGGTCACTGCGCCGGCAGGAAGCAAATCTTCGATCTTGCCGCTGCGGTCAATGGTCTGCCCGGGCCGCATCAGATGGGTTCCCAACGATTCGTAGCTGAACCACACATTGCCCTTGCTGTCGGTCCATGCGGACTTCTTCACGGCCGAATTTTCGATCGGCACTTCGTTGATCCACACCGCGCGACCCTTGGTGCTTGAACTGACGGCGCCGTCGACGGAGAAGTGCTCGCTGGGCGCGACCCCGTTGGGAGGGGAAGCCGTTCTGGGCGTCCCGCGGGCGATGCGCCGTTCTGCGGGAGAAAAAAAGATCCTGCCGATCGGCGCCTTGGGGACGATTGCCTGGAGAGAGCGAGCGCCGCTCGGTTCGGCCGCATGTCCCGCGACGGCCATGAACAGCAGCAGCATCGGCATGTGCGGGCGGCATGAAAAGTTGCGCACTCAGCCTCCTGCCGAGAATTCGTACCAGACCAGAGCGCACTTCACCTTCAACTGCGGAGCGCCGTCGGTGGCGGCGCGATTGCGCGTCAAGGAACAGGCCTCTTGCGCCGTGGTTCCCGGGATGCGCTGTTGGATGGAACTCATCAGTTCTACAAAGTCATCCTCATCCGCAGCACCCGCGTCGAATTCCAGCCGGTGCGCAACCACGTGAAAGGCCGTGAGCTCGGAGGTCTCGGGTCCGATATACGGCGCGTCCTTGCCGATCATGTATTCGTCCACCAAACCGGCATGACTCTTGCTGATTGCAATATCAAACCAATCGCCGGCGATCGAGCGATCGAATCGCACCGTCGCGCCTTCACCCACCATTTGACGATATTTTGCCTGGTACTTTTCAATGAGATCGAGCCTTTCGCTGGCACGCGCAAGACGCGCTCTTGCGCTCTGAATATGCTGTGCGCCGAGCTCATTGCGCTGTTCCGCAGCCGTGCGGCGCATGCTCATGAATCCCACGGCCAGCGCGCACAGCAGAACGGCCGCTGCGCAGAGTTGCAGCGTGGTGTGCAGCGCCACCCGCGAGTATCGCCGCGACCGCGTGAAGCTAGGAAGCATGATGGGGGTCCGCCGGTACTGCCACGGTCACGCTGAAATCCGTTTTTTCTTCCTCGGTATCGTGAGGCCTGCTGGCCAGGGTTCCGTCCGCGGCAACGTCGTAAGGCCACTTGTCGACGCTTTGGCGGCCCTGCAATTCGCGGGCGAGCGCCGCCGCCAGTTGAGCCACGGCGGCATTGGCGTCCGACTTGAGCGGCTTGCCGCCCACGTGCCCGCCGATATGCACCAGAATGGTGTTGGGGGCCGGCAACGAGCTCGAGGAAGGCTGCGTGCCGGCCCCGGGCGCCATTTCTGCCGGCCGCGCGCCGGCGTAGGACCAATCCAATCGATCCACGCCAACATCGGGGAACGGTGCCAGCGCCGCGGCAATGCGTTGCAGGACGCCGTAAGCGTTGATGTTGCGTGCCAGAAGGCGATCACGGGTTTGCACCACGGCTCGCAATTGGTCGGGCTGCAATTCGGATTTGGGCTCGGCACGTTCGCTTGCATCCGCCTGTGCGTTGACGTGGCCGGCAATCAGTTCTTCGGTGTGGGCTTGCGCAATATTCTCTCGAATGACGTAGCCGGTGCGCACGAGATAGAGACCGCTGAGGGCCGCGGCCGCCAACGCGACGCAGAGGGCCGCGCGCCGGTAGCGCGCGCGCCGGCTGGCCTCCAGTATCGGGAGACTCGATGCGCAGCCGACTCCGTGCTGGGCGATCGCCGCGCGATTCAGCAAGAGCCAGGCCGAATTGGCCGAGTCGAGCAATTCGGCGGATGCGTTCGGTGCGATCTGCCGCGGATGCATCTGTATCAGTTCGGCCGATCGCAAGCCGTCGCCGGGCACCGCGAGCGATATGGGCACAGGCTGTGAATCGATCACAACGATGTGCAGCGCGCGTTTGCGCCCCTCCACTCCCCAGAGTCTAGCCATGGTGAGGTATTGCAGGGTTTTGTCGATTTCCTGCCCCGCCTGGGTCTCGCCGGCATTGGAGTAGGCGCAGAGCCGTGAGAATCTGAGGCCCGCGGGCGCCACAAAAGCGTGGCGATATCCCGCTGACGTGCGCAAGACGAACAGCGCGTCCGCGTGCGCAGGCAATTTGATCTGCGCCATGAGTGCGGGCATCAGCGCCCCGAGGCTGTATATACCCCGCACATCCAGGTCGCGCCGCTCGAGCGCACCGAGCCAGGGGGAGAGCGTTTCCGGACCGATCAGCGCATACAAGATCCGCGTCGTGGTACGCGAGCGGCGGCGGAGCAGATTGCGAATTAAGGCATACGGGCGCTTACGGTGCGGCACCACGGCGCGATAAGGGGTTGTGCGATAGCGCTGCTCCAATTTGCGCGCCAACAACATCCGCAGATCGCGGCGCGACAGCACGGGAATGGTCTCGGCTTGATATGCCTCCGCCTGCGTGTCGGTGATCACGAAGTAGCGGTCGTTGGGAAAACGATCAAGGTGCGCTTCGAACTGTTGCACGCTCTCATCCAGCGTCTCGGAGTCGACCGCCAAGCCGCGCGGGGTCGCGATGCTCGCCGTCAAGCGCAGACCGCGTGAGTCGCGGTAACATTCGATCGACGCCGCCGTGAGGTAGATGTAGTGATCGGCCGTCATAGCTTGAGCTTCGAGATGGTGTCGTAGAGCGGGCCCAGCATCGAGAGAATGAGCCACCCGAGAATCGCCCCCATAAAAACGGTCAGCGCCGGTTCGATGACGGCCTTTAAGTTCTCGATTGCCTCGGTGATCTCGCGGTCGTAGAAATAGCCGACGTTTGCCAGAGAGCGATCGAGTTCCCCGGTCATCTCGCCGATGCGCAGCATTCTGATGACGAGCCTCGGAAACAGCTTCCCGTGCTCAAAGGATTCGGCGATGGTGAGCCCGTCGGCAATCTTCGTCTTGCACTCCATCACCGCCTTGGTGAGGGCGCGGTTGCCGGCGGCCGCGGCGGCGAGATCCAAGGCCGCCAGTATCGGAATGCTGGATGCGTACATCATCCCCAAGGTCGCGGCGAAGCGGGCAAGCGCTATCTTTTTCAGCGTCAGTCCTATCAGCGGCAGACGCAGCTTGAGGCCGTCCAAGTCGGTGCGTAACGCGTCCGAGGCGTAGCGCATCACCAGAAACATGGCGACAGCGAACACGGCGGGCAGCGCCGGCAACAGCCACCAGTGATGGACCAGGAAGCCCGAGATCGCCAACAGCACGGCCGTTTGCATCGGCAAATGGCCGCCTGACATCGAACGGATGAAAACCGCCAGCTGCGGCACGAGGTAAATCATGAGGAACAGGAACACACCGATGATGATGGTCAGGCCGAATGCCGGGTAGATGAGAAGCTTCCTGAAGCTGGCGCGAATCTCATCCTGCCACTTGAGCGATTCGGCCAGTCTTTGAAAGGTTTGCGGGATGTTGCCTGATTGTTCGCCGGCCCGAATCAAGGCGACGAATGTTCTATCGAACGCTTTCGGATGAGCGGCGAGTGCGTCGGCGAACCCGGTGCCGGATTGGATCGCCTCCACGACGCTGCCCAGCACCCCGCGAAAGCGCGGTTGTTCTGCCTGGTCGACCAGATCTCGGAGGCCGTCCAGCAGCGAGATACCCGCGCGCGTCACTTGCGCAAGATGCATGCAAAAAGTGATCAAATCCTTGGCGCTGGCGGCACGTCCGCGCGTGGCGAGCCACGACGCCGCCGTTGCGGTGTGCGCCTCGATCAGCTCCAAGCGAATCTGCATCAATCGCGCCTCGAGATCGGGCAGATTGAGCGCCTCCGAGCGCCCCGTGCGCACCTGGCCCAGCTCGCTTACGGCTCTGTAGCGATAGATGGGCATGGCAAACTCAGTGCGCCTCGACCGAGGTCAGATCGATGGTGCGTGCAATTTCGCTGATCGTGGTCGTGCCGTCGAGCACTCGTCTGATGGCATCCTGCGCCAGGGTGCGCGCCCCGGCTTGTGCCGCGGCGCAGGTGCGCAGCTCGCGGAGCGTGGCGCGCCGCGCGACCAGTTCGTCGAGGTCGGCGTCGAAACGCAACACCTCCATCAGCGCGATTCGTCCGTGATATCCCTGGTGCTCGCAATCCACGCATCCCACCGCCTCGTACAAGGGCTGCGTGTTGCCGGTCTCGAGACCCAGGAGACGGCGCTGCGCCGCATTCGGTTGATAGGGCCTCTTGCAGCCGCGGCATAGGCGCCGCACCAGGCGCTGCGCGATCACTCCGATCATGTTGCTGGCGAGAATCTCCGGATTCAGGCCCAGATCCGTGAGGCGCGCCACGGCGCCGAGCGCCGAGTTGGTATGGAGTGTGCTGAAAACCTGGTGACCGGTCATGGCGGCGCGCAGCGCCATGGTGGCCGTGTCCGAATCGCGAACCTCTCCCACCAGGATGATGTCCGGATCCTGACGCATCATCGAACGGATGCCGGACGCAAAATCGATCTTCAAGCCGTCCGCCAGACTGGTCTGGCGGATCATCGGCATCGGGTATTCCACGGGATCTTCCAGTGTCATGATGTTGACGCCCTCGGTATTGAGGGCGCTCAAGATCGAATACAGGGTGGTGGTCTTGCCGCTGCCCGTCGGTCCGGTGACGAGCAGGATTCCGTCGGGCCGCGTGATCATGAGCTGCAGGATTTCAAATTGTTCCGGCGCCAATCCCAGTGCGTCGAGCGCGACCAGGCTTTGCACCTTGTCGAGAATACGCAGTACGACGTTTTCGCCGTGGGTGGTCGGCTGCGCGGCAACGCGAAAATCGATATAGCGGCCCTGCATGTGCAGGCTCATGCGCCCATCTTGCGGCGCCCGCGATTCGGCGATGTTCATGCCGGACATGACCTTGAGCCGCACCAGCATGGCAGACCAGTACTTCGAGTGCAGCGCCCTGATCTGGCGCAACACGCCGTCGACCCGATAGCGTATGCGAACGAAGCCTTGCTCGGGCTCGAAGTGGATGTCGCTGGCGCGGCGTGATACGGCGTCGCCGATCAGCGCGTCCATCAGTCTCACGATCGGCTGCGTGTATCCGCCGTCCGTGCTGGTCAGGCTCTCGTAATCGACTTCCCCGGTCTCGATTTCATTCAGGATTCCGTCGATGGACAGTTCGTGGCCGTAGAATTTATCTATCGCCTGAGTGACTTCGGCTTCCGAGGAGATGCGCGCTTCGACGGATATTTCGCCGCGCAGCATCTCGTTCAGTTGATCGAGCACCACGACATTGTTCGGATTACCGACTGCGACGGTCAGCACATGCCGCGTGCGATCGAGCGCCACCGGCAGCACGCTGAAGCGCGTCGCAAAGCTCTTTGGCACCATGGCAAGCGCCGCCGGGTCGGCGATGACCCGGGTGACGTCGATATCCCCCTGGCCGAGATTTTCGGAGAGCGCTTCGCGCAGCGTCGCCTCGCTCAAGAACCCCAGTTTGACCAGTGTCTTGCCGAGCTGTTGGCCGCTGCGTTTTTGTTCGATGAGCGCAATTCTGAGCTGATCTTCGCTCAGCATTCCGCGATCGCGCAGAATTCGACCGAGCGGCCGGCGGGCTGGGGCCGCCGCGGCCGCAGGCTGTGCGCTCATCGCGCCTCCGAAGCGCCCGCAGCGGGTTGCGCCGCCGCTGCATTCGCCTGCAATCGGTTGACACGCTCTTCGACCAAATGAACATCGAATTGGGCCGGACGCTGGCGGGCGAAGGCCAGTGCTTGCTGGTAGAAGTTTAGCGCCATCGTCGCATTGCGGTTTTGATCGAGACTGGCCGCAACGTCGAAGGCTAGGTCCGGATTTCCCGGATCCCTGCCCAAGGCGGCAAAGTATTCCTGGGCGGCCTCGCTCCACCGTCCGTCGGCGGCGTACACACCGCCCAGCGCCGCGTGCAACGCCGGCCGGCTGCCATCGTCGCCGCCGATCAGGATCTTCAAGTGACTTTCAGCGGATTCGTTCGCCGCGGCATCCCGGCTCAGCATGGCGATGGCGGCCGAGGCGTCGGGATTGCCCGGCTCGAGCTTCAGAACCTTGGCGTACGTTTCGCTTGCCGCCCCAGGCCTGCCGTCGCGGGCTGCCGCTGCCGCGGTGCCCAGCAATGCATCGATGTTGTTCGCGTCGATTTGGAGCGCGGCGAAATACTCGCGCTGCGCGTCGATGACATTGCCTGCGGCCAGCGCCTGATAGCCTGCCTTCACATGGCGGTAAATTTCCGGCTCACTCTCGGTTCGCGTCACGGTGAATGCTGCCGCGACATGCCGGCGCGGCGCGAGCGATTCGCTCGGGGGTGCCGCGGGGCTTGCCATTGCGGGCGCGGGCACGGGCGCCGGCACGGGCACGGGCGCGGGCACGCCGGCCTCGTGCAAGTCGATCTCCGGCGCGTTACCGGTGTAGGCGAATTGATCCGCGGGCCTCTGCGCGGGGACCTGCACCGCGTGCAGCGACGCGGGATTGGATTCTGAAGCGGCTGCGACCGGCGGGGTCGGTTGCGCGCTATCCTGGGTCGCATCCACGTAGGAGTTCGGCCACAGAAGCTTGACGGCGAATCCGACTCCTCCAAGCACCACAAGCGCCATCAGCACCACGCTCAGTTTGCTGGTGGGTCGCGCGGCCAGGGATACCGGCGCCGTCGCATGGTAACTCGGCGTCGATGCCGGCGGCTCTCGTGAAAGGGATGCTGGCGAGCGCGCATAAGGCGCCCGCGTCGGCGAAGCATCGGCGGCGCCCTTGGCGGCGCCGGCGGCTGGTGCCGCCGCTGCGAGTTCGGAAACCGGCGCCAGGGATAGCGTCTCCTGGGGAGCCGGCTGGGCGGCAAGGAGTTCCAGCGTCGCGCGCGCGTCGAGAGATTCCTCCTGATCTTCCGGCTCAGGCTCGCCGGCCGCAGGATAGTTCGATTCCGACGACTTCAATGCGTCGAGCAGCAAACTCATGGCGTCCCCGTGAACGACTGGTTCTTGATGGTGCCGCCCTGATAGAGGCCGTCGCGCTGCGCGATACCCTTGTACTCGCCGTAGTCGCCCTCGAGGCTCGCGTCTCGAATCACCACCGGCCGCAGGAAAATGACCAGCTCGCTCTTGGTGTGCGTATTGTTCTTGTACTTGAACAGATTACCGATCAAGGGAATCTGGCCGACGCCGGGCACTTCGTCCGAATTGTTGTTGGTCACGTCCTGCATCAACCCGCCCATCACCGCGATGTCGCCGCTCTTCACGCGCAACAGGGACTCGATCTCGCGCGTCTGAATCTCGGGTATTTGACTGACGACATTGGCCTGGGCGAGCGCCGGATTGGGATCGTTGACGTAATCGATGATGCGGGAGATGGTCGGCCGCACATCCATCATGACCATTCCCAGTTCATCGATGGAGGGCGTGACGCTCATGACGAAACCGACCGGGACGGTGGCCGGAACCGAGGTGTAGGTCACGATGGCCTGCGTGCCGGTCACGCTGCTGCCGGGCGTGATCTGCACGCCGATGGTGAAATAGATGCGGTTGTCGACGACCTTGAGGAATGCGGTCTGGTTGTTGAGCACACTCAATTTCGGGCTCGACAGCACTTTGACCGTGCCGAAGGATTCGAGCAGCGATACCGCCGCCGATAGATTCCCCACGAATTGCAGAACCGCCATGCTCGGGGTCGCGAGCGGCGTGCTGCTGGCAGGATAGGTAATACCGCCGGGACCACTGCCGGGAATGCTGCCGCCGGGCAACGGTCCGGGACCCTGCGGCTGCTGAGTGATCGTCAGACCGTTCTTGCCGACGTGTTGCCAGTTGATGCCCTGCTGGTATTGGTTCGAGAGTTGTACCTCGACCACGGTGGCTTCGATCAACACCTGGCGACGCGCCGCGCGCATGACGATGTCGAGAAACTCCTGCACCCGTGCTTGCTGCCGCGCGGTGGCCCGTATCATCAGAATTCCGGTCTCGGGATTGGCGATGACCAAGGAGTCGTGCGCGTCGGCGCCTACACTCGGAGCGCTTGAGGCCGTCCCCTGCCCCGCGGCGCTCAATCCGCTGCGTTGGCCGTTGTTGATACTGGTGTTGTCGCCGATCAAGGATTTCACGTTGGCGATCAGCGTGTACCAGAACTGATTGCGCGAAACGTTTGTGAGTTCGGCGGTCGAATTGTTGTTTGCCTCTTCGCCGCTCGAACCGCCCGAGGAGCCCGAGGACCCGGAGCCGCCGGAGCTGCCGGTGGTACCCGTGATCACCGCGCCGCCGGATGAGGCCTGGATCTGGGTCGCGATATTGCTGGCGGACTTGGACTCGCGCGCCATGTTGACGTAGTCGATCTTGTATTGATGGTCGAACGGCAGGTCCGGCCTGACCACAATGGTCGAATCCCGGACTTCATAGCGCATATCGACCTGCTCGGCGACGCGGCCCAGGATTTGCTGCAGCGTCTGATCCGCGGCAATGAGCGTGACCCGGCCCTTCACCCTGGGATCGATATCGAGGCTGAGCCTGGCGTCGCGCGCCAGCACGAACAGGACGTCCGTCAGCGGGACGTCGTTGACCGTCACGCTGTAGGTCTCGGTTTTGCCGTTTTGCCGCGGCGGAGGGGGCATCAAGGGCATCGTATTCGGCTGCAACGGCGCCTCAGCCGAGGGCTTGCCCGCCGCGGGATCCGGTGCGTTCTTCGCTTCGCGGTGCGGCGACACGGTGCACCCTGTCAGCGCGAGAACCGCCAATACGAGCCGCACCTGCGACGCCAATCCGTGCTGTCGCTCAACCATAAAACTGCCTCCCACGCTTCCTAGTGCCTATTTGTCGGCAAAAGCCCATCGGCCTTGACATTGGGAGCGATAACACCGTCACCTTTCCGTCGGGCTTTCTTTCCTCCCAAGAGCTCCCATCCTTCTGGCAGTATCGGCGGCAGTTGCGAATTCAGTAGGGCGGCCATGCCGGAGGCGATCGTTTTCAATGGGATAAGCAAGCGTTTCGGCGACCGGCCGGCGCTGCGCTCGGTCAGTTTCAACGTGCCGAAAGGCTCGATTTTCGGGCTCATTGGCCTCAACGGCGCCGGCAAGACCACGCTGCTCAAGTGCCTGCTGGACTTCACCTTCCCGGATTCGGGCGATGTTCGGATCTTCTCTCTGCCGGCCTCGGATGCCGCGGCACGAGCCCCGTTGGCTTACCTGCCGGAACGTTTCGTGCCGCCCTCGTACCTGACCGGCCTCGAGTACCTGCAGATGATGTCGCGCATGTATGGCGTCGTACTGGATGAGCAGCGAACCGAAACCGCCGCCGCCGCCATCGATCTGGATCCAAGCCTGCTGCCGAAGCGCGTCGGCTCGTACTCCAAAGGCTCCGGCCAAAAGCTCGGCATTGCCGCGGTGCTGCTCTCCGACCGGGACTTGCTGGTACTCGATGAACCGATGAGCGGTCTCGATCCGCGCGCACGCGCTTACTTGAAAGCGGAAATCAAAATCACGCAAGCGCGCGGTGCCACCGTGCTCTTCAGCTCGCATTCGCTCGCGGATATCGAGGAGTTGTGCGATTGTTTCGCGCTGTTGCACGCCGGACAGATCAGGCATATTGGCAGTGCCGCACAGCTATGCGAGCGCACCGGTGTCGCCACGTTGGATGCGGCCTTTCTCAAAGCGATCGAGTAAATTTATGAACAACCCAGTGCAAACGGAAACCATCCTTGAGCCGGATTTGCCGATCGTCGATCCGCATCATCATTTGTGGGATTGGCCGGCCGCACTATTCGCCAATCGGCCGGCAACGCACGGCTTTGAAAAGGTGGTGAGGCGCGCCACGCGCTACCTGTTGCCCGAATTCCTCGCGGATTTGAACACCGGCCACAACATCCGCGCCACCGTCTTCGTGCAATGCGGCGCCATGTATCGCGCCGATGCGCCGGAGGCATTCAAGCCTGTCGGGGAGACGGAATTCGTGAACGGCGTGGCCGCGATGTGCGCGAGCGGGGTCTATGGCGACGTGCGTGCCTGCGCCGGCATTGTCGGCCACGTCGATCTCACGGCCGCTGCGGTCGTAAGTGAAGTGCTCGAGGCGCACCTGAAGGCCGGCGGCGATCGTTTCCGCGGCATCCGGCACAGCGCCTCCTTCGATGCCGACCCGAATGTATTGGGCCCCTTGGTGCGCGTCGGCGGCGGCCTGTATACGTCCAAGACTTTCCGCGAAGGATACGCACGGCTGGCCGAGTTCAACCTTTCCTTCGACGCCTGGCTGCTCGAGCCGCAGCTGCCCGAGTTGATCGATTTGGCGCGCACATTCCCGAACACCCCCGTGATTCTGGATCACGTCGGCACACCGCTGGGACTGGCCAGCTATCAAGACAAGCGCGAGGAACGCTTTTCCATTTGGCGTGGCAACATCGCCAAACTCGCAGCCCTTCCCAATGTGTCCGTCAAGCTGGGCGGGTTAGGCATGGCCTTCTGCAATTTTCCTTCGTTCCTGCAATCTCCTCCGGCAACCTCGGCGCAGCTGGCCCGCGAGTGGAAGCCGTACCTCGAGACTTGCATCGACCTATTCGGCGTCGATCGCTGCATGTTCGAAAGCAATTTCCCGGTCGATCTCGGAAGCTGCACGTACCCCGTACTGTGGAATGCCTTCAAGGTGTTCGCCAAGAATTATTCCGCCGCTGAAAAGACCGCGCTGTTCAGCGGCACTGCGGCCAAGGTTTACCGGCTCAAAATCTGATCGAGATACTCCATGCATGTCGTCACCTCGAATCCGCTGCTCTCCAAGGCGGCCGCCTATCGCGAAGCGAACGATCAGCTGGCAGCGCTTTTTGCAGGCGAGCGCAACGGTTTGGCCAACGCGGCCAATATGTGCGCGCTGCTGTACCAGGCAATGCCGAATATCAATTGGGTGGGCTTCTATTTTCTGCAGGACGGCGAGCTGGTGCTGGGACCGTTTCAGGGCAACGTCGCGTGTGTGCGCATTTCGTTGGGCCGGGGTGTTTGCGGTACCGCCGCCGAGCGCCGGGAAACCCTGATGGTTCCGGATGTCGAAAAGTTTCCGGGACACATCGCGTGCGACGCCGCCTCGCGATCGGAGATTGTGGTGCCGCTGATTCAACACGGCCGGCTGTTGGGCGTGCTCGACGTCGACAGCCCCGAGCTGGCGCGATTCGATGACGACGATCGAGCGGGTCTGGAAGCGGCCGCGAATCTGCTGCTCCAGTGCTCGGAGCTTGGCAAGCTCGTCGCATAAGGCCCTACTCCTCGGCGCGTAAGGCTCTATAATCGCGCTCGCCCTGACTGCGGCGGAAGATAAAAGAGGACGGGGAGAATGATCACGCGTGTTTTGTTGCTTGTACTGACGGCTGCGGGTGTTTCCGGAGCACTGGCCGCCGAGCCCTTCCCTTCAACTTATCAAGTGCCCAGCAGTCCGCCGGTGTTGATCCAGGGCGCAACCGTCCTGACCGGCACCGGAGAGCGGCTGGATGGGGCCGATGTGTTGATCGTAGACGGCCGTGTGCAGACGGTTGGCAAGAACTTAAGCGCGCCTGCGAGCGCACGCATTATCGATGCGCGCGGTAAATGGGTCACGCCGGGGCTCATCGACATCCACTCCCACTTGGGCGTGTACGCGGTTCCCGCGGTCAAAGGACTTGACGACGGCAACGAGGCCACGAGCCCCGTGACCTCTCAAGTCTGGGCCGAACATTCGATTTGGCCGCAGGATCCAGGCTTTGAAACCGCGCTCGAGGGCGGCGTAACCACGCTGCAGATTCTCCCCGGCTCGGCCAATTTGATCGGCGGACGTTCCGCTGTGGTCAAGAATGTGCAGGCCGCCAGCTACCAAGCCATGAAATTCCCCGGCGCTGCCTACGGCCTGAAAATGGCTTGCGGGGAAAATCCCAAGCGGGTATACGGCTCGCAGCATCAAGCCCCCTCCACCCGGATGGGCAACGTGGCCGGCTATCGCCAGGCCTTTTCCGATGCCCAGGACTATCTGCAGCAATGGGACAAGTACAGCCGGGAATTGGCTGAGTACAACAAGAAGAAAGCGCAACCTGCGGACCCCGAGGGCAAGAAGAGCAAGGATAAAGATGCGTCCGCCAAGGAGCCGACGCCACCCAGCCCACCGAAGCGCGATCTGAAGCTCGAGACCTTGGCGGAAGTCCTCAAGGGAAACATCCGCGTGCACATGCACTGCTACCGCTCCGATGAGATGGCCACGATGCTCGATGTCGCCGATGAATTCGGTTTCAAGATCGTCGCATTTCATCATGCCGTGGAGGCCTACAAGATTGCCGATCGCCTGGCCGACAAGGGCGTCTGCGCGGCAATGTGGGCGGATTGGTGGGGTTTCAAGATGGAGGCCTACGACGGCATCCAGGAAAATCTGCCCATGGTGGATTTCCCGGAACACAGCTGCGCCATCGTTCATTCCGATTCGGGAGATGGTATTCAGCGGTTGAATCAGGAGGCGGCGAAAGCCATGGCCCACGGTGCGCGTGCCGGCTTCGAGGTTTCGCCGGAACGGGCGATTCGCTGGCTGACCTTCAACCCCGCCAAATCTTTGGGCCTGGAGGATCGCATCGGCACGCTGCAAGCGGGTAAGGCGGCTGACGTCGTCATCTGGAATGGGAACCCCTTCAGCGTCTATGCGCTGGCGGAACAGGTGTTCATCGATGGCGCCCTCAAATTCGATCGCGCGCATCCTGCCTTGAAGCCGAGATCGGACTTCTTGCTGGGGGCGGGTATCGCGGAGGCGCCGCTATGAAATCCTTGCATCTCATGATCATTGCGGCCTGCACGATGGCCTGCGCGCACCGCGCCGGCGCCGAGGAGATTCTCATTCGCGGAGCAACCGTGCATACCTCATCCGCGGCAGGAACATTGAAGTATACCGACGTGCTGGTGCGCGATGGCCTGATCGCCACCGTCGGGTCTGCGGCAGCGGCAACGCCCGGCGCCATCGTTGTCGATGCCAAGGGCAGGCACCTGACGGCGGGACTATTCGGCGGATTGACCGATATCGGCCTTGATGAGATTGCCGAGGAAAACCAGACCAACGATTCGACCTTGAATCTGAAATCCCCCGCCTGGGATCAGCAGTGGCGCCCTGAACTGGACGTCGCGCAGGCGTTCAACCCGCGTTCGATCATCGTGCCCGTCACTCGAGTGGAAGGCGTGACCTGGACCGTGCTCGCGCCCGGCGCCGGCGACAGCATCATCGGCGGTCAGGGCGCGGCGGTCACGCTCGACGGACGCTACGACGCCGTGCTGGCCGGCAGCCGCTCGTTATTTGTGCAAATGGGCGCCCAGGGCGCAAGCGTTGCCGGCGGTACGCGCGCTGCTGAATTCATGCTGCTGGAACAGGCCGTTCGCGAAGCGCGCGCACCCGGCCCTCCGCCCCAAGGCGCGTTGCTACGTACGGCCGGAAAAGAAGTGTTGGCACGATATCTGGCCGGCGGACGAGTTCTGTTTCAGGCCGACCGGGCCGCCGACATTCTCAAAGTGGTGGAGTTCGCCCAGCGCAACGCCATGAAGCCCGTGATCTTGGGCGGCGATGAGGCGTGGTTGGTTGCGAAGCAATTGGCAAAGGCCAACGTGCCGGTGATTCTCAATCCCCTGGACGACCTGCCCTCCGATTTCGATCGTCTCGCCTCCACGCTCGACAATGCGTCGCGCTTGTACCGGGCCGGAGTGCGCATTGCCTTCTCGAGCGGCGACACTCCGCAAGCGCGCCTGGTTCGGCAACTCGCCGGCAATGCCGTCGCGCATGGTCTGCCGTGGGATGTGGCACTGGCCGCCATCACATCGGCTCCGGCCGAAATCTTCGGGCTCACCACGCGCGGCCGCGTTGCGGTCGGCCAGGTTGCCGATCTCGTGCTCTGGAGCGGCGATCCGCTCGAGGTCAGCACGCTGGCGGATCAAGTATGGATTGCCGGCCGACCGATTGAAATGAAGTCGCGACAGACCGAACTGCGAGATCGCTATGCCGAGAAGGTCAAAGCGCATCAAGCACGATGATCAATTCGCCCTTGACGGAGTTCACCATGAAATGTCTGATTGCCGCCGCCGGCGCCCTCGCCACCTTCAGCGCACTTGCCGCGCCGCCCCAAGATTCCCCGGCGGGCGAGCAGCGCTTCCGCGCCATATATAAGGAGTTGGTTGAAACCAATACGACTCTGTCGGCCGGAAGCTGCACGCTCGCCGCCGAGCGCATGGCTGCCAGGCTCAAGGCCGCGGGTTTTCCCGACAGCGATTTGGTCCCCTTCGCGGCGCCCGGCCACCCGAAGGAAGGCGGCCTCGTCGCCATCTACCCGGGTCGCGAGCCGAAGCTCAAGGCGATTCTATTGCTGGCACACATCGACGTGGTGGAGGCCAAGCGAGAGGATTGGACCCGCGATCCCTTCACGTTGATCGAGGAGAACGGTTCGTTCTACGCGCGCGGCGCGAGCGACGACAAGGCCGAGGCCGCGATCTGGGTCGATACGCTGATTCGTTTCCGGACGGAGAATTATCGTCCACGGCGCACCATCAAGATGGCGCTGACCTGCGGCGAGGAGACGGCCGGAGCATTCAATGGCGCCGAATGGCTCACTCAAAACCGCCGCGAGCTCATCGACGCCGAGTTCGCGCTCAACGAAGGCGCCGCCGGCGAACTGGACAAGGACGGAAACCGGGTTGCCCTGGAAGTCGAGGCGGGCGAGAAATTTCCGCAGAATTACCGCCTCGAGGTCACCAACAAGGGCGGTCACAGCTCGCGGCCGGTGAAGGACAATGCGATCTATCACCTGGCCGCGGCGCTGACGCGCATCAGCGCTTACGATTTTCCGGCACAATTCACGGATGGTAATCGCGCCTACTTCGCCGGCATGGCGAAGCTGCTGTCAGCCAAGGGCAACACCGAAACGGCGAACGCGATGAATGCCTTCCTGAAGAATCCGGCCGATGCACAGGCTCTCGCGCTGGTCTCGGCCAAGGATCCGAGCTGGAACGCGACGCTGCGCACCACTTGCGTCGCAACCATGCTCGATGCGGGACATGCCACCAATGCGCTGCCGCAGCGTGCGCGCGCAATCGTCAACTGCCGCATTTTTCCCGGTGTCAGTCCGGAAACCGTCCGCGCCAAGCTTCAGGAGCTGGTTGCGGATCCGGCGGTGACTGTCACCGGCCTGGAGACTCGTGGTCCCGTTGCGGCTGCACCGCCATTGCCACCGGAGGTGCTGGGCCCCATCGAGAAATTGGCCGCGGAGTTCTGGCCGGGCGTGCCGGTGCTGCCAATCCTGCAAGCCGGAGCAACCGACGGTGAGTTCACCAATGCGGTCGGCATCAAAACCTTCGGAGTGGAACCGGTGTTCGTAGGCCCGGACCTGGGCAATATCCACGGGCTCAATGAGTACGTGGGTGTCAAATCGCTTCTGGAAGGCCGTGAATTTCTGTACCGGTTGGTCAAGATTTACGCGGAGCGAAAGTAACGGGGTATCGAAAGCGGCCGTTCAGTCCCGGCCGCCCTCGATGTCGCTCACTTACTGGCAAGACGCAGCACGCTGGGCGAGCGCAGCGCGCTCAAGGCGGGCGAGTCGACCTGCTTGACGGCGCCGGCGATCGCTTTATTGATGCACTGGAAGTTTTCGATCAGGCTGCCGTAGTTCGGACAAACCGCATACGCCGCCTTGACGATACGGTTATACAGAACCTTGGCGCCTGCCGGCTTCGAGATGTCGAGGTCGGCATAGCTGACCTTTTGCGTAAGAAATTCGTCGGTCGCCGCATGAGAGGTTGCCGGCAGCATGCTGACGACAAAGGCCCCGCACAGAACAAACGCGGCCGCGCAGACGGTTGATGGATTGGATGCGTTCATGATCATTCTCCTTGAGTTGTTACAGGGCGGCCGGCGTCGGCCGCCCGTGATTGCCGTTTAATTGCTGGCAAGGTGCGTTACGCTGGTCGGGCGCAGCGCGCTCAACGCAGGCGAGTCGACGTCCTTGACGGCCTTGTCGATCACCCTGTCGATGCACTCGTGCTGCTTTTGCCGCAGGCTCATCTCCCAGTACGCGCCGT
>DASXNX010000058.1:0-19941 GCA_036494725.1 Steroidobacteraceae bacterium
TTCATCAGTCTATATCCTGTCGCAACGAGGCGCCACCGACGAGGCCTCGCGCTGGCTGGCTGAGCGCGAAAATGCCTCCGACTTGATCGGCGGCGTTTCGCTGGATGACAAGGACGATGTGCTGGCATCCGTGCTCTTGGACCTATCGCAATCGGCATCATTGAGTGCGAGCCAGGTCGCGGCCGAGCGCGTGTTGCAGCAGTTGACGCGGGCGGGAGAGGTGCGCAAACACGAGGTGCAGCAGGCGCGTTTCGTCGTATTGAAGTCTCCCGACATTCCCTCGATGTTGGTCGAGACGGCATATATTTCTAATCCGCAGGAAGAGCAGCGGCTACGCACGCCGGCTCATCAGGCGAAACTCGCCGGCGCCATTCACCAAGGGGTGCGCGATTATTTTTACGCCAACCCTCCGGCGGGCACCCGCATCGCCCAACTCGCAGCCGGCGCAACCCGGCCGGTGCTGAACGCCGCCTCGAGCGGCGGCGGCGCAGGTGACTAGCCGGGGGCGCCTAGCCGGGGGCGCCTAGCCGCGAGGCGACCGGCCGCGAGGCGACCGGCCGCGTTTCGCGCACCCAGCCTCGAGGCTTGTGCGAAAATGCGCGGCGAGGTCGCCATTGCCCATCCAACTTCTTTCCGACTCCCTGATCAATCAGATCGCTGCCGGCGAGGTCATCGAGCGCCCGGCGTCGGTGGTCAAGGAGTTGGTGGAAAATGCCCTGGACGCGGGCGCACGGCGCATCGAGGTCGAACTCGAGCGCGGCGGCTGCGGACTGATTCGCATCCGGGACGACGGCATCGGGATTGAGTCCGGCGAAATCACTCTTGCCCTGGCTAGACATGCCACCAGCAAGATCGCCTCGCTCGAGGACCTCGAAAGCGTGGCAACCTTGGGATTTCGCGGCGAAGCGCTGCCGAGCATCGCATCGGTATCAAGATTGTCGCTTACCTCGCGCTCGGCATCAGGCAGTCACGCCTGGATGGTCGAGGCCCGCGACGGCGTGATCGGCGCTGCGGCGCCGGCCTCACACGGTCTGGGCACCAGTGTGGAGGTGCGGGATCTTTTCTTCAACGTGCCCGCCAGGCGCAAGTTCCTGCGATCCGAAAGCACCGAGTACCAGCACATCGTGCGCGCGCTCGAGCGCCTGGCGCTATCGCGATTCGAAGTCGGCTTCGGCCTGATTCACAACGGCAAGATCATTTGGACGCTGCCTCCCGCGCATAGCTCTGCCGAGCGGCTGCAGCGCGTCGCCAGAATCTGCGGGGAGGAGTTCGCCGTCCACGTCGTGGAACTTCGCCACGATACCGAGAGCTTGCGCCTGTCGGGCTGGTTGGCGCTGCCGACATTCTCTCGCAGCCAGGCGGACCTGCAATTCACATTCTTGAATGGACGTTTCGTGCGCGACAAGCTGTTGCTAGGCGCGGCGCGGCTCGCCTATCGCGATGTGCTGTTTCACGGCCGCTTCTGCGCCTACCTCTTGTACCTGCAGATGGATCCCGCCCAGGTCGATGTCAACGCACACCCGCAGAAATTGGAAGTGCGGTTTCGCGATTCGCACCGGATTCACGATTTCGTATTTCGGACCTTGGAAAAGGTGCTGGCCGATACCCGGCCCCGCGCCGACTCGCCCGGCAGCGCGCCGCGCGATTGGCTCACGGGTAGTTCTCAAGCACGCTTTACTTTGCCGGATGCTGCCGCGCGCTCATCAGTCGACACCTATCGCAAATACCTGACCCCGGAGGCGGGAGAAGGCGCGGCCGGCGTGCCGGCGACAGGCATGGCGGCATCCGGTGTGCGAGAAAACGGCGCCGTACTCGATGCGCCGTTGGGATATGCGATCGCGCAACTGCACGGGATCTATATTCTGGCGCAAGCGGCCGACGGGCTGGTTCTGGTGGACATGCATGCAGCCCACGAGCGAGTCGTTTACGAGGATATGAAGAGACTCTTGGCCGGCGACACGGCCGAGCAGCAGCTCTTGATACCGGAAATCTTGAGCGTCACGGCTGCGCAGGCGGATGTTGCCGAAGCACACTGCCAAGAATTCGCCGCCCTAGGATTCGGGGTCTCGCGTGTGGGCTTGGAGCAATTGGCGATGCGCGCCGTTCCGGTGTTGCTGGCCGGACGCGATGCCGCCGGCATCGTGCGCGATGTACTCTGCGACTTGGCGGAGTCCGGGTCTTCACGGCGTGTGGAGGAATCGATCAACCACATATTGGCCACGATGGCCTGTCACGCCGCGATTCGCGCGCAGCGTTCCTTGAGCCTGCCGGAAATGAACGCACTGCTGCGCAAAATGGAAGGCACCGAGCGCGCCGATCAATGTAATCACGGCCGCCCGACCTGGGTACGTTTGCCCCTCAACGAGCTTGATCGACTCTTTCTGCGCGGACGTTGATGTTAGAAGCCTCGAAGCGCCGCTCCGCGGTGTTGTTGATGGGACCTACAGGCGCCGGCAAATCAACCCTGGCGTTAAAGCTGGCCGAACAGCTGCCCTTTGAAATCGTGAGCGTGGACTCGGCGCTGGTATATCGCGGCATGGATATCGGTACCGCCAAGCCGTCCCCGAGCGAGCGAGCTCGAGTGGCCCATCATTTGATCGATATTCGGGATCCCGCGGCGGGCTACTCGGTCGGAGAATTCACGCGCGACGCACAGCTGGCAATGCAGGATATCTGGAGCCGCGGCAAGTACCCGCTGCTGGTCGGCGGTACCATGCTGTACTTCCATGCCTTGACCGCGGGGATCGCTGAGCTGCCGGAAGCGGACCCCGATATTCGGGCTGAGATTGATTCTCGCGCAGCTAAACTGGGTTGGGCAGCACTCCATGAAGAACTTGGACGGGTCGACCGGGAGGCGGCGGCGCGCATCCACATCAACGATCCTCAGCGCATCCAGCGGGCGCTCGAGGTGTTTAAGTTGACCGGCGAAACCATCACCAGATTGCAACAAAAGCGCTTGTCGGTGTTTTCCGACGTCAATGTGAAAGAAATTGCCATTGCGCCCCTTGAACGCGGCGAGTTACACACCAAGATCGAAATGCGGTTCAAGGCGATGCTCGACGCGGGATTCGTGGCAGAGGTGAGGACACTGTACGAAAGGGAAGACTTGAGCGCGGAACATCCGTCCATGCGCGCTGTCGGATATCGTCAGATCTGGGGATATTTGGCAGGACGCAGTGCGTTGCAGGAAGCAGAGGAACGAGGGATTGCGGCGACGCGACAACTTGCCAAGCGACAGCTCACTTGGTTGAGGCGGCGAGCAAACGCACAGTGGTTGGATTCTATGCATCCAGAGGTTGCAGGAATGATTTTTGAGGCACTCTCCGAGAGCGGATTTGCGTAGTGGTCCGTCACGTAAGGCCACTGCGTGTGCTAGCATTAATCAAACATTTGCCTCGCGCCGCACGGAAGTTATTCGGCAGTACAAACGACACGAAAAATAAGGAGCTTTACCCATGGCCCGTGGCCAGTCTCTGCAGGACCCATTTTTAAATGCCCTGCGCAAAGAAAGGGTGCCGGTATCAATTTATCTTGTGAACGGCATCAAATTACAAGGACAGATCGATTCATTTGACCAGTTCGTCGTGTTGCTCAGAAATAGCGTGAGTCAGATGGTCTACAAGCATGCCATTTCCACTGTCGTGCCCGCGCGCAATGTGCGATTGCCGACGGGCGAGGATGGAGAAGTGACGGAACCGGCCATCGTTGAATGAGTGATCGGCGCTCTGCAGTTGTTTGATCGCCCGCGGGGTGGCGAGCGCGCCGTATTAGTCGGCGTCGGTGTCGGACATCCCGTTGACGCGGACGACATTGCCGAATTCGCAGCCTTGGCAGCCTCGGCGGGTACGATTCACGTTGGAACCGTGGTCGCCTCCCGGGCGCGCCCGGACCCCAAGTATTTCGTCGGTTCGGGCAAGGCTGAGGAGATTCATGCCTTTGCCGAGGCTCATCGCGCCGACCTAATCCTCGTCGATCAGACGCTGTCTCCCAGTCAAGAACGCAATCTTGAGAAATTGACTGGTCGTCGAGTATTGGACCGTAACGGCCTGATTTTAGATATTTTTGCACAACGTGCGCGCAGCTTTGAAGGTAAGTTACAAGTGGAGCTTGCTCAGCTGTCGCACCTCGCAACACGCTTGGTGAGAGGCTGGACTCACTTGGAACGCCAAAAGGGCGGTATCGGGCTGCGCGGTCCCGGCGAGACACAGTTGGAAACCGATCGGCGCTTGATTGCCAAGCGCATCCGCACGCTGCGCTCGCGCTTGGAGAAACTGGATCGGCAGCGCGATACCGGGCGCCATGTCAGGCGGGAAGTGCCTGTGCCGACGGTTGCATTGGTGGGGTACACCAACGCCGGGAAATCGACGCTATTCAATGCCTTGACCGGCAGCGAAACCTACGTTGCCGATCAGCTGTTTGCCACCCTCGATCCGACCGTGCGCCGCGTGAAGCTGGCCGATGCGGGCGAAGTCGTGCTGGCGGACACCGTGGGATTTGTCCGCTCGCTGCCTCACGAGCTCATTGCCGCATTTCGCTCGACGCTTCAGGAGGCTCGGGACGCTGATTTGTTGCTTCACGTCGTCGATGCCAGCGACCCGAAGCGTCAGGAGCGTATTGAACAAGTTCGCGAGGTCTTGCGCGGTATCGGCGCCGGCGAGATTCGCGAGCTTCTGGTGTTCAACAAGATCGATTTGAGCGCCGACAAGCCCAGAATCATCGAGGGGGCAGACGGTCTGGCCGCGCAGGCGTGGGTATCCGCGGCGAGCGGCCTGGGATTGCCTGAGTTGCGCGAATCACTGGCGCGCGCCGTGATTCCGAACAGGGTGCACCGCACGCTGCACTTGCTGTTGCAAGCCGCTGCCGTTCGATCTGAACTGTACAAACGTAACGCCGTGCGCGGCGAGCGGCAATGCGAGGATGGCAGCTGGGATGTTGATGTCCAGCTTGATCCGACCGAACTCGCCAAACTGTTGGGCGCCAAGGGCGTCAGTTTGGTGGATACCGTCCGGACCCTCGAACAACGGGTGGCCTAAGCTTGCTAGGTCGGCGGCGGGCCGCCTGTTAGAATGCGGGGTTTCCCATTGGCCCGATGCTCCGCAAACCTAAAACTAGGCGAAATTTAATGGCTTGGAACGAACCTGGCGGGGAAAAACGCAATCCCTGGAATCGCCCGCAACAATCGCAGAATGATCTCGATGACGTGCTACGTAATTTTCAGCGACGCCTGAGTTCGCTGTTCGGACGCGGTGGCGGGGGAATCGGTGGAGGCACGGCCTCACCGGGGTTCGGCAAGGGCATGGGCAGCATCTTGGTGCTGATCGGTGCCGTGTGGATCGGCAGCGGACTGTACCGTGTCGATGCGCAGGAGCGAGCCGTCATTTTGCGCTTTGGCCGGTACGTGCATACCACGAGCCCGGGATACAACTGGCATTTACCCTGGCCCATCGAGCGCAAGCTCGTTGTCAACGTATCGCAGCAGTACAGCGTTACCGACGACGCCAGAATGCTTACCGCCGATACCAACTTGGTCGAGGTCAAGTCGGCGGTGCAATACACCAAGCCCGATCCCCTAAAATATCTTTTCAAGGTGAACAACGTCGAGGAGACCTTGGTGCAGGTCAGCGAGAGCGCCATGCGCGAAGCCGTCGGCCAGGCCTCGCTCGACAAGGCGCTTGCCTTCGATCCCTCGATCACCGACCGGGCCCGCGTGTTGCTGCAGCGGACACTCGACAACTACGACATGGGCGTACGCATCATCAGCGTCAAATTGGGCGAAGTCGTTGTCCCCGAGCCGGTGCAAGATGCACAGCGCGACGCCATCAAAGCGGACAAGGATCGGCAACGCTATCAGCAGGAAGCAGAGACCTACCGCAACGATGTCGTGCCGCGGGCGCGCGGCGCGGCCGCAAAGAACCTGCTCGATGCTGAGGCCTACGGTCTGCAAGTGGTGGCTTTGGCGCAGGGCGAGACATCGCGGTTCGATCAGGTATTGAGCCAGTACGAGCGGGCACCTGCCGTCACCCGCGAGCGCATGTACTTGGAGACCATGGAGAACGTTTACAAGAACTCGCGCAAGGTCGTGGTCGATACCAAGAATGGCAACAGTTTGATGTATCTGCCGCTCGATAAGTTGATCGCGGCGCCGCCGCAGGCGATCTCCAATCCGAACGATACGATGACCGTGGCCCCGGCACGCTTGCCGGAGATACAGGTCTCCCCGCAAGAAGACCCCTCGCGGGCGCGTGGGGTGCGCTGATGCAAAATCGACTGCTTTACACCTTGTTGGCGCTGGTGGCCGTCATTCTCATTGTGAAGGCCAGCGTATTCACGGTGAGCGAGGGACAACTCGCCATCAAATCGATCGGCGGCGATATCGTCGAGTCGAACTATCAGCCTGGGCTGTATTTTCGAATACCTCTGGTCAACGAGGTAACCTTCTACGACAAGCGCATCCTCACTCAGATGTATCCGTCCGAGCATTTTTTGACTCGCGAGCAGGAACAGTTGAACGTCGATTTCTACGTTAAGTGGCGCATTCAGAATTTGCGCCGCTTTTACGAGTCGACCGGTGGCACGGAGGATGTGGCCAATGCGCGTTTGGGCGAGACGGTCAAGGACAGTATCAAGAGCGTTGTCACGCAGCGCACTTTGCAGCAGGTGATCACGGCGGAGCGCGCGGAATTCACCGATGCAATGATGAAGACCGCGCGGCCGCTCGCGGAACAACTCGGCATCGAACTCATCGACGTTCGCATCACAAAAATTGAGCTGCCGCAGCAGGTGCAGGACTCCGTTTTTGAGCGCATGCGCGCCTCCTTCAAGGCGCAAGCCGCGAAATTGCGCGCCGAAGGGGTGGAAGCGGCCGAGCGCATCAGAGCCGAGGCCAACAAGTCGCAAACGGAGATCCTGGCCGACGCGGCCCGCCAGGCCGCGCAGACTCGCGGTCAGGGCGATGCATCTGCCAGCGAGATCTATGCCAAGTCGTATTCCAAGAATGCCGAGTTCTACAGCTTCTATCGCAGCATGCAGTCGTATCGTGAAGCGGTAGGCACACCCGGCGACATGCTGGTCGTCGCGCCCGATAACGCTTACTTCAAGTACTTCAACAAGCCGCAACCGCAGCCTCCGCAGCGCTAGCTGTTAAATGCAATGGTGGATATGGGCTAGTGATGGATATTGGCTGGACTGAATTCGCGCGTTACTTACTCGGCGCCCTTGCGCTGTATCTGGTGCTCGAAGGGATATTGCCCTTCGTCAACCCGGCGGCCGCGCAGCGGCTCATGGCGAAGCTCGCCAAAACCGAACCCTCGCAGTTGCGTTGGGGCGGATTGATCAGCATGGTCGCCGGATTGGCATTGCTGTGGATGGCGCGCAATGGGTAAAAATCTGGTCGTGATCGGTTTGCAGTGGGGTGATGAAGGCAAGGGCAAGGTTGTCGACTTGCTGACGGATCAAGTGCAGGCGGTGGTGCGCTTCCAAGGCGGTCACAACGCAGGACACACGCTGGTCATCGGCGGCAAAAAGACTGTCCTATCGCTGATACCTTCGGGAATTTTGCACCCGCACGTGCAATGCTTGATCGGCAACGGCGTGGTGCTCTCCCTCGAGGCGCTGTTCAAGGAGGCCGACATGTTGATCGGCGAGGGCGTGCCGGTCTTCGAGCGTCTGCGAGTCAGCCCGGCCTGTCCGCTCATTCTGGCATCGCACGTAGCGCTTGATAGGGCGCGCGAAAAGGCACAGGGCGCGAATGCCATCGGCACCACCGGCCGCGGCATCGGACCTGCGTACGAGGATAAGGTGGCTCGCCGCGCGCTGCGCGTCGCGGACTTGTTCCATCGCGAGCGATTTGCGGCAAAGCTCGGCGAAATTCTCGACTATCACAATTTTATTTTGCAGCGGTACTATCAGACGGCGCCGATCGATTTCCAGCAAGTGCTCGAATCGAACTTGGAACTGGGCGAGAGACTCAAGCCGCTGGTGATAGACGTCGCCGGCGTGCTCGAACAACTGAGTGTGGAAGGCCGAAACGTGCTATTCGAGGGCGCGCAAGGAGCCATGCTGGATGTGGACCTAGGCACTTATCCCTACGTCACTTCCTCGACCACCACGGCCGGAGGCGCGGCCGCGGGCTCGGGCATTGGGCCGCGACGGCTGAACGAGGTGCTCGGCATCGTCAAAGCCTACGCCACACGGGTCGGCGCGGGTCCCTTTCCCACAGAATTGTTCGACGAGGCCGGCGAGTACCTATCGCGGGTCGGGAATGAGTTTGGCTCCGTGACCGGGCGCCGTCGGCGCTGCGGGTGGTTCGACTCGGTTGCCTTGCGGCGGGCGATCCTTCACAGCAGCTGTTCTTTGTTGTGCATAACGAAACTGGACGTGCTTGACGGCCTGGACACGATTCGCGTGTGCGTGGGATATAAGACGGGCGCCGGCATCGCGTCGACACCGCCGCTGTTGTCGGAGAATTTCGGCGACTGCGAGGCCGTCTATGAAGACCTTCCGGGCTGGAAGGAAAATACCGTTGGCATCAAACGGTACGAAGAACTGCCTGGCAACGCCAAGAAATATCTAGAGCGATTGCAGTCCTTGGTCGGCGTGCCAATCTCCATTATTTCCACCGGCCCTGACCGCGAGCAGACCATCGTCCGCCAAAATCCCTTCAGTTGAAGTGCAGTGAGCCGCCGCTGGTGGCCAACAAGCCCATCAGGCCGATGAATATCAGATACAGCGCGATGATGTAGTTGAGCAGCTTCGGCATGATGAGAATCAAAATGCCGGCTATGAGAGATACGATCGGCGTAAGAGCTAGATTGATGTGCATGAAAGACCTCTGGCGCCGTCAGTGCGTGCGGCTCGACCTATTGAAACAACTTCAATGCATTTTCCAGGGTTTTCCAGGTGCCCCACAATAGGGGGATTCCTACGACGAGCCAGAGTAATCCGAGTCGAAGATTCATGATGGTTGACTCCCGACTTGATGGTGATAATCCGGTTTGACCGGGCGCATTGCCAAGTTGCACAAAAAGCCGATCAATAGCAGCCCGCACATAATGTACATCGTGACCGAATACGCCTGCGCCTTGGGCACGCCGTTGTCGATCTGATAGGCGCGAATGTAATTGACCAGCACCGGGCCCAGCACGCCCGCCACCGACCACGCGGTGAGCAGCCGACCGTGAATCGCGCCGACCTGGTAGGTACCGAAGAGATCGCGCAGGTAGGCGGGAATGGTGGCGAAGCCGCCGCCGTACATCGACAGGATGATGCAGAAGGCGGCAACAAACAGCGGAATTGAGCCCATATTGCCGATGCTGGGAACCATCGAGTAAAGAATGATGCCCAACACAAAGAAAATCATGTAAGTGTTGCGGCGGCCGAGATAATCCGAGGTGCTGGCCCAAAAGAATCGGCCGATCATATTAAAGAGACTGATCAATCCGACAAAGCTCGCGGCGGCCACCGGCGTCACGCGGCCCGGGAACATTTCCTGAATCATCGGCGATGCTTGGCCGAGTACACCGATTCCGGCCGTCACGTTCATGCACAGCACGCCCCATAGCAGCCAGAATTGCGGTGTGCGCCAGGCCACATCGACCGACACATTCGCCGAGGTCACCAGGGGTTTTGGTTGAACTGCCGGAGTCCATCCTGCCGGCTTCCAGTCCTCGGACGGAACCCGCACCGTCACCACGCCGATCATCATGAACATGAAGTAGATCACGCCCATGGTCACAAATGTCTCGAAAACGCCGTTGGCCGACGCCGTCGCGAAATGTTTCATCAACATCACCGACAACGGAGCCGCAATGAGTGCCCCTCCGCCGAATCCCATAATGGCCATACCCGTCGCCATGCCCGGTCGATCAGGGAACCATTTGATCAGCGTCGAAACCGGCGAGATGTAGCCGATACCTAAGCCGCAGCCCCCCAATACGCCATAGCCCAGATAGATTATCCAGAGTTGGTGCAGCTTGATTCCCACTGCCGACACCAAGAAGCCGCCGCCAAAGCACAATGCTGCAACGAACATCGATTTGCGGGGGCCGACCCGTTCCACCCAGCGGCCAAAAATGGCGGCCGAAGCGCCCAGGAAGGCAATGGCGATGGAGAAAATCCAGCCTAAATCCTTGAGATTCCAGTCGCCGGACGCCGATTGTGTGATGCCGATCAGCTTGGTCAGAGGTAGATTGAATGTTGAAAAAGCATAGGCCTGGCCTATGCAGAGGTGCACTGCAAGAGCGGCCGGTGGCACCATAAAACGATTGAAATTAGGACCCGCGATCGTATGTTGGCGGTCCAAAAACGAGGATGACATAGATGGCCCTATCCTTTGTTTTGCTTGTCCGGGGCGAGATATATATGTTGTTGCACCTCACAATATGCGCCATTTCCGCCGATCTTGTCATCATGTGCGTTCGCAGGACGGCGCTGCTGGCTGCGAATTCGGTCACACTCGACCCCTGCCTGCGGAAACCGGTCGGCGGGTCTTTTGGAAAGTCGAAAACCGTGACGTTAGGTAACGAACCAATGCAGGGAAACCCGTAATTTCAGCTCAATCATGTGTAAGTCTAGGCATGCGGGCCGGCGCTCTTCCCGGGTGGGAATAGCGAGCATTTGCTTTGCGGCGCTGCTGGGCTTGGCGCTTGCCTCCTCGTCGGCCTGGGCGGCCTGCCTGCCCAACGCGGATCCCGAAATGCGGGCGCTGCAAAAGCTGGTCGATCAGGACGCAAACGCCGCGCTCAAGAAGGTCTCGGCGCTATTGCGCACGGAATTGAGTGCCCCGTTTCCCGACCCGCAAAAGCTTGCGTCGCTGTATAGCGTGCAGGCGCAGGCCTACAGCATCCTCGAGCTGGAATCCAAGGCCCGCGATGCGATCTTCAAGGGGCTCAAGTTCGCGACCGACAATACCGATCCGGTGCGCGTCAGTTTGATTTCGCTGTATGCGGAGAACGTATACGACGAGGCTGGGATTACTGCGGCCGAAAAAGCCACAGAAGAGGCGCAGGCGGCGCAAACCCGAGGGTCGCTGGCGGACATCTGCTTGTTGATCGGCCGCGGCTTGTTGCAGTACCGCGAGGATCGCCAAGACCTGGCGATCGGCAGCCTGACGCAAGCCTATCGATCCAGCACGACGCCGGCTTTCGAGGAACCTCGAATTCTCGCCGCCGGTGTGCTCTCGACCGTGCTGCGCGGCATGGGAGACTATCCGCAGGCCTTGGCTCTCAACCAGGAAGCCATCGACTGGGATACCGCACAGCAAGCGCCGCTGGCCCTATCGGTGGATCGATTCCTGCGCGGCCGAATTTACATTCTGATGCAAAAGTATGCCAAGGCCATCGATGAATTCGTCGAGGCCCGCAAGCTCAGCGCGCAATTGAACGATACCCAGGGAGTGGCTTTCGCGGATGTGCGCACATGCGAGGCGCGCATCGAGTTGGGTCTGCTCACCAAGGCACGCGCTTCATGCGAGAACGCGCTATTCACATTCATCGCCTCTCGATTCTCCGATGAGGTGAAGGATACCGAGGCCCTGCTCGCGCGCATCGATCTGGCCGAGGGTCATCCCGAAAAAGCGCTGGCTACTCTAAACGAGGTGCTGGACCACAGCGGCGCGGACGTGTTGCCGTTGCGCGTGGCTTCTCTGTACGAATGGCGCGCGCGCACCAACGCCGCATTGCATAACTATAAGGACGCCTACAACGATTTGACTGAGTACATTCGGCGCTACGTGGCAACCAACGATTCCGATCGAACCAAGCAAGCGACTGCAATGCGCGCGCGCTTCGAGACGGATAGGGAGGTCGAGCGCAACGAAACTTTGAAACGGGAATTGAACCTGTCCAAGGAGCAGTCCTCGCGTCAAGCGCAACAGCTGCGCTGGAACGCGATTGCCACCGTTTCGGCGGTATTGGTCATTGCGCTGCTCATTTATTTCCTTATCACCAACCTGCGTTTTCGTCAGCAGTTGGTACGTCTGGCAAGCCTGGACGGATTGACCGGTTTGCCGAACCGCCGCCGCACGGCGGAATTGGCTACGGCGTCGCTGGCCGCCGCGACCGCTTCGCAGAAGCTTTTGACCATCGCGATCATCGATATGGATCACTTCAAGTTCATCAATGACCGCTGCGGCCATGCCACCGGGGACTATGTGTTGCGGGAGTTTGCCAGACTGGGGCGCGAATCCTTGCGCCCCGGCGATGTGCTGGGCCGCTGGGGCGGCGAGGAATTCTTGCTGATCATGCCCGATGCGACCGCGGACATGGCCATGGCCACCCTTGACCGGCTGCGCAACTTGGTCTTTGGAATTCACCTTCCGCCCTCGGGGGCCGGGCTTCATGTCAGCTTGAGCGCAGGTCTGGCAACGCACGACAAGCATATTCGTTCCCTCGATGAACTCGTCGCACGCGCGGACGCCGCACTATACGTCGCCAAGAACGAGGGGCGCGATCTGGTGCGGGTCGCCGATGAGAGCTTTCTCACCACAACCGGGATCCGGCGCGCCACCAGGCAGTGAGTGGGGGAGTGGTGCCCAGGAGAGGACTCGAACCTCCACGAATTGCTCCACTGGTACCTGAAACCAGCGCGTCTACCAGTTCCGCCACCTGGGCAAGATGGGTCCCGTAACGAGGCGCAGAAATGTACGCACTGGGGTGGGGCTTGTCAAATTGATGTCAAACACTGCTTAGACATTCTGCGTTCGCTGCACTGTTCAACGCGCTGCAATCCCGCACGAGGCAGCGTGGCTCCTGGCGTTTGCCTGCGCCATGCTAAACTCGCATCAGGCGCGTCATCGACTGGCTTTTAGGCTTTTCGCGCAGTCGTGAGCAGGAATTTCGATTGGGATGGGGCGTTAGAATGGATAGCGCAGGGCGCGCGTGAAGGAAAAGAAAACCGGTACGCCTGCCGACGAGAGTGGTGCGGCGCTGCGCCAGCGGTTCCTGTCTGGCATGAGCCACGCGGCTTGCACCGTCAATGTGGTTACCACAGACGGCGCGGCGGGCCGCCACGGAGTGACGGTATCCGCGATGGTATCCGTGTCGGCGGACGGTCCGCAGCCGACATTGTTGGTATGCATCCATCACCGGAGCGCCGTGGCTGCGGCACTGCTCGAGAATGGCGTTTTTTGCGTCAACGTTCTGCGGGACGATCAGGCGCATATCTCCGACAGTTTCGCAGGACGCAGCAGCGCGCGCGGCGTCGCCAAGTTCAATTGCACGGAGTGGACCACGCAGGTGACGGGCGCCCCGCGCGTTCTCGACTCGCTGGTTGCGTTTGATTGCCGCGTCACCGCGAGCGAACGCGTTGGATCGCACTTCGTGGTTTTCGGCTCCGTGCAGGATATCTTCGTGGCCGGCGGCGGCGCACCGCTGATCTATGCGAATCGCGCGTACGGCGTGCCGCGGCGGTTTCATCAGCGCCGAACGCCGCGGAGCAACGGCGCCAAGCTGGCGCTCACCGTCGGCTGTTATCAAGTATTTGCGCCCTTTGTCGTGCCTCCGCTGGTGGCGCGGCTCGCCAAGCTGCATCCCCAGATTGAATTGACCCTGCTCGAGTCCGATCAAGAGCATCTGATCGCGAGCCTGCGCCGCAGCGACGTGGAAGTGGCGCTGCTCTATGATTTCGAATTGGGCGGCGATTTGAGCGTGACGCCCCTGGCGGAGCTTACCCCCTACGCGCTGCTGCCCGATGGGCATCCCTTGAGTCAGGCACCCTCCATCGCGCTGGAAGACCTGCTGCACGAGCCGCTGGTGCTGCTCGATGTGGAACCCACCCGGGATTACATCCTGTCGTTGTTTCGCGAGCGTGAGCTCAAGCCGAACATCGGCTTTCGCACCAAGTCCCTCGAGATGGTTCGCGGCTTTGTCGGGCATGGGCTGGGCTACAGCATCCTGGCGACCAAACCCGCCAATAACATGACCTATGACGGGCGCGCCTTGGTGGTGCGGCCGCTGAGCACCGCGGTCAAGAACAGCCGCCTGGTTCTTGCCACATTCACCGGCAGGAATCTGAGCCCGATGGCGCTGGAGTTTGCCGCTCACTGCCGCTCGTTCTTCGGGGTGAACCATGCACACGCGCATCCGTAAGTTCAGCGCGCAGACGGGTTGATCCACCGGGCGCGGCAAATGAACCTATGGCAAATAAAGAAGAGATAACCAAGCTCGAGCGCAGCACGATTCAGCCGATCGGCTCGGATCAACGACACGGCACGGCGCGCGATCTTTTCACGATCTGGTTCGGCTCGAACATCACGTTGCTGACCGTCGTGACCGGCGGCTTGGCGGTGACGGTATTCGGACTGCCGTTTGTGCCGGCGGTATTGGGGCTCATCGTCGGGAACGCGGTGGGGGCGATTTTCATGGCGCTGCATGCCGCGCAAGGACCCACCCTGGGTGTACCGCAGATGGTGCAAACGCGCGGCCAATTCGGTTCCATAGGATCGCTGTTGGTCGTCGGCATCGTCATCGTGATGTACATGGGATTTCTGTCGTCGAACTTGGTGTTGAGCGGCGAGTCGCTGGCGAGCCTCGTTCCGGGACTCACCGAAACTCCGGGCGTCGCGCTGGTGGGCATCTTGAGCATTCTTGGCGCTACCTACGGATACGATCTCATCCACGCTTACACGCGGGTCATGAGCTACTTCGTGGGCGCCGTGATGCTGTTGGCCTTCGGATGGATCATCTGGGTGCATCACCTGCCGCCGGATTTTCTTACCCGCAATACGTTTAGCTGGGCAGGTTTCCTGGGCGCCGTGTCCGTCGCCGCGTTGTGGCAGATCGCCTATGCCCCTTACGTATCCGACTACACGCGCTACATGCCGCAAGACACCGGCGTGCGGCCGGCATTCTGGTCAACCTATTGGGGGTGCACTCTGGGGTCGCTCTTTCCAATGACATTGGGGGCGATGGTCGGATTGGCGGCGCCGAAGGGCAATTTGGTGACAGGTCTGGGGACATTGACGCAGGGCATTGCCCCCTTGGTGCTCATCTCCTTTTCGTTGGGGATCGCATCGGCCAATTCGATGAACTTGTACTGCGCCGCACTCTCCGCGCTGACCTTCGGCCAGACGCTCGTTCCGAAGTGGTCACCGGGCTCGCGCGCTCGCATCACCATATCGCTCATGTTGTTTGGGGTTTCGGTCGCCGGCGCGCTGCTGAGCAAGGGATCTTTTCTGGCCAACTACGAGAGCTTCATCTCGATACTGCTCTACGTGTTGGTCCCGTGGACCGCCATCAATTTGGTCGATTACTATCTTTTACGGCACGGGCAGTACGATATTGCGTCCTTCTTTCGCCAGGACGGAGGCATTTATGGCCGGGTCAATGCAGCCGCGGTCATCTGCTACGGCGTGGGGATTTTGGTGCAGGTGCCGTTCATCTCTGCTGCGCCTTTGTTCACGGGATTCGTGGCAAAAAGTCTCGACGGCACCGATCTGTCGTGGATCGCCGGTCTTGCCGTGACCTCGCCCGCATACTATTGGTTGGCGAAGCGCTCGCGGGCGCACGCCAAGGGGTCGCTCGCTCGATATGCGCCCGGCGACGCGCAAAGCTGATAACCTGTCGCGGTAAATGACTCGTCGCGGATCGAATTCCAAATCTAGAGCCAGCCGCGCCGAAAAAAAAGCTGCGGATTGGCGCCGCGATGATCCGAATCTAGAACTCGAAAAGTCGCGTTACGCGGATCCAATCCCAAGCCGCGAGCTATTGCTCAAGCATTTGAGCGATGCACCGGAGCCGTTGAGCGGCGCGCGCCTGGCCAAGCGATTGGGCCTTCAGACCGATACGCAACGCGAGGCGCTCGCCAAGCGCCTGGGCGCGATGGTACGCGACGGACAGGCGATTCAGGGCCCCAACGGGTTCGCGGCAGCGGGCGAAGGTGAGCGCGTCGCGGGCCGGGTTCGAGGCCGAGCCAATGGCGATGTTCTCGTGATGCCGGACGATGGATCAGCGCCCTTGGTGCTGGCGCGCGCCGATACGGCGTCCTTGATGCACAACGACAAAGTGGAGGTGCTCGCGGTCGGCATGAACGAGCGCGGACGGCGCATTGCGCGCTTGATCCGGCGAACCGGCGATGCGCCCAATCGCATTGGCGGTGTTTGGCGCAGCGGCCCTTCGCATGGTTCGGTTACGCCCGAAGATCCGGGCCATTGGTACACGATCGATGTGTCGATGCGTGACCGGCATGGTGCGAAAGACGGCGATGAAGTGATTGTCGAGCTGACCAAGCGCGCGCAGGGCGATGCCGCCGCACATGGCCGCATCGTCGAGGTGCTCGACAACTTGCGGCCCTCCGACTTGGCCGCCCGTTTCGCCATACTGAGGCACGACTTGCCGCAGGAATTCCCGCCCGAAGTCCTTGCCGAGGCGAATCGATTCTCGCCGGGTGTGTCGCCCGAAGACACGCAGGGTCGGGAGGATTTGCGCGAAATTCCCCTCGTTACGATCGATGGCGAGGACGCCAAGGATTTTGACGATGCCGTCTACGCAGAGGCGCTGAGCGGCGGGGGCTGGCGGCTGATCGTGGCCATCGCCGATGTCAGTCACTACGTCCGTTTTGGCAGTGCGTTGGACGGGGAAGCGCGGGCGCGCGCGACGTCGGTGTACTTTCCGGATCGCGTAATCCCGATGCTGCCGGAGCATCTTTCCAATGGCCTTTGTTCGCTGTTGCCGCGGGTCGAACGCCTGTCCTTCGTCTGCGACATGCAGGTGAGCAAGTCGGGCAAACCCGGCAAGGCGCGGTTCTATGAGGCCGTGATCATCTCGCACGCCCGGCTGACCTATAACCAGGCATGGAGCTATCTGCAGGATCCGGAGAAGCACCGTGCCGATGTGTCGCCCGCCGTGGGCCAGTCCTTGCGAACACTCTATGCGGCTTATGGAGCCCTGAAGAAGGCGCGCGACGCGCGCGGTGCGCTGGATTTTCGAGGCGGCGAAGTCAAGGCGCGCATCGGCGAGCGCGGCACAATCGAGGGGTTCTACGCCGTGATGCGCAACGATGCACATCGCTTGATCGAGGAATGCATGATTGCCGCCAATGTCGAGGCGGCGGTGGCACTGCGGATCGCCAAGGCCGGCAGCTTGTACCGGGTTCACGGTCAGCCCGAGGATAAGCGCGTGACCGAGCTGCAAAAGGTCTTGAGCGCACTGCAAGTAGGCGCGGCGTTCTCGGAAAAGCCGACTCCGCGCGAGTTTCGACAACTGGTGGAAAGGCTGGCCGCGCGTCCGGACGGCGTGTTGCTCGAGGGGTTGGTGATCCGCTCGCTGGCGCAGGCCGTTTACCAACAAACCAACATCGGTCACTTCGGGCTGGCGCTGCAGGAGTACGCGCACTTCACGTCCCCGATTCGCCGCTATCCCGACCTCCTGGTGCATCGAGCGATCAAGGCGGCGGTTCTGCCGCAATCGGCGTCGGGACATCGCTACAGCACCGCGGAGCTGCAAACATTGGGCGCGGAGAGCTCACAGCGCGAGCGGCGCGCCGATGACGCATCTCGAGACGTGATGGGATATCTAAAATGTCTGTATATGCAGCCCCGCATCGGCGAGGTTTTCGAAGCCACCATTTCAAGCGCCCTGGAATTCGGGCTGTTCGTGCAATTGAAGACCATGCCGATTGACGGCCTGGTTCACGTATCGAGCATCCCCGGCGACTACTGGGAACTCGAAGATGGCGGCATGGGATTGGTCGGCCAGCGCACCGGCCGGCGCTGGCAACTCGGCGATTCAGTCAATGTGCGGTTGAATCGCGTCGATCTCAGCACCCGCCAGATCGATTTCGAACTCATCGATCCGAATGCCTCGGCCGCCCGCGGCACGGTGCGCGCGCCCAGGCGCGGCGCAGAGCACGGCCCGCGCGCGCGTCGCAATAACGGCTCGAACCATTCGCGGAGCGGAGGTGCGAAGCGCGGTGGGCGCGGCGGTCGTGGCTGACTCGAAGCGCAATCTTGTTTATGGCTTGCATGCAGTCAATGCCGCGCTCGAACGAGCGCCGGAGCGGGTGCTAGAGGTCTGGGTGGCGCAGCTGCGCGACGATGCTCGAGCGCGCGAGCTAAAAGAGCGCGCGGAGCGGGCGGGCGTCCACGTCCATGCCGCAACGGCCGAGTCTCTGGCAAAACTGGTCGGAGATGTCGTGCACCAAGGCGCGGTGGCGGCGATGCGGCCTCTCAAGCCCTGGGACGAGCACGATTTGACCGAGTTCTTAGGCCGGCTGACGGTAGATCCCGTGCTGTTGGTGCTGGACGGCGTTACCGATCCCCATAATTTGGGCGCCTGCCTGCGAACGGCGGACGCTGCCGGTGCTCACGCCGTGGTGATTCCGAAGGATCGAGCGGCTACCGTGGATGGGGTGGCCCGCAAAGTGGCTGCGGGGGCCGCGGAGTTTGTGCCGGTCGCCACCGTGACGAACCTCGCCAGGACGCTGGGTGTGCTCAAGGAACGGGGTATTTGGGTGGTGGGAACGGACGGGGAGGCGGAAAAGCCCCTGTATACGGCCGATTTGAAGCGCCCCTTGGCGCTGGTTTTGGGGGCGGAAGGCAGCGGCATGCGCCGCCTGACCCGGGACAAATGCGACTTTTTGGTGCGAATACCCATGGCGGGACACATGCAGTCCTTAAACGTCTCCGTGGCAGCCGGAATCGCGTTATTCGAGGTGCTGCGGCAACGGGCAGGTTGACCAAAACCGGCATAAACCGTATCCTTCGCGCTCTTTTTTGCCGGGCAACCGGTTTTACTCCTTGCCTCACCGCTCGCAACGGGAGGCTAAATCCTTAAGGAAATACAATGCGGCATTATGAAATTGTGCTTCTGGTCCATCCGGACCAGAGCGAGCAAGTTCCTGCGATGGTCGATCGCTATAAAGGCATGATCAGTGCCGGCGGCGGCTCGGTACATCGCTTCGAAGATTGGGGCCGGCGCCAGCTGACCTTCCCCATATCCAAGGTGCACAAAGCGCACTACATCCTGTTGAACGTCGAATGCGACCAAAAGACGTTGACCGAGCTCACCGGATCTTTCCGGTTCAGCGATGCCGTGCTGCGCAGTCTCGTGGTCAAGATGAACGAGGCAGTGACCGAGGCATCGCCGATGGCGCGAGCGCCGGATGAAAATGCCCGTCGTCATGACGACTTCGGCGACGATGGCGACGACGATGACATGCCCATGGGCATGCGATAAGGGAGAGCAAACATGGCACGTTTTTTCCGCCGTAAGAAGTTTTGCCGATTCACCGCAGATGACGTCAAACAGATCGACTACAAGGATCTGGCGACGCTCAAGAGCTACATCACCGAAACCGGCAAGATCGTTCCCAGCCGCATCACGGGCACGCGCGCGCACTACCAGCGCCAGCTACAGCTTGCGATCCGGCGCGCGCGTTTCCTGGCCTTGCTGCCCTACACTGATCAGCACTAATTCGGCGTACGCAAATGGAAATCATATTGTTGCAGAAGGTCGCGAACCTCGGTCAGATCGGCGATCGCGTCAAAGTTAAATCCGGCTATGCGCGCAATTTCTTGGTGCCCACCGGCCGGGCCACGCTGGCCACGGCGGCGAATATTGCAAAGTTTGAAGCGCAGCGGCACGAACTTGAAGCCAAGGCGAACCAGGAATTGGCAGGCGCTCAGGCGCGCGCCTTGAAGTTCGAGAACTTCAAGCTCGAAATCAAAGCCAAGGCCGGTGCCGAAGGCAAGCTGTTCGGCTCGATCGGGACGGCCGATATCGCCGAGGCGTCCGTCAAAGCGGGTCAACCGATCAGCCGCAGCGAAGTGCGCATGCCGACGGGTCCAATCCGCGTTGCCGGCGACCACCAGGTTCAGTTGCACCTGCACACGGACGTGAATGTGACCTTGCAGGTCACGATCGTCGCCGAAGAGTAGCGGCCGACTCGCGTCCCTTACGGGTTGCGCATGGCCGTTCGCATCAACGATCGAAGTTTAGGCGCTGCCGA
>DASXNX010000059.1:0-1527 GCA_036494725.1 Steroidobacteraceae bacterium
GCTTTTCAGCGTGTCGCAGAGCGTGCTTCGCACCGTTCCCATGCGGCAACCACTGAGGAAAGCCGAAAGCTCTTGCGGCGTTACCATCCTGGCTATGGGCTATGGACTCTGGGTGTTTTCGCATTGCATTCGCTCGCTCAAAGACATCGCTCAAGCCATGTCCTTTATTCAAGGATAGGTAAACCCTAGAATGATCAGGCCGTTCCGCTAACGCTCCAAGCCGGACGAACTGGCTGGACGCTTCCGACCTACACCGGCCGTGCCGCTCGACCCGAGCCCTCGCACGCGACAAGGCATCATCAACGAAAAGGGGGATCTCTCATGCCCGCAATCTATGTTTGCGATCTCTGAGAACGGCAAGATCGCCGAGGAGGTTGGCCTCGATGATGGCGCGACCGCGCTCCAGCAGCTTGGCATCCTGAAACCTGCTTAGCGCAACCGGACCGAGCGGATGAACGGGTCGCGTTCCTCGCTGCGGTATCATCACTCGCGAACACGGCGGGCGGAGACCTTTTGATCGGAGTCAAGGCCAAGGACGGCATTCCGACCGCCATACCGGGTATCACCGTCGCCAGCGTGGATGACGAAAAGCTACGGCTGGAAAACATGCTCGCCGACAGCTTGGAACCTCGTATTCCGCGGGTCGAGCTACAGCAACAAGATCATCGTCGGCCGCTGGTTTGAGGGGTTTTGGGGTAACCCCTGGGATCCCAAGATCATCGATGAGCTCGCTGCACCGGACATGCTGCTCCAATATTCGCTTCATGCGCCGCGTCGTGGTCGCGGGGACGTGCGGAATTTCATGGAAGGGTTCCGCGCGGCGTTTCCGGACCTCAACTTCTGGGGCGCGGCTGACCTCATTGCCGAGGGCGACTGCGTCGTCGGCCGGTGGGAGGGTGGCGGCACGCACACCGGCCCCGCCTTCAGCGATTTTCTTGTGGGTTCGCTGCCGGCAGGGTCCGGCCGCAAAATGCACTTCACGGGGACGACTGTGCTTCGCGTCGAGAATGGCATAATCGCCGAGGAAATAGGCCTCGATGATGGAGTGACCGCGCTTCAGCAACTTAACATTCTGAAAGCTGTTTGACGCGAGCGAGCCGCACCGGGAGGCGTCTCCATGGGCTGTCCGCGCTGACTGGGACCGTGAGTTCGAATCCCGCTTGCTCCAGCGGAGAGTCCAGTGGGGACCTCCATGCCGTTTACTCAACAGTTGATCAGCGACGCGCTCGGTCTCAGCCTTCCGCATGTCAATCGAACCTTGCGGCAGCTGCGCAACGACGACTTGCTCGCAAATCGCCGCGGCGGTGGTCGGGCTGCTCGACCGGCGGAGGATTTGAATGATCTGAAATAGGCGATCGGCGCGACGCATGAGTGTGTGTAACCGTCGCATGCTGACAGCATGGTGGCAACAGCTTTGGCGTAGCTTACTTCGGTCGAACAGGCATCGGAGGGCACCATGTTGAAGACCTATCTTGGCAGCTGTCACTGTGGCGCCGTCCGCTTCCAAGCGGATCTCGATCTGGCGGC
>DASXNX010000060.1:0-4104 GCA_036494725.1 Steroidobacteraceae bacterium
GCTTTCACCTCGCGGACCGGGAAGGCCAATTACCGAAAGCGATTGAAGCCGCAGGTCCGCTTCAGTACACTTCGCGCCCCCGTTCTTGCCGCCCGCCAGCACTGAAAGGACGCGGGCTTGCCATTCTCGGGGTGTAGCTCAGCCTGGTAGAGCACTACGTTCGGGACGTAGGTGTCGCAGGTTCAAATCCTGTCACCCCGACCATTGATTTCCCAGTGTTTTTCCCGCTTCGCGGGCTCAAAAACGCCCATTGGGTAACAGCTTTTCGAACGCTGGGTAACAGACTGGGTAACAACTCCGCTCTCCATTCGCGTCACGAAAACCCCTCGCGGTTCAAGCACCTCTCTAGGCCATTCACCGGCACCCGGAGACCTCGGCACCGCGTGCGGTGCCGCATGAGTGGGGCTGGGGCGAAGATGCGAAGCAGGAGGATCATCGTACGCGTGTCGACATGACCTAATGTGGGGGCCTGCTACCGCTCGACGTTGCTTGCGGGCCAGATGCGATGTTGTATCGCCGTTTGGAGCTCATCCCTGATCCGCTCCCCCTCATCTCGAAGTGCTCCGGCTTGATCGCGCTCGCGCATTTGGATTTGCGTGTTCGTTTGGGCCTCCATTAGGGCGTTCCAAATCAAACTATTTAGCCGATCCATCTTCTTTCGGAGTTCAGGTTCAACAAATATGCCTTGCATCCCCAGGTAGCGCGATGATTCGGTGCATGCGCCTTTGGCATCGGCAAGAACGTGCAGAAACTCCATCTCTTCGTACTTGGCTGTCCTGTCTTCCGAATTCCGCACCTCGTCCTTCTGCCAGTCTTGGAGCCGTGATTTGGCGATGAACTCCTCTCGGTGGGTATCGCCCATCCTATTCAGGTCGGGCGTTTCTTTGAAAGGAGAAACCACTGCACTAGCCTTCCAAAACGCCTTATTTAGCTTCGCCCACGCTTCTGGAAGTACTTCGAACTCGCGCTGGTGGAGTTTCGTAGCGCGGTCGAGCAACGTAGAAATCTTGTATCGCAGCCTTTCGATCTCTTGGGCCTGTTCGTGTTTAAGATCCTGGAGTCGCTCGTCGAATCGAGCATCGAGCCACTTGCTGCCGAGGTGCTTGAAGACTTGGTAGACGATGAGGCTAAGGCCCCCGCCGCCAACGACTACGTAGCCGATCAACGCGAGTACATGATTTATCGGGTCCATTCAACGCTCCTGCTCCGGTTTCATTCCGTGGCCATGTTGTCTACCCGATCTCGCGCTCACCCGAATGTAACAACACCGCTTGACTAACTAATGCGGCGCAAAATCGCGTCGCCGCTCATCCTGCCCGCGAGAAATTCACAAAACGTGCGAAAGAATTCTGTCGAGGAGACGAGCCCGATGCTGAGCCTCTCCGCCTGGTAGCCAAGGGCTGTACGACTCTCACTGGTTCGCAGCGCGCATCGAATCGAGTGATTTTTCCCAACATCGTCACCGCAACCCATATCGAAGACGATCCTAGTTAAGGCCACTCAGGAGCAGAACTTCGATATCGGATCCGGGAAGCCTTGGGAGACGTTCAATCACGCCGCCCACGCTTTCCCGATCCACGTCTGGCCGGCGACAATTAAACCTGCCGGGTGACGACAATTAGAATTGCCGGTCGGCGGGCCTCATCGGCGGTCTGGTTTACTCAGCCCTCACTAAGGGGGCTGCGTGGTTACAGACGAACAGGTGAGGTTACTCATGTCATTGTTAACGCAGGGAATTCCGCAGGTGACCGCGGCGGCGAAAGCCGGGATGAGCGAGCGGACGGCGCGTAAATACGCGCATTCCAACCGTGCGCCCTCGCAAGCCAAGGTGCCCCACACGTGGCGAACCCGACCGGACCCCTTTGTGGATGTGTGGCCGGAAGTTGAAGCGCTGCTACGCCAGGACGGCGGTTTGCAGGCAAAGACGATCTGGGCGGAGCTGAACGAACGGCATGCCGGACGTTTCAGTGCCGGGCAGCTGCGCACACTACAGCGGCGAGTTCTCGCGTGGCGAGTCACGTCAGGACCCGACCGAGAGGTGTTCTTCCCGCAGACGCATATTCCTGGCGAGCAGGCTCAGTCGGACTTTACGGACATGCGGCAGATGGAGGTGATGATTGCCGGTCAGTTGTTTCCACACCTGCTGTATCACTTCGTCCTGACGTATTCCAACTGGGAGGCGGTGTCGATCTGCCCGAGCGAGAGCTTCGAGTCCTTGAGCGCTGGGGTGCAGAATGCGTTGTGGCGTCTCGGTGGCGTTCCACTTGAACACCGCACTGACAATCTCTCGGCGGCCACACACGAGTTGGCGGAGAGCCGCGGGCGGGACTTTACCGAGCGGTATCGCGAGTTGATCGATCACTACGGACTGCGCGCCTCGCGTAACTTCCCTGGCAACGCGCATGAGAACGGCGATGTCGAGTCGGCAAACGGACAACTGAAGGCTGCGATCGACCAGCGGTTACGGCTACGCGGATCACGCGCCTTTGTGTCTCGCGAGGCATACGAGGGGTTCCTCGAGACGTGCATCCAGGCGCGCAATGCCACCCGACATGCACGGATCGAGGAGGAGCGTGTTCACCTTCGAGCGTTGCCCCTGCGGCCGTTGCCCGCGTACCGAGAATCGTATGCGACGGTCTCACGCGCGAGCGCGGTGCGCATCCTCAAACACTCCTACTCGGTGTCCTCCCGGTTGATCGGATGTCAGCTTCGGGTACGCCTGCATGCTGACATAGTCGAGTTGCACTACAAAGGCGAACGCGTCGCGCTTATGGAACGCCTGATCGGGCGCGACGCGCACCGGATCGATTACCGCCACATCATCCATACGCTGGTCCGCAAACCCGGCGCCTTTCGCCGCTATGTGTTCCGCGAAGCGCTCTTCCCCACGCTCGAGTTCCGCCGCACCTACGATGCGCTGGTTGCCCAAGGATCCGACCAGGCCGATCTGGAGTACGTTCGGATCCTTCACTTGGCGGCCAGCGATGGCGAGGAGACCGTCCGAGCGGTTCTCGCCGGCTTACTGGCCGGCCCATCCACTCCCACCTACGAGGCGGTCCGCGCCCAGGTGCGGGGCCCACGCACGCCCCAGGGCGTACCCTTCCTGGATATTACGGCACCGGATCTGAACCTCTACGATCGGCTGCTCGGCACGAACGACGAAGCGGTGTGCGCGTGAGCGCCGCCACCGTTGTAGCCGATGAGACGCTGCAGCTGCGACTCAAGGCACTCCACCTGCCGTCCTTCCTCGAGCATTACGCAGAGTTGGCACAACGCGCTGCTACCGAAGGTTGGAGTCATATCCAGTATCTCACCGAGCTCGTCACTCTCGAAGCCAACGAACGAGCCGATCGGCGTATGACGCGGCTGCTGAAGGAGGCGAAGCTACCGCGCGATAAAACCCTGGCGACGCTGGATCTGAACCGCTTCGCAGCATCGTTACGCGGACAGATCCGCCAGCTCTTGCGTGGCGAGTTTTTAGCTGGGGCCACCAACGTCTGTCTGATCGGTCGACCGGGGACCGGCAAATCCCACGTGATGGCGGCATTGGGTCGAGCGCTGGTTGAACACGGCCATCCGGTTCTGTTCACCTCGGTCGCGAGTCTCGTGGAGCGACTGCTCGATGCCAAGCGAAACCTCAGGCTCGCTCGTGAGCTCAAACGTCTGGACAACTTCGACTGCCTCGCGCTCGATGATATCGGATACGTCCAACACGATAGGGCCGAAATGGAAGTGCTCTTCGCTCTCCTGGCCGAGCGATATGAGCGCAAGAGCGTGATGATAACGTCCAACCTGGTGTTCTCGAAGTGGGACCAGATCTTCAAAGATCCGATGACGACCGCGGCCGCCATCGACCGCGTTGTGCATCACGCCGTCGTGCTTGAGTTCACCGGACCGAGCGTCCGGGCGGAGGCGGCTGAGCAACGCGCAGCACTCGCCAAGCGCGACGCCTCGGCCGCAGAACGCCCTTGATCCGGATACGCCAACTCAGCAAAGAGCTTCTAACGCCTTCGGCGTCAGGCTGCCCTATGGTGGACCGATGGTGAAGCCCAAAGACCGGCAGAAATGAAAGTCGCCACCGGAAGGTCTAGTTGACGCCGGCCA